>JAZLJL010000014.1:0-84054 GCA_045617845.1 Paludibacteraceae bacterium | reverse complement strand
TATGTTGACATGGGTTACACAGATGAAACATCTACTGATCCGGTTTACAAATCTTTAGATTATATTGGAAATGGCGAGTGGGTAAAATACACAATTGATGTCAAAATCGCTGGCGATTACGAATTTGAATTGTATTCCTGCTATTATTTAGATCCTTATACTTTCGCTATCGCTGTAGATGGTAAGCCCGGATTGGTGACTGAAAATGGAGAACCTACACCATTCCAAGCATTGTATCTGACGCCTTGCAAAGGTGGTGGCACAGTAAGTGATGGAGCGAATTCAGATAATCACAAATGGGGTTGGGTAAAACCTACTTCAGAATATAATCCAAGCATTAACTATCGTATCCATTTTGATAAGGCTGGAACTCATACTATTGCTTTTGCATTTATGACCACTTCCTCTGGATTGGGATCATTTAAGATCAAGGGGAACCCCAATAACAAAACCGGCCTTGAACTAATCGGGAACAATAAAGTCTCTTTGTGGCCAAATCCTTCAGAGAATGGTTCATTCGACATGACTGTCACCTTGGATTCAAAGGTTAAGGTACTTAACGCTCAAGGCGCTTGCGTTTATACACAAGATGTTAAGGCCGGCAAGGAAAACCGATTCGCTTTGAACTTGCCTGCCGGTATCTATGCCGTCGTCGTTGCAGACACTGCTGGTTCGTCAACCCATAAATTGATTGTCAAGTGATCTTGCGGCCATAAAATCTCAAAGAAGCCCCGCAAATTCATGCAGGGCTTCTTTTTTATTTGTCAGAATCCGCGGCTGAATTGTTTCAGGGGGTTCCCATAAACTGTCATGTGATGATTTTAAAGATTTTGTCAGACAGATTTTTGACTCGAGCAGGAAAGACGATGCGAGCAGTGAGGTTGAATGGGTTCAAGAAGATAAAGGCATCCCCCAAAAAAAGTGCAAAGCTTTCCTAAAAGCATGATTCGCTAACAACACTAATCGTATCATTTGACAATGTTTAGGCACCGCAATCATAACAATTACGGTGCCATTTTTACATTCAGATTCATCAACAACCAAAGCACGCGTTATAGGAAACGAATACCTTTCAACCACACCTAAAACATGTCATCTTACGATTACCTTCGTAGTCACCTCTCCGATTTTCACCAGATAACATCCGTCGGCAACCGAAATGGATTGTCTCACATCCGTCAGATAATCCGCAAAAACCATTCTTCCATCAACGGAGAATACTTCGGCATAATGATTCTCGGCGTTTTCGATAACGATGGCTCCGTCAACATTCTGGATGGAATAAGAAAATTCTTCGACATCCATCACATTTGTTAAATCTATCTCAGCAGGACTAACATTTAATTTAAACGTAGCCTTTTTCCAGCCTGCCGCATAATCATAAGTTATGATTTTTGATTGAGGGTTAACCGTCAGCAAATTACCCTCCAAAGTAGCGCCTTCCAGATTGGAGACTTTTGTCACATCGAAACTATCGGGAAGAGTCGTGACATCAATCTGACCGTTTCCATCCGATTCGACATCATAACTATTATTATCACATTTCAACGTTTTCAACATGGCGGATGGATTCAAGTACAAACTTGATAAATGATTGTCAGAGCAGTTCAAGTTCGTCAATTTCGGGCAATGGCTCAAATTCAAACTCGTAAGCATATTACCCTTGCACTCTAATACTTCAAGTAAGGAATTATTGCTTAAATCTATGCTTTCCAATTGAGTTTCATTGCAATACAATTTCTTCAAGTTCGGATTATGACTCAAGTCCAGATTTGTAAACTTATTAAGATATCCCATATCAGTCATCTCATTTGAACAAGATAATATTTCAAGTTCGGGATTGTTACTCAAATTAAGAGTGGTCAACTGATTGTTAACGCAATACAATTTTTTCAGTTTCGGATTATGACTCAAATCCAACTTTGTCAAATTCAAACAATAATCAAGATCCACCATTTCCAACTGACTACATCCACTCACATCAAGACTATTCACAATCGCATTATCACATTCCAAATCAACTAACTTAGAATCAGATCCGAAAAGTATGTTCCGCGCAGAGGAAAAATTAAGACACACATTGGTCACATTCGGATTGTTACGCAAATCAATGGTGGAAGCCGACCCGCCACAAAAAATCAATGTTTCTAACAACGGAGCTGAACTTAAATCCAGAGTTCCAAAATAATTTTCATTACAACACAAATAATGGAAAGAAGGATTTTTACTAAAGTCCACTTCATCTAAATAATTTCCTGAACAATCCAGCGACTCCAAATTCGGGAAGTTTTCTAGTCCATCTATGGTTGCTCCCTGCAACACATTTTTTACACTAATTTTATAAACACCAGCGCATTCCTCCGCCGACAAAACTCCATCCTTATCCTTGTCAAAAGATTGAGAGACATAGTTTTGAAAATCCACATCAGAAAATGCGTCATTAATTACCACATCATCGGCCAACACCTCACCCCAAAAGAGTAGGGATAAGGCAAGACAAAAATTAAACTTCGTTTTCATAAGCTATTATTTTGTTAATTAATTTAATATCATACCACTACACATATACTAAAATTGTGTTGTAAACATCATATCCTATTGTAAATATATACTTTTTTTTAGAAATGTAAATTTTTTTTACACAAAATTTTTCAAACGACGACATTACACCCATCGCCGCCAGTCGACATCAACCAATAATCACAATGGATTATCTCTTGGCTTTCGGACGTTTGATATAATTCAAATGATACAAGCCACACTACCCATCTCACCGCAACGCCCCGACCGTCAGCAGACAAACGCCACACAGAATGCCTAAGAGCAACAGACCCTTGATCTTCAAATTCTTCTCACCGAGAAACAAGGCGCCATACATGAACGGCACCACCGCTCCCGACCGACGAATTGTCGAGACGATGGATATCATGGAACCGTCGGAAGAAAGCGCCCAGAAATAGACGTAGTCCGCCAAAATCAGGAAGACGGAGATACCCACGATACTCCAACGCCACTCGAAAGGCGTGGTATGCTTGCGGCGCGGATACCACAAGGCGAAGAGCACCACCAGCATCAGCAAAGCTTGGTACATCGTGCTGAAAACCTGCACCCCGACCCTGTCGAAAGAGCGCATCAGGTGCTTGTCGTAGAGTCCGCTCGCCGCCCCCAAAAGCGTGGCGAGGATAATCAGCCAAATCCATTTGTTCTTTTTCCACGAGATTCCCTCCTTGAGCCCCACAAGGGAGAAGAGGTAGAACGAGGTGATCGTCACCACGACGCCCGTCAGTTGTAGGGGCGTCAGACGCTCGGAGAAGATGAAGAAAGCGCCTATGACCGTCCAGACAGGCTGCGTGGCGCGGATAGGCGAGAATATCGTAATCGGCACATTCTTCATGCCGAAATAGGCGGAAATCCATGAACCCAAAACCAAGGCGGACTTCAGGAAGATGCAAAGGTGGGTGTGAACGTCCATCTCAGGGACGTAGAAGCTGGAACCAGACATCCACTCGGGCGCCACCCGGGAAGGAACCAAAAAGAAGAGGAAAATAACCGCGGAGATGAAGATGGAGAGAGCCAGCACCGGAATCACCGCATTGTCGCGCAACGAACGTTTCTTGAATACATCATAGACGCCCAACAAAAGGGCTGAACAGAGCGCTAAAAGGACCCACATGAGAATTAAGAGTTATGAATTAAGAATTAAGAGGTGACGCAGCGTAGGTGCGAAAGCCCAATGCGAAAAGAGACGATTGACGCTTAGAACCATGCCATTAATAGACCAATTCGCCCTTTCCCTGACGCACGATGACAGGCTCGTCGCCCGTGCAATCGACCACGGTCGAAGGATCCAACGCCCCGTAACCGCCGTTGATCACCACATCCGCGATGTTCTCATACCGCTCGTGGATCAGTTCGGGATCCGTGAAATACTCCAAAATCTCGTCGTCGTCATCCTTCACGGAAGTGGAGAGGATCGGGTTCCCCAAACCACGCACCAATTCGCGGATGATGTTATTATCAGGTACCCTGATACCCACCGTCTTCTTGTTGCGGAAGATTTTAGGGAGGTTGCTGTTACCGTTCAGGATGAAGGTGAAAGGACCGGGGAGATTCTTCTTCATCAGTTTGAACGTATTGTTGTCCACCTTGGCATACTCGCTGATGTTGCTCAGGTCATAGCAAATAAAGGAGAGGTTCGCCTTGCGCGGGTCGATTCCCTTATAATGGCAAATCTTCTCCACCGCCCTCGCGTTGAAGATGTCGCAACCTAGACCATAGATAGTGTCGGTCGGATAGACAATGAGACCACCGTCACGCAGGAACTGCACGACCTTCTCGATTTCACGTTCATTCGGATTCTCAGGATAAATTCTAATTAACATTGTCGCGTTTTTATGTTAAGACACCCGGCACTCCGGGCGGCCGTTCAATCATATCACTCAATATAGGTTATTCTGCGCGGACGCATCTGCTCGTCGACCTGCACAAATGTATAGATACCCGTCAAAGCGGTACGTCTATTCGGACCGTCAGGGTCAGCCACCACCGTAAGCGAAACCTGCAACTTCACGGGACCGAGCTCCAACGGACGGGCGGTCACCTCCACCGTCTCGCCTAGAAGGACGGCGCTGCGGAACCTGATTTTATCCGCCGCCGCAGTGAACATCGTATGGTGGGTGAAATCGATGGAGAGCTCATGCCCGACCTTGTCCATCCACCCCATGGCCTCGCCGCCGAACAACGTGTTGTTGATGTTCAGCATAGACTCCTCCACGACGTAACGGCGCGTCTTGACATTCTGCATCAAATCCTCTATTGCCATACTTACATTTTTTTCGGGTGCAAAGGTACAAAAAACTGCCGATATTATATACCTGCGTCATAACCAATTGTGTGAAAGGATGATGTAGGGTCCCATTCCAGGAAACATGGACAGAACAGTTACGATTACGGGAATCAAATAAAAGCGTCATGAAGACTCGAAGAACGCAAACTTAAGATAATTGAAAAAATTTTGGTGATTCAATTCTATTTTCTAAATTTGCCAAGGCATATTATATACGGACGAATGTATCACGTCCTGATTTTAAATGCGATAATAATCTATTTATTATCCGGAATTCGCCTATTTACTATTAGATTATTTAATATATATAGTTTAAAATCATTATTTAAAATACAAAATCATGAAAAAACAAATTATTGCACTAGTTGCGACTACGCTCATGGGCATAGGCATAGCCGACGCGCAACTAAACCAAAACTCATGTAAGTTTTTGGGAAACATTACAACACGTGGACAAGTTCAACCTAACGTCGGCAACTTGAAATATGAGAACTTATGGGACCAAATGACCCCTGAAAACGAAACAAAGTGGGGATCTATCGCCAACAAGGAGGTACAGACTGTAGAAGATGCGTTGTCCTCTTGGAACTGGAGATCGGCGGATAGCGAATATCAATGGTGTAAAGAAAACGGCGTCCAGTTTAAGTTCCACTGTTTGCTTTGGACTTCCCAATATCCATCCTATTTGGCGAACTTCACCGGCGACAGATTGAAAAAACAGATTGACATCTGGTTCGAGGCTGTCTCAAAAAAATATCCTGACTTGACAGTGATGGACGTTGTCAATGAGGCTATCATTGGTCATGCAGAGAATGATAACAACGGACAAGCTAAGACGTTTAAGAATAACTTGGCTAATGCAATGTCTCCAGGAAGTCAACCAAGAGATTACAAGTGGATTACCGAAGCGTTTAAATTGGCTCGTAAGTACTTCCCTAATACCATATTAATTTACAACGACTACAACACTTTAACCCACCAGAAAAATGATTTTATAGACCTCGTTTCAACATTGGTAAAACAAGGAGCTCCGATTGATGCCTACGGACACCAGACCCACGATTTGGACGACTATTATAATGCGCGTGGTAACATGTCCGGCTTCGAAGACAATTTGAGGGACATACACAACCAAATCACTCAAAAAGGAGGCAGGGAATTGCAGTGTTACATCACTGAATATGACATCAACCAATCCAACGACAACACCCAATTAACCATCATGCAAGGTTCCTTCCCTGCGATGTGGGAGGCTGATTTCGTTGCGGGAATCACAATATGGGGATTTGTGAATGGCGCTACTTGGAGAGCAAATACCGGTTTGGTGAACGGTCAAGGCCAAGATCGTAGCAGTATGAAATGGTTGCGCGAATACATGGCGTCGGACAAGGCCAAGAATGTCACAGCGAAATTCTGCGGCAAGGAGGCGGGAGGTCCTGCTGGTCCATACGCAAGTATCGAGGCAAGCAAAACCACCATCGTTTTTGGCAACAGCGTGGATTTATCCGTTAAAGTGAACAATGTTGAAGGCGGTGTCAGAAGCATTACTTATTACGACGGAAACAACACGATCGGAGAAGGCGAAAAAATCACTTGGACTCCTGAATCAGCAGGAAGCCACTCAATTTCTGTCGTTGTTATCACTAATAGCAACGAGGAGGTAAAAGGCACCTCAACCATTAAAGTGGTTGAGCCGGGTAAACCCTATGGCGGAACAGCAGCGACCATCCCTGGAAAGATCGAGGCGGAGAATTACGACGAAGGAGAATCCGGCATAGCATTCTTCGACCAATCAGCAGGTAACTCTTGCGATGACCAAACAAACGAATATCGAAAAGATGACGTGGACATCAAGACGATCGACGGTGGTTATGCGGTCGGCTCGTTCCAAGACGACGAATGGATGGCTTACACCGTTGATGTACAAGAGGATGGCGAATACAATGTGTCAATCCGTTTGGGTGAAGGTAACGATTCAGGCTCCTTGTCTGTATCACTCGACAAATCGGATGTCTCTTTCGACGTGAAAGTCAGCAAATTAGGTGATTGGGGCACCTTCGAAGAGGTGAAATTGGACCCTGTGACCCTGAAAAAAGGCGAGCAAGTAATGACCATCAAGAACACAGGAAGCTGGATTGACGTGGACTGGATCAATTTTGAGAAAGTAGGTGGCGAAACCGGTTTCGAAGAGAACATCAACACTCCGATCGCTATCGGACCAAACCCTGCTACTTCAGTCGTCAAAGTATTTGGCGTCACTCCAATCAGCGTAGAGTTCGTCTCCGCCGAAGGCGTGGTAGTGAAGAAATGTAGCGGAAACGTAATCTCCGTCGCAGACCTGCAAGACGGTAACTACATTGTCCGCATCGTTACCGAAAATGGCACGACGGTTAAGAAACTGGTCGTAGGGAAGTAATAAAACAGATTCCGCCATATGCGGAATAGAGTTAAAATGAATATGATGAAAGCGGTTGTGGGCTATCCTACAGCCGCTTTCTTTTAATTCCACAACCATGGCCAACACTAGCCTTCCATCAAGAGACACCGAAGGAAAAGAGACGTCCCACTGACTCCGACAACCACGCATTGTTGCCAAAAATTCGTCTCGTCAAACCACTATTCTCCCCTCTTTTCCAGCCATTCCGAAAATTTATTTTTGTTTTTCTTCCAACACACCTATTAATTAAAATATTTTATTAAATTTGCGTGGAATGAAAAATTGGAATGAAGTGAATTCATCCATCATTAACAAAGGATAATTTTTTAATAAACATATAGAATTAAAGTTAGCATGGCAAACTTAGATTTATCAAAGTACGGCATCACCGGATCGACAGTGATCGCCCACAATCCCTCTTACGAGGAGCTCTTCAAGGAAGAGACAAAAGCAGGCCTTAGCGGCTACGAAGTAGGTCAACAAACAGAGCTCGGCGCTGTAAACGTAATGACCGGAATCTACACAGGACGTTCTCCTAAAGACAAATATATCGTGATGGACAAAAACTCTAAGGACACTGTATGGTGGACTTCAGAGGAGTACAAGAACGATAACCACCCAATGAGCGAAGAAGTTTGGGCTAAGGTAAAGGAAATCGCGAAGAAAGAGCTTTGCAACAAGAACCTTTATGTAGTGGACGCATTCTGCGGCGCTAACAAGGCTACTCGTTTGGCAGTTCGTTTCATCGTGGAGGTAGCATGGCAAGCACACTTCGTGAAGAACATGTTCATCCAACCTACCGCTGAGGAGTTGGCTAACTTCGAGCCTAACTTCGTCATCTACAACGCTTCTAAAGCTAAGGTGGAGAACTACAAGGAGCTCGGTTTGAACTCTGAGACTTGCGTCGCATTCAACGTGACTTCACGTGAGCAAGTGATCATCAACACTTGGTACGGCGGCGAGATGAAGAAGGGTATGTTCTCTATGCAGAACTACTACTTGCCTTTGAAGGGCATCGCTTCTATGCACTGTTCCGCTAACTGCGACATGGAAGGAAAGAACACCGCTATCTTCTTCGGTTTGTCAGGTACAGGTAAGACCACTTTGTCTACCGACCCTAAGAGAAAGTTGATCGGTGATGACGAGCACGGATGGGACGACGAGGGCGTATTCAACCTCGAAGGCGGTTGCTACGCTAAGGTGATCGACTAGAGCAAGGAGCACGAGCCAGACATCTACGGCGCTATCAAACGCAACGCATTGTTGGAGAACGTAACCGTTGACGCTAACGGCAAGATCGATTTCAATGACAAGTCAGTTACCGAGAATACTCGTGTATCTTACCCTATCAACCACATCAACAACATCCAACCAGGATCTTCCGCACCAGCCGCTAAGAACGTTATCTTCTTGTCAGCTGACGCATTCGGTGTATTGCCTCCAGTTTCTATCTTGACTCCAGAGCAATGCCAATACTACTTCTTGAGCGGATTCACCGCTAAGTTGGCTGGTACCGAGCGCGGTATCACTGAGCCTACTCCAACATTCTCCGCTTGCTTCGGACAAGCATTCTTGGAGTTGCACCCAACTAAGTACGCTGAGGAGTTGGTTAAGAAGATGAAGATGTCCGGCGCTAAGGCTTACTTGGTGAACACTGGATGGAACGGTACCGGAAAACGTATCTCTATTCCTGATACCCGTGGTATCATCGACGCTATCCTTTCTGGCGACATCTTGAAGGCTCCTACAAAGAAGATCCCTATGTTCAACTTTGAGGTTCCTACTTCATTGCCAGGCGTAAACGACAACATCTTGGATCCTCGTGACACTTACGCAAATGCTTCCGAATGGGAGACTAAGGCGAAGGATTTGGCTTCACGCTTCCAAAAGAACTTCGTGAAGTATACTGGCAACGCTGCTGGTAAGGCTTTGGTTGCTGCCGGTCCTCAATTGTAATCAACAGATTCGCAATAAACGGAAAGGACGTTCCATTCGGGACGTCCTTTTTTGTGCATTTACAACCTTTCGCACCTAACCGCACAAGCCCGCTACCTGGCTTCTACAATAAAATTTATTACTGTCCGCTAAACTCTTTTCATGGGTTTAAATTTTTTGCGGGAAAATGTATTACATGATTAATCATACGTAATAATCGCATTCTATGTTACGTGCAACCCCTCTGGGGTTGTATATGGGGGAATCCATTATTCTACCGATATGGAACCCCTACGGGGTTATGCGAGAAAAGAGCCTAAGATTCAACTCTCGTTGTTTGACTAAGGGCTTGGTTTTCAAAAAAAGAATCCGCGACACCGCGTTTACCGGCATTGCGGACTATATCGGTACGCCTTTTCACGTTTAGCGGACACCAATAAATAAAAATCAATCGAAATAGAAAAAATAAGCCGCTGATTTTGAACAAGAACAATTTTTTCTTAATTTTAATAATACGAAAGTACTACTTAGTTTATATTCGGAATGAACTTAGTCAGTTGTAAATGTGACAATAATTAAAACAATATTAATATGAAGAAAATTTTCACCATCATCACAATGACGGCCTTGTGCGTTTCGGGAGCAAACGCACAAAGATTTTTGAACCGTCTCCAAGACGCCGCAAAGAACGCAGCCGAGAATGCGGCCGAGAACGCTGTCTCACGCAACGTGGACAACAAAGTGAATGACGCCGTCGACAACGCCTTCGAAGGAGGGAAGAATAGCAGTAGGAACAATGGTAACGACAATAACGAGGAAGAAAGCTCGAGCAAATCGAACAGCAAGAAAAGCGCCCAATCCTCGTCCGCTTCGGAATCCGATTCCAAATCGGCTAAACAAGACGCCAGGACGATAGAAGCCACTTACGCAAAGTGTGACTTCGTCTCAGGAGACGAGGTCATCTTCGAGGATGACCTCGCCAACGAAAAGATAGGGGAATTCCCAAGCAAGTGGGATCTGGTCACGGGTAACTCCGAAGTGGTGAAATACGACGGAAAGATGGCCATCGGATTCGAGAGCGTCCCTACAGTCATCGCACCGCTCATGAAGGACATGAAAAAATACCTGACCGACGAGTTCACCATCGAATACGATTTCTTCGCCGGTAACGACACCAAATTGAGCGAAGGACTACTCTCCCGCTCGCAATACTTCCTCCATTTCTACAACGAGGAAGGCAGTGAAATCTGCACTTATGAAGTACACACAGCCGACGTCAAATCGACATTTTGGAGCTACCAATCCACATCAGACAGGCATGTCAATTCCGAATACCAAATCGAGAACCTGCTGAAAGACAACGACTGGAACCACTTCGCCATCTCATTCAACAAACGCGCGATGAAAGCCTACATCAACGGCACGCGCGTGACGAACGTGCCGAACATGAAAGCTCCGTCATACGTGGAGCTGGAGAGCCGCCACTGGCAAGACCATGGCGTTGACTACGTCACCAACTTCCGCATCTGCAAGGGCGCCGTTCCGCTCTACGACCGTATGATGACCGACGGTAAATTCATCACCTACGGAATCACCTTCGACGTCAACAAAGCGACCATCAAGCCGCAATCCATGAGCGAGATCAACCGCATCAAGACCTTGATGGACGAGAACCCTACCCTGAAGTTCGAGGTACAAGGCCATACCGACAACACGGGCTCCGCAGCCACCAACCAGACGTTGAGCGAGCAACGCGCGCAAGCCATCGTCGACAAACTGGTCGAGCTGGGCGTCGACAAGAAACGTTTGACCGCCGTCGGTAAGGGACAGACCTCCCCTCTCGCCGACAACTCCACTGAAGAGGGAAAGGCTAAGAACCGCCGCGTGGAATTCATCAAGAAATAAAGATGGGACAGCCTGAATAGGAAACCACTCGACGATTTACTAAGAAAAAAAAGGGCAACCATAAGAATCAGATTCTATGGTTGCCCTCTCAATTTTTTAGGCTTACCGAAACCGTCATTTCACGCAACCATCCAAAATAGTTTGCGCCTCCTTCACAGAAGAAATCTCTCCATCCACCCATTTCGCGGCAATCGGGTCAAGCAAGGAGAACCTTTTCTCCATACGGGAATCACGATTACCTTCGTTGTCGAAGTTCTCGTTCAAAGGACCGAAATCAAGATTTTCCTCTAAAATACGGGAAGCGATCTCCACCTTTATCTCACGATCGGTAATCTCCTCCCCGTCATCGGAAGAAGCATCGTCCGGGTCGTCAAAACTATCGTCCTCGATGTCCTCATACACCTCTTCCCTAATCACTTCAAAACCGCCCCTAAAGGTTCCGACACCTTCGAAAGACCTCTCCAATTCCTCAAATGACAATTCCATATCTGATCATTTTTTAATTCCGAACAAAGCGTTATCGATGATTTCCGACGTGCCTAAGCGTCCGTTGATGACAGCGACCACATCAAACTTGCCCTTCGTACAAAGCTTATTATCCGACAACCGGTAAATATCTTCGTAAAAGACATAACGGATGCCATCCTTCTCCACATTAAGGCGGCAGACGAACTTATCGTTACTACGTAAAGGCTGCTTGTACTGCAGCTCAGCCTTCGCCACGACAAGGATAATGCCAGCGTTGGTCAATTCCATAAAATCTAGATTGACCGTCTGTATAAAACGATGCCTCGTGTGCTCCATGTAATGTTGGTAATTAGCGTTATTCACGATGCCCTGCGCGTCACATTCATAGTCACGCACCTCAAATTCATATTCAAACACGTATTCCATAATAACAATCTGAAAATCACAGAACTTCAAGTCGGCCGGATAGCTCCTATCAACCGAAACCCGAACAAGACCAAAATTAGTAAGAATTTCGTAATGGGATAACAACAAAACACCAAAAAACGAAAATCCGCCCAAACAAGGGAATCCCGTCCCTAAAGATTCGCATGGCAAACATTCTGAACCAATAATCCTACTAAAAGGAACAAAAATCCCATTCCTGACACCCGTTCACACCTATCTTTGCAATGTCCCTAACGGGAAAGTGGAAAACTAAAAGAATAAGTAAGCATATTATCACAAACGCACAAGTTCTTTTACGGGTAACATTGTCCGAATCCGAAAAAGAGTGCACTAAAGGAAAAACACGAAATGAGAAAATTAAGAGCAGATTTGAAAAAATGGGCGGCAATGGCTATGGCGGCGGTGCCACTCATGGCTTCGTCCCAAACGATTAATGTGAACCTTAGTAAGCAATACCAAATGATGCAAGGGTTCGGAGGTATCAACTTCCCAACATGGATCGACGACCTCTCCGCCAGCCAACGCGAGACAGCTTTCGGAAACGGAGAAAACCAGCTTGGCCTTTCCGTCCTTCGTATCCATGTAGACCCTGAAGAAAGTCAATGGAGCAAAGAAATCGCCACAGCCCAAAATGCGGCTAAAAAAGGCATCACGATATTCGCCTCCCCATGGAGCCCGCCGTCCAGCATGTGCGAATCCTACAAGACCTCCAAACGACTGAAGTCCAGTTCCTACGGCGCATACGTGCAACACCTCAACAAGTTCATCGATTACATGAAAACCAACGGGGTGGAACTATACGCAATGTCCATTCAAAACGAGCCGGATTATGGTAGCGACTGGACGTGGTGGGAAGCCAACGACATGGCTACCTTCATGGCAAACAACGCGCAAAATATCAATTGTAGGGTTATGGCGCCCGAAGCCTTCCAGTACAACAAGAACACCAGTGACCCTATCTTAAACAACTCGAAGGCACTGGCGAACCTCGACATCCTCGCCACACACCTCTACGGCACGCAAGTGAGCGCATTCAGTTACCCGAACTTCCAACAAAAAGGAGCGGGAAAAGAGTTGTGGATGACAGAAGTGTATGTGCCGAACAGTGACGCCAACTCCGCCGATAGATGGCCGGAAGCGTTGGAAGTGGTAGACCACATGACCAACGCCGTAGTGAGAGGAAACTTCCAAGCCTACGTCTGGTGGTATATCCGCCGCTCGTACGGATTGATGAAAGATGACGGTAACATCAGTAAAAGAGGATATTGCTTCTCCCACTACTCTAAGTTCGTCCGCCCCGGCTTTGTCCGTGTGGACGCCACCCAAAATCCGACCAATAACGTGAACGTCTCCGCCTTTAAAAAGGACGACAACGTCGTCATCGTATTGGTCAACAAGAACACCAGCTCCAAGACATTCACCGTCTCCATCCCTAACTCACAAGTTACGGAGTGGGAGCGATACGTGACCAGCGGACAAAAAAACGTGAAAAAAGAGAGCAATGTCTCCGGAGGAACCTCCTTCCAAATCACTCTGGAAGCACAGAGCGCCACGACTCTGGTGGGCGGCGGTAAAAAAGGCACGCCTAAGGTGGAGTTCACCTCCCCAAGCGAAAGTGACGACTTGGAAGCGCCAGCCACCATCACCCTTTCGGTGGACGCCACAGACGAAGACGGCAACATCAAATCCGTCGCCTTCTATAACGGAGACAACAAACTCGGAGAATCCAGCAACACCCCATACACCTTCACCATCGAGAACCTGAAAGAGGGAAGCTATACCCTTTCAGCGGTAGCGACCGACAATGAAGGAAACGAAGGGAAAGCGTCCGTGACCATCAAAGTCCATGTCCCACAAACCCCTTACAACGGCACGCCAAGCGTACTGCCTGGGAAAATCGAAGTGGAGGAATATGACCTCGGCGGCAGCGGCATCGCCTATTACGACAGCGAAGAAGAGAACAAAGGGAAAGCCTCTTTCCGTACCAACGAAGGCGTGGATATCGAGAACTGCGGCGACGGCAAGGCGATCGGTTACACCCAGACAGGGGAATGGTTGGAATATACGGTCGACGTGAAGAAGAGCGACACCTATAAATGGAGCGCACGCGTCGCTTCCGGAAGCGACAACTCATCCTTCCACCTGTTGCTCGACGGAAAGGACATCACCTCCACCACCAAGGTCGCTAACGGCGGAGACTGGGATACATACAGCACCATAGAAGGGGAAACCGAAAGATTGGAGGAAGGCAAACACATTCTCCGTCTCTCCATCGACGGAGACTACGTCAACATCGATTGGCTCCAATTCGAAGCGGAAAGCGGCTATGAACCGGATGTGACAGGTCTGCAGAATATCACCGAGAATACAAGCCTAAACGGTGACTTTAACATCATCGACCTCAGCGGTAAAAAGCTCGGCAAAGTCAACTTGCAAAAGGGAGACGACGTAAACGAAAAACTCAAGAAGTGCGGATTCGGAGCAGGCATCCTCATCCTCTCCAACGACAACGAGTCAATCAAGATAGAGATCAAGTAATAACAGCTTCGTTTTTTTGTCAGTTCCATTTAGGTATTCCTCCAGGAAGCCTAAATGGAACTTTTTATTTACCACTTCAAGCGATAACAATCCTCCTCCACGCTCCAAAGCGTGCTGTCCATATCGCCGCGAAGCACCTCCAACGCATCGTCATACGCCTCCCTGACACGCTTCCTATCCTTAGGATAGAGAGTTACGACCTCGTCGGGACAATCATGAGCCGTGATGACAGGCAACACACCGATATAGTTCGTTCGCCAAAAAGAGTAAGTAGGGACGACAGATACACCCGTGATAAAAGTACTATCCTTTTTCTTCACGATATCCACCTGCAACAATGCGCCGATATCCTTCGCGATCTCCCCACGACAAACCTGACTGGAGATAAAATTACCCAAAGAATAGGCGACCAACGTCCTTGGCGTAGAATCACTAGCCGGAAGGATATCCATGCGTTGGAGAATATGCGGATGCGACATCAAAATCAAATCGCACCCTGCCAAGTGAAGCGAATCCGCCAACATCGTCTGATAATGGTTCGGCCGCCTTTGATACTCCGTGCCACTATGCAGATAAGCGACGGTAAAATCGGCACCCGCCCCCTTCAAGCGACGGATGACGTCGCATATGCCGCTGATCTTCGCCTTGTCGTGATTACAGAACTCATTCACCATGAAGAGCTTATCCTTCGGCACGAAGACACCATTCAGACTATACGTATAACTGCAGAAACCTATCTTGATGCCATTCCGCTCCACGATGCACAAACGTTCCCGCTCGACTGAATCACGCGACGTGCCATGATGGAGGATATGCAACGAATCCAACAAATCCAACGTGGCGGAAACACCCTGGGGATAACAATCCATCGTATGGTTATTCGCCGTCGCCAGCAAATCGAAACCCGCCTCCACCAAAGTGGAAGCAAAGCAATCGGGCGCATTGAAATAGGGAAACGAAGCATACCCGAAGACATCCTTCTTACGACCTTTCCCCTTCCCTGCGAATACCGTCTCCAAGTTCCCTATAAGTAGGTCATTCGCGTCCAAAAAGGATTGTATCTGACGGAAAACAGGAGAGAAATCAAAAGTATCGGAATCAGGACGGTAAGCTTTCTTCATTTGATAATCATGGACCATGATATCCCCGACAGCTCCTATCCTAAGATAATGGAGTGGCTCGTCCTCCGTCAACAAACACGTGTCAGGGGCGACGGAATCGGTATCCACCGCACAACCCTTTCCTGCGCTAGTCTTACCATATGGTGCGGACAGGTCACAAGAACTGAAAAGGAGTATGCCCGAAATCGCACTAATAATGATCGCCTGTAGATTGCTTTGTAGTTTATTCCACATATTTTCCCCTCAATTAATCATCCACGAAGATAACTACGGAATTCAAATGAAACCTAATAAAAGATCAGTGCGAAAATAAGAAATTTTCCGATTAGATAGTTAGGAAGAAAGATTAATGTGCTATTTTTGCAAATATCGTATAAAATTAAACTCTTTCACTTCAGATCCGAAGTGAAAGACACGTCTCCTATGTGACAGAATATTATCATAGGAATGCGTCATTTTAATAAAGGGGACTTCTATAAATTCCCCGATTATTTTTAAATAGAGTTTATTCTTTGATCTTTTGTGTGCTTTTGAATTTTTGTCGCTATCTTGCTGTTTTTCACTCAGTCACAGTGCCCGCACTGCTCCTTCGCTCAAATCAGCAATCTGTCTGACAAAACCTTCAAAATCACTACAAAGCAATTTATAGAAATCCCCTAAAAAGAATATCCATATGATTATAATAAAAAAACATATTATTGGGATGATAATGTGCATCTGCATGCCATTCTCCACCCTATTCGCCCAACATGCGGTGAAACCCATCGCAGGGGCGGACAAAGACACGATATTCACATGGGTAGACCAGAAAGCCTCCTTCCCCGGTGGGACCGCAGCGTGGGACCATTTCTTCGCCCAAAACCATAAATATCCACAAGCCGCTAAAGACGCAGGACTACAGACGGCGGTCATCCTCCGTTTCATCGTCCATAAAGACGGGTCCATCTCACATCCGGAAGTCGTCTGCAGTTGCCATCCGCTGCTCTCCGACGAAGCCATGCGCCTCGTCAAGCTGATGCCCCAATGGACTCCAGCCCAAAAAAATGGAAAGGTTTGCGACTCCTATGTCAAACATCCGTTCATCTTCAAACTGAAAGAGATGCCGGCCGACCGTTACATTAGGAAATACAGAGGAACTAAAAAATAAGGCACACGAAATGCGTGAGGACGATTTCCGTCAACTATGAATCAAAACCACTTTGACCTAAAAATCCTATTGAAAACATTTCTTGTTTTCGACGGAAATGCCTATATTTAAGGATAATAAGCAGATTAGAATTACCAGTTTGGATTTTCGAGTCAAAGGCCATGAACGAAATGTTAGTTCGAAAATAATAACAATTGGTTTTTCTCTCATATCCCCAAGGATTCAATTCCAATACCTTTGCGTTGTAACATTTAACAAAAATGAGCTGCCATGAATCGAATCATTAAACACATCACATTATCTGTAGTTACGCTCGCATGCGTATCCATACAGAACTCGTTTGGCGCCCAAACGCTGAAGGTGGATTTGAGGGATAGTATCCGCCCTGTGACCCATTGCGCTTCAGGCTCCTTATATGGCATGACCGAAAACGAGCCTGCTAATATAGAGGAGATGGTCGCACCTCTGAAACCGCACATGTTTTGTCAACCCCCAGAGGGTAAAAACGGTAACCAACACGCGTTCGGCGACGGCTACATCGTGGCGAAACGTCTGCAGAACACGACCGCCCAAGTGCAGATCACTTTGCCCGACTACTTGCCTAACTGGCCTTACAGATGGCCGGGACAGCAGGCTTGGCTGAGCGCCGTCGAAACGCAAGTGAAGCGAAGATTCTCCGAAGGAATAGACAACATCCATAGTTACGTGATTTGGAACGAACCGGACGGAACGTGGAACAACAACAACGGAGACATCAACTCCACGGTCTGGAAACCAACTTACGAGTTGCTCCGTAAATTGGACCCTGACACGAAAATCGTGGGCCCTTGTATGGCTTATTACGATAATAACAGAATGAAGAATTTCCTTAAATTCTGCAAAGAGAATAATTGCTTGCCAGATCTTATCTGCTGGCACCAATGGGGAAGCGGCGGATTCGCGGACGCAGTGAACGCTGTGCGGAAGCTTCAGCAGGAGTTAGGCATTCCGGAACGTCCTTATTGCATCAACGAGTATTGCGCTGGCTCCGATGCCGACAAACAACAGTATGAAGGTTGCCCGGGTTATTCCGTGCCTTTCATCGCCAAGTTCGAAAGATACAACGTGGAGAGCGCGACCATCTCTTGGTGGCATGTGCCGCATCCGGGACGTCTGGGCAGCTTGCTTACCGACAACGGACAAAAAGGCGGTGGCTGGTGGCTCTACAAATGGTATGGTGATATGGAAGGCTATATGGTCAACGTGACGCCTCCTAACGACAGGAGCGAAGGCGTGGACGGTTTCGGTTCCGTCGATAGAAAACACAACTGCGCAAGTTTGGTCTTGGGCGGGAAATCCGTCGGCGACGTGAATGTGGTCTTCAACAACTTCCCTGACTTCCTTGGCGGCACCGTAAGGGTGAAGGTGGAACGCGTCACTTGGAAGAGCATCAACACACCCGTAAACGGTACCGAATTGGTCTCCGAGTCCGACATGACCATCAACGGAGGAAGCCTTACCGTCCCAGTGAAGATCGAAAGCGAGTTGTACGGATATAGAATCTATATCACACCGTTGAACGTGCCCCAAAACCCTTATAAGAATGTGACTGCCACAATCCCCGGCAAAGTAGAAGCGGAGAATTACGATGAGGCCGGACAGGGGTTTTCCTACTACGATAATGATGAGAGCAACAAAGGCGACGGTGAATTTCGCACGGACGAAGGAGTAGATGTCGTGAAGAACGGCGACGGTCTCGCGATCGGCTACACGGAGAAGGGCGAATGGTTGGAATATACGGTAAACGTGGAGGAATCCGGCGAATATGACGTCACTGCCTACGTTTCTAACGGCGGCGAGACCGAGGGCTTCAAGCTCTACCTCGACAACCAACAGTTGACCGAAGACTACACGATTCCCCAGACCTGCGAGGATTGGTCCGTCTACGAGGAGAACAACGTCGGCACGTTTCAACTGGAGAAGGGAGAACACATCCTCAAGGTGGAGATAGTGGGAAGCTATGTGAACATCGATTGGCTGAAATTCTCTCCGCACAGCTCGGTAGGATTGAAAGACTATGTCGACTATGACAAAATCAAAACATTGAAGGGCGCGCAGTTCTTCGATATGGAGGGACATGCGGTCAGCAAAGAGGCATTACTGGACGGCAAAGCCTACATCGCGGTCACACCACAAAAAGAGAATCTGAAATTTGTAAAAAAGTAACACACAATAGAGGGATGATGATACGGAGAGATAGAAGGTCCGGGGAAGAGATTCCTCGGACTTTTTTGCGCGCCCGGTAATTAGTACAAATTTTCGATTCAATCGTAAATCTGTACTAATTTTTATAAATCGTTTATAGACAATAGTTTTCCATTCGATGTTTGCAAGGATTCATCCCCACAATAAATCACGGTAGAGTGATTAGGTTCTGAGCCAGATATTTTTGCCCAATATTTTAGGCCAGAAAAATAATCATCGGAAAAAGTATGGCCTGACTTAATTTCGAATGCGAATTGGGAAGTACCGACGGATTTAATCAAATCGATTTCGTTCCCCTTATTATCTCTCCAAAAACTCAGATTAGGGTTTTCTCCTTGATTATAGGCATCTTTAGTAAACTCGTTGATAATTAAGTTTTCAAACAGTCCACCTCTAAGGTAGTGGGAAGATAATTGGTTGGCGTTTTGTATTTCCAATAATTCGCAAGCCAACCCAGTATCATAGAAATACAACTTTGGGGATTTCACCAAACGTTTGTTGAAATTATTGAAATCAGGACGTAAAGTATATACTATGTAACTCGTTTCCAAAAGGGAAAGCCAAGATTGCGCAGTCGATACGGCGACTCCACAATCGTTAGCCAGCGATGAAAAATTAACCAACTGACCGATTCTACCTGCGCATAGTTTTATGAATTTCATGAACAAACCTAAATCGCCAATGTTCTTCAATTGGCGAAGATCTCTTTCCACATATGTTTGTATGTATGAAGGATAATATTCATGAGGAGTCATTCCTTTGTCGAAAAGACGCGGATAGCCTCCGAACAACAACTCTTCCTCCACTGATGCGGGAAGGATGCCGGCATTTTTCAGTTCCTTACGGGAAAAAGGCAAAAGTTTCAAGATGGCTGCCCGACCCGCCAAACTTTGGGTCAACCTATCCATCAAAAGAAAATTTTGGGAGCCTGACAAAATATACATTCCGCTCTCGTTGATACGGTCGACATGGGTTTGGAGATAGGAGAATAACTCGGAGACACGTTGTACCTCATCAATGATAGTATGTGTGGGAAATGTCGATAGAAAACCTTTTGGATCCGTTTCCGCGAAATATCGCATGTCGGGCGACTCCAAAGAGACATATTTATAGTTAGGAAACAATTCTCTAACTAAAGTGGATTTCCCCGATTGCCTCGGACCTGTCACCACCACGATGGGAAACAATTCGGACATCCTTTTAATTTTGGCTCCTAAATCTCTTTCTACCATACTTTTAAATGTATAATTAATTATCAAAAGCAAAAATAGTACAAATTTTCGATTCAATCGTAAATCTGTACTATTTTTTTTCCGGGTCAACAAAAAAGTCTAATCTGCTGACAAGCAAAAGGAGCAAAAGACCCAAGTCCCTTGCTCCTCGAAATTTTTTCAATAATAATTGTACAATAAGTTAAGCGCTCATAAAGCTAATTGTATTTACACACCTAAAACAATGCTCGGATCTATTTTTAGCGTTTGACTAATCTTACGGGCCACTTGAAGCGTCGGTTCGCATCGCTGGTTAAGGATGTCGCTTACCCTTGATGGACTTACGCCAATCAATTCAGCGAAAGCGGCTTGCGTTAGTCCCATTTCCACTAAACGAAGCTTTACTATTTCTATGAGCGATGGAGCTGCTATAGGATAATGCTCCTCTTCGTATTCGTCAACCAACTCTGAAAGGATGTTCAATTCCACGGCATGCTTTTCCGTAGGCAACGTATCGTCTGTGACCATAGGAAGCAATTCCTCAATTCGCTCCAAAATCACCTCGTATTCCACTTGTGTTTTTAACTTTGCCATAACTATATGTTTTTTGCATCTATTTTATCATATTCGGAATGCGTTCCGATAAAACGGATAAGTACAGTATCAATCACAAATTTGACCACGACGATTAGTCTATATTGATTACCTTTAATATTGAATACATAATGTTGGTTCCCGACATAGTCCACACTATTAAAAGTCTTTTTTATGTCTTCAAAACACTTCCAATCGCTTTTTTTTGTTTTGACAAACCATTCTTCTAACGCTATTTTCGAATCCGCATGAATTGCGTAGTAAGCGCAGATTTTGCTTCTTGCTATTATTCTCATTGTTGCGCAAATATAGTAGATTTGTTTTGTGTTTCGAAATTTTATTTTGAATTTCAAAACTTATGATTGATTTTAACCATATATTAAAACAGGCATATTGCAATAAAGGAGCAAGAAGCCTAAGCCCCTTGCTCCCTTTTATCTTTCGAACTAATAGTTAATTCATATTGTTTTTCGCTTGGAAGTCTTGACTTCATAAAACACCTCCAAGGCTTCCTCGGCAAACCTCGTTTCAAGAGAAATTAATTCCGACAAAATCAGTTTTTTGTCGCAATTATACTCTTCCTCAATCCATTTCATATCTCTCTCACAAACCTCTTCTCCATACAAATACCTGTTAAGAATGTCATCCCACAAAACATCGTCTCTTGAATAATAGTTAGGCAAATAAGTTTCTATAAATTGCCAGAAAAATCTATAAGATTCATTGACTCCATGAGTATTGCCCAGGCAATAAGGCGATAACTTACTTTTCCCCATTACAACAACTTCTTTGAAGTTATTCACTATCATTTCTATTCAGAAGATGAACAATTTCTTATAATTTCAACCCATGATTGGTCGAAATTAATGTGTTTTAGTTGTTCTGTCTTCGATAACAGTGGAGGCTGTTTAATTTTAAATTTTACGGCATTAGATGGTATTTTTGTATGAATTGTAAATTGTGATCCATGTGGTTGCCATGTAAAATATTCAGAATCCCCTTTTTTCCCTACAAGATTACCATTTTTATTCTCACTCCATACAAATTCATTTGTATTATATCTATCAGTGTTTTCCTCAAACAAATAATAACTAAGCAAATCATAAGAACGAACCAGCACTGTAGTTCTAACCGGATTGAATTTGTCATGAGCAATATTTATACGTTCATTCCATATACCTAAAACTGCAGTGCCTGTTTTTTGTATGTCTTCGTGAGGATCTGTGATACCATATGAATAGTCAGGAGAGCATCTCCCACTTATAAGTCTTACGTTTGACTGGTTGAATGGTTTTGCATATTTAACAGTTTTCATAGAAAAAGCCATCTTCCCAAAAACAACATCCGCAATACCCACAGGAGACGCTAAATGCTCTGTTTCTTCATCAAATAAACTTCTTAAAGCAGACGCAAAGATATCACCCCATTGATCTCCCGTAATATCTTTTGCACCTATGTGAAGAAGGTAAGTTAATTCTTCTGCAATTTTGATGATTAGTTCATCTGGGAATTCATTTAGCAAATAAGGTTCACGTTTGATACCTTTCCCATCTCTTAATTTTGGAATGTCCATGTTCAATTATTATTTATGATTTCATTAATTTTATTTGCTACTGCTCTTATCATCGGGACAGCAACAGAGTTACCGGTCTGTTTTCTTACATCCTGATTGGGTAATACAATCTTATAACTATCAGGGAAACCTTGAAGTCTGAGTAATTCTCTTGATGAAGGCCTACGCACTCCATTCACTAATAAATAGTTATAAGAGGCACCTGTACGCAATGCACAAGAATGATCTAAAACGGATATGTTACCCGCTTTATTCTCGTGCCATATAGAAGGATAAAACACATTTTTATTTTTTGTGAAGGCCCTTCTCTTGCTTATAATTTTTTCTGATGCGAAAAGGCTTTTATCTACATCTTCGTCTTTTTCGAGAATTGAAGACAAATCATATGGGATTTTTTCAAAATCAAAATTAAACTTTTCGCAATTTTCTTTTTCTTTGAAACCAACAATAATAACTCTTTCTCTTTTTTGGGGCAACCCAAAATCAAGAGCATTTAGGACTTTCCATTTAAAGAAATAACCTAATTCAGTCAAATCATTTTGGATTACTTCAAATGTTCTACCTTTATCATGTGTAGTAAGCTGTTTTACATTTTCAAGCAAAAAAGCTTTGGGTTGATGGTACTTTAAAATTCGTGCTATTTCAAAAAACATAGTACCTCTTGTATCCTCAAAACCTTTCATTTTCCCAATGATACTGAAAGCTTGACAAGGGAATCCAGCCAAAAGTAAATCATGCTTTGGAATGTCTTTCTCTGGTATCAAAGTAATATCTCCATATGGTTTCTCGTTGAAATTCGCAATATATGTTTTTGCTGCTTTCGAGTCCCATTCTGAAGAAAATACACATTTATAACCTAATTCGTCAAATGGCAACCTGATCCCCCCTATTCCCGCAAACAGATCAATGAAACGTACCACGTCTTTTTGTTCTGTCCGCAGGGGAGAGTTTGGCTTCTTTGAAGAATCGATGTGTTGAGTTATCAAATCTCCTTTTACTAAGACTGGTGCATTCTCTACTGAACGCATTCCTTTTGTTGCATCTATAAGTGTTTCTAAATTTATCGAATCAGAAATAAGCTCTTCCCCTAAAAGATAAACAATATAGTTCCCTTGAGGAGAGGGATACGCCATTAAACTCATCTCCTCTTCGCTCTTTTTGGTGAAAGAGACGCAAGGAAACACATGACAACCATCAGAAAGATTTTCATGATTATATATAATTATATAATCTGGTTTAAATCCAGATAGAACGCCACCTTCCCTTGATTCAAAAATATTTTCATTGTATCGTATATTGTACAACATCTCATAGCGTTGAGGATTCTTACCAACAATCCAATCTAGTTGATTTTTCGCTGCTCTGTAAGTACCCAGCAAAAATGTTGAGTCTTTATGATCATCAAATTGAAATATTCGAGGAGTTTCTTCCATGCTGTCATTGTAATTGTGTTTGCAAATATACACAATTTCCAGAAACAAAGAGAGCAAGAAGTCCATGCCCCTTGCTCCCTTTTTATCTATAAAATCAAGAGCTTCTTAACTCTTAATTATCATTAGCCCATAACGACAACCACCTCGTTCACATTCTTCATCTTGCTGAAAGGAACGACGTTGCCCTCGATGGCCTTTCCGTTCAAAGTGACGGAAACGACACCCTTCTCCACCTTCTTAGGGTTCTTGACAGTGATGTTTACGGTCTTGCCGCGGAAACGACGGGTAGCGGTGAAGCCCTTCCAGCCTGGGATACATGGATCGATCAACAATCCCTCGTAGTCAGGACGGATACCCAAGATGTATTGAGCGGCTGTGAAGTATGCCCAAGATGCTGTTCCGCTCAACCATGGGCAACGGCTTTGACCAGCGCGCATGTTGTAGGTTGAACAAGTGGTCTGCGCATATACGTAAGGCTCGATTTGGCGAACCTCGGCACGCTCGTTGTAAGCGGCAGGCAAGTAGTTCTTGTAGTTCTTGAAGGCACGTTTACCGTGACCCAAGATACAATCCGCCATGATTCCCCAACCTTGCGTGTGCTGGAAGACAGCCGCGTTCTCCTTCATACCCTTGATGAAGAGAGGAGCCTTGATGACCGAAGCCTCAGTCTTCTCGTACGGAGGATCGCAGAGCACCAAACCATATTTGATGGCCAAACGTTTCTCGACGCTGTTCATCACCGTCTCGGCGCGTTCGCCTGTTGCTTGTCCGGAGATGACCGACCAAGAGTTAGGGTTCAACCAGATGGTACCCTCGTTGTTCGGATCGTTCTTCGTACCGAAGATGTAGCCGTCCTCTTTGATGGCGCGCACATACCATTCGCCGTCCCAAGCCGCCTTGTCGATATCCTTGGTCAAACGAGTCAAGTGACCTTCCGCCCACTTCACCTCGTCGGCTTTCTTCAAGCGGTTGCAGATGTCGATATAGACAGTCAACGCGTAGCGCAATTGCATAGCCACGAAAATCGTCTCACCCTTAGCGCCCAACACCAAGCAGTCGTTCCAGTCAGCCTTCAGACCGCAAGGCAAGTTGTTCTTTCCGCAACGGTCCAAGTTGAATTGGATGGCGCGTTTCAAGTGGTCTAGCACGGTGCCTTCGCCCTTATCCGAGTAAGGCAATACCTTGTTATAGTAATCGATGTTACCCAACTCCTTCACATAGGTAGGAACGGTGCAGAACAGCCACATACAGTCGTCAGAACGGAACTCGTTCTCAGGCGTAGGAGCCTCGTGGCCAGGGTTGTGGGCGAAAGGCTTCACAACCGGCATGGCGCCACCGTTGGAGTTTTGTCCGGTCAACATCAATTCGAGACGTTCAACCACCTCCTCAGGGATGTTGTGGATGACGCCCAACATATCTTGGATCGTATCACGGTAACCCATACCGTCACGCTCACCACGGTAGATCAAAGAAGCCGCACGGCTCCATGCGTAAGTGATTAAGTTGTTGAATGGGTTCCACATGTTAATCATGCTATTGAAAGCGGCGTCAGGTGTCTTAGCGGAAAGGCCTTCGATACGTCCGTGCCAGTAGTTCACCACCTTGTCGAACTCAGCCTTCACCTTCTCAGGGGTAGCCACCATCTTAGCGGCTTTCTTTCCTTCCACCCAAGCCTTACCGATACCGAGCACTACGGTGAACTCCTTCGTCTCGCCGGCAGCCAAGTCCAAGTCGACTTGAAGCGTACCGCAGCCGTTGTCACCTTCAGTCACCGTGTTGCCACATTGACCGTTCACAACGGAGATAGGGTTCGCGTAAGTATGATATGCGCCGATGAACTTGTCGCGGTCGCTATCGTAACCCGTTACCTTTTGACCTACGACACCGATGAAAGAGTGGCGGGCCTGGTCTTTGTTCTGGAAGTTCTCCGGCTCCTCAGGCATATAGAGGTTGTTGCCGTGGTCGATGAAACCGTTCTTGTAAGCGGTCTTGATGATGTACTGCGTATATTGCAAGTTGTTGCTATCGTCGTTCATGTTCCAGTTGGAAGCGAACTCAGCGTAGGTGAAAGCACGAAGTTTACGAGATTTTTTGCCCATATTCGTAACCTTCACATGCCAAACCTCAAACTCTTGACCTTTAGGCACGAAGTATAAAGTTTCAGTTTTGATATCGCTATATTCAGAAGAGATCTTTGTATAAGCGGAACCGTGGCGGCACTCGCTCTTATATTGGTCGAGCGGTTTACCAACAGGCTGCCATGAACCAGACCAGAAGTCTTTTGACTCACAGTCGTGCAGGTAGATGTAGCGACCTGGTTGATCTAATGGAACGGTGTTGAACTTGATTCTCAAGAAACAACCTTGTACAGAAGAGCGGAAGAAAGAATAACCTCCGGCGTTGTTGGTGATGATCGCTCCGTAGCGGGTATCACCCAAGTAGTTACTCCAAGACTTCGGAGTGTCTGGTTTGGTGACGACGTATTCCTTGTGCTCGTCGTCGAAAAATCCGTATTGCATAAAATAAATCTGTTTAAATTTCTATCATTAGATATTTTTTCAAATATAGTGATTCTTCCCACACAAAGGAAATAGTTAATGGCTTTTTTTGGCAAAAAAAACGCAATAGGTTCCGCATATAATTCATATTCTGACGAATCCCCCAAGACATTAAAAATACAATAACCGATGGAAGAACAACTTAGTGTACACACAACTATTCCAATATCTATCTGAAAGGGAGAACGGGAAACCATTTGCGGGAAGTGGAGATTCTTTGTCCATAAAAAAGAAAGAAACATGTATTTTAAACAAAAATGATATTATCTTTGTATAATTTAAGCAAATCAATATGCTCTCTCAATATTGGTTTTCCTTCGGATCATCTCGTTTATAGCCAGTGTATAAAATAGGGAATATGAATAAACTAAGAAAATTTAATATAGTCAGCACTTTAATCATAATGCTTTCCCCAATAGGCGTCGCGGCGCAAACCATATTGATCGATGGGGTGAAGACGTACTCATTGAGCGGGGAAACTTGTGGGAAGAGCCATAACCTCGAATGTGTTTTACCTACAGCTTATCCGAGCACCAATTATTGTATGTGGCAACGTTCGGATGACGATGGAGCCACATGGACCAATATGCCTCAAAGCGGACAAGATGTCTATTCTATTGATGTGACAAATGATAATGGAGGCAAACAATTATATCATGTACTCATAACCACCACGCTTGAATCCGCATTGAATTTGGAGGGCGGACCAATCGCTGTATCAGAAAATGTCTCATTGGAATGCAACCTCTCGATTTGTGGAGAAAACGAGAACCGGCTGGTTGTATGGAAGGAGGATTTCAAGAGTACTCCCCGTGGAGAAAGGCGAGAGTGTGCTGACGTGCAAAACAGAAAATTCGCGGGGCAATACAACTTGGAATATGCCACGAACATCAATGACAACAAGTACGCCATCGTCTCTCATTCGGAAGATGGTTCCATTCCACAATATAATTGGTTCTCAGGAGGCACAGATCACACGGGGAATAAAGACGGCGGTTTCCTGTTGATCAACAACCCGGATGGTGTCGGAAACGAGCACATCCTCATTTTCGAGAAGACAATAGATTTCGACTTATGCCCCGACACATGGTATTATTTTTCGATGTACGCCATGTGCGTCACCGGTGGTTTCGCGAGGGACCCCAACGCCCAAGGCGCATATCCGAATTTCATGTTTGAGATCATCGGGGCAGACGGCGTCACCGTCTTGGAATCCGGCTTGTCGGGCGAAGTACCTGTGGCCGCCTATGGCATCTCGACATGGATAAATTATGGCATCAGTTTTAATGCTGGCAATAACAAAAACGTGATCCTACGAATCTATGATGACGCGAAAAAAGGAGTGCCTGGCGACGACATGGCCATCGACGACATCTCCCTTATCGCTTGCCAAAAAGAGATACCCGCAACCAATTTGAACGCCGGGCTTTCCCCTGATGCGGATGGCATCTGCGGCGACTCCACTACCCTAACCCTTTCCGAGATGTCTCAGTGGGAAAAGACATATCCCAATGTCTATGTCGTTTGGCAGAAATCATTGGATGGCGGCTTTACCTGGATCACCATACCAGGAGCGAACGGAGAAAAGAGTTATTCCCTTCGAGCGCCTTTCGAGGAATCCACCTACGGGGTACGTTACCGCGCAGTCATCGCAAAAGACGAGACGACCGCCAATTTCATCGCCGAAAATGGCTATTCGGACGACGCATGCTCCATCTACATGATCACCAATGTCTCCACTCTCACATGCCATTGTGAAAAACCGGAAATCAGCTTGTCCTTCAAAGACACCGCCTATTGCCTCATTAATAACGAAACGATCGAATTCAACATCTCCGTGACGAACGATGTGAATGTAGACACGTTCTATTGGATGTCCAAGACGGAACCTGATGCGAAGTGGACGCCAATCGCAACGCTAAAGGAATCATCACTGATGGGGTTCCCTGTCGAGCCAACCTACTTCGCCGTGTTCGCCATAAGTGGAGAATGCGTCTCAGACACGGACTCTTGCGTAGTACGCGTGATGATTCCAGACACCCTATCGATTCCATTGGAGGGGAAAGACTCCATTTGCGAAAATGAAGAAACGGAATTGAGTTTGAACCTCTCCCTTTCCAGGCAAGTCTCTTGGTGGGCGAAGAAAGCCGGAGAACCATCGTTCTCACTGGTCACGAAGGATGGACCATCATACATGGCGAATCCGGACATGGGCGACTCCTATTACGCTTTCGTAGATGCGGACCAACAAAGTTGCAAAGCCTACATATCCGATACGATGTCCTTCTACATAGAGTATCCAGTGTATATTTCAGAAACCCAAAGAGATCATACAATTTGTGAAGGGACGACAGTCGAACTGACCGCAACCGCTACATCCAGCAGCGTGGTAGGATACAGATGGACCAAACGAAGTGAAGAAGGAACAATCGTTTTGGCAGAGAGCAACAAAACCCAAGACATCCCGACAGCAGATTGTGAATATCTCGTCACATACATCACAGAAGTATGTCCGAGCGTGAACGATAGCGTAAAGTTCAAGATAGTTAGGGTAGATGACCTGTCGCTTACGGCTTCGACAGACATCATCTGCGAAAATGGGGAGGTGACCTTAACCGCAGACTTCGGAACGATGACGGACGTCATATGGGAACAGATGCCAATACACGCTTCCGAATTTTCAACCCTCTCCTCGGATTTGACCCAAACGATGAAAGTGCAACCCGATGTCACGACCACCTACCGCATCAAATCATCGGCCAATGACGTATGCCCAGAATATTACTCGGATCCCATCACCATACAAGTGGAGGATTCCATACACTTGAAGGTGGAACCAACGTCAGCTACTATTGAGAAAGGAGAACCTTTACACTTGGAGGCTTTCGTCTCGGGCGACGCCAGTAGTTTCGTATGGCAAAAGGAAACCGGGGACAACGTGGAAACGCTAAGCGCCCAATTTGAAATAGACGACACACCCGATACGGATTGCGAATATATCGCCACCGCCAAAGGTGAAGGATGTCCCGGTGTTAGCCTCACCATCCCCGTCATTGTTGAGTATACGAACGAACTGGTATTATCAACATCCGTCGACACAATCTGCTCGGGAGAAACGGTCGAATTGACCGCCAGCTTAGACAACGCCACAAACGTAAAATTATATGCTAAAGGAGAAGAATCGTCTGATTTTGAAGCCATTAGTCCTAATATAACTTCCAATAAAATCACCATAACCCCTCAAAAGAACACGGAATATCAACTACGTGAGGAAGGCAAAGAAAATTACTCCAACATCGTGACCATCTATGTGGGACAACCTGCGGAGGCGAAACTGACAGGACCTGACATGTCTTGCCCGAATGGAGAAATAACGCTCAATTACTTCGCATCCTCCGACTGGAACCTCCTGGCAGTTTCCTTATTGGAGACAACCGCTGACACTTCCATAGAACATAAATTATTGGAGGATCGTAACAATACCATTGATATTTCAATCTCCTCAGGCATCACCTTCACACCTACGCAGGAGACCCGTTATACTTTGGTCGTAAACACACCACATTGCCCTACACAAGAGGTCTCTCATACTGTAGGAATGTACGAAATCCCAGGAAACTACTCTTTGACCATTTCGGCAGACACCCTCTGCGAGGACGATCCTGTCACCATCACCACCGACTTCCCTTTCTCTACGGGCAACCTAAGCTTGTCTTACTGGCGCACCGACATCCATTATCCTACAGAGACAATCATCATGACATCCAACTCAGAAACCATAATCCCTACAGGAAGCTCCATGTTCGCTTTGACTCCCCGCACTGAAGATGGTTGTCTAGGTGAAGTGCAAAAAGCATCCGTCAAAGTGTATGCATCCGTCAAAGCCACAACAAACGACACGGTCATTTGCGAAGGAGAGCCTGCCTCTCTACGTGTCTATGCGGAAAAGACGGACTATTCCTACATCTGGTCACAAAAGGCAGATTTCTCGGATACGGTCGGAGTCGGCGACATGATCAGCATCACGCCGGACAAAGACGAGACCTATCACGTGAAAGTAATCAACGGAAAGTGCGAAAAGGAATTGGAAACGGCCGTCCACGTCATCTCTATGCCGGAAATCGAACTGACGGGAAAGGATATCATCTGTCCTAACAGCGAACTGACTCTCCAATACAAAATAAGTTCAGTAAAAGATCTTACGAAAATATCCATCGAAGAATCCGAAGCGGGCAATGTCTTCGAGGAAAAGATTTTGTGGGACAACACAATGGAATCAGAGAATGGATTAAACGGAGAAATCTCTTTTTCCCCTAAACAAGAAACGGAATATACGTTGTCCGCAAGTTGCAACCAATGTCCAAAGAAAACAGTCTCCCATCCAGTAAAAATAGCGGAAGTCCCGACAGACTACACCCTAACGGCATCCGCAGACTCCATCTGCGAAGGGGAAAATGTCACCATCACCACCGATTTCCCTTTCTCTCCTGACAAACTAGTTTTGTCCACTTGGATTTCCGGGAACACCAACCTCCCTTCAGAAGAGAAACACATGGAATCCCAGTCCGAAATCATACAGCCGAATGGGACAAGCAAACTCGTATTGACCCCCACTACAGAAGAGGGATGCGTAGCGGAGGAACGCTCGGTAACAGTTACTGTCTTCACCCATCCTAAGGGTGCGACTAAAGATACGACCATATGCGAAGGAGAATCCACCCTCCTACACGTCGATGGAGCCGAACCGGGACAGACACTCACATGGTCTCTGTCTGCCGACTTCTCCGACATACTGAGTTCGGACAATAACGTAAGCGTCACCCCAACCGAAGACGCTACCTATTACGTGAAGTTAGCGCAAGGGAAATGTGAAGACACACTGAAACAGACTATCCATGTCGTCACCGCACCTGAAATAGACTTGGACGGAGATGACGTGGTATGCCCCGACAATGAATTAACCCTTCGATACAAAGTCTCCTCCACGACTGACGTCTCAAAAATCTTCATGAGCAAGTATGTGGAAGGGAATGTCATCGGTGATTCGACTCTATGGGACAACACAATGGAGGAGAAGTCTGAAATGGACGAAGGAGTTTCATTCGTCCTTAACCAAGGAACCGAATTTACATTATCGATTATTCCCAACCATTGTCCGGAACAGAAAATCTCCCATGAAGTGAAGATAGCTCAGATTCCTACAGACTATACACTGACAATTTCAGAGGATTCCATCTGCATGGGAGACCCTGTAACCATCACCACCGATTTCCCTTTCTCGCCTAACAAACTACTTCTATCCACTTGGAATCCAGAAGACACGGACCAACCAAGCGAAAAAATGGGAATGGAATCCCAAACAGAAACCGTCTACCCTTCCACATATGGGACAATTCGTTATGTTTTAACACCTTATACGGAAGAAGGATGCGCAGCGGAAGAACGGTCTGTCTCTGTCCTCAGTTTCAAGCCAATCGAAGATGTGACCAAAGACACCACCGTCTGTGATGGGGACGCCGCCGTGTTGCAAGTCTATGCGACCGAAACGGGACATTCATACACATGGTCACACTTCGCGGACTTCTCCGACACAATCAGTCTCGGGAAAAACATCACAATCACCCCGACCGAAGAAACCACGTACCACGTGAAGGACGTAAACGGAAAATGTGAGAAGGTAATGGAGCAGACGATACACATCGCCACACATCCGGCAATCGAATTGGAGAAAGAACTACACGCCGTCACGTGCTTAGGTGTAGGCGGATCCGGCGATTACACGTATGACTTCGGGAAAGGATTCTCTACAGACAACAAATTACAATACGCAATGCCTGGAGCTAGCTATTCCGTCCGAGTGAAAGACGGACGTGGTTGTGTCGGTGACACCACCTTCGAGATGGAATACGAAGAACTCATTATCCCGGAATTCTTCACACCACAAGGCGATGGCCTCAACGACAAGTGGGAAATTGTCAACCTAGATAAATACGAGCATGTGAGAGTCTCCATCTTCGACCGTTTCGGCAAGAAAATCTATGAGACGGAGGATGCGGATGAATCATGGGACGGCACCTACAACGGCAATCCGCTTCCGTCCGCCGACTATTGGTACCTCATTTATATCATGGATATAGAGAAACATTTCAAAGGGCACTTCACTCTTATTAGATCAAAATAATCAAGGGATATGGGAAGGCTAAAAACAGGACACCTTCGCATCTCTTTTTCCAAAGGATGATGGGCACAATCCATCATCCATTTTTTTATGAAATAGGATTATATTTAGAAGCTGTTTAAATTGTTTTATTGGAGATTTTTATGAGAGTCTTTTTAGGATATTTTGATTATTCCCGATAGGAGCAATGGGGTTCCATTGTGACTGAGGAAATGATTAAAATAGACAAAAAGTATCCATAAAAAGCCCAATAAGAAACTTTTTCGTAAATTTTTAAACAGCTTCTTACAAAAGATCACTCCTTCTCTTTATTTTGTGAAGGCGGATAACCAAAGAACTCCTTATACTTACGGCTAAAATAATATGGGCTACTAAAACCTGTCTTGAAGGCGACTTCCTTCACAGGCAAATCCATCTTCCGCAACATCTCGTCCGCCTTCTTCAACCTATATTCGCTAATCATCTCCACAGGTGTCTGTTCCGTCAATGGCTTTAACTTACGGATGAGCGTGGATTTACTGATGGCCATCTCCTTCGCCATCTCCTCGACGGAAAAATCCGGGTTCTCGTAATTCTTGTCTATCACTTCAAAAACCTGCTCCAAAAAAGGATTCATAGGCACCTCCTCAAGCTTCTCTTCCCGCTTCTCCTCCGGTTGGCTCGTGGCTTCCCCGACAACGGCAGGCAACGGTTCCTTACGCTTCCTCCTTCGGTATATCCAATAAGCGACAGCCGCGAGACCCAAAACACAAAGCGAACGGAACCACCATGAACACCACCATGGGTACTCAACCTTCAAGTGCAAAATTGCGATTTTGGCAATCATTTCCCCTTCCTTGCAGGCCTTTAATTCGATAGCATAATCTCCACTCGGAAGATGGCCTAACTCAATCTCTCGCTTATCCCCCAAAAAAGTATTCGCCACAGCATCCGAACCATGAATGGCGTAGGAGCAATAAACATCCGGTCCGGAAAGGGAAACCACATCAAAGGAAATGTTTGTATACTGATTGTCATAAGGCAAACAAAGACCTTTATCCGGATCGATACGACAATAACTAACGACGCTATCACACTTCGTCTTGGCATACGCCCAAGCCAAATAATCGACAGGGGAAGGGACGTTCAAATTCTTCGGATTCAACACCACGAAACCATTGGAGCAACCAAAGAAGATATTCCCTTTCGAATTCTCATAAATAGCACGCGGCTGAAAATAAAGCTTACCATACTTCTCCTTCGGGAGAGGCATCACCTTATAACTCTTCTTCTCCAAATCGACATGGAGAATGCCCGCCACCCCACTACACCAGAAGTCGCCCTTGCAATCAAAAAATACAGAAGCGTATTTTACCTTCGGCAAGAAGTCTAAGATTTCGATTTCGGATTTTCCGTTTCCAATGACCGCGATTCCATAGTTGGAAGCCATATAGAAATTCCCCTTGCGGTCACACACACCATCCACGAACGTATATGGTTCCGGCATATAGGAGGTGTCCTTCCACCTAATCATCTCAAAATTCTTCCCATCGCCCCGCCATATGCCAGTTGACGAAATCAACCATTTGGTGCCATCCGAAAACTCCTCCATGTCGTCTATCCACCTATCCATGAAACCATCCTCCATGACAAAGTCAATCCGACGCCAAAGCGTGTCCGCACGCTTCACGTAGACACCATCTCCCTGCGTGGCGACCCAAATCTCATCGCCGCTCATCACACGCACACACTTGGAACTATTGACCGTCTTCTCCAACCCATCATAACGCACTATGGAGAACGAGCCATCTGTCTTATATTCCCCTATACCGCCAGACCATGAGGAAACCAATATATTATTATCCTTCCCCTTACAGAAAGACAAGATGCTACCGCCCAAACCATCGAAAAGATGTTGAGACTCATCCACCCATTTCCCGTCTTCGTCCGTCAGGAAGACGCCAAACCCATCCGAGCCGACGAACATCTTGCCATCCGGACGCTCAACGAAACAAGAGGCGTCCACTTTAGGGAAGCCCATGTCGGAGGAGTGGACAATCTTCGCATTGTTATTTTCCTGGAAACGGAAAAGGCCATTCACTTGCGTACCTATCCAAATACTATGCTCGGAATCCTCATAGATGGCATGCACCTTTTGGAAATCGTCCTCATCACTGTAAGAATATATGCGCTTGAACACACCCCATTCGTCCATCCGCCAAAGCCCCTCCCCCCATGTGCCGAACCATACACGTTTTTTGCTGTCACGAAGCATCACAGAGACGTTCTTGAACGGGACGGGAACTTTATCCATCTTCACCACCGAAGAGTCGGTCACACCGAAAAGCCATACATCCCCCACATTGGAAGCCACCAAAACACGGGAGGAATCAATCTCCAAAATTGAGGAAGCCAACTCATTCTTCGGCGACAAAGCATAAAAACCTAAGTTTTCACCTTTGGGAGAGAACAAATGAAGACCGTCAAAAGCGCCGACCCAATAGATACCACGTCTGTCCTGATACAGAGCGGTGACCATTAACATTCCGGTCGAATCCGTAACATACGGTTCCTTGCCATATTGTCCGATCTCTGGATTATAGGAAAAGACCCCACTGGTTGTCAATAGGAAATCCCTCCCGTCACGGAGCGTCACAAAACCCAAGACGGACTTCACATAACTATCCAATAAGGCAGGGAAACGCCTGTCCATCATGGTATCCGCCTTCGAGTCATAAGACTGCAACATACCATAACTACCGCCAACGAACATCTCTCCTCCCGAAGATTTCGTCATGCATCGGATCTCGTCACGCAACAATTTTCCCCTCTTGGTAGAATACACCCTGAATCGCTGCCCGTCGAAACGGTTCAATCCATCGTTCGTACCAATCCATACGAAACCATCACTATCCTGCGCTATCCCCGTGATAAAATCGCAACACAATCCATTCTTGGTCGTATAATGATCAAAAGAAAGGTGTTCTTCCGCAAAAACGAGTTGACAAGAAATGACAATCGAAAGTAATATGTGCAACTTTGCTCGCATGTATCTCATTGAATTTGACAAAAATAGTACATTTCTTTTTGAATTCAAAAAGTGAACTAAAAGTGAATGGTTTTGAAACAAATAAATAATAGCCACGCTTGTTAAGGCGCTTTGTCAATAAGAAAGGTCTGAAAAGCAATTGTGGATATGGAACAAAAATATATCTCTTTGAAACGGGCGGATAACCATCCGAAAGAAGAAATGCGCCATCTTTGCGATATGCGTGGAAGATGAAATTCCAGATATGAACATTCTAAAAAATACGTCTCGCACCAACAATCTTTAAAATAATAATATAATTATAACACAATGAAAAAGCATTTTCTAACACTATTATCCGCCCTGCTCCTTTTCGGAGGAGAAGCGTTCCCGGCAATCAGCAAGAGTCCCGTCACAAAAGATGCGACGGAGAGCGCCGGAAAGCTCTACACGTTCCTATACGATAACTTCCAAAAGAAGACCATATCGGGAGTCATGTGCGGCGACATGGACAACGGAAGCAGCTACAAGACGCAGGTCGACGTGGCTTACCTCTACTCCATAGACGGTAACAAATACCCGGCGTTGGTAGGCATCGACTTCCTGAACGCCACAGGCGCGCAATCCAACGAATCTTGGTTCAAATCTTACACCAACAACGGCATCTCCCTCGCCAAGGAGTTGTGGAACGACGGTGGAATCCCCTCGTTCAACTGGCACTGGAAAGTGGGCGACGAAAGCGGGTTCTACGACAAGAGCGCCAACTCAGAAGAGGGCAAATACACCACGTTCGACTACACCACCGGTTTTAAGAGCGGAACGACGGAATGGGACACCTCTTCAGAGACTTACCAGTTATTGGTGAAGGACATCGACCATGTCGCGGATCTCTTCCTCGACCTGCAAAAGGCGGGCGTGGCAGCCATCTGGCGTCCGCTCCACGAAGCCTCCGGCGGATGGTTCTGGTGGGGTACGAAAGGCGCGGAAAGTTATGTGGCGCTCTATCGCCTCGTGTATGACCGCATGGTGAACGTCAAGGGCGTGAAAAACCTGATATGGGTCTGGAACTTGGAGAAAGACCCTAAACAAAACTACGCCTACAACGAGAAGTGGTATCCTGGCGACGAATATGTGGACGTGATAGGCGTGGACACATACAACGGAGCCAACAACACCGCATCCAACATCAGCATTTGGAACACCATCATCGACAAGATGGGCTCAGACAAGATTCTCGCCCTCACAGAGAACGGTCCGATCGTGGACCCTGCGGAAGCGGAGAAAAACGGCGACATCTGGGCTTGGTGGATGCCTTGGTACAACTCATGGGGCGGCGGTTACATCGACCACACGAGCGCCAGCCTATGGAAAAGCGCCATGAGCAGCGACCTCATCATCACACTGGACGAAATGCCCGGCTGGGGAGGCACCATAGAGGTTGACCCCTGCGAAGGAATCAACACGGATACTAAGAAGGAAGCGGAATGCGGAGATTACGAAGGAACGCTAGAGTTCAACTCCGACCAATCGGCTTTCGGCGCCATCAACCTAAAAGAGACGAGTGACTTCGTCAATATCACCTTTAATGTGAAGAAGGATGGCAACTACAAAGTATACGTGGGGTATAATACCGTTTACGGATATAAACAAGTCTCCTGTGCGGTGAACGGGGTCTCCTCGACCCTCGACTTCGACTACGACCCAAACCTGAAGGACGGGAAGGATGAGATGAAAGAGTCGCTCGCCGGTTCGTTCGCCTTCAAGAAAGGCGACAACGAGGTGACGGTGACACCCATCTGGACATGGGCGGTCATCGACTACGTCAGAATCGAAGAGGACGGGGATACTCCAACTTACGAGTTCATAACATCCAATGTCGACGGATTCAAAGTGGCAGGCAACAAACTGCTGGACCGTTGCGGCGAAGAGTTCGTCATGAGAGGCGTCAGCATGGCCTACACTTGGTATAAAAGTTCCGCTTTCAACCAACTGAAAGCGATCAAGGATAACGGAGCCAACGCAGTGCGTATCGTATTGACCAACGGTAAGGCATACGGATCGCCGGCCGACGACGCTTCGTCCGTGAAGAAGATTATCGAGACCTGCAAAGAGTATGGCATGGTAGCCATCTTGGAGGTGCACGACGTGACGGGAAGCGACCAAATCAGCGACTTGGAAGGAGCCGCGCAATATTTCGTCGACCTCGCCTCCACCCTCAAAGGGACAGAACACTACGTCATCATCAACATCGCCAACGAATGGCACAACTCATCAGCGGCGACCAACTGGCGCGACGGCTACCTCAAAGCGATCCCTATGATCCGTGAGGCGGGTCTCAGACATTGCATCATGGTGGACGCCGGAGGGTACGGACAGAACGCGTCGACCATCCACACCTACGGCAAGGAAGTGCTGAACGCAGACCCCGACAACAACGTGATCTTCTCCATCCACATGTATGGAACCGCAGGAAACACCAACCGTGTGACCAGCAACATAGACGGTGTCATCAACCAAGACCTCGCCTTGTGCATCGGCGAGTTCGGCTGGTACCATAGCGACGGGGACGTGGACGAAGAAAAGATCCTCAGCTACTGCCAAGAGAAAAACGTAGGCTGGCTCGCTTGGTCATGGTACGGAAACGGAAGTCCGGTGGAATACCTCGATTTGGTGAAGGACGGCTCCGCCAACCCGACATTGGCGACGCAATCCACAGGAGACGTCAGCTGCGAGTGGGGAAAGAAGATAACGGACGCATGGAAGGCGGAAGCGAAGGCGCCTCATTTCGATGCGTGCGGAACGTCGGAATCCAATGATAACGTCGCCTGCTCGAAGCAAGGGATGATATACTACTCCGCTCCCGAAGAGAGCCTAATAGTCTCCACACAAGAAGGAAGCACGCTAAAAATCATTGGCATGGACGGCAAAATAGCCTATGAAGGAAACATCGCGGGCGAAAACGCCACAATCAAGTTAAACTTCCTTCCATCAGGATTATACATCGTCGTCATGAACGACATGAGTTTAAAGATAGCCAAATAAAAAGCACTATAAATAGATACCCCAAGTCTACCATTAACCCCAAAACCATTGAAGAACACACAAAAAGGGGAAAGGGAGTTAGCGTTAAATGAATGCTAACTCCCTTTGCTTATAAGACATCGTCAATCATAAAATTTCGTTTTTTTATATCTTTGCACTTGGCATTTGAATGTACGCTCTAGCAAGCGTTGATAGAAAAAAGTTTTCAAGAAAAGTTGTATGGATATATTAGTGGAATTGTTCAGACAAGGGGGAACAAAATGTTGGCTATAGGAGGAACGTCGAATCATATTCATATTTTTTTCGGATTTAGAGCGAATGAGAGTTTGTCGGATTTGGTGAAAGAGGTAAAGCGTTGTTCATCCAAGTGGATTAATCAGAATAGGATGACACGTATCCGTTTTGAATGGCAAGAGGGGTATGGCGCATTTTCATACAGCAAGTCACATGTTGATAGGGTGATTGATTATATCAAGGGTCAGGAAGAGCATCACAAGAGGCAGACGTTTGGTGAGGAATACATGCAGACGTTGAATGATTTTGGCGTGGAATACGATGAACGATGTGTGTTGGAAGATGTATGATCGGTGTGTGTTGTTTATTCCCTACGGGAAAAATCCGCGGTACGTGCATTGATTCTACCCATGTTGGACGCCTAACGGCGTATGTGCTTAATGTTCAGACCCGAGATCGAACAAACCCCGTCAGGGGTTAAACACGGGTAGATGATAATCAACGACCCAACAAACCCCGTCAGGGGTTAAACACGGGTGGTGGTTAAACGTGGGGTTGGGTGATGTTTTATCCCGTAGGGATTAAACCAATGGATGTGCACGAACGAAAATTTTTATATCTTTGCAATATCGCCCATGCTCCCAAGGCGTGAACCGACGACAAACCGAGCGCAATCAAGCTTGCTTGAATTGCCGAGGTGCGAAGGAGGAAGACCGATGGTCAAAAAGGTTGGAGCAAGTGAGGTATGAGTATGTATAATTTACGAGACATAGTAGAATATATGGTTATGTTGATTGGCTCGTTTGCTAAGAGATATAACATTAGTTGTCAGGAGGCTCAGTCTTATCTGAGTCGCTATGGTGCTTTAGATTTGATTCAGTCTCATTATGGCATTATGCATACGCAACGATTTGAGGATATGGTGGATGGATTGTCTGCTTTCTGTAAAAGGAAGGGAGGTGATTTGTGAAACTGTATCATGGGTCCAATATGGTCGTTGACAAGATAGACTTGTCTTATTCCAAACCTAATAAAGATTTTGGGAAGGCGTTCTATTTATCTGATGCTTATGCTCAGGCCGAGGAGATGGCTAAATTGAAAACTGTTTTCCTTGGAGGAGAACCGGTTGTTATGAGCTTTGACTTTGATGAGTCGCTGGTAACTGACGGAACATTACGATTCAAAAGTTTTGAAAGCTATACCGAGGATTGGGCTCGTTTTATTTATGACCATAGAAATGATGAGCAAGGACGAACATTGCACGAATTTGATGTTGTGTATGGTCCAATAGCCAATGATAGAGTTGGTGCCCAAATCAATAATTTCAGGAATGGTTACATATCTTTTGAAACATTCTTGGAACGAATAAAATATATGAAAGGCATAACTTTTCAATATGCCTTTTGTACGGAGTTGGCAATATCGAAATTGGTAAGGATATGAATGTAACGAAACAAGAGTTTGATTTTATGGTTCAATCGCTCACAACCGATTTGATTACCATTCTGACAGAGAAGGATCATCTTTCTGTTAGCAAGGCTTTTGATATTTTGTATCAGTCAAATACCTTTGCCAAACTTTGCGATGCAAATACAGGTTTGTATTATCAGTCTGCAAGGTATGTTTATAGTTATCTTGTAGAAGAAAGAAAAGAAATGATTGACCAAGCATTGGCTTGTTGATTATATCCGCCCATCGCTCCCAAGACGGAAACCGACGACAAACCGAGCGCAATCAAGCTTGCATGAATTGCCGAGGTGCGAAGGAGGAAGACCCAAGGCGTAAAACTGTTGGAGCAACGATATAAATAAAAGGCATAACGAAATTATGAGTGAAGAATTATTGCATTCTTATAGGTTATCGTCGTTGGAAGAACCGACAGACGAGATGTTGCATGCTATAATGGAGAAAGTAGCTATGTCGGCTCGTGTCTCTTCGGCTCAAGCAGAGTTGAAATTCAAAATGTTGCTTGAGGAAACAATTCGGCGTGCCAAAAGTAAAAAGCAATAGTGTATGGAATTTAAGCCAACTCTTTGTGTGATAGCTGGACCTAATGGTTCTGGAAAGACGACGACCACTATTCAGTTGCTTGAGAATGAGTGGGGAGAGGGGAGTGTTTATATCAATCCTGATAATATTGCACAAGAAGAGTTTGGAGATTGGAATTCGTCTGACGCAGTTTTAAATGCGGCAAAGTTAGCAACTCAAATGCGGTACGAATGTTTAGAAAACAAAAAGAATTTTGTTTTTGAAACTGTTTTTTCGTCTGCAGAAAAGTTAGATTTCATAAAGTTGGCAAAAGAGAAGGGATTTTTTGTTCGTTTCTTTTTTGTGTGTACGAATAATCCAGAGATAAATGTTCTTCGCATAACAAAACGATTTATGAATGGAGGCCATGAAGTGCCTATTTCAAAGATAATATCAAGGTATTATAAGTCTTTGGAAAATGCGGCGGAGGCAATAAAAATAGTAGATAGAGCTTATATATATGATAATTCTATCGAGAATGAATTGCCAACTCTTTTGTTTAGGACTGTTGATGGAGGTATATTCAAAAAATATACTTTTGACTTGCCAGAATGGACAAAAGTATTGATATGATAAGCAAAAGGTGTTTCACCTTTGTATTATAAACGCCCACCGCTCCCAAGGCGTGAACCGACGACAAACCGAGCGCAATCAAGCTTGCTTGAATTGCCGAGGTGCGAAGGAGGAAGACCGAAGGTCAAACTGTTGGAGCAAGTTATCTTATTTGTTTGTTTAAAATCCTGTTTGTATGAAATCAGAGGAAATTAAGAGTTTGTTTGAGAAGTTTGAATCCATAGCTTGCACTTATGAAGGTGTGGAGTGTTGGAGTGCGAGAGAATTGTGTGGTTTGTTGGGGTATGCTAAATGGGAGCGCTTTGAAGGCGTTATCCAGAAAGCGAAAGATGCATGTGTGAATGCAGGTGGAAAGGTGGAGGACCATTTCCCCGGCGCCGGGAAAATGGTCGCACTAGGCAGTGGTTCAATTCGGGAAGTGGATGATTATATGTTGACTCGTTACGCTTGTTATCTTGTGGCACAGAACGGAGATCCCAGGAAGTCGGAGATTGCCTTTGCCCAAAATTATTTCGCAGTTCAAACCCGTGTGGCAGAAATGGTAGAGAAGCGCTTCCTTGAGTATGAACGTGTTCAGGCACGTCATAAATTAGCGGAGACGGAGAAAAGGTTGTCTGGTGTGCTTTATGAAAGGGGTGTCGATAGTAAAGGTTTCGCTGTGATACGATCCAATGGTGACAAGGCTCTTTTCTGCATAGATACGTTGTGCTGAAGCGCAAACTTGGAGTCCCCGATGGACGTCCTTTGGCAGATTTCCTCTCGACAATAAACATTAAGGCGAAAGATTTCGCTGCGGAAATGACTTCTGTTAATGTTCAACAGAAGAATCTGCATGGTGTGTCGCAGATAGGAGGAGAGCATGTGGAAAACAACATGGCGGTTCGCCAAATGATGTTAAATCGTGGAATCATTCCTGAAAATCAGCCGGCGGGAGAGGATGTGAAGAAGGTGGAACGTCGATTGAATTCGGATGAAAAAAGTGTACGGATAAAGAACTCGTAGTCGATTCCAATCGTATTTTTATATATCTTTGCAATATCGCCATCGCTCCCAAGGCGTGAACCGACGACAAACCGAGCGCAATCAAGCTTGCTTGAATTGCCGAGGTGCGAAGGAGGAAGACAGAAGGTCAAACTGTTGGAGCAACGACATAAATAAAAGGCGTCATCAACGCTTTTGATAGATTGTTTGATATGGATTTGAGAATGGAGAATGAGCAAATATGTGTTGTTGCCGATTCCTTGTACAAAGGAATTGACGAACTCATTATAGCCTCTTCTCATAGGATTGCCGTAACTCTAAACACTCAAATAACCTATCTTTACTGGTCGATTGGAAGGGCTATTGCCACAGATTTGCAGTACCAAACATATTCCCAATATGGAAGGCAGATTCTTGCGACACTGTCGCAAAGATTGTCTTTGAAGTATGGTAGAGGATATAATTATTCAGCGTTGACCAGAATGCTGAATGTTTATAAGATTTATAGTGATGAAAAGATGTTTGCGACACTGTCGCAAACATTGAGTTGGAGTCATTTTGTTGAATTAATATCAATAGAAGACGATACTAAAAGACGTTATTACCAGCAGATGTGCCAAATGCAACATTGGAGTGTTAGGCAGTTGCGGGCACAACAAGATGCAATGTCTTATGAACGTAGTGTTATAGCGGTAAAGACAGAAACGGGAGCATTATGTGCTACGAACATGATGGAGAACAATACGGAAGAGAATCTCGCTGATGTAGTTTTTAAGAGTTCGTATGTGCTTGATTTTCTCGGGTTATCGGGATTGTATTCGGAGAAGGAGCTTGAAGATGCAATAATCGCAAATCTTGAAAAATTCATTATGGAATTAGGTCAAGGTTTTGCATTCTTGGAGCGACAGAAAAGGATTTCTATTGATAGTATCGACTATTATATTGATTTGCTGTTTTACCATAGAAAATTAAAACGATTGGTTGCAATCGATTTGAAACTTGGTAAATTTAAACCAGAATACAAAGGACAGATGGAGTTGTATTTGAAATACTTGCAACGGTATGAAATGCAAGAAGGAGAGGAGACTCCGATAGGTCTGTTGTTATGTAGTGAAGGAAATTCTGAGCATGTTGAGATAATGATGTTGGGCGAGGAAAATATAAAAGTTGCTCAATATCTAACGAAGCTGCCAGAAAAACAGTGGTTTATAGACAAATTAAATCGTTCTATAGCCATTGCAAAGGAATATATTTGTCAAACAGATAAATAAATTACCGCCCACCGCTCCCAAGGCGTGAACCGACGACAAACCGAGCGCAATCAAGCTTGCTTGAATTGCCGAGGTGCGAAGGAGGAAGACCCAAGGCGTAAAACTGTTGGAGCAACGACATAAATAAAAGGCGTCATCAACGCTTTGTTCTTGGTGATTCGGAACCTGAGAAATTTTGAATTTGCTATCGAGGACACTGCAGAGAGGATGCCACGGATGGGTTGTATAAACGTAGTCCGTAGTGTGTCCGAGGGTATCATGTACCCTCAAGGCACACTCTACGGGTGTTTATATACTTCTCGGCGTGGGTATCTTGTATCTGCTCGTCTATAGCAAAGGTTTCTCAGGACCTCGAATTCGGACGAGTTTGATACAAATCCTCACGCTTTTTTATTGTTTAATACTGACATTGGGGATTTTGCCAGTTTTTTGCGATTATGAATGAAACTATAAAATCACACTTCCTGAGAATTTGGTGTATGATTGTAGCCGACGGGAATGTCGATCAAAAGGAATTAGCCCTAATGTACCAATTAGGGAATGAGTATGGATTGTCTATTGTGGATGTACAAGACGCTATCTTATCAGGTGGTAACATTACAACTTTCCCAGAAGATCCAATCGAAAAAATCCATCATTTATACGATTTGTCACGAATAGCATGTGCTGATGACAATTTACATGAAAGGGAAAAGATGTTATTGTGCGATTACGCAAACTTATTCGGTTTTTCACCCGAAATAATTTCACCTTTTGTAGAGTCTTTACTGCAAAACGCTAAGGGGAACGTTCCATTTAATGATTTAATAAAAAAAATAAACTAATTATGGATATTTCTAATTTTAAACTAAAAAACCTATTTAGGAAATCTGACAACGATACTCCCAATGACGATAATTCCGGTAGGGTAATTATCGTTGATAGCGAAGAAGTCAGAAAAGATGGAGAGACTTACAGAACCTGGGGGTTCCGTTTGGCAGGTAGAGCTGGAGGAAACAACTCGGTTCTAAGTTCTGCACTCACCGTCGTCGAGCAAAACAATCGGAAAGAACAAGTTGGTAATCAACAAGATCAAGAGGATAGGAAGCAAAGACTTCAGGCGGAACTAAACTCTCTGAATCAAAAAAAACTACAATTTGAAAACAAAAGAGACGGATTACAGAATGACATTGAGACCATCTCAAACAAAATCGCAGAACTAAAAGATGACTACACAGAAAAAATTGCGGATTTTGAAAAGCAAAAACAAGAAATAAAGAATGGCGCTACCGGAACAAATCGAACAGTTAAACTCACATTGATTATCGCCTGCGTAATTTTAATCGCCCTTGCGATATATCTATTCACATTCTACTCGTCAGCTATTTATAGCGCATTCTTTAAAGAATTCTCCGTCGATGATTTAGGCCTAGGATCTACAATTCTAGATTCACAAGCGCTATCGAAAGCATGGCGACAAGGTGCGCAAGCGGGTTTATTCTGCTCTCTTCTACCTTTTGTTTTCGTCGGTTTGGGATTTGTAGTCTCTCAGTTTGAAAACGAAGAAGGATGGAAAGGCATTGCAAAATCTGTAATGATGTATGCGATCACATTCATATTTGACGCTATTTTGGCCTATGAAATTAGCGAGAAAATCTATGACATGAAAGCATTGACCACTTTAAATGACATGCCAGAATATACTCTTCATATGGCGTTCGCAGACGTCCGTTTTTGGTCTATTATTTTTTTAGGGTTCATTGTTTATTTGATTTTCGGATTTGTTTTCGGATTTGCGATGAAAACATATGACGATTTGACGGATCGGAAAGGTCAATTACGGATAATCGATAAAGACATTCAAAAAGAGGAAGAAAAACTAGAACGGAAAATCGTCACAGAGGAAGAAAAAATATCTAAGAAAAAAACGGAACTGGACCAAGTGAATAACGATATTCTCGCCACCAATCAGGATATTGCAACAAAAGAGGGCCAAATTAACGGGAATGTAATAGATTTTGATGATTTGTACAAAGCTCTTAATGAATTCTTTATGGGGTGGATGAGCTATCTGTCCGGAGCATCGTCCGGATCGAACACCAAAACATTGGCTAAACAAATTTTTGACAACAAAATTACGGAGGTGAAATATAGTTTGACTCCTCAGAAAAAAGATTTACTAATTGACCAATTAACATTAAAATCAGAATAATAATGAAAACAATTTTTATTGTAGTCTTGGGAACTTTATGTTTTGCCCTCTTGGGGTATAGTTGTTCTTCTGAAGGAAACCCATCAGGGAAAGATCTCAATAGTGATTCTATTTCGGTTGTTATTCACAAACCATTAAATTTAACTGTGTTCATTGATTTGTCCGATCGTATAGAAAAAAACACGAATAATGTGTCCTCTGTCGAAAAGGATTTGGCAATATTCAAACACTTGACCGCAAGATTCAAAGAAAAGGCAAATAAAGAAAAAATAGTGCCATGTAAGGATAGAATGGAAGTTTTCTTTTATCCAGCTCCCGCTGATTCCAATATTATCCAATTATCCAATACTTTGGAAATTGATTTTGCCAAAACAGATTTTAAAGAAAAAAAAGAGATTCTGATAACTTTTGAAAAGACTTGGAATAGCGCTTTGGCAAGAATTTATTCTCAAGCAAAAGAGGACAAAAAATATACTGGAGCCGATATATATGGATTCTTTGGCAAAAAGATTAACACACAATGTGTGTTGCCTAACTATCGTAACGTGCTAATAATACTCTCTGATGGTTATCCATATAACGGTGAAAAACCTCAGAAATCTGACAATCATGAATACACGTATATTACATCAAAAAAACTTATCGAAGATCCTAACGCAAAATTGAAACATCTAAGTGTAGATTTGTCAGATTTGGAGATTTTACTTTTAGAGGTAGACGAAGAACGTCAAGGCGATTTTTACACGTTGCAAAACATATGGACCGATTGGCTAAACGGAATGAAAGTCAAAAGATTCCAAATGGCAGAAACTGATTTGCCAAACCAAACAAGAAAAGTATTAGATGCTTTTTTGGCAGACTAAAGTATCAAGACAAACAGAATAGCCAATTAAAAAAGGAAAAAAGGAGATGAGTCACGAAGGCTCATCTCCTTTTCTGTTTTTTCGAACGTATTATAACATCTCACACCGAGACCGTCCCTGCGATGTGCGGGTGCGGGTCGTAGTTCTCCAACGTGAAATCCTCGTATTCGAAAGAGAAGATATCCTTCTTTTCGGGATTGATACGCATCGTAGGCAACGGACGAGGATCCCTTGAGAGCTGCAGCTTCACCTGCTCCAAGTGGTTGTTGTAGATATGCGCGTCGCCCAAAGTGTGGACAAAGTCGCCCGCTTTGAGACCCGTCACCTGCGCCATCATCTGAAGCAGCAAGGCATATGACGCGATGTTAAACGGAACGCCCAAGAAGATGTCCGCGCTACGCTGGTAAAGCTGGAGGCTGAGACGGCCATCCGCCACATAAAACTGGAAGAAAGCGTGGCAAGGAGGAAGGTTCATCTTATCCAAATCCGCCACGTTCCATGAGCTCACGATGATGCGGCGGGAGTTCGGATCGTTCTTAATCGTGTTCACCACCTCGGAAATCTGGTCGATGTGTCCGCCATTATAATCCGGCCAAGACCGCCACTGGTAACCATAGATATGACCAAGACCGCCATCCGGGTCGGCCCATTCGTTCCAAATCCTGACGCCATGGTCCTGGAGATACTTCACGTTCGTGTCGCCATTGAGGAACCACAACAACTCATAGATGATAGACTTCAGATGAAGCTTTTTCGTGGTGAGGAGAGGGAAACCATCCTCGAGATTAAAACGCATTTGGTGTCCGAAGACACTGATAGTGCCGGTACCGGTACGGTCGCCCTTCTGCACACCCTCGTCGAGCACCCGCTGTAAAAGGTCTAAATATTGTTTCATGAAAGATTTCCTAAATATTATAGGCACAAAGATAATCAATCAAGAAATTTTTATGACAAGATTTAATAAAAATACAAAAAAAATGGTGCGGGAAATAAATTAATCATTACCTTTGCACCCGATTTTATAAACAATTAATACTTATTACTATGTATCTAGATGCTGCTAAAAAGCAAGAGATCTTCAGCAAATACGGGAAGTCGAATACCGATACTGGCTCACCAGAGGCCCAGATAGCGCTATTTTCATACCGTATTTCTCATTTGACAGAGCACATGCAGTCAAATGGCAAGGATTATGGCACACAAAGATCATTGAAGGCCCTCGTAGGAAAGCGTCGTCGTATGCTTGACTACTTGAAGGAGATCGATATCGAAAGATATCGTGCTATCTTGAAGGCTTTGGATCTTCGTAAGTAATCCCGAAGAGAAAAAGGACGGAAGGGCGGATCCGAAAGGTTCGCCCTTTCTTTTTTTAGTGATGAAGGATATAATTGTATTATTAATTGTATTTTTGCGGATATGGAAGAAAAATCAACAGAAAAAAAACACCAATTTGACCGCCGTTACATGCTCATGGCGCAAATATGGGCGGAGAACTCCTACTGCGAACGACGCAAAGTGGGCGCACTCATCGTGAAGGACAAAATGATCATATCCGACGGATACAACGGGACACCATCCGGTTTCGAAAACGTCTGCGAGGAAAACAACAAGACGAAACCTTACGTCCTGCACGCCGAAGCCAACGCCATCACGAAAGTGGCGAGGTCGTTCAACAGCAGCGAAGGCGCAACGCTCTACGTCACCTCCTCCCCTTGCATAGAATGCGCGAAACTCATCATACAAGCAGGCATCCGGCGAGTCGTCTACGCGGAAGAATACCACACGCTAGACGGAGTCGAATTGCTCAAACGGGCAGGCGTTGAAATAGAACATTTAATCATTGAAAACGAAAAAAACTAAACGATGCATAAAATCTTCAATCCTTTATTCGTCGCCATCGCGGCGGTACTCGGAGTCCTTGTGGGATACACACTCACGAACAGAGCCAACGAACGCTTCACGCGCACCCATTTGAAGCTTGACTCCAAAATGGACGTGCTGATGAACCTCATCAACTTACAGTACGTGGACACCGTCAACATCGACTCGCTCGTGGAGAAAGCCATACCAAAAATCATGGAGGAATTGGACCCGCACACCGTCTACGTGCCCGCCAAAGACCTTCAGATGGTGAACGATGAACTAGAAGGCAGCTTCTCCGGCATCGGCGTGCAATTCAACATCCAAAACGACACGGTGATGATCATCAGCGTAATCACCGGCGGACCGTCCGAAAAGCTCGGCATCCTTCCGGGCGACAGAATCGTAAAAGTGAACGACACCCTATTCGTGGGTGAAAAAATTTCTAACGAAACCGTCATGCACAAACTACGCGGACCGAAAGGGACACACGTCACATTGGGCATCAAGCGACATACCAGCGACAGTTTGCTCTCCTTTGACATCACAAGGGGCGACGTGCCCGTCAACAGCGTCGACGCCCACTACATGATAAACGAAGAAGTGGGATACATCAAGGTGGGCAAATTCGGTTCCAACACATACGCGGAATTCGTAAACGCACTCACCGACCTCAAAAGGGAAAACGCGAAAAAATTCATCGTCGACCTCAGAAGCAACTCGGGAGGATTCCTTGAAGCCGCAGTCAATATGATCAACGAATTCCTCGAAAGAGGCGATATGATCGTCTACACGGAAGGGAAGGCTCAAAAAAGACAAGACATCATCTCAGACGGCTCAGGTGAATTCAAGGAGTATCCTCTAACCGTCCTCATCGATGAATGGTCCGCCTCCGCCAGCGAGATTTTCGCGGGATGCATCCAAGACAACGACAGAGGAGCCATCATCGGAAGGCGCTCTTTCGGGAAGGGCTTGGTACAACAACAGATCCCTCTCAACGACGGATCCGCCATCCGTCTGACAGTGGCGCGCTACTACACTCCATCCGGACGCTGCATCCAAAAACCTTACGGAGACAAAGACCAATACCAACAAGAGGTATTCCAAAGATACGTCAACGGAGAGCTCTATAACCAAGACAGCGTGAAGGCGACCACCGACACCATCAAGTACTACACCAAAGGGAAACGGATCGTGTACGGAGGCGGAGGCATCATGCCGGATGTTTTCGTGCCTTGCGACACCACGTTCAACTCGCCTTACTACACCAAGCTGGTCAACTCCAGCATCCTGTACGACTTCTCGTTCAAGTTCTCCGACGAGAACAGGCAACAGCTCTACGACTTTGCGGACTACACCAAGGCGGACCAGTACCTCAAGAAACTAAACCTCTTCGATAAAGTGCTGGACTTCGCAGACAAGAAGAACATCAAGAGGGACAATGCCCAAGCACTCCACTCCAAGACTAGGATCGAACAAATCGTCCGTTCCTACATCCTCCGCAACATCTACGGAGAGAACGCGTTCTACTCCATCTATTACGAGAACGATCCGGTCATTCAAGAGGCGTTGAAAAAGTTGGAAGAATAAGATAATATTCGTATAACAAACGAGAAGGGTGTATCAAGGTCAATAAACCATGATACACCCTTCGCACAATAACTCTTTCGGTCATCCGTCAGACGACAGGAAAAAGATAGACTATCATTTTAAATAGAACGTATACGAAGCGAACAACAAACCATGTTTATTTTTCAAGCTTCCTTCACGTCTGTCGATATCCATCAAGCCCATATCATAACCGATCGTCACCTTTTGCTTCGGCGAAAAAGCGGCGGAAATAGCATATCGGATTCCCATATCAAACCTCTCGTTGCCAGTCGATTCGTCAAAAGAAGCAACCTTCGTTTCCGTCAGCTTGTGCGTCTCTTTCCCGACAATAGGCTCAAATTCCTCTTCATTAGACATCTTTGTCTTCCCTCCTACACCCAAGGCGAAATAGGGACCAATCTGAGGTATCAAACCGATTTTTCCCACCTCGAAACGATAGTTAAAAAGCAAGGGGACCTGCAAATAGAACATATTTACCGTCACATCCGTCTCTATGCTCCGTTCTCCCGTCTCCAGACGCTCCTCATATTCGGTCTCATATCCATATCCTTTACGTTGAAAAGACAAACCGCTTTCAAGGAAGAAACCATCCGCCAACGCATAATCGGCCACCACTCCCCCATGGAAATTGGCGATACCATGGTTCTCGTCACCCAACGCTGACAACTCATAATTTCTATCAAAACAGACGTCAGACAAACCCGCCCCAACCGTGAAGCCAAAGTTAAAATCGCCTTTATTAGCCATTTGCGCATATGCGGAACCTGCCATCATCGCACCTAAGGCGAACATAAACAATACTCTTTTCATAAGCATACTTTCAAAAAGGGTATGAACGTCATTTACAATCAATCATCTATCTCAATCAAATTGTTCTTCAGATCGAATGTCAGCTCCATTCCCGAAGACAATTTCACTTCATAATCCCTTTTCGACTTATCAATCTCGACAATATTGAGCGTCGGATAAAGATCTTTCACCTTTTTTTCTATTCCATCAGGGATGATACCCGTCGGAACCGATAAAAATTTACAATCGACTTCCTTCCATTCTCCATCTTTCCTGAACTCAACCTTTGTGCTATTGGAAAAAATCACCTTATAGGTAGTCTCCAAAAAATCTTTCTCCATAGAGACCAAGGCAATCTTCTCATTCGGGAAATACTGCTTTATGAAAGACTGCGACTCTTTAGGCAATTGATCCACAGTAATAGGTTTCTGCGTATCCGCACTTACAGGGGTTACACTCAAAAAAGAAATACATCCTAATACAAACAATAATCTTTTTACAATAATTCTCATAACAGTAACAATTTAAATATTAAACATTCAATTAAAATTCACATCACAAATATCACACTAGAATGTAAAATGAATTTGAAATTTGTCACTAATGGAGAATTTTTTTCTGAAAAATTATTTTAGTCAGACCATGTAAGCGAGAACCGGTGGATGGAATCCGAAAAGTCGTACGTCAGACGGATATCATACATCTCACAAATAGCTTTGACAAGCGAAAGCCCCAAACCAGAGGAATCGCTAGCCCCATCTCCCTTATAGAATCTATCGAATATCCGCTTCCCATCCAAAGTCCGGACACCCGAATTAGAAAACACAAGGGAATGCGCCGTCATCATAATGTTGATTGAACCGCCATTCTCCGTGTGGGTGAACGCGTTCTTGATGAGATTGGACAAAAGGACAGAGGCCAAAGTATCATTCATCCGCACAATAAAAGAAGGAAGAAAAGTCTTTACACAGCGAATACCCCTATCGGCATAAATCTCCTCAAAGTCCTCACAAAGTCCTTCCAACAGGAGCACTAGATCAATGGGTCGTGAATCAGGGTATTGTTTGTCCTCAATCTTGGCGAGCATGAGCAAAGTCTTATTCAATCGGACCGCACTAGCCAGCGTTTGACGCAGTTTGTACAACTCGGTCATTTGTGATTCGTTCAAATCAAGTTGGTCCATCATCCATTCCATACGGTTCCCCATAACAGCCAAAGGAGTCTGTAGCTCATGAGAAACATTGCCGATGAATTGTTTCTGACGTTCATGCAGCTCATCCGATCGTCCGAACGCTTCACTGACGGCCGTATTCAATTTATTAAACTCCAGCACGTCCGTCTTAATATCCAACGGTCTCATCCTATGTCCGGGCAAATATTCGTCCAGCCATTTCAATAAGTCATAGAAAGGAGATAAACTTTTGTGGAAAACGATCAAGGAGACAATCAGAACACTCAGAAGGATTCCGAAATATACAACGAGAACACCTATCAGCACAGTATTCAACAAGTCATCCCTCTCAAAAGTAGGCGTCATCACTTTCAACTCATAATAACGCTCGTTCTTGTCCATAAAAATGACACTCATGACGCGCGCAGGTTCAGTCTCCTCCTTCTCCGGTAAATAGACATCTTCGTCATGATACTCGATATGAGGATGGGTTTGCGCATAAGACTCACTAACAGGAACGATTGAATAACTATTATTAGAGCCATCACCCAAATCCGGGAGCTGTTCCGTAGCCAACATCCTGATGATTAATGATTCCGAATAATCCTCCAAAGCATCATCCGTCTCGTCGTTAATTTCCGAAATCATTCTGTAATAGAAGAATACAGACCATAGGGCTAATAAAGGCAACAACACCAAAGAAAGACGTATGGCCAGCCTATAAATAAGTTTCATACTATTGCCTTTCCACTAATTTATACCCGAAACCATATATGGAAACGATCTCAACAGAAGCGCCCGACCCAACCAGCTTACGCCTCAGATTCTTCATCTGCGCATAGACATAATGGAAATCGTCCGACTGATCGGCATGGTCCCCCCATACAGACTCCGCCAATACGGACTTGTCTATTACGTGGTTAGGCCGTTGCATAAAATAAGACAAGATATTAAACTCCTTTTTTAAGAGAGCTATTTCCTTCCCATCCACCCAAAGTCTGAAACTCTCAGGGTCCAAATAGACATTTCCCAAAGAAAAGCCACGCATACCACCGCCTTGACTACGTCTCGCGACACTTTTAATCCGAGCGGACAATTCCGCTAAATGGAACGGCTTAGAGAGATAATCATCCGCCCCGTAATCCAAACCGGCCACCTTATCTTCCAAAGAATCCTTGGCGGAAACGACGATAACGTTTTCCCTTCTATTGGCTTGCTTTAATTCGCGCAACAAATCTAGACCATTACCATCCGGTAACATCACGTCCAGCAAGATGCAGTCATACCTATATCCCGCCAACTTATCCTGAGCCTCACTCCTTGACATTGCCTTTTCGACTACATGTCCCTCATTTTCAAGCGTTTTCGAAACCACCTCACATAAAGACGGTTCATCTTCCACAACGAGAATTTTCATATGTGTCTATCAACTGATTTGGCGGCAAGATAATCATTCTTTATAAATAACTGATAGCTTTTTACGCGAAAGTTTCAGGGCAAAAACACCCCCAAATAAATTGTATTTTTATTGGGTAGTTAACCCTAAACACTGAATATGGCCGACAAAACCAAACTTGTTTTTCAGTCCCAATTAATCAAATATAATTTTTTCGTGGCCCGCGTGAAGGCGGTGTAGAGCCAACGGAGATACTCGGCGTTCACCATCTCCTCCGTCACATAACCCTTGTCCAAGAAAACATTAGACCACTGTCCACCCTGCGCCTTATGGCAAGTGACGGCATAAGCGAACTTCAGCTGCAGCGCGTTCAGGAAAGGATCCTCCCTCATCTGTTTCATGCGCTCCCGCTTATTGCCTATGTGCATATAATCCTCCTGCACCGCTTGGAAGAGGCGGTTGCTCTCCTCATAGGTGAGCGAAGGCGATTCGCTACGGAGCGTATCCAACAAAATCTTCGCCTCGATCTCAATATCGTAATCAGGGAAATAGAGCGTCGCCTCCGCGAAATGGAAACCATACACGTCGCTCCGCCTGCGTGTCCTGCGCACCTCGGCGATGTCGCCGTTCGCGATGAAATCCAGCTTGCCATCCGTCTGCTTCGCCCAGAAGTAGTTGTTCTTGACCACCATCACCCAATCACCCGAAGAGAAATCCTCCTCACGGTACAAAATCCTATTACGGATACCCTCGTTGAAGATATTGGTACGCTTATTCGATCGCGAGATGATGATCGACTCGTCCATTCCATCACGTCCGTAAGCGGAAGAGATCTCCTCTATAAGATCCTCACCCGACACCTTCTTGATGTCAGGGAAATCCATATCCACCTTAGGGAACGCGCCCTCGAACCCCTGCATCAACATCAACCGTAGGCTCGTCGCATTGTATAAGATGCCCGACTCGTTCGCCTGCCTCACCACATCGGTCAACACATACTCATCCACAGGGAAGCCATAACCCATCATGAAATCGGAACACAAGGCGGGACTCTCAGCCTGACCTACCGGAGGCAACTGCGCGGTATCGCCCACCAAGACGACGCGGCAGCCATCTCCGCCATAGACATAAGTCATCAAGTCATCCAAAAGGTTCCCCGTGCCGAAAGCGGAATCACCCGCATTCGCCAACATAGAGGCCTCGTCGACAATGAAAAGCGTATGTTTATGCAGATTGACATTCAAAGAGAAATCGTCATCGACGCTCCCTCCCACCCTTTGACGGTAAATCTTCTTATGGATGGTGTAGGCATGATGACCGGAATACGACGCCAACACCTTAGCGGCACGACCCGTCGGCGCCATCAAGACAACAGGCTGTTCCAGCTCGTCCATCACCTTGATCAAGGCGGAGACGACCGACGTCTTTCCCGTGCCCGCATATCCCTTCAAAAGGAAAAGATGGTCCAACCCATCCACCACAAAAGAACTTAACGCCTCGATCAGTTCACCCTGTTGGGAAGTAGGCTCATGCTCAAATGCAGTTCTGATTTTGTCCGAAAGGAAGCGTTTCATCACTTTTTTTTAAAATAACTTAGGATTAAACACCTTGTTAAAACCTTTTTTTTTATTTTTGTGCTTTGAATAAAAATCGAAACAAAAATAATTATTTTAATAATATGAAAAACGTAATTATAGCCCTTTTAGCCGTCGCTTCAGTTCTTTTAGCGTACATGTGCTATAGAAGTGTGAAAAACCCAATTGAATTCGAAGAAGAAAAAGCTAGCCGCGACCAAGTTGTCATCGAGAAATTGGTCAATATCCGTAAAGCCCAAATCGCATATTGCGAGGCAAACGAAAAATATGCGGATAAAATGAGCGATTTGATCTACTTCATCAATAACGGTGTGATTCCTAAAGTCGCAAAAAAGGGTGAATTGACCGATGAACAATTGAAATTAGGCTTGACTGAAGAGATCGCTCTCCAATTGTTGCCTGAGGACGCATCTAAATATGGCATCGGCGATTACGATTCCTTCATGACCAATTTCCGTCGTGATACCAACTTCGTAAGCGTGAAGGCATCCATCTTCGGAGCTAACTTCAACGCAGACACGCTCGACTTGGTTCCTTTCACCAATGGCCAAGCTAAATTTGATTTGAAGGCTACAATGTTCACCACCAAATCACAAGTCGTTGTTCCATTGTTCGAAGCTAGCGTCCCTTACGACACATACTTGAACGGTTTGAACAAACAAGAAATCGTCAACCTCAACGCAAAAGCGAAAACACTTACTAAATTCGCAGGTTTGAAAGTGGGCGACATTTCTTCACCAAACAATAACTCAGGAAACTGGGAGTAATCTTATGATCGAAATAGCGGAGTCATCCTTCGACCCGGCGAATTCGCCTAATCATACATTATCCATTCGGTTGTTGCCGGATGGATTTTGTTTTGTCGTGGCTTCCCATAAGGAAAGGCGCCCTCTCTATTTTTGCCGCATAGCGGAAAACGGGAAAAGTCCCCTCCAACAATTCTCCGAGCAAATCAACAAGCTGGATTCGCTACGACGGAAATACAGCGAGACCATCTTCCTCAACGACAATAGGGAATACACCCTCATGCCTTCCGCCGTATTCAACGAAACCGACAAACAAGCCTATTGGAAGTTCAGCACCGACGGAGACACAGCCACAGCCAAAGTGGCGCAAGACCCCTTGGAGTTCTGCGACGCCATCCTCCTCCATGGAGTCCGGACAGAACTCGCCGATTTGCTGTCAGATAGGTTCCCCTCCATACGCTTCATCCATAGGCAAAGCATACTCGCCACCCAAACCATGATGCGCAACAAGGAGACCGGAGAAGAATCTGTCGGCATATACATGGGAAACAATTTTTCGGACATCGTGGTTGTCAAAGACAACACCCTACAGATGGCCAACACCTTCCCCCGTAAAAACGACGAAGAGTTCCTCTATTTCACATTGAACGTCTTCGACCAACTCAAATTAGACCCATACAAAGCAAAAATCACTTTGCGGGGAGAGTTGACGGAGAAAGACAACGCCGTGGGTAAACTCTCCAAATATGTGAGCAATATCAAAGTCGACACGCACCCCAACATCGAATTGGGGAAACTATTCGCGAAAGCCGACATCTGCAATAAACAATCCATACTTTTCGACTTACCGGCATGCGTATAGTTAGCGGAAAATACAAAGGGAAACATTTCTCGCCTCCCAAAAACCTAAAGGCCCGCCCCACAACCGACGTGGCGAAGGAGGCACTATTCGACATACTCAACAACCGTATCGACTTCGAAGAGACCAGAGTACTGGACATGTTCGGCGGTACCGGAAGCATCAGCCTGGAATTCGCCTCCAGAGGTTGCCCAAGCGTCACACTGATAGAGATGAACTCCATCAACTACGCTTTCATCAAAAAGACACTATCAGAACTCCACGCCGACGAAATCAACGCCATCAAGGGAGACACCTTCAAATACGTGGAGAGGTGCGGGTCCAAATTCGACATGGTCTTCGCCGACCCGCCTTACGACCATCCTCGCCTCAAGGAAATCCCCGACCTCGTGTTCCAAAACGACCTGCTGAACAACGATGGAATCCTGATATTGGAACACCCGAAGGAATTCAGTTTCGAAAACCATCCCAACTTCCTCGAACATAGGAAGTACGGCCATGTGAACTTCACCTTTTTCCAAAAAACAGCGGAATGAATTACCTTATCCTCGACAACCTACAAATCTTCGCCTACCATGGCGCCATCCCCACGGAAAACATCGTGGGCGGAGAATATAGCGTCTCTCTCAAAATCGGTTACGACTTCTCCGAAGCCGCACAGACCGACAACCTCAACGCAGCCATCAATTACGCCGAAATCTGCGAACTCATCAAACTGGAGATGGCTAAACCCTCCCAGCTCATCGAAAACGTGGCTTGGAGAATCCAAAAAGCAATCACCACACAATACCCACAAATCGAATCCATGCGCACTTCCGTGCGGAAAATCCATCCCCCAGTCCCATTCAAAATGGAGGCGTCAGCCGTGGAACTGAATTACGAAAGAGACAAATAACACCCGATTCACCCCATCTATCTTATTATTCAAACACTCCATCAAACGGCTTATATGGGATGATTGTAATTGCGTAAATAATTATAAATCAATACAATACCACAGCGACACAATACATTTCCCTCTCTAACGAACAATAAAAACGCCTCATAGGCATCCTATTTTTTTCAAAAAACATTTTGAGGTTTGGAAAATATAGTATTACTTTGCATCGAATAAAAAAGAAAAGTATTTCAATGAATAATTCGAAGAACAATATCAGACGTTGGTGGCGCTGGTCCTAATTCAAATGGAGGATCAGTAAGTCGACGTTATTCATTGTTCGAACAAAATACGAAACCGCATGCCTCCAAGGTCTGCGGTTTTTCTTTTTTATTTCAACTAGTAAGAAATAATTAAATAACATAATCAAATGGAAAAACAGAAAAGATTTTTCTTGACGGAAAACGAGATACCAACGCAATGGTATAACATTGTGGCTGACATGAAGAACAAGCCACTTCCGATGTTGAACCCTAAAACGAAGAAGCCAATGACGCTCGACGAGATGTGCGTTGTCTTCAACAGGGCATGTTCAGAACAGGAATTGAACACGACCGACGCTTGGATCGACATTCCGGAAGAGGTGCGCGACCTCTACAAGAACTACCGTTCCACCCCATTGGTGAGAGCATACGGCTTGGAGAAGGCACTGGACACCCCAGCGCACATCTACTTCAAGAACGAGAGCGTCAGCCCAATCGGTTCACACAAATTGAACTCCGCATTGGCGCAAGCCTACTACTGTAAAAAAGAGGGCGTGACCAACATCACGACCGAAACGGGTGCGGGACAATGGGGCGCCGCACTCTCCTACGCGGCAAAAGCGTTCGGCTTGGAATTGGCGGTCTTCATGGTAAAAGTGAGCTACCACCAAAAGCCTTACCGCCGCTCCATCATGCAGACATTCGGCGCGCAAGTGATCGCCTCGCCTAGTATGAGCACACGTGCGGGAAAGGATATCCTGACCGTCAATCCGAACTACCAAGGTAGTTTGGGTACAGCCATCTCGGAGGCTGTGGAATTGGCGATGCAGACACCAAACTGTAAATACGTGTTGGGTAGCGTTTTGAACCATGTGACACTCCACCAGACCGTCATCGGTCTTGAGGCGGAGAAACAGATGGAGATGGCAGGCGAATATCCTGACGTGGTCATCGGCTGCTTCGGCGGTGGATCCAACTTCGGCGGAATCTCCTTCCCGTTCATGAGACACAACATCCTCGACGGAAAGAAGACCCAGTTCTTGGCGGCTGAACCGGCTTCCTGCCCTAAGCTGACCAGAGGTATCTTCCAATACGATTACGGAGACGAGGCAGGTTACACGCCGATGATGCCTATGTTCACATTGGGACATAACTTCGCACCAGCGCATATCCACGCAGGCGGATTGCGTTACCACGGAGCGGGCTCCATCGTCAGCCAATTAATCAAAGACGGTATGATGAAAGGTGTGGACATCCCTCAAATCGAGACGTTCGAGGCAGCTACCCTCTTCGCCAGATCAGAAGGAATCATTCCGGCACCAGAATCCTCACACGCCATCGCCACCGCCATCCGCGAAGCGAAAAAGGCGAAAGAGGAAGGAAAAGAGAAGGTTATCCTCTTCAACTTGTCCGGTCACGGCTTGATCGATATGACAGCCTACGACCAATTCATCTCAGGCGACTTGACCAACTACGTGCTGCCGGATGAAGTAATCGCAGACAACGTCAGCAAATTGGAGAAACTCATCTAATAAGTTTCCGAACTATACGAAAAAAGGTCACCTCCGAAATGGAGTGACCTTTTTTATTGTTGAAGGCTCAAAATTCATATGGGAAAGCCATCCGTAAACATAATAACTTTGAATATAAAACCTTTTGTTTTAGTACAATACTTTCCCTATTTTTGAAAAAAAATACCATGAACAAAATAAGCTTCATTTTCCCTCTCTTATGTTTTTCCCTTCTCTCCTGCGACACGAATACCACACCCGTCCAACAAGAGAGAGAGCAAGAGAACACAGTCGTCGCCGAACCCGCAGACGACCAGCAACAAGCGGACACCCCAACCACCCAAATGAACGAAAACGATCAACCGTTCTATGTGGATTCCAGCACTCCCCAATACACAACGGAAAGATACAATGAATTATTCGATAGCCTCGCGCACTTCTTCAAACCCAAAGACGAGTCATATTACACGGATAAATATACAGGGGAATATGCGAAACAAGATATTTATTTGAAAAACGAAGACTCTACTATAATCGCAAAAAGGCTCAAGAACATATCCGAACTCACGAGGCTTTACGAATTCGAAAACGACTCGTTCCTCTGCTACGAATTCTACTCAAAAGTGGAAGAAAGAATCGTATTGGGATATCTCCTATATCAAAAAGAGCAAGGAGAATACAAACTAATAGAGAAAAAACCACATCTACTTTCCGGTTCAATAATACTCGGTTGCGGAATAAATCATATGTCATCGGGAACAGGCGCCCTGTTGCTAGAATACAATTGGTCTTGTGCATGTGACGCCGGCACAAACATCCAATCAGGGACATACGATTTGCGCGGCCATCTTCTCTATACTTATTCCTCAGAAAAAATTGACGCGGAACCAAACGAAGACGGAACGACAGACTACAATTCGTCGTCCTCCTCGAAATCCTATGAACTCGTGTCGAAAGATATCCTAAAATTCACCTATGAAAACATCGAATACAAAGGAGCGACGAATGAAGTTCTGAAAGAAAAAGATACAACAGGCATCATCATCTACAGTCCGAAAGACGACACCTACCTATATGAAAACGGAGAAGAAGCGGAATGCAAGTTTAGCATCCCCGAATTAGGAGAATGTTGCTGAACCAAATCAAAACAGACCTCTCCTGGCTTGTCTTTTCGTGATCACGTCAATCTTACCGCCTCTGATTCTCTCCTTGACCACCTTTCTGAAATAGAAGCTATAGCCTCTGATTTGCCTGATTGTCTGGCGCGAGAAGAACTTCTGCGAAATAGGGCGTTGGTAATCATGGTTGATGGAGACATAGGGCAAATAGACCGTCTTGTAACCGACGGTTGTGAGACGGCGGCAGAAGTCCGCATCCTCAGGACCATAAAAGATACGATCGTCGAGGAAACCCACCTTCACCTGCGCCTTCCTACGAATCATTTGGCAAGCGCCGATGACGAAATCGACCTCGATAGGATCCTTACCTTCAGTTTGTTCCGCAGGATAAAGGGTCTTGGCATAAGACTCCGGAAAAACATTATAACCGGAACGCGCCAAAATATTATGGATGCCACTCTTCGTGATGCCGACACGGGTAGGGAAATGTTTGCAGCTAGCTTGAGGGAGGCCATCCTGTCCGATCAGTTTACAACTGCACACGCCGACATCCTCATGGTTATCCATGTAATCCACCATGGCGTGGAAAGCCTCTTCGTTCATCTCCGTATCACTATCCAAGAAGAGAACATATTCGCTCAAAGAGTTGACCAGCCCCACATTACGGGCAGCCGCAATACCCTGGTTAGTGGCACAAGTAATCATTTTTACGGATGGATAAGAGTATGAAATCGCCGCGCGGGTCTCGTCGACCGACGCATTATCGATATATATAATCTCCACGTCCGGATCGTTCATCAAGAAATCCAGGGAGGCAAAATTCTTTTGCAAGTAATGCCAAGAATTATGTCCAATAACAATAATTGATACCTTCGTTTTCATAATCCAAAATAATAGCGCATATATGTTTTACATAATAATAGAGCCTCTCTCCCACTAATTCATCTTCGAAAAACCAGAGACTACAACTAGCAAAATAATTCTAAAAAACCAACTATATAAATCTATACTTTCGTTATCAGCCATCTTCCCTTCGGGGAAGATAAACAAACAAGATATACGTCTAACAACGCAAATATACTAATAAAATACATGCATATCAGCACGCATAGAAAAATCACAATATTTCTTATCCAAAATATAGAAAACGTGAACAAAAGAAAACAATGGCAATATCGATGAGGGAAGTGCCAAAATAAGGAGTTCTACAACCGAACCTACTCCTCCACGTCACCCTCTTCTTCCTCATCCTCTTCGTCGTCGTCAAAATCCCAAGAGCGTTTTTTAGGCGAATAAGGCTTCGTGCCCGCATTGGCCGCCAAATCCTTGAACTCAGTCCATTCCTCTTCGGTGAGGACAGTCTTATACTCTTTAGGGGCTAACTTAGCCACACGTTCAAGGCTCTCGTCGATACGCTCCTGCGTGGCGGGATGGTTGGAAATAAAAGAAATATTATCAGCAAAGGTACCCGTAAGGATCTTTTTCATGAAAGTGGCGAAACCGGAAGGATCAATGTCGGCATTATAAAGGTATTGAACGGAAAGCGCATCCGCCTGACGTTCACACTTACGAGACAGATGGTTCGTAGTGAGGTCGGACGCAAGGGAAGAGAGGTTGTTGCCTAAGGCCGCGAAGAGGATTTGGATACCCATGTTCTTCTTCACGGATTTGGTGACATGCTCTTTCTCGATATGCCCCAACTCATGGCCAATGACGGAAAGCAGTTCGTTCTCCGTGTCACAGGTCTCGACCAACTTCGTATAAACGACCAGATTCCTTCCGCAATAAGCGAAAGCGTTCACTTCACGGCTCTTCACCAAATAGACCGTCACGCTATCAATTCCATTCGCTTTGCGCAAATGATCGACACAATCGGTCAAATACTTGGAAGCTTTCGGATCATTCACCTCATGGCCATTCACTTGGGAATTATATACCGCCTCCTCGATATAATCGAACATGGAAATTCGAGGATATTCGTTTTCACTGCTTAACAAGACTTTCGAGATACAGAAGAAAGCGACCAATAGGCCACCAACCAAATATAAGGTATGGTTGACAATCTGTTTCTTCGCCTTTTCAGCAAGCTCAAAGAAGACCGGTTCGGCAGGAACCCAACTCATCGTCCACACGTCCCACGACTTCTTACCACAAAAAATGTGGCACAAAGGAGAAATAATCACCCAATCGACATCTTTCCCATTCTTCACCTTGATGCAACAAATGACAGACAAAACGATTTCCGCGATGTTCAGGGTTGCAGCCAAAATGTAATAGGCCACCAAATAATTGTTCAGTGTCCATTCGCCCCAGGCAATCCTCCAGACGGAATACCAAGTGAAGGAATTGATGAAAAAGAGAGGCAATTGGGAGACGAAAGCGTTCATGCTATGCCAACGAGAGATATATTGGCTTTTCCTACGCCTCAAGTAATAAATGATGTTCGCGAACAAATTAATGATAGGAATCGGCATCGTTGTGGCAAACACCGCCAAAGACATCAAATAACCATTTATAGCTGACTCCTTCTGAGTCTCTGTCATCTTATAACCTTCCATACATCGAATGAATTAACAAATACAACCAATCCAGTCCTATCACTAAAAAAAGCACTAATAACCCTTTCCCTTTCGACGTCGATTGCTCGAACTTACTCCACCATTCAAAACATTTGTCTGGCTTCAGCGCCAAAAGGAAAGGAGAGGCCACCAACGCCAAAAGGGCGATGATTCCCAAAGGATTCACACACAAGGCATCGGCAACCTCACCTCTTAATAATCCTACGATAGACGTCGTCAATCCACAACCCGGACAAGGGAGCGAAGTGACGCGTCGGAACGGACAAACAATAAAACCTTCTCCATCGTCAAGCAACATGTTTATCGTCACCCAAACATAAGCGACCAACAAGAGCGTGCCCGAAAAGAGTAAGAACGAACGTTTTGAATTAAACGAAGCCAAGTTTGTCCGATAATAATAACCTGAAAATCAATATTGACTGTCAGACTTTGGCGCAAATCTCGAATAATCGTCCTTAGGAGCGTAATCGCTCGGATTCTCCTGACCAGGCAAATGACTAGAAGGGACGTCCAACTCGGGCAATTTGTTCGAGTTCTCGCCAAGATCGACATTCTCCACATGCGGTGTATCGATTCGCGGAGCATTGACAACCTCAGGTTGAGATTCCATCGCGCCAGTATTCACACGGTTCTCTGTGGAAGGACGCTGTGTTTTAGTCGACAATGAATTAATCAGCTCAATGATTTTTTTCGCGTTATATTCTCTCGTCTCGGATTGAATCAGGAAAAAATCGACAATCGCCCAGATACCAAATCCGCCACACGAAAGCAACTTCAACACACCGAGTCCGGTCTGTTCCAAATTAAAACGGTCGATACCCAAAGTTCCGCCCGCAATTGAGACCAGCAACATATGAATCGGTTTCTTGAAATCAGCACCCAATACTAAGGAAGCTTTTTCATCAGGAATCATCTCCAAACCAGAAGCGATCTTAGGCAAATGCATCTCCTCGAAACAACCTGAATTCTTAGCTAAAAATAAATTAATGCTATTCTTATCCATACTAATACGATTACGATTATTACTTAGGGAATCCTCCCCTTATTTAGACTACAAATATAAACCATTTTTTTCAACGTCCATCTAACAACCACTAAGATTGGAGACGAAAAAGGAAGGGGACCACCGCACGTCGGCGCGGCAGTCTCCCAACCAATTAATTTATCATTCCTCGCCGACGACAGTCCAGTAGCCGAGGTTACGGCTGCAGATTTCGCTATCATACATCGAAGAGCAGACGAAAGCCGGAGCGAAATATCTTCCGATGAAAGAGGCGTGGAGCTTAACCGTGAATGTTTTGCTCTGGCCTGGTCTCAAAGAGAAATAAGTCATCACACGATCGTCACGGATATCCCTGTAATTATAATTCTCCGAATCATCAGAGCCTTCGTTCAGACGGTCATTCTGGATTTCCCAACCAGAAGGGAATACCTGCGTCAAGGCCACCTCCTGATAATTGTCGTAAGAAGACGTGTTCCTCACGGTCACCTTCACCAAGAAGTCAGTTCCCTGCGCAAGTTTATCGACAGAGATCAAATCGCCATCCAAATCATAGTAGTTGACGCGCATGTTCATACCATTTTCAAAGGCGCCGCCAGCGTTTTCGATAGGAATACCGGAAGTGAACACGGAAGCGAACAACGGATTGGAAGCGTTGTTTTTAATCTTCATCGACTGATTACCCGTACCCTTCACCTCGATGGCCTTTCTTACAACGCCACGCTCGGAAACGAACGAAACGGATTTACCATCATTGACGCATGCCGCATTGATTTTCTTGTCTATCTTAAGCTGTTTAGCATAATGGGAGAAGGCCACCAAAATCTGGGCCAACTCCTGGGTGCTATATTGCTTTCCGCTATTCAGTTGCTCGGACATCTTCTTCAGCAATCCAAAGGTGGAGGTGCTGTTCGCTCCGATCAATGACATAGCGTCCAAGATCAACGCCCTATCCCTCAACGTAGAACCGAAAGTGACGTCACTGTAAGAATAAGTCCTTACCTCATCCGACAAAGAATTGGTCAAGTTCTTCGCCACATCCTTCTTGCCGCACAAAGCGTACGCGGCAGCCAGACGCCACTTAGAGACATTGTCCAACTTCTTGTCCTTCAACCTATTCATGGCGCTCAAGTCGGCCTTGCCCGCGAGAGCCAAAGTGTAAAGGCGATAGGCTTGCTCCAACGTGTTGTCGCTGTTGTCTCGGTAAGACCAAGAGGAAGCCATGCGTTTTTGGTATGACAAATAATTATTTATCACAGTGTTAGAGACATTATATCCATGGTTTCTAGCCTCCAAGAGGAAGTGGCCGGCATAAGTGGTCACCCAAGGATAATCGTAATTTCCACCCATCCAATAAGAGAAGGCGCCGCTTCCCATCTGCATCTGGCTCAACTTGAAGATAGCCTCCTTCACATGTTGGTCACACTCCTTCTTCTCGTCATCAGTCATCTCGATGATCTCAGGCAACAACAATTGAGGGAACGCCTTGGAAGAGGTCTGTTCAGCGCAACCATGAGGGTAACCGATCAAGTAAGACAAGCTACGGCTCAAGTCCAACGAAGGCATCGAGCTAAGCTCCAACACCAACTGGTTAGAACCATCCACACCGAACAATTCATAAGGGCAATCGATCTCCTTATTGGCAGGCAACTCTATCATCTTAGTCTTCGTAATGCGCTCATTAGGGTTACGGACATCCAAATTGATATCGCTCGTCACCTTATTGCTTCCATCAGATGCGGTGATGGTAATCTTCTCCTTACCTATGGAAGTCTTGGTCTTCATCTTGAAGGTGATGATCTTATCCTCGTTGGCGTCGAAGCTCTCCTGGAAGGAAGATTGTCCTTCCACAGAGATCTTATCACCGGAAGCGATGGAAATGGTCACATTCTTCTTCTTGCCATCCATGGCGAAGACGCTCACAGGAACGGTGAACTCCTCGTTCAGACCGATGACGCGCGGAGCGGTCGGCAAAATCATCAAAGGCTTCGTCACCTTGACCGCCTTCTCGGCGCTACCATACGCCTTCTTGTTACCCGCAACCGCCATGACACGCACGGAGCCGAAGTAAGTAGGCAACACCACCTTATGAGTCTTAGACTCACCCTTCTTCAAGTTGACAGGTCCGAAGAACTTGACGACAGGCTCAAAACGTTTGTTCATACCATCACGGTTCAAAGCCTGGTCACCACCAATAGCCAAAATCTGCTCGATCTTACCACCATAGGCTCCGATGACCAAATCATACATATCCCAAGAGTTCACTCCGAGCGCTTCACGCTTGAAGAACTCTTCATGCGCATTAGGCGTCTTAAAGTTGGTGAGGTCCAACAGACCCTCATCGACGATGGCCAAAGTATAACACATCTCCTTGCCATCCTTCTCGTTGATGGTGACGCTGAACTCCTTGCCGGACTCGACGCTATCGTCCATTTTGATGACAGGGGTGAGGAGACTCTCGGAACTCTCGACCATGAAATTCTTCACGCCATACATTCTGATAGGAAGGTCATTCTCCGTCTTGTTGTAAGGTTGCAACAAGTTCACGTAGAGATAAGCGTTAGGCAACATATCCTCGGTGACATCCACATCAACCACCGTAGTACCCAACTGCGCGTCCACCCATTTGGAATAGAGCACGCGGGAACGGTTCTCCACGGTAACCAAGACACGTCCCTTTTCAGGGGTAGGCAAAGTCACCTTCACCTTCTCACCAACCTTATAAGTCTCCTTATCCAGATTGAAGGAGAGCAACGTCGCCGCGGTTGAACCATCGTTCTGGGCACGGGAATACCAATTCTCCCAATCGAAGTACATGACGCTACCCGCCTCATGACCATCCTTGCCATCCTTGACGACAAGCAAATATCTACCCCAATCGGAGTCAGGCACCCTGACAACAACCGAAGCCTCGCCATCCTTCACGGAAATATTATTCTTTTCGAAATAAGGCTCACGGGAAACGTTTTCGGTGTAGTAAGACTCCTCCTCGTCAGAATCCCACCACCAATGCCATCTCATTTTATACAACTTGAAGGATATGCCTTCGCCGTTAAGAGGTTTCCCGTTTTCATCCAACAAGACCACTTTAAACACTTGGTCCTTGTTCGTGGTCACATATTTATGGCCAGGTTTGATTGGATATTTCACGCCCACATAACGATGGTAAGGGGACAAAGGCACATTCGTGTAATTCACGCTATTGTCTCCGGTACCCTCATCCACGCGGGTGGTGAAGGTTGCCTGCAACATACCAGGGGCTTTCGTCAACTTAGGCATCGTGACCATCTTCTCGACATCACCCTCAGAGTCGGTCATATCATCAATCACCGTACTCTCCTGTCCTGAGAAATCGCTCGCCGAAGGAGACTCGAAGATGTAACCCAAATATTTAGGGAACGGATTAGGGTTGCGTCTGTATTTCATGGTGACGTTCACCCCTTTGCCACTGGCGCGGCCGCCATGCAACCATTCCGAATGGACGGAAATCTTCTCGCTATTACCGGAGAAGAGGACTGGGTGAGTCGTGTTCAACTTCACCTTCATCCTATTCGGCTTAACCGTCTCGACGGAAAGGCTCTTATGGAAAGAAGAGCCACCGATGGTGAACATCACATGCCAGTTACCAGTCTGGTCATCCTCTTTCGTAGGCACCCTGAAACTGTAGATGCAATTAGCAGGGTCATATTTTTGAACCGTATGGGCATAACGTTGTCCGCGGGGCGTCCTCAAATCCATCACGATCGGGTGCCCCTCAGGAAGAGTAGCGTCCGCATCCTGGATCATCAACGAAAGGTTCAACGTATCGCCTGGCCTCCAAACGCCACGCTCGCCATAGACATAGCCTTTCACTCCCTTCGAGGAGCTTGCGCCACCCACATCGAACGAAGAGAGCGGCAACGCCGAGTTGTCACGCATGCGAAGATAACCCTTCTGGCCATCCTTCTCGACCACGACGAACGATGGAGTCCTCGCAAGCTTAGCCTTCACGAAGCCATCAGCATCCGTACTTTCCTCAGAGATCTGCTGCATCTGATAATCATAGAACTTCACTTTCGCGCCACTCACAGGCTGCGTGGTAAGGATATCCGTCACGATGACATCGAAGAAATTACTCTTTCCACCCTTCGCGATGATACCGAAGTTAGAGACGAATACATTAGACGCGACACTCCTACCATACAAATAATAAGAGATCTTGGACGGATCGTCCCTTTCGCTCCAAACATACGAGTAATCACCCCTGACAGGCTCGTCAGAATCCTCGTAATAATAATCCCAATAATAATAACCTTCATCGCTTCCGCCATCCTCGAATCCCTCGACGCCACTATAGTCATGGTTACTATCGTCTATCGAATCAGTAATCTCACACGGATAAGTAGAATAAGCCCTCTTGAAAGAGAGGATGATGCGGTACATGGCACCCGGATCTTCTTTCTCCAATTGGGAAAGATCCAAGGAATAGGTCCGCCACTGCGAATAAGCCATTTCGTTTTCCGCATTCAGATCAACTTTCTTTTGGAAAAGAAGACGAGCGGTACGCCTCATGTCGGATTGGTTGCACTCATCCATCTTATTCGTCTGGAGATATTGCAACATGTTATTCTCAAAAATCTTTATCACACTGACATCCACCGACTTCAAGTTAACCGCCTGGAAAGGGAAGGTAGCCTTATCCGTGGAAGGTAAAATGACTCCGCTACGCACCAGACGGACAGCCGGCTTCAAACTAGAGAAGCTGTACGACAAAACCGTATCGCGCAAAGTTTTCTCCCCGTCCTCACTCTGCAATCCGGCAAAGATGTTCAATTTCGCCGTTTCGAAGTTCAACTTCTCCGGGAAGATTTTCAGGACATTTCCCTCACGCACATAAGAGACATTCCCGGCATTCGTATTCACGTAGGTTCGCCATTCCTGGTTCGGTCGAATGGACTTACTGAAGAAAAGCTTCAAATAAGACTGCTCACCGTTCACGACGCTTAGGTTCGTCACCTTGAACTCACGGATATAAGGGATGCTAATTTCGGAAGACTCCTTCACGTCGCAACCAATGTTCTTTCCATCCCATGCCAACTCGGCGAGAATATCCTTCTTGACGTTCTGGCCGAATCCGGTGATTACGAACGAATAAATATTCCTATATTCGGTGTATTCATTGCCGGCACCGACAGTCCATTCCATATCCAAAGCCTTCTTCTCAGGCGCGGTCATCTTAGCGGTAAAGCAAGACTGGAGGTCGGACAACTCCTCCGTATCATTCAAAGAGACATAACCCTTCACTTGGTATCCGCCTCCATCCATGATTTGAGGTTCATCGATCATCACATTCATGTTCTGCCTTACGACCTGCACAGAGAACGTAAACTCGTTCAAATCCTTCTGTCCGTCCAAGTCAGCCACCTTGCCCAACATGAAAGTGACTCGGTACTCCTTCTCGCGCTCCAGCATCTCCTTAGGCTGGAACTCGATCGTGGAATTATCCACCCAATAGGTGGAACCCTCCACCTTTGGCTCCATGACAAAGAGGTTCTCCTCCTCCACCTGACCCGGTTTCGCCTTGTCGGAAGGATGGGCTAATACTACACGAATGGCCGAATGGCGCGAAATTCTCTCCCGCGGATAACTGTTGATATACTCCAAATACCTGGAGTCATCAGACGGTGCCGCCTTTTTGCTACACCCCGCCGTCAAAGCGATGATGAGAATAGCAAAGACTAGTTTGACATATCTACTCATAAAAAATGTATTTATATTTGTTTCTATATTTGTCATAACTGGTTAATGGATCTCGTTGAATCGCTCGTCCCGCTTGACCGCCACAATCCTGAACTCCCCATCGATCGGCAGTAAAGAAATCCTATTCCCCTTGAAATATTTCGAATATATTTTCCTTCTATCCTCCTCCAAATAACGCTCCGTGTCGCAATAGATATGGACGCTGTCACCCTTGCTGAACTCGCAGTGGAGGAATTCCATCTCGAACCTGCCGGACAACGAATCGACCGTCAACCCATCCGCCATCAAAGAGTCCATGTCGAAAAAATCGGAGACATCCACAGCCGGGAAGGGAACTATCTTCTTCCCCGTCGACTGGAAACGCCACCACCCGTCGCACATGTTTCCACATACCCATGAACTAAATCCGAATACCTGAACCGAATCGGAAATTCTCCATGACTTCACGGAGACATATCCTTGGTCGGACAACTGGAAAAGGGCAAAGTTATCCTGCTCATAGCCTACAAGCATTGAGGAATCCCGGTATAAATTGGCGACTTTACTCGGTCCCCCACCAGACTGGTAGGATGCCATCAGCTGGGAAATCATATCCGATTTGAGTTGCGTTGACGATGGAATCATCTTGACCATATATTCCTCCAAAGTCTGTGCCATACATAAGCCATGCAGCAAAACCGAACCAAATATTATTGCTATTATTCGTTTCATTAACACCATGTTATTTTTCAGACAACACTTTCCACAATCAAGGCTTAAATTCCTCAATTATATTACAAATATAATCAATCCGTTTGATTATTAACCTACAGAAGACTAAAAAGAAAAGACAAAAAATGTGAATTTTTTCAACGGAATTTCTCCCCCGCAAATAATGACAGGAAATGGATAAAGGAAAGGTTTCTTCACCCACGTATTTTCTTAAAGAGACGCACGACGAACGAATCGATTTTTTCCACCTGACGATAAATCACCTTCTCCGTCGCGAACTGCTTGTACGAATTCGCTATCTGCGGGTCCATGCTTCCCTCAAAATCGAAACTACACGTCTTCCCCTGTAGGAACTGCAATGTGCGCCAAACCATCAGTGTGGAGGCGCCAGAAGCCTTGTATTCGGGATGGATGGCGGGAATCAGGTAGTAGGCGGAATGTTCGTCCCACACGAAGAAAAGGGCGCTGTGGATATTCCCTTCGCCGTCATAGATGGTGATGATCTTCCCTTGCCCGCGCTCAATCGCCCGACGGCAAAGATTCTCCTCCACCATCCGTGAGTTGATGTTCTTCCTGCCGCGGAGCCTCAACGCCTCGCTATGGAAATCGTAGAAGGCGGAGACATCCATGTCCCAGCCCACCTGCAGACCATTACGCTCCGCCTTGCGGATGTGGCGCTGCTTGGAAGAGGTGAAACGCTTGAACAAGCCATCCAAGTCGCTGATGTCGGGTATCACATACGTGACACGGTCGGAAATACCATATCCCCGCGAAGCGAACAACTCCTCCATTCGGAAAGCGGGATCGAAATATTGCATGTACCAATCGAGCCCCATACCCTCCAACTGAGAAAGGATGCGTTCGCACACCCTGTGCTCGAACGCATCCTTACCCTGCTCGTCCATCCCCTCCGGGTAGAAAAAATGGACTCCGTTGTTATTAGAAAAAATAGGTTGCAGAATGAACTTGAAGAAGTATTTGCGGACCAAAAGGTATGGCAGCACACCTAAGACGACACCATCCTCCTCGACCAGCAGGACGTCCCACGTCTTTCCCGCACAGATAGCCTCCATCCACCAATATTGGGCGAAGAGCGGCACCTCGGAATGGCGCTCACACAGCTGGCGATACTTCTCCTTGTTACTCACTTAATCCCTCTTTTGCAATGAATGATCCGTGGGAACCGACGTATGCTTGGACTTCCACAGGAAGAAACAAACAGCCGACACAATCATCGCGGTGATGCCAGCGATATAACCAACCGTCGCTTCCATACCCAAACAATCCTTAGAGACGAAGAAGAAGGTCACACTGACCATCGTCATGAAGAGCGCCGGAAACAAAGTGATCCAGAAGCATTTCTTCTGCAAAGTCAGATAAACGGTGAGCGTCCACAAGGTGAAGACAGCCAACGTTTGGTTACTCCAACCGAAATAGTTCCATATCACATTGAAACCTTGAGGATTAGATATATTAAACCATAACAATCCCATGGTGACGGCGAACATCGGAACACAGATATAAAGACGCTTTCTAATGGTTTTCTGTTCCAAATGGATGAACTCGGCCACAATCAGACGCGCGGAACGCAAAGCGGTATCACCGCTAGTGATAGGAGCCGCCACCACACCTAAGATGGCCAGCAAACCTCCCAAGACGCCCAACCAGCCTTTGCTCACCTCGGTAACCACCTGAGGAGCCTGTAACGTGTTTTCAACACCTAATTCCTGGGCGCCGCCGCCATAGAAGAAATACATGGAGATGGTCGCCCAAATCAGTGCGACGACACCCTCCGTAATCATACTGCCATAGAAAACCGGACGTCCGTATTTCTCGTTCTTCATGCACCTTGCCATCAACGGGCTTTGGGTAGCGTGGAATCCGCTGATCGCTCCGCAAGCGATTGTGATGAACAAGGCAGGGAAGACATCCGTCCCATTAAACGAGTCCGTAGCGACACCCACCTCGAACAACTCCGGCAATGCGGGCCATTTCACGAACAGACCGATGCCGAGGGCTACCGCCATGAAGAGGATGGCGATGGCGAAGAGGGGATATATCTTACCAATGATTTTATCAATCGGCAACAAGGTGGCGATCAGATAGTAGATAAAGATGATAAAGCACCAGATATATACCGAATTGTCCATTATGTCATTCGTCATACCTCCCAAGATGAGTGCGGGACTGTAAACGAACACCGCACCGACCATAAGCATGAGGAATACCGTGAAGACCAACATCACCTTTTTCGTCTTCTGTCCCAAATACTTACCAATCAATTCAGGCAAGCCCGCACCATTATTGCGCATAGACAACATACCGCTGAGGTAGTCGTGGACGGATCCGGCGAAAATACATCCCAAGACAATCCACAAGTAAGCGGACGGACCGAACTTGGCTCCCATAATCGCTCCGAAGATCGGACCCGTTCCGGCGATGTTCAGAAATTGAATCATGAAAATCTTCCATGTGGGCATCGGAATGTAGTCCACACCATCCTGCATAGCGACCGCAGGCGTAACTCTTGACGGATCGGGCGAAAAAACACGTTCCACCAACTTTCCGTAAACGAAATAGCCAGCCACCAAAGCCAGCATCGAAAGGATAAACGTTATCATTTTCTAGTAATAAATCTATGTCCCGCAAAAATAAGATATTTTTATCTTCTTGAATTCGAATGGTCAATTATTATTGTATTTTTGCCACTAATTTTATGATGCGTAATATATCCAAAGAAATGAAAAGAATAATTTTTACCACCCTGCTTCTCCTGACAGCGCTCTCCTCCTTCGCCGTCCTCAAGGAGAAGAACCTCGAACAGACCCTACTCATACTCCGCATGGAACTGCAAACCTACAACGATGAGCAGCAGACCATTATGCAGAAATATGATTCGATAAGTAAATCTCAACATCAGAACCTCATCAGCACCATGCAGAAGAGCGAGCAGACCGCCCTGATGCTCTACTCCCAAAAACAGGACTACACGTTCGACCTCGCCTACGCATGCCACGAGGCGACGCAACAATACAACAACTTCTCCCAAAACATGGTTCCGTTCCAAAAGATATTGGACATGTACAAAGTGGAGGTGAACCGCTACAACAACATCATCGACATCCTTGAGATGCTTCCGCCGCGCATACGGAAACAAAGAGCCGCCAACGACACTTCCGTCATCCTCCCGATCAACCACATACGGATGAACGAGGAGGGGGAATTGGTGGATTCAGTCCGCACGCTCCCCAAGCAGATCAAGACGGACATGAAAGCGCTCGCCGACAGCGCCAACTCCAAGAACGTCTTCCTTTTAAGCGAACAAGGGAGACAAGACAGGGACTCCTGCCTCGCCTTGGCGAAAGTGATCCGCGACAACCTCGTCTTCCTCTATAACGAGGTCTCCAAAGATAGCGAACACTACGAATTCGTCTCCCAAAGACTGAAAAAGGTGAACGACTACGCCATGGAGCGCTATTCGGACATCAAGAACCTCATCTTCCTCAACGGCGACGAGGATTACTTCACCATCCTCAGCCATTGGGACACGTATTACAACAATGCGAAATCAGATATCTTGGAGAAATACACGCAACCCAAAGACAAGAGCGTCCGTTCTGAATGGCGGGGACCGATTGTCATCGGACTGGCGATCTTCGTCATCTTCTATCTGATCGTGGCCTTCGCCCTCAGCAACATCATCATCCGTCTATTGGTGCCCGCACGCTTCAAGACGAAAATATTCAACGCCAAGAAGCCATACTACATCCTGGCCTTCTCGTTCGTGCTCTTCGTCGTCGTATTGCTGATCCTACGACTCTTCACGTTGCATAACTTCTTCATGTTGGCAAGCGGCTTGCTGATAGAGTACGCCTGCTTGGTTTCGGCCGTCCTCTTCTCCCTGCTCATCCGTTCCAACATCAAGCAAATAAAGAGCTGTTTCGTCATCTACACCCCTATCCTGCTGATGGGATTCATCATCATAGGGTTCCGCATCGTCTTCGTGACGAACAGCGTGGTGAACATCCTCTTTCCTCCGATTCTGCTCATCTTCACCATTTGGCAGGCCGTTTGCCTGAAGAAACATAGAAAGAACATACACACCAGCGACGGCCTCTATACAGTAGTCTCCTTGGCGGTCATGGCTTCCAGCTGCGTCGCCAGCTGGTGCGGCTACTCACTGCTCGCCGTACAGATCTTCATCTGGTGGTTGTTCCAGCTGATGGCGATACAAGCCATCACCTGCATCTACTACCTCATCCAGAAATATGAGTTCCGCTTCCTGACGGCCCGCGCCATCAAGAAGGACGAGACTCTCTCGCTACGCAAAGCCAGACAGCTCGCCTACGACATGGTCCATCCGACCAAGCATACCCGCGGCGACCACATACGCATCACATGGTCATACGACCTCTTCATCAAGACATTGGTGCCAGTCTTCATCATCAGCTCCGTCCTGATCTGCATCGTCCTCGCCGCAGGCATATTCGACCTTTCGGAATCCTTCAAACAGATGTTCTACAAGAACTTCATCAATGTGGAGGGCGTGTGCCAGCTCTCCCTCTTCAAACTGTTGGTGATCTCACTCACCTTCTTCGTCTGCCGCTACATCAGCTATGGATTGAAAGCGATTTACAAGCATTACCGCATGGAGCATGCCATCATCAACGGAGACGCCAACATCACTTTGGCGAACAACCTCATCTCCATCCTCGTATGGGGCGGGTTCTTCATCTTCGTCCTCGTCTTCCTGAAAGTACCTAAATCGGGCATCTCCATCGTGACGGCAGGTTTGGCAACCGGTGTCGGTTTCGCCATGAAGGACATCATCGAGAACTTCATCTACGGATTGTCGCTCATGACAGGACGTTTGCGCGTGGGCGATTACATCGAATGCGACGGCGTCAGAGGTAAAGTGGACACCATCACCTACCAAAGCACGCAAATCGTCACGCTAGACGGATGCGTCATCGCCTTCCTCAATTCCGCACTTTTCAATAAATCCTTCAAAAACCTCACAAGGAACCATGGCTATGAGTTCAATAAACTCGCCGTGGGCGTCAGCTACGGATCCGACATCAAGCAAGTAAGGGAAATGCTGGTGAAAGAACTTTCCGTTTTGACCAAAGCGGACGAGACGGGGATACCGCAAATAGATCCGAACAAGGGCATCAACGTGTTGCTCGACGAGTTCGGAGACAATAGCGTGAACTTGCACGTCACCTTCTGGGGCTTGGTGGAAACGAAGCTCTCCACCTGCGCCAAAGCGAAGGAAATCATCTACAACACACTGAACGCCCACAACGTGGAGATTCCGTTCCCACAACGCACCGTCTACATCAAGGAGATACCTACGGAGAAATAGGCAGAAGGGGGATAACCCACAACATAACGTACTCCATACCATTCCTCATCCAAGAATGGTATGGAGCGCATTATGAAATCAAACAACATATATGGAAGAATAGAGACAAAAAAAACCGTGTCGTTTCCGACACGGTCCAAAATTCACTTAAAATTCATTATAGGGTCGACATATAAACCACATAAAAGGCTCTACTCCTATGGGCGCGCATTACCTCAACCAGAGACCTAGGATCTACATAGATTCCTCTACTCCCCTAAGCCCCTTACACCAAGACCGGATTCATATCCCTAGCATAGGAAAAATCCAAATTCCCACCAGCAATCCTCGGCAACGTCTTGCTATCCCAATTGCATTCTTCGCACAGCTTATATACCCGATGAAACCAATACATTCAACGAACTGAAAGAACCAAATAGAAAACAAACAGCCCGACGCAATTATCCATAACATCAAATAAAAAACCAAAACTCCGTTTGCCACTTCGATTCGCCATAAAGCCTAGGACACCATATTACCTAAAAACATGCTTTCACTTCCTATCTTAATGCATAAAATGTTAGGTATGCCTTTCTAGCTAATTGATAACTTTGTCGATCGCAGTCATAGTAATCTCCATGTACACAACTTCCAACGCACCACTCAGCCAGTATCACCGCCTACCCCATCGACGTTCATGATTTCAATCCTATGATTGACTCAAGTGTTTTTTGTAATGTTTTTTCTTCTATCATTTTTTTCTTCTGCATTTTCAGCATCAAATTAATATATCCGCCCATTTGAGTGATATTTGCAGGAGCAGGAGACCGAGGATTTACCTTCTGGTCTGCAGCAGCTGCTTTCTGCATGGCATTCGATTGTTCCGTTAATGTTGTTATATCACCTAACTGACTAATCACCTGACTAATCAATTCATTATAATCTGTTTTTTTATTCATAATTCCTGTTTATTTGAACTTCCGTTTAAGTGAAAGCTAATTAAATATCATTATTATGCATCTGCATCTGTATCCAGCTGCTGCAAAATTTGTTCAGCTACTTTTGAAGACAATTCTTTCAACTGACTCGCAAACTCAGTAACTTGCTGTTTGAGCGCTTCAAATTCAGATGAATTATTTGATTCGCTTGTCAACTGACTTGAAAGCTCAGCAACTTGCTGTTTGAGCGCTTCAACTTCAGATGAATTATTTGATTCGCTTGAATTCACTTGATCTGACAAAGAAAGAGAATCATTCCCGATAGCGGCACCAAACAAAGAAGAGACAAGATTCATCTTAGCATTATCACCTAAACTAGCGAACATTTCAGAGAAAGCGCTATTATTAGTAGAAGTTGATTCTACAGTAGGGGTCTCCCCTTGTTTTGGAGTAGACTCACCTGGTTTCGAATTAGTTTGTCCCGGCTTATCACCACCAGTTTCTTTTTTCGTCGAATCAGCTGCCGATTTAGCGGCTGCCGAGGTATTTTTGCCTCCGAACAAAGTCGATAAGAGGGAAGCCGCAGTCTCTTGTTTCTTAGATTCCGCCTCTATTTGGCTCTTCTGCGTTTGAGTCAAAGAATCCAACGCATTTTGAGTCATCGCTTGATTAGAGGTCATCACAGAACTTAAATTGTCACTAGTTTTTGACGCTCCCTCACTGAGGACATCCTTTAGTTGGTCAAGACCTGTGATGTCATTGAATGTCGCAGGACGTTTAGATATTAAATCGGAAAGATAATTAACATCTGTAATTGGAGTCGCAGCCTCTGCGTTAGCCAAATTCAAAGCCTTAATCTCCATCGTCTTTTTATTATCCAAATAATCTTCGCCATTTAGATAATTATTATTGAGCTCCATACTATTGATTGGAGAATCCTGCCAATTCCAAAAACGCGTAATATCAATCTTCTCACTAACATTAGACTCTCCAAGGACAGCTTCTCCGACCATACCTTTGGTTGGAATCGAAATCCTTGTGGTTGGAGCCTTAAAGCCATTCACATGGAATCTGTAGATCCTGTTTTGCAAATCAGCGGCAGTCATACCCAGCTGTTCTGAAAGCTCCTCAGGGAACGTGAACGGGAATAACATACAGTTTCCATAATAACCTAACACCTTCTTCACATTAATACAATTCAATAAAGGAATTTGAACCTCTGAATCGGAAGCGTCAGCTTTTAGTTTCTTGACATCCTCATTAGACAAATTAAGATTAAATTTCTCAAGGAGAATAACACGTTCATTCTCCGTCAAACCATTCCATATTACTTGGGAGAATTTTATTCCATTGGATACAATATGTTGGAAGGTCTCTTCCATCTTTTGGAATTCACTAGTATGCAATGTCTTCGCCATGGGAACGACAGACAACTTTGTCGTACCAGATTCCAAACCGAAAATAACACTCGGCATAGAAATAGTTGCCTGAGAAAGCGTATCGGAAGTCTCCCCAACACCAAACTTCATATCCGCTAATTTCATACTACCTAGCGAACGAAGCGACGACGAAGTAAGGTTTACACTAGTATTCCTGAATGATTCCGGTAACAGAGATTTATAATGTTCAATTTTAATCTCTTCATTTTCATTGTCTTTATTATTCCTTGCATTGTAAAACTTCTCTTCGTACATTTCAACACAAGCTTTTATCTGATTCTCATCCAATTGGGAGAATCCCCGACTCAATGTATAACTTATCGGATTGCGATTATAAATCACCTCCACATAGTTAATGTCATCATCATTTACATTCGACGGCACTTCAAAAACACAAGAAAGCGGAGAACTTACCGGGGTCTTCAAAGAACAATCAACAACCTCGTCATCTTTTTCACTTATTTTTTCATCCCCTGCATACTTATTCCTATAAAAATATCCCCAAGACCCCATTTCGATAGATTCATCGCGGAAAAATTCATAGAACGCCAAGCCCCCTTCCATTACATCGAATTTGAAATAATCATCAAGACCTTTTCCCACCTTGAAATTCAACTTCTTTTCACCTTTTTCATATGATATTACGAATCTATTATTCATATCGTCAACACGCTTCTGGATACATTCGGAAACATAGCCGGGATTTCCTTTCCAAACCTCAGTGATTGCTTTCTGCAGATCAGCTCTTGTCGTAAAGATGTTAGGCAACTTCAATCTGTCGTATTTCACCTCACCATGAATTTTCCCTTTGCCGTTTTTCAACACTAGATTGATGGTTATGTCATCATTCTCCAAGAAAAAGCCACTCGTATAGAATCCTATTTTTCTGGTCGAACCACTAGAAGGTTCCATTTCCCAATTAGGAGTAGCGGCAAATTGCTGGATCAGATTCAATCCCGAACGATACTTATACGGCAGAGCCGAAGAGAGAGCAGTAGCATGCTTTAGCACTACAGAGTACCTGTTTTTAAATTCAGCCTTACCAAACGTTTTCTCCTCTGATTCCGAATTGAGAACAGAGGACTCCGTTTCGCCATAAACAAAACTCTGTCCGACGGGCAAAAATTGAATCGGTTTCAAAGGCACATACAACACAAGGTCAACACTATCGACGTTAGTCTCCAACTTATAGTTACGCATGACCTCCCAATATTGGATTGTCATCGCATGCGAATGGTTATGGTTTGCGATCACCTTCGTTGCGACAGAATCAGACTGCGCGCTGGTGGCAATACTCATACTGACCCTAGTGGACTGAGATAATTTTTCCGATGCGGTACGGATATTATTCTGAAATGTTTGCGCCGCGAAAGAAGCTTCATCCTGATTGTTCGTCTGAGACGCAGCAGAACTAGCGTTTCCACTACTCTTTGAACTTGCGCCGCTGAAAGAACCTGAAAGGCCAAAAATACCCGCCATTCCACCCGATCCACTTATTCCACCTCCATATGAAGATGCCTTCGTGCTATAATCATAAGAAGAATTGGCATCGGAAGTCAACTGCGCACCATAATTGTATAAAGCCTGGACATCACTTCTATCGGAACGCATATACGACTCTTTATCACTATCCGCTCCTAACGCCTCGTCAGTCAACAAATAGCTTTGGGTATTCTCCCTTACTATAAGCTTTTGCTCCTCACCCGGAGCCAACACCAAGGAATAAAGAAGAGAGCCAAGAGAAAAACCATCAGGGAGCCATCCCTGATGCATATTAAGGACATATCCCATCCCTAAAGTACTTGCCAAAGGGAATGAAGAACTATTATTAATAAAAGCGTCCTTTAAGGAATCAACATCAAGTGGACTAGAAATATTTTCCCTTTCACATGTCATCTCCTTCCCATTCACATCCTTCATACTCAGTGAAGGGGCAATCAATCTCTGCAACATACAATATGAGAAACTCTCAACAGGAGCAGAATCACAATTCAAATTGATGATCTTATTGGTGGATTCCTCGTCGAAATCATCAGCCTCACTTCCCATCAAACGGACAGACGGAAGAGCATTCCCCGAATCGGTTACGGTCGCTATCTTGTCTTCGAAAATGTCGTCCAACAAATTCAAAGAACCTAATTTCGCCGTTCTGTCGTCATCAGACAAATTCCTAACATACTCTTTCCTTAGTGCCTCCGCATATTCGTATATAGCCTCGATTTCCTTCTCAGTTCTATTGCTCTCTGACCCATCTCCTATTGTGTTGAAATCCACGTCGGCATTCAACTTGACATAAGGGAACAAATCTTTATACGCCTTTATGAAATCTTCATCCTTTTGGTTGAACTCGTTAAAGCATGGCATGGACTTCAGAAATTCCGTTCTGCTTTTTACAAAAGTCTGTTGCTTATTGTTTTTTGTTACAGTTATCCTGATGTAATCCTTAAGACTATAAGACGATGGTAAGCAAAGAATGAAATTACCTTCGCTATCTGTGTATGTGGACAATGATTGATCCAATACATCATCCTCCAGAGTGGAGACGATACCGCTAATGATTTCAATCTGTGCATTACATAGATTATCACAAAATCCATTGGAATGTTTTTGGCATACTAATTGACCACTCACCACACTTGGGAATGGTAGTGTCTCACATGTATTGATCAACAACCGTAGTCCGTTAGATACTATCGAAGAATTCACATTCCCCAATTTAGCATTCCCATAATCAAAACCATCAACAAACAGATATGTTGGAGTCCCGTCTAAAGTTTCAATCTCAGTAGCTCCCAACCTGACATTCTCTTCCCTTGTTTCTCTAGCAAAAATATCCTTTATACTCTGTTGGAATCTTTCGAAATCCTCAAAAGATATTTTTTTATCTGTATTACGTATTCTCTCCTTAAAATTCTCTGCTACCGCATCAAATTGCCGTTGGCACTCTCTGGCAGAAATGGACACGGAATATTGCGCAAATGCTTTTGCCGAAGAAATCAAAGACGTTAACAAATCCTCGTCACACGAAAAATCCGTTAATGTCCTACTAAGACTTTTCATATAAGGGATAGCCTTGGCCACATCTACGTTGCTCAAATCACTGACATGCCTTACCCCTATCAAAACTAATAGGTAGGCCATATCCGCAGTCATGCCTTCCAATTGCCATAAATTGGACTGCTTCACCCATGAGTCAACATCCGTGAGATTGGCTCCGATTCGAGCCGCAATTTCTCTCCTTCCCGCAATTGTCCTGCCTCTGTATAGAAGAGTGGCGGCATCATTAATATGAAGCTTTGACCGAAGACGAGCCTGCATTACTTTACTGATTCCCTTGATAGGCAACAAGTCACCTTTCGCATCTACCTTTTTATCAAACTCACGAAGTACGGCTTCTATCGTATCGACTGTGACAAAACGTGAAAAACTATATTCCCTAGAACTGTTTCCGTGCTCAACTATATATTCCTTTACCGCCCTTAATTCAGCTTCCGTAAAATTATTATAAGACGAATCCGAGGAAGCAAAAACTCTTTGTCTAAGCTCCTTTACTGACAATAAGCTTATTTCCTCCTCATCTCCTATTGGTTCCAGAAACTTTTCTTGCGCCGAGCGTAATAAATCCACATTGATTTTCATGGTTTGATATTTTTGTATATTTATTTTATTTATAACGTATTATATAATATAACAATAAGCAATATCCATCACATACATATTAATAGATATTTATTTTACCAATTATTGAGTTTGATATGCGAATATACATGTTTTTTGTATATTATCATATTTTTTTCTGGTTTTTTATATAATATAACATTATTTTTATCCAACATTAATTAAATCATATTAAACAATCAACGAAAACCCCACTTTTTACCGTTTGCATCCAAGCGTAAAATCACACTATCATCTCTATCTCCAACTATCGATGTGGACTCTATCAGACCATCACCATGACACATCCTCTTGACGGAAATCCACATCCCGTCTAATGGCCCGAACAAGGATTATCCAATGGCATGGACACAAAATATCCAGTCCCGCATTATGCGGAATAACCTTATTCCTTTCATTCCTACTATCGTGGGTGTGCCGGGGTATGCCCGGCTGGGATTAATAAAGGCTCCCAACGCCTGAAAAAATATACTCTGAATTTACAAAGCTCCGAAAAAGGGGAGACCACTTGTCCCAAGCAGTCTCCTCTAAGACATACTTTGTAAGTTTACATTCAGTGTTAATGTGTAATTACCCCTAAGGTATAACATTCCGACGAGATATGCAAATTTTCCGAAAGGATTTTTCGAAAGGAAAACAACGCACCTTCTACCTACGGAGAAATGAAACAGAACGAAAGCGGGCTCAAAATGACAGAGCCCGCTTTCATATTGTTTACCTTGAAAAAAAAAATCAGATGCCTAATCCAACCATGCCTTCGCCAACGAACGGAACAAACAGACAAACAGAAAAAAGAAGATATCCACCAAACATAATCTTCCGAAATATTGCACATACGTAAAAAGTAAAAAATAAGGAATCAGAGAACCAATGGTTAAAACCGATGCGGTAACCCAAGCCACCATCGTCGGCTTCTTAATACGCCGAACAGGAAGGAAGGCGATTAATACCATACTGGCAACCAATATTATATAAGCGAACGAAAAAAAGACAAACACAAGGAAATAATCACCCATGTCCATATTTACTACGCAGCACTTTATCAAAAGCAGTATCAATAACGCAACCGCATAACATAGAACAAACATTATTTTTTTTAATCCCTTCATGGCATCAATTTATTTCATTCCAACTAAGGTTGTCCCCTTCCCTTTTTTCCCCATGATTGCCTTCCCGTTCCTTGACTTCATCGGACCAAAGGAAAAGAAACTTCTAGGGAAGATTCTTCGACCACACAAACGAAAAGAGAGAATTTCGACGGGGAACGTCACTTGATCACCATTTTCTATTTTCTGATCATTGGTGAGGAACCCGAATCGCCTTGAATCAAAATCCTCACCTACCACATAATCAAATCGCTGATTCTCGATAGAATCGATATGGAACCAGCTTTCCTCTCCTTCTCCAGAACAATTACAAGTGAAGAAACTACATATGGCATCACAAGAGACACGCTCCCTGCACAAAAACAAAAGGAGGCAATAGACGACCAACAATAGGGGGAAAACATATATCTTCTTCATTTCACTACATCTTTGACTATTAATCGATTGGGCGACACACCCACTTCCCATAATTATTATGCGCCTAAGATTCGCAAGATGCCCGGCTGAGAGCCAATGTTGATGTAACCGGGAAACCCGCCATACTCATTGTCTTGACAAAACGAGGCCTTTCGGTCATCTGTTCCGTCGTCGATTCAATCGGTTATAAGTTAACATCATTCATATAAATGAGGAACACATAAAAATTGAATTGTCTATGAATGTCAAACAAATGTAAGAATTAATCCCTTCCATGCCAAAAATCAATCAATAAAGCTCGGATAAAGACCCTAAGTTCAAATTAGAAGTGCAAATACAAATCCTAAGTTCAAATTAGAAGTGCAAATACAAATGCAAAAAAAGGAGGAGATTCTTCGTCCCCTCCCGAAAGTAAACTACATTTGTATTGCTCATGTACAAACAGTTAACTCGGGAGCAAAGATACACATTAGATCTGTTGC
>JAZLJL010000013.1:0-46894 GCA_045617845.1 Paludibacteraceae bacterium | reverse complement strand
GCTCAGGATCATCAGCCGGAGAAATCTTTTCAGCGGAGATGCTCCAGTTCAGGCTCAAATTGCTAGGCAACGTGTAGTTGGTGGTAGCGCCCTCGATAGAAGCGGTAGCCGTGTAGCTATTTGCGTTCGTCGCGGTGTCGCCAGTCAACTTCAACGTACATTCGTTGTTGATTACATTGTTCAACGTAGCGGAAACGCTCTTCTGTGTTCCGTCATAAGTGAACTCGGTCGTTTCGCTCCAAGTGAGGGTCAAGGCTCTCTTTTGGATAGTGAACAATACGATCGTGTCTTGCAACGTGTAGTTGCCGTTCGGTTTGTCGGTGATGATGATCTTAGCGGTGTCGCTAGCGTTAACATTGTCCGCATATACTGCGTTGTATTCATCAACTGAGATTACCTTTCCGTTCAATAGGATCTCAACGGCAGGAGTCTTAGCCGTACCATCGTAAGTGTAAGTCTCACCAGCGTTCAAGTTGATGACATACTCGTTTGTATTAGGATGCTCAGGATCATCAGCCGGAGAAATCTTTTCAGCGGAGATGCTCCAGTTCAGGCTCAAATTGCTAGGCAACGTGTAGTTGGTGGTAGCGCCCTCGATAGAAGCGGTAGCCGTGTAGCTATTTGCGTTCGTTGCGGTATCGCCGGTCAATTTCAACGTACATTCGTTGTTGATTACATTGTTCAACGTAGCGGAAACGCTCTTTTGTGTTCCGTCATAAGTGAACTCGGTCGTTTCGCTCCAAGTGAGGGTCAAAGCTCTCTTTTGGATGGAGAACAATACCGTTGTGTCTTTCAACGTGTAGTTACCTTTCTCTTTATCGGTGATGATGATCTTAGCGGTGTCGCTAGCGTTAACATTATCCTCATAAACGACATTGTATTCATTAGCGGAGATTTCCTTTCCGTTGAGTAGAATCTCAACGGCAGGAGTCTTAGCGGTACCATCGTAAGTGTAAGTCTCACCAGCGTTCAAGTTGATGACATACTCGTTTGGTTGAGGATGCTCAGGGTCAACTGGAACGATGATGCTCTTTGGCGTAATAGACCACACTTGGGAAGTGGTAGCCGGCAATTTATAGTTGTTGTTGCTCAAGGCGGTCACGTTCGCGGTGTAGCTGTCTGCGTCGGTGGCGCTATTGCCAGTTATTGTCGGAATACATACGTCTCCCGTGTAGACTCCGTCGAGGGAGAGGATAAGCTCCTTGACCTCTCCGTCGTATTCGAAAGTATAAGGATTCGGATTCCAGTTCAAACCAACCTCTTTAGGCTCGATAGTGATAGTCCAGTCTTCGTCGGTGATGTTTTCACCACTGTAGTTGTTGTTGTTGATGGAAATCTTTATCGGATAGGTTCCGACGCTGTCAGGACCTTCCACACTCCAAGCACCATCAATATAGTAGTAAACTGTATAATCATCCGATGTCAAGTCAGTCGTAAACTCTACTGTATGCTTTCCCTGGTCGTATGTCACGACTTTCCCGCTTGCGTCGATTTCGAAATCTGTTTCATCTAATGGAGCAGCGGTGATTGTTAATTTACCATACTCAGGTGTGATGGCATAATTAGCTAAATCAGTGGCACCTGCTGCAGAAACGGTGAAGGTATTGTCCGTTACACCCACTTCTGTTGGAGAGGCGAAGTTGTTATAGATAAATTCATCGTCTCCCACCAATGCTTTATTTGCTGTTACCTCTTTCTTCTCCAAAGGTTCTCCGTCGTATTCTTTCGAATCACTTCCAGAGGTTAATGTGACAGGAAGAGGTGTTATAGAGAAAGATACCGATTGAGTTGTTCCCAAATAATATTTTTCACAATCATTGTGCGCATATGTGAAATTCAACGTGTAATTACCGACAGGTAAAATGTCCGTATTGTGGTAACATTTCAAGTCTTTGTCTTTAATATACACATCTTCTGTGTCTACTGCTGAATTAGTTGTATATATATCACTTAATTTAGTACCATAAACGTTGGTTGCTTTTGCTGTAACTGTGAAAGTAGGTGCGCTACTGTTTTGTGAAGATGTCACATTGACAGAGACTGTAATTGTTTTGGAAGTTGTATTTCCGTTAGATTCCACATTCAAAGTCACTGTGTAATTTTTTATTCCTGTACTATTAGTACCATTCTTTTCATTTTTAGGCTTAAAATACAAGTTTCCGTCGCTAATGGAAAAATAAGTAACTGTGGTACCAGATAATTGCTGATTCGCCAATGTTACCTTAACAACATCTCCGTCAATATCATCAATAGCGACAGGCAATAAAACTTTAGTGGTGCTTCCTTTTTTTACTTTTATGCAAATAGTTCCGTCATTTACCTCAGGAGCGTGGTCTGGTTTGACTGTTATAGAAAGTGTTTCGATAACAGGATCATTACATCCATCGGAAATAGAAGCTACAATCTCATAGGTTGTTTCATCCGTTGAAGAACCGCCAGTATAAAATACTTTCCCATTTTCAACTGTGAAATAAGATGCATCTGAACCCGTTAGTGAAATATTCAACGCATCACCATCCGCATCCACGAAGGAAATAGGCACTTCTACCTTTTCCCCTGATTGAATAGTAGCCGAAGAAGGGGATGCGACAGGCAATGAATTCTTTTTTACCGTGATTGCAATTTGGGCGGTGTCAATTCCTGGAATTAAATCCAAACTAGAATATTTGGAAACACCTTCGAATCCATCGGAAACAATATAATTAACGATAGGTAGAGTGCCATATTTGTTTGTTCCCACAAACGAATATGTACCATCTGTGTTAATCGTAATAGTTCCAAGAGAATTATTATTGTTGTCCTTAATTATTAAGGAACTTCCTGCGCTTTGCAACTCTCCCCCGTTGAGGTAGAATCCGGTGATCGACAAAACGTCGTCGTCGATATCCGAATCGTTGGTCAAAAGGTTTCCGCTCGTATTGGCGCATGCGCTGAATTTCAAGGTGTCGGATACACCAATCGGAGCTGAATTCAAGAAGAAGATAACGTCTGGCGCATCTTTCAAGTTGTTGTTTGCGATGCCGTCATATTCACCTTTCGCACCTCCGCTTACGGTGTCGGCAGGCAAGAGTGGCATACCGTCGTCGTTGATGTTGTTGGCGTCGACCTCGAAGTAGTCGCCCGGACGCATGATGAAACCTTTAGCTAAAATTTCCTTGTGTGCCAACTTGGAACCCGCATATCCTTCAACCTTGATGATGGCGTACTTGCCGTTTTTGATGTTGATGAAACCTAATCCATACTCCTCACCAGAAGGCTGTTGTACTACTGTACAAGTAGGGTCGTTTGATTCGACCAAATAGACACTATCGGTGTAGAAGCCTCCTTGCGGGAACCAAACACCGACGGAAGCACTATCCGCATCCAAGTCGCAAGTCACATTGGAACCCTTGAAAGGATAACTTTCGTGATACAGGTTTTCTACCCGTAACGTATAGGTGATGTGTTCTCCGATACGTGCAGTCTTTTTGTCGCAAGTGATCGTGTCGATCTTCAAATCGATGAAGTTGGTACGGACCGCCTGGTTTTGTGTACCCAATGCGGTTCCTTGCGCATAGGTCCATGTGTCGATGATGGAATTGTTACCGCGGGAGTCTCCTGCGTCGGTTCCTTGTCCGCTTGTGGGTCCTGTATAATCATAATAGAATATATGAGCGGGACTCGCTTCCCCCTCATCTCCGGATGTCCATGCTCCGTCGCCCTTGACTTCCGGACGGGATGACTTTAAGTTCGAGTCATCCCAATAAATAATGTTGCGGGAAATATTTTCCCATGCCGCATCCAACTGGTTTAGAATAAGTCCGTGTTTGTTGTTGTCCAAATCGACAAACGGGAAGTGAATTTCTGCTGACTTCAATTTTCCTGACAAGGAGATGGAGGCGTCTTGCACGAGCTTGCCATTTCCATCATTTCCATCCCAGTCTATTGAATTTGCGCCTTCTATACAAGTTCCTTCGAAAGTTCTTTTCGTATAGCCTGTTCCGAAATCCATGTCGATTTGATAATCACCCGCACAATTGGATTCGAAATAGATTTCAACTCCTTCCGGACCTAACACGCAAGGAAGGTGACTCTCTTTACCTGCGATACATAATTTAGATAATTGAGGAGCATCTTTGGCGTTATCCTTTGAAATCAACCATGTTTTTACCACTTGGCCTCCATATACACAAGGTGCGAAATTCGGCATGTCAGCCGCTGGTTTGCAGAAGAATAGTTTGTGTGTCGCATCTTCATAATAATCGACTAAATTACCATCCGCATCCTCTTTTTGAATCACGTTATCTGGAACACGTGGGTCGTAAATAGGTATTGTCTTGTCTCTAACTAATGGGTCTGATTTGCTTGCATCTTGTGTGTTTTCGTACCATGAAATACTTTGATAAGAGGGCTCTCCTCCTTTGGCATATTTAATGTCGGTCGAAGATTGAACGAACCCTTCGTAATTTTTTTTAATTCCCTTGTTATTCGCAAAGAAAGTTCCTTTACAAGGATTTTGACCATTGGCATCTACTACGTATAGATAGCCAGTATTAGTTAACACATAAAATTGGGAATACCATTCTTCCACATAACCTTTTTTCGATGATGATGTAAAATATATATTTAACACATTTAAATATACACGACCTGGAATAAAAGCGGTTCCCTCCTTGTTTAGGACGGATATATCGTAGGCATTGATTAAGCAGTCTGTTCCTTCTGTCCAACCATCTTCAACATATGCTATTGTGGTGTTATTGTAATCGGGGTTTGCGGAGTTGGCATTGAAATCGATTTCCCAGACACCTTCTTGCCCTGCGTTTACGGAAATAACACATGCATCATATCCATTCGAAGGAGTGCCATTGGGCAATTTCGGACCTGCTAATTCTTGCGTACGATTCGATATCAAACCTTTAGTGCCATTCTGTGTGAAATGCCCGGATGTGCCGTCTGGTGCACGGTATTCTATCTTAGCCCCATCTCTGTTTGTGGAAAACATACTGGAAGCGACATAGATCTTTTCTCCAGGTTTTGCGTACACCTTCATCGTTCCGTCAGTAGGGAAGGGACAACCTCCAATTGAACTCTGGATTTTTGAACTTGCAATAATAGGAGCTCTAAACTTGTTTAAGTCATTTTTGGTTAATCCTCTTTTCGAGAAATAATCCTCAGGATACAAATCCTTCGATCCGTCCGCGAATAGAGATTGGAAAGAACTTGCCAAGAGTAGCAAGAGAATTCCTATTGCCTTTCTTTTAAAACTAGTATACTTTATCATATGCATAACTTTTTATTCCAAACACTGAATCTATACGAATGTTCTAATTCGCTTTTACATCATTACATAATCGTATTCACAAATATAAACAATAGGAATCATAAATGCTAATTTTTGTTTCCTAAAACGCCTCCATATTCGAATAAATGTATTGATTTTTAGCAACTGCCCATTCCGATTATCTCATAAATTTATGGGTTGTTGATTTTCTGTTTTCCAATCTTGGTACGTTCGCCTCTTGCGACGATGCTTGGGACGAGTCTCTTGTCTATTGGGACGGACGTTCCCTTTCGGTGGAGAACCCTCGACACAACCAGATTTCCATCTATTCTGCCAATGGCTTGCTGCTTTACGGCACATTCTCGGATTGTGTCTATACCTTTGAACGAAGGGGAGTTTATTTGCTGCGGATGGCGGAGACGACGATGAAATTGATCGTGAAATATTTTGAAAGTGCGGGGCCCGGGAAAACGCTCCGCACTTTTTGCTTTTACTCATGTACGCATGGAGAAAAAAATAATAGGAAACCCTTTTCGTAAATTTTTAAACATCTTCTAAGATTGCTGAGTTTTTTATACCTTTGCAAAAAATACATTATTAATATAAAATGGCAAAAGAATTAACGCCACGCGGTGAGGATTATTCACAGTGGTATAACGACTTGGTAGTCAAGGCTGATTTGGCGGAGAACTCCGCAGTGAGAGGTTGTATGGTGATCAAACCATACGGGTATGCTATTTGGGAAAAGATGCAACGTGAGTTGGACCGCATGTTCAAGGAGACCGGTCACGTGAACGCCTATTTCCCGTTGTTTATTCCTAAGTCTTTCCTTAGTAAGGAAGCCGACCATGTGGAGGGCTTTGCTAAGGAGTGCGCCGTGGTGACACATTATCGTCTGAAAACTAACCCAGATGGTAGCGGTGTGGTCGTCGACCCTGAAGCTAAATTGGAGGAGGAGTTGATCGTTCGCCCTACGTCAGAAACTATTATTTGGAACACTTATAAAAACTGGATCCACTCTTACCGTGACCTTCCTATCTTATGTAACCAATGGGCTAACGTGGTCCGCTGGGAGATGCGTACCCGTCTCTTCCTCCGTACCGCCGAATTCTTGTGGCAAGAGGGTCACACCGCCCATGAAACATACGAGGAGGCTGAGGCTGAAGCACAAAAGATGTTGAATGTCTATGGCGATTTCGTGGAGAATTTCATGGCTGTCCCTGTCATCAAGGGCGTTAAGTCTGAGACAGAGCGTTTCGCCGGTGCTGTAGACACCTACACCATCGAGGCTTTGATGCAGGATGGTAAGGCTTTGCAGTCTGGTACTTCCCATTTCTTGGGCCAAAACTTCGCCAAGGCGTTCGATGTGCAATACCAAACCCGTGAGGGTAAATTGGATTACGTCTGGGCTACCTCTTGGGGCGTTTCCACCCGTTTGATGGGTGCGCTTATCATGACTCACTCCGATGATAATGGCTTGGTTTTGCCTCCTAACTTGGCTCCTATCCAAGTGGTGGTTATTCCAATCGCTTACAAGAAGATGACCGATGAGATGATGGATAAGGTTCGCGCGATGGTTGATAAGTTCAAGGCGATGGGTATCTCCGTGAAATATGATGCGGATGACACCAAGACCCCTGGTTGGAAGTTCGCCGAATATGAGTTGAAGGGTGTCCCTGTCCGTTTGACCGTTGGACCGCGCGACTTTGAGAACAACACCATCGAGGTGGCTCGCCGTGATACACTTACCAAGGAGAACGTCTCCATGGACGGCATCGAGGAGTATGTGAAGAACTTGCTCGACGAAATACAAAAGAATATCTTCCAAAAAGCTTTGACTTACCGTAACTCCATGATTAAGAAGGTGGATAGCTACGACGACTTCAAAGTGGAGATCGAGAAGGGCGGTTTCATCTTGGCTCATTGGGACGGTACTCCGGAGACCGAGGCTAAGATTAAGGAAGAGACGAAGGCTACCATCCGTTGCGTTCCGTTCGATACCTTCTTGGGTGATGATAAGGAGCCTGGCAAGTGCATGGTCACCGGAAAACCTTCCAAGTGCAGAGTGCTTTTCGCTAGATCTTATTGATTTATTCATAACGAAGCGTTGGGACGATTCGACCCAACGCTTCCTTTTTTCCCCTTATCCTTTTATGCGTAACGTATTAACCATTATTATCCTTCTTTTCACTTTCGCAGGTTCTCTATCGGCGCAGTCTGCCGATTCCATTGCCAATGCTCGGCGAAATCAATTTATGCAGAATCGTGATGCCCGAATCAAGGAGGCGATGGAACGCTCCTCTAAGAGGCGTGATTCCCTTAAGGCGGCCCGAATGCAACAGATTTCACAGGAGAGAGAAAATGCCTTGAAAGAACATAGGGAGAGAATGCGGAATTTGTCTGGTGACCAATTGCCTGAAAAGAGTAGTTCCTCCAAAAGAGAACATGAGGGCCATGTGTCTATAGGCAGAGATGCCCGTAAGGATGAACTGAAGGATAGACGTGATGCGCATCCCTATAATGTCGCCCGACAACAATCCGGCTACAAACCAAGCTTGCTGCCTAGAACGCTTTACTTCAATCCCAATATAGAGACATTTGTGCGTGATGCGGAGTATTTCCTCCCTTACACCAAGGGGTACACCGCTTTGGGCTTCTTCCTGAACCCAACCTTCACATATGTCCATGATCCTAAGATCAGTGCTTCTGTTGGTCTACATATGGTGGGAATCGCGGGAGACCATGATAAGATTCGTGACCTCTCTCCGATTGTGACGTTGGAGTATAAGCCTATACCGAATGTCCGTATCGTTGGTGGTACTCTGGATAAGACGATTTTCGACCATGGCATGGGTGAACCGATGTTTGACTATGACCGTAAATTCTACGCTCCTAAAGAGGACGGACTCCAGATCTTCGTCGATACCAAGGTTTGGTATACGGAGATGTGGTGCAATTGGGAGGACTTTATCGTCGTGGATTCCCCTTGGCAGGAAAAGTTCACCTTCGGGTGGCATAACTTGCTTAGGTTTAACTTGGATAAGAAGTCACGTAATGTCTTGTCCATCCCTTTGGATTTGATGATGAATCACCGAGGCGGACAGATAGACGCCGTACAAGACACCTGTATAGAGACGTTGGCGAATTTCTCCGCAGGCTTACGCTATGATTGTAAGATAGGCAGACGTTCCAATTTGCAGATCGCCTTACCTTATTATGGATTCTCCAACCGTTCGAATGAGGAGCATATCCACACGCATTTCAAAGAGGGATGGGGCCTTTACCCGCAACTTTCTTGGGATGTCCGTATGTTTGGGAAAAAGCGCCGCTCGACGCATGCTTTGGTCGGAAAGTTCGGTTATTGGTATGGTGATGGATTCGTCTCCGGTAGAGGTAGCTACCTTTTCCAGTCCAGAAGTTATTTCGACGAGGGTTTCACATGTCGTTACCGTCATATGCTGACGCCTTCCCTTGCGTACGACTTGTCGAATACGTTGGGCGTCTTATTGCAGGCATATTGCGACTTGGATGAGTCGAAGACGGATTTCGCGGCTACCATCTCGTTGAAGTTCGGAAACGATTTTAAGCTACATTCTTGGAACAGGTGATGATGAGGTCTTTTTTCGGCATATTGTTTCTCTTCCTTGCTCTCCTTCCTGTGAGCGGCAAGCAGAAGGAGCGTATTACCGAACGTGGTTCCTCGCTTTTCTACCGTAGCTGGCGTTACCCAGTGGTGATGGACGAGAATGCGGACACGACTGAGTCGGTGCCTGCCGTTGATGTCGCGATGGCCGATTCATTGCCACAGGACACTGTGCCAATGGCCGACTCCATTGCTCAGGATACTCTTCCGCCAGATACCCTTCCTTATGGGGCTTTGACAAATGTGGACGAGCCTCCTATGGTTGATTCCTCAACGAATATAGTGGACGAAGGAAAGATTGGCGGTTCGCCGGATCAGACACCTGTGGTGGTCCGTCCGGACATTAATACTTGCATCGTCTATTTTATTTTTGACCAAAACAATTTCATCGCTGATTACTCCGCTGAGTTCGATACCATTATGGCGTTCATAGATTATCATAAGGGCAGGAATTTTGAGGTAATAGGCCATACGGACGAAAGAGGGACCGTGTCTTACAATCAGGGCTTGTCCGAACGTCGCGCGAAGCGTGTGTACGACGTGTTGGTGCGCAGGGGCGTAGATCCGAAACGTTTGATCATGATCGGCCGAAGCGAGTTGGAAATGGTTTTCCCTCATGCGAAGAACGAGCGTGAGCATTTGTTGAACCGTAGGGTAGTGGTAAGGGTGAAGGAAAAATGAGACGTAGATTGTTTTTCATATTGTTCTCTCTCATAGGTTGTTGCCAATTGGCTACCGCCCAACAGGATATTCTCCTTACCCAACAGGTTTTTTCCCGTGGCAATATCAATCCGGCTGGTGTGGGTAACACGGGTGATGTGGACATCTTCCTTTTCGGTCGTTTGCAATGGTTGGGCGTGGATAATGCGCCTCACACTGTCTTGATGAATGCCACGAATTATTTCAAAAAGATCCAGTCTGGCGTCGGGTTGACATTCTATCATGATGCTTTAGGTGTCGGACATGGCATGACGGAACTGAAGGCGGAGTATTCTTACCAGATAGATTTGAATCCCCATTGGATTCTCTCCTTGGGTCTTTCCGCCGGCGTCTTTTGGGGTGTTTATGATCCTACAGCCAATTCGTTGTATAAAGAGTCGGAACGGGGCATCTTGGATTTGCCGAAGGATAAAGTGCGTGATGCTAGCCCGGATTTTAACATTGGCTTTGAACTGAATTCCATGGATTGGACTTTCGGTGGTTCTTGTACCCATATCCAGAACAGCCAATCGTTGTCTTATTCTTCCGATAGACATTTCTATGGCTATGCGGTGCGGACAATCCAATTTTCGGACGAATGGGACGCTATGGTGGACTTGGGTTATATGAACCGCAATAAAGTTCATGTGGCTGAGCTTGGCGTGTTGGGCTTTTACCACCGCCTTATATGGGGCGGACTTTCTTGGCGACCGGATGTCGTGAACGGCTGTAATCCTTCGTATCTCTCCGTATTGCTCGGCTTTGAATATAAATTCCTCCGCTTTGGTTATGTTTATGAATGTGGTTTAGGGAGGAATAGCACTCTGCCTAGCAACACACACGAAATCCTATTGTCTTTTAGAATTAATAAAAACAAATAGGGACAAGTGTTAGCTTGCCCCTATTGTTCTTGTTTATAACTATGGATTAATAGTAGTTATAATTGTCTGGGTCGTTATAGAATGTGCAAATGCTCTCTTTTGTGTCTTGCGACCAATCTTCTTCTATCTCATTGTCGCATGGCCAGATTGCATAATTATCTTTAATAATTATATCGTCTCCGCTAAGCATTTTTAGTTTTTCCGCAAAATCCTTTGCCTCTGCCTCATCTTTACATACCGTAATAGTTGTGATGTGCATCAGTTTGTCTCCTTGGAAATTGAATATGGTAAAAGTATTGGGCATATTGCTTTCGGCGGGCTCTTTTGCGATTACGTTATCACCGTCAATTACCGCTTTGGTAATGTCTTTGTTACTTTCAACTAATGCGATTTGAGAAGTAGGGTCAAATGCGTTGTTAACGACAGTGCTGGTGCCATTGTCGTCGTCATCGTCATCTCCACAAGAAGTGAAAGTTGCGGTTCCCATCAACATCATTGCCCAGGAACCAAGTACTAATAAAATTTTCTTCATAACATTATTATGCTTTTGTTGTTAATATTGGTTCAAATATATAATATGTCGTTGTATTTTTGAAATGATTGATGTGAGATTTTTTCTTTTTCTTGTCTTTTTTTTCGTCGTCCAAGTTTTTGGGAAAATGAGTTTCCATCCCTTGACCTTAAACCCTATCGCCAATGTTTGAGTGTTTGTGTCTGTGCTTTTTTATATAAAAAAGTTCCCGATGACTGTGTTCTATACAGTCACCGGGAACGTCTGGGTTTTATGTTTTAATAAATACATTTAAGTGCCTTGCGACGATATTGCTATCAGAGCGAGGTACTTTCCTGATTTATCCTTCTATTTCCCATTCAACTTCTGATTCCATCTCTTCGTTCAAGTACTTGACCAAATCTTCTTTGCTCATGCCTTCTGCATCTTCCATATCTAGGTCTTCAGCACTGCCCTTGATGATGAGATATTTACCTTCCGTTGTAGCGACGGCGTCCTCACCAATATATGAGCTGTATTGGCTCATCGCTTGTTTTGCAGTCTCTTCAGTTTGACAATCCATGATCATGCTGACGTTTTGGAGCTTGTTTCCCTCGTAGTGATAAACACAAACACATTGCAATCCTGGAACATAGTCGAATGGACAAATAACGTCGTCACCTACGACTGTAGCTTCTGTGAGGTTTTTGTTGTTCTCAACCAATGTGATTACTGAGCTTGATCCACCATTGCCACCATTGTTGTCGTCGTCATCGTCATCTCCACAAGAAGTGAAAGTTGCGGTTCCCATCAACATCATTGCCCAAGAACCTAAGATCAATAAAAATTTCTTCATAACATTATTATGTTTTGTTGTTAATATTGGTTCAAATATATAATATGTCGTTGTATTTTTGAAATGATTATGTGAGATTTTTTCTTTTTCTTGTCTTTTTTTCGTCGTCCAAGTTTTTGGGAAAATGAGTTTTCATCCCTTGACCTTAAACCCTATCGCCAATGTTCGTGTCTGTGCTTTTTTGTATAAAAAAGTTCCCGATGAAAGTGTTCTATACAATCATCGGGAACGTCTGGGTTTTATGTTTTGAAGAATACAATATGTTCAAGTGTGCTGTGCCTTTATTTGCGCAATGAACTTATTGTCAATACATATTATTTATTAAATCTTGTCCTTGTTTAATTTCCTCGTTCAAATATTGGGCGAAATTTTTTTTGTCCAGGTTTATTGGATATCCATCCTCCTGTAATTCTTCGAGAGAACTCATCGCGATTAAATAATTGCCTTCGCATGTACAATTGGGATCATTAATTTCCTCTGTTATTTGTTTTGCGCCTTCTTCAGTTTCGAAAAAATGGAACGAGTTGGCGTATTGAAGTTTTTCCCCTTTGAAGTGGTAGACTCCCATTCCTAAATTAGTATTCATTAATATCAATGGACAGTAAATGTCATCACCTATGATTGTGGCTTCTGTGATGTCTTTGAGGCTTTCGACTATAGCAATTTGCTGCCTTATTAAAGTATTGTCACCGTTGTCTCCGTTGCCACCGTTGTCGCTGTTGCCACCGTTGTCACCGTTGTTGCCATCCATGGATCTGTCGATATCTACGTCTATGTCGTCATCTCCGCAAGAAGTGAAAGTTACGGTTCCTATACCCATCAACATCATTGTCCAAGAACCTAAGATCAATAAAAATTTCTTCATAACATTATTATGTTTTGTTGTTAATATATTGTACAAATATATAATATGTTGTTGTCTTTTAGAAAGGAATTGATTTTTTTTCTTCCCAATCCTTGTGCCATCTTAGGTTGATGGCATCTTTCCCCTCCTTTTGCCGCTATATGACAAAAACGTTTCCAATGGCTTTCTTCCCATTGGAAACGTTTGAGAGTGTTATAAGAATCTTATATGACAATGTCACGGTACTTGGCCTTGTGCCGTTGTCGTGTCATGTCAATCTTCTTGGTATTCTTCTGGCTCGAAAAGAAATCCTTGCTCTTCGTTTAATTCCTCTATAAGTTCCTGTTTCGTTATTCCTTGCATCTCCATTAGTTCTTCCTCGTCTAAAGCGTTGATGATGATGTACCCGCCTTCGATAGTAATGTCATATCCGTCTTCTGCACTATATTCTTCTTTTATTGCTTTCTCTATTACTTCGTTCCCGGTTTTGATGTACATTTTCGCGCTTTCAATTTTATTTCCATTGAAGTGGTAAACTGCAATCATGCCTTGGAAAATTGGATCTGGATATAGAACGTCGTCTCCGACAATAGTAGCCTCTTTGATGTCCTTGTACTTCTCAACTAAAGTGATTTGTGAACTTGTGTCACCATTGTTGCCATCATTGTTGTTGCCTTCGTCGTCTCCACAAGATGTGAAAGTTGCGGTCCCAATCAACATCATTGCCCAGGAACCTAAAATCAATAAAAGTTTCTTCATTATATAACTTAAATTTGATAAATATTGTGCAAATATAAGTAATTATTCCTTTATGTTTGTGTTATTTGTTATTTTTTACACTCTATAATGTCGTATGTTTGGTCGATTGTTGTGAGTGAAATCATCCCGGATTGTTTTTTTATAGTCATTCTTTTCGGTAGTTTTGATTGGATGCTTCCCTGCTATTGGTTGGAGGTGTTTGGCTTTTAACCGTTTCTCTCTTTGATGTTATATATTACAGATAGTTATTGTAATATAATAAGCATATACGGAAAGACGTTTCCAACAGGGCGTATAGTGTGCCGCGTTGAAAACGTCTTTGTTAGATTTTGTTATTGTGTTATTAATAATTTGCGCTGTTTAAGATATCGCAATATTCTTGCTTCGTTATGCCGTCAAATGCTTTGCTATATTCTTGGCTCAATGTTGTTACAAGCCATTTCCCCTTGCTTGTGGCCTCGGATGAGCTTTCTGCTGCTTGTTTAGCGGCCGCTTCGGTCCCCATGTCTAAATAAGACAGTGCGTTAACGAATTTATCTCCATCGAATTGGTATACGATAAGTTGCTCATAGCCATTCCCGAGACTATTCCTATAAAGAATGTCATCCCCAACGATTACAGCTCCGTTGAAGTTGTTCTTCTCGAAGTATTCGGTGTAAGTGTCTCCTCCACCTCCTTTGCCGTTGTCGTCATCGTCGTCTCCACAAGAAGTAAACGCTGCGGTTCCTGCCAACATCATTGCCCAAGAACCAAGAACTAATAAAAATTTCTTCATGATATTTGATTTTATTGTTAATGTTTTCTAAAGATAATTGATCTTTTTTCTTTCCTAATGGGAAATGATTTTTTTTTTTGATTAAGAAAAAAAACAGGAACAAAATGAAATGTTCCTGCTTCTTATGAGGTAAAAGAAAATCCCTAATCGTCCGATAACGTTACCAATAATTCCCTGTAAGCAGAGAAGATTTTGGATTTGGATACGTATCCGAAATATTTCCCTTCGTTGTCCACGACCGGGAGGTTCCATGCTTTCGTCTTTTCGAATTTGTACATTACTTTCTCCATCGGTTCGTCCAACGAGATGAAATCCGGTGGCGATATCATCAGTTTCGACACTTTGAATCTGTTGTATAACTCCGGTCGGAACATGATGTTTCGGATTTCGTTCAGGCTGATTAGCCCGACCATCCTATGTTTGGAGTCCAAGACAGGGAAGATGTTACGGTTCGAGTTCGCCACGATTTTTATCACGTCGCCCAAATACATCTCCGGATGGAGTGTCTGGAAATCCGTTTCGACCACATTCTCCGTTTTCAGAAGTGTCAAGATGTTTTTGTCCGTGTTGTGAGTGAGCAATTCGCCCTTCTTGGCCAAACGCATGGCGTACAAACTATGGGGTTCGAATGCGATGATGGTGACGTATGCCACCGTCGACGTGATCATCAGGCAGATGAACAGGTCGTAGCCTCCCGTAAGTTCAGCAATGAGGAATGCTCCCGTCAAGGGTGCGTGCATGACACCGGACATGACGCCGGACATGCCCGCCAAGGCGAAGTTCTTCTCCGGCAAATCGATACTCATGTAGTTGGAAATGAACGCCATGGCGTAACCTGCTATACATCCGACGAATAGACTTGGGGCGAAGATCCCGCCTGTTCCTCCACTACCGTTTGTCGCCGCGGATGCGAATATCTTGAAGAAGATGATGAGGAACAGAAACAATAATACCATCCAGAAATTATCCTTGAAATCGTAGAACACGCTGTTCTCCGTGATCGCTTGCACGTTGCCTTCCAATAGGGAACTGATGGTGTCGTATCCCTCTCCGTATAATGGCGGAATGAAGAAAATGAGTATGCTTAGCATGATACCGCCGGCGAATAGTTTTTTGATTGGCGTGTTGAGGCTGGCGAAGAAGGACTCCAACTTGGTCATTCCTCTAGTAAAGTAGAGTGAGACGAAACCGCAAAGGATTCCGAGAGCTACGTAATAAGGCACGTTCCCGATGGAGAACGGAATGGGTTCGAAGGTGAACATCGCGTCTGAACTGGAGAACAAATAGGTGAAAACAGATGCGGTTGCCGCCGAAATGAGCAAAGGCACGATGGAGGCCATCGTCAAATCGAGCATCAACACTTCCAGGGTGAAACAGACGCCGGCGATCGGCGCCTTAAAGATTCCTGCCACTGCGCCGGCTGCTCCACACCCGACCAGAAGCATTAACGTCTTCTGCTCCATGCGGAACAATTGTCCGAGGTTGGATCCTATGGCGGAACCCGTCAACACAATAGGGGCCTCGGCTCCGACCGATCCTCCGAATCCGATGGTGAACGAACTGGCTATGATGGAGGACCACATGTTGTGCCGCTTGATTCTCGCCTTTTTCTGTGAGATGGCGAACATGATTTTCGTCACTCCGTGGCTGATGTCATCTTTGACGATGTATCGTACAAAGGCGCTGGCGATACATACTCCGATGATTGGAGTCGCCAAATATAGGTAGTTCAAAGTTCCGTTCGTGAAATTGCTTTTTACGATCTGGTGCAAAAGTTCCACTATGTATTTCAGCACAAAGGCCGCTATCGCACAAAATACACCCGTAAGGAAACTCAAAAATATTGTAAAGTGCCTCTCGCTAATGTTGGCCTCCCTCCATCGTAAAAAACGTATAAAATATTCTTCTACCATGTCCTAATATCTTTCTTCTCAAAAAAACGAACGGCTAAATTAATAAAAATGATGCATCGTGTAACGCGAAAAAAAGTTAAATGCGAAAAAAAATGATTCTTTGCGGTGTTTTGGTATGTTTTTATTAAATTTACAAAATTATTTTTTCCTTAGGGCCATTGTGGATTTTGTCTTGGGAAAGAATTGTTGCTTACGAAGAAAAATAAAAAATATATACAATGATTAATAGATGGAATTTCACTTCTCTCACCGATGAACAGGAGATGCAGAAAATGCAGCTCTCCGAGGCTTTGGGCATTAGTCCTGTCCTTTGCCAATTGTTGGTGCAAAGAGGTATCACTACCTTCGCCCAGGCGAAGAGCTTTTTCCGTCCGCAACTAGCTGATTTACATGACCCTTTCTTGATGAACGACATGGAGAAGGCGGTCGATAGGCTGAATCGCGCCATAGGTAACAAGGAGAAGATTCTTGTCTATGGCGACTATGATGTGGACGGTATCACGGCGGTCGCTCTCGTGTACAAGTTCTTGAAACAGTTCTATTCGAACGTGGACTTTTACATTCCGGACCGTTACACTGAGGGGTATGGCGTCTCTTACAAGGGCATCGACTATGCGGATGAGAATAAGATTAAGTTGGTGATCGCCTTGGACTGCGGCATCAAGGCTGTGGAAAAGGTGGACTACGCCAATAGCAAAGGAATCGATTTCATCATCTGTGACCACCATACTCCGGATGACCGTCTGCCTAACGCGGTGGCTGTGCTCGACTCGAAGCGCGCGGATAATACCTATCCGGATGTGAACCTATCCGGTTGTGGCGTCGGCTTTAAGTTCATGCAGGCTTTCGCCTCTAACAATGGCATCCCTTTCGAGAAATTGGAACCTATGTTGGACTTCCTCGCCGTGAGCATCGCGTCTGACATCGTCCCTATCAACGGTGAGAACCGTATCCTCGCTTTCTATGGCTTGAAACAACTGAACTCCAACCCGAGCTTGGGCATGAAGAGCATCATCGATGTCTGCGGCTTGGCGGATAGGGAGATCACCATCAGTGATATCGTGTTTAAGATCGGTCCTCGCCTGAATGCGTCCGGACGTGTGCAGTCTGCCCGTGAGGCGGTGGAGCTCCTCATCTCCCGCGACTTGAGTTTCGCAAAGGCGAAGAGCGACTGTATCGACCAGTATAACAATACCCGTAAGGATTTGGATAAGAGCATCACCGACGAGGCGAAGGACGAGTTGGAGAGCGAGGACGGATTGGAGAAGAGAAACTCCATCGTCATCTATAACGCCAACTGGAACAAGGGTGTCATCGGTATCGTGGCTTCCCGTTTGACGGAGCTTTATTATAAGCCTACTATTGTCTTGACCCATTCCAACGGTTTCGCCACGGGTTCGGGTCGCTCGGTGCAGGGATTCGATATCTACAAGGCGATCGAGTCTTGCCGTGACTTGTTGGAGAATTTCGGCGGCCATATGTACGCCGTGGGTCTCTCCATGCGTGAGGAGAACGTGCCTGAGTTCAAGCGCCGCTTCGAGGAGTATGTCTCCGAAAATATCCTTGACGAGCAGAAACAGCCTCAGATCGATATCGACGCTTTCATCGATTTCAAGGAGATCACGCCTAAGTTCTTCCGCCTTCTGAAGCAGTTCAATCCGTATGGTCCTGAGAACGCCAAGCCTGTGTTCGTCACCCGCAGGGTGTTCGACTACGGTACGAGCCGTGCGGTGGGTAAGGAGCAGGAGCATATGAAACTGGAGCTGATTGACTCCCAATCGGAGTGTATCATGAACGGTATCGCCTTCGGGTTCGGTCAGCCGAAACGTCCGGGCGAGGTGGACTTCAACAAGTATATCAAGGAGCTGAATCCGGTGGACATCTGTTACACCATCGAGGAGAATAACTTCAACGGAACCACTTCCATCCGATTGATGATCAAGGATATAAAGACGGTGGAATAAGAACGAGGATTTTTATTTATTTAGAAGCTGTTTAAAAATTTACGAAAAAGTTTCTTATTGGGCTTTTTATGGATACTTTTTCTCTATTTTAATCATTCCCTCAGTCACAATGGAATCCCATTGCTCCTATCGGAAATAATCAAAATATCCTAAAAAGTCTCTCATAAAAATCTCCAATAAAAAAATTTATACAGCTTTTTTAGAATATGCCCCCATGAAATATATAAAATACATCATAGCGATCGTTGCCATAGCCGTCACCCTTCCTTTGGCTTTCTATTTTGTCCCTTTTAATGTTATATGGGTGACGGGAGATGTAGCGTTAAGGAAACGATTACAGGTGGATTTCTATCAGCAGGGTTATTATGTGGATCTTGGGAGAACCAGAATATTAGAAGATGGTGGCTCTTTCCTGTTTTTCCGTAATGAGTATGGCGAGCATCGAATCGCTATCCAATGTGATTCGTCTTATGCCTATTGGGGATGGTTCAAAATTAGATCTTGGTACAAAACCTTCGTTCACCTCCATTTCTATTCTTCCGAAGGCAAGAACTATTTGTCGGGTAATATGTTGGTAGGGTTGGACCATTGGCGGGGTATTCAATGCATCGATCAGAGTAGCGAGAAAAAGAATGAATATGAAGAAATATACCGTGAAGAGGAACGACGGTGGTTACGGAGGATGCAGAGACATAAAAATAGGGATTGAAAAAATTTTTGACTGCCGAATCGCCCTATTTACGGGCGGTTGTTCACTTTATATACTCAAATGAAAAACGAAATTGATAAGAAATGATAAAAAAGTATTGCAAAAGAGGAAGTTTTCGTTATCTTTGAAAAGATGTGTGATATAGATGAACTACAAATTAAAGCTACTTGGAGGGTGTGTATATGAAAAAAACGAATTTGCATTTTGTGAAGAGTAAAAGGATTTTACTCGCTATCGCATTGGCGAATACATGCGTTTGCGGAGAGATTTTTGCCATCAATGAGGATACGCCGGGACTAAGTTTTGAAACGGGTTTCCCTGAATCTTTCACGGACGACCAATTAGGCGTTTGGAAGAGGTATTATGGCTTCTTTGGAGCGGAAGATTTCGAAGCGACTCAGATTGTCAATAAGATATCCAACCACAAATGTTACGCGAAGAGGAACGTCGGAGGAGAAGGTGATGAGGATAATGATGGTTGGGTACGTTATGATGTGGATGAGAAATTCAATATATTAGATGGCCTAACGATTAAAAATTTCTACAACAAAAACGGCAACTTGGTTTTCACTATAGGGGAGAATATCACATATGACAAATATTGGTTGGACGATAATGGACGTTTACACCTAATCAACGATGAATCATATCCTAAGACTTTAATCTTCACAGGCAATGAACCCAAGGGATCATTTGAAATCATAACAGAAAGAAAACTAGATCCAAGCGTGAAAAACGCATGCGCAGGATCAGTTCCATTCTACACAATGCCTGACAAAGTCGAAGAGGGACAGAACGTGGTTAGGATAGGAAGCACAGGAGACACGGAAATTTCATATTCCAGTTTCGAGTCAGAAGGTTACTATAGACGCGCTATGGCGGAAAGAATGGTTTATTCATTTGTCGTGACCGAAAACAGCACCTTGTTGACTTGCCAATATGCGTCATTCTTGGAGGACTCTCCGAATTTAAGTCACCAATCCGGATCCCATGCAGTAGGTCAACACCCTTCCGCATTCGTTTCCGTGACGTTGAAAAAAAGGGGAAGTGGAAAAATCATCAAACCGGGATGCGGGGAATATGAGCTCTGTACGAGCAATGGACAGATGTTTTTTCAAGACATTGCTGGAAGCTGCTTGAAATATGCTTCGGTCAATGATGTTTGTTATAAGGATTGGAGCACTAGCGTGTTCGACCTTCGTGAAAATATAGGTGATACCTTGGACATTGAAGTGTGGGTGCATGATTGTTTGGTTGAGATTCCCGTCTGTACGAATTGTAATAGGGCAAAAGCCTCGACAAATTACCTTTTTGAAGATGGGGTCCCTTACATGAGCTGTAATGATGTGGCGTGGAGAAATACAGATGAGACATACGATGGATATGCTGTTTACGTGAATCTTCCTGGTGGGGGGTGCGGGAAAGACAGAGTGCAGGCTAAAATTGTTCCTATGGCTGGTGGCCATAGAGCTTACTGCTATTTCACCGCTAACACAAAGCGATTAGAGATGATGGTGGACAACAACTCTTCGGATGACTTCGTGACAATCACTGCTCCTGCTGGATTGCCTCATTATGCGTGGAGTAATTCAAAAGGTGACTCACTTCCTGCCTATATCGGAATGGATAATGTCATGAAATTAAAACGTTCTGATATCCAAGAGGGTGTCGATTATTTTTGTTCGATGACAGCCGGTAATAATGATTGTTCTGAGATTATTGGGTCAGTCCGTTTGGATGCGGATGATCTGAAAGTTGTTGATGAAATGGGAGAGAATTTCTATTGTTATCCTAACCCAGTGAATGACGTGTTGTTTGTGAAAGGATATTATAATTCCCCTTATAGTTTATTTGATATGAGGGGAGAGCTAATTTCAAATGGCGTGATGGCGGGAGCGAAAATCGATCTTTCCTCCTTGCCTTCCGGTGGTTATTGGCTGAAAATTGATAAGGAGGACGGCTCTGCGGAATATGTGAAATTGCTTAAGGAATGAAATGTCTAATAGAATTAGACATTTTGATAACGCAAAAAGGTTGGCGTATGTCCAACCTTTTGCGTTTTTTGTAGATGTATTGACTTGAAAACAAACCGAATAGTGTACTGTTTTTCCCGCCATTCCGCAGTGCGGTTACTGCATCTTCAAACTCATCTTGCCTTTGATGTCCAAATCCACTTTGATGCCCTCTTCGGTGAGGAAAATCTTATTGACGTTAAGGCGTTCGATGAATCCGTTCAACCTTACGTTCTTCATCACCTCCATGTTGAAGAGTTCCGAACGGCTCATCTCCTTGACGAGAGAAAGCTCTTCCTTCAATGAGAAGACTAAATTTTCCTCAAGTTTTTTCTTTAACCCTTTCTTGTAGAATAGGTTGACTATCTTCGCCAATACGTTTTTGGTCGTGATGCGGTAATCGACGTCCTGCACTTGGATGGAACTGGTCTCTTGGTTGAAGTAGGGCGTTCCCGTCAGATAAATCTTACCGTTGATGAAACCGGAGACCTGCAGACCGATGACCAATTCACTGTTTTGTCCGTATACCTCGATGCTGTCCACTTTGATTTCATGCCTTCCTTCTCCGAACACTTCCCCGATCATGATGCTCTTCGCCACGGAGTCCACCATTTCGAAAGGAATGTCTCCCAAGATATTGATGGAGAAGCTTTCGTCAGTGCTTTTGTATTGCTTGTAAGTTGGGATGGTCGTCGTTTTGATGTTGCTCTTAGGCGCCTTGCCCATGTATACTTCCATGAGACATTGGATGCCGAGTGTGGTCCTTAGTATCCCGTACTGTCCCTCGATAGGGGTGCTGTATAGTTGTTTCGGAGTAGTCTTGATCCAAGCCTTGTAGTCCGCTGTGCTGATGTCTATCGGGTCCTGCACGGTGCTCCAGATATTCTCCACGTAACTCTTCAGCGGAATGAATTCGCAGATGGACTTGTCGATCGCTTTCCCTATCTCGCCTTGGTAATCCTTGATTAGCTTTTCCGCAATGGAGGTGATGGGTACGTTCAAGCCGATGACTTTGATGGTCGGGGCTTTTATCCATTCGTATTGGACGATTTTGGTGTCTGAGATGATTCCCCAGTTCTTGGAGAATGCGATTTTCGTCTTGAACTTCATGCTGATGGAGCCTTCGATTTCCCTGTCGGTTGTCGTGATGCCTATGTCGAACCGTTTCATCACCCAAAGCTTGATGGGTACTTCGTAGGTGAGCTCGTTGCCGTCGTAGGTGATCTTGAAATCTTTTTCCTTCCATGCCTTGATCATCAAACTGTCGTCCTCGATGTCGTTGTCCTCATAAATCAGACCTTGGAAATTGTCGTTGATGATTTTCTCCATAAGGGCCATGTTGATTTCTATGGGTATGTGTAGCGTGGAGGTCTTCGGCGTATAGACGACTGGCACATAATTCTCTTCCGGACGCTCTTCCACGATGAGGGAATCGCTTTGCGCATCTATCTCGATCCCTAATTCCTTCGCCGCGGTTGTGTCTATGCGCACTGAGTCTGGCTCCTGGACTTTCTCTCGGTTCCTTCTCGCTTCTGTTGTTTGAAAGCATAGGAAGAATGCTATGATGAATATTAATTTCGTTCTCATTACTTGTTGATTTGATGTGTCAAAAATATTATCTTCGTGTAATTGTTTGCCTAATGGCGATCATGGTTGCAAAGTTATTTTTTTAATGTAAATTTTCTCATGGTTGACGATAATATTTTCAAATCTATTCTGCGTAAGTATTGGGGATATCCGGATTTCCGTCCGCTCCAGTTGGACATCGTGCGCGCCGCTTACGAAGGCCATGATGTCTTGGGCCTTATGCCTACCGGAGGAGGAAAAAGCATCACGTTCCAAGTGCCTGCGCTCGCTATGAAGGGCATCTGCTTGGTGGTTACTCCGCTTATCGCTTTGATGAAAGACCAGGTGGACAATTTGAAAAGCAAGGGGATTTTGGCGGCTGCCATCTATTCCGGGATGACCAATGAGGAGATTTTCACGACGTTGGATAACTGCGTCTATGGTGATTACAAGTTTTTGTATGTCTCTCCGGAGCGTCTGGGAACGGAGCTTTTCCTGAGTAGGATGAAACTGATGGACGTCTGCATGATCGCGGTGGACGAGTCCCATTGTATTTCCCAGTGGGGGTATGATTTCCGCCCTTCTTATCTGCATATCGCTGATGTGCGTGACCTTTTGCCAACGGTGCCTGTCTTGGCTCTGACCGCCACCGCCACGCCCGACGTGGTGGAGGACATCCAGCGGCAACTGCGTTTCCGAAACGGACTTGTGTTCCAAAAAAGCTTCGAACGAAAGAATATCGCGTATGTGGTCCGCAAGACCTCTGATAAGATGGGACAGATGAAGCGTATCCTCGATTCGGTGCCTGGCACTTCCATCGTTTATGTGCGTAGCCGTGAGAAGACGAAGGAGATCGCCGACTGGCTGAAGCAGCAGGGCATCCCCGCCGACCATTTCCATGCTGGCCTTAGTCAGGAGACCAAGGACAGGAAACAGGAGGCTTGGAAATCGGGCGAGTGCCGTGTGATTGTCTCCACGAACGCTTTCGGTATGGGTATCGATAAACCTGATGTGCGCACTGTCATCCATGTGGACCTCCCCGATACGTTGGAGGCTTACTTCCAGGAGGCGGGTCGTGCGGGACGTGACGGATTACGCTCGTATGCAACGCTACTCTATGATAAACAGGATGTTACGAATCTGAAGAAACGTATTCCTGAATCATTCCCTTCTAGGGATTTCATCAAGGATATCTATACCAAACTGGCTTGTTACTTTCAAATCGGGGAGGGTGAAGGCGAGGGCTTTGTCCATGGTTTTAGCCTCAGTGAGTTTTGTTCTTCTTTCCGTTTGCCTATCACACAGACATTCAGCGCATTGAAGATTTTACAACAGGCTGAATATTTGGAACTGACGGACGAACTGAACTTGGGGTCCAGCGTGATGTTCTCCGTACCGCGACGTAAACTCTATGACTTTGATTTCTCCTCGGAACCTGTCTTGGACGATATCCTGGAGTTGTTGCTGCGTACTTACTCCGGGCTCTTCGCCGACTATGTGCGTATCGATGAGGCTGACATGGCGAAACGTTTGGGACTTACCCGTGACGAGATGTACCATAAACTCTCCAAACTGCGTTATTATGGTGTGATCGATTATATTCCTGGAAAGAAAACGCCTTACATTAAGTATGTGAGGAATAGGGTGGACGAGTCCCGCCTTTTCATTTCTAGGGAGGTTTATGAGGAACGTATGGACCGCTTCTCTAAAAGAATCGAAAGGGTGATTGCTTATGCTACCGACGATTCCCACTGTCGTAGCCGTATGCTTCTCCACTATTTTGGCGATGAGAATTCCCATAATTGCGGCGCATGTGACTATTGTTTGGCGAAGAATGATGTTGGTTTGACCAATTATGCCTTCGATACGGTGCGGGAATTCCTGTTCTCGGAATTGTCTGATTCGCCGAAACCGATCCGTTCGTTGCTGCCTATGATCGACATGGAGGAGTCGAAGGTCTTGTCCGCCATCCGCCACTTGCGTGACATGGACGTGGTTGAGGTGGATGATGCTGATTGGATTCGTTTGAAAAAGAAATAGTTGTGAGTGTTCTATATGAATGTTTAATTAGTGAAAAATTATTTATATGAGAAATATTGTATTACATGCCTTATGTTTAGGATTGCTCTGTTCTTCCCCTGCCATGGGGCAGACTGCCGTCGAAGTGAAGGTTGACGCGGATGCGGGCAGGAAAACCGTCTCTCCGTATATCTTCGGAAAAAATAAATGTATTTCGGACGAAACTTCTTTTTCCTCTCTTTCTTCCTCGGAAAAGAAGGAGGTGAACTTGATGAAGGAAGCTGGCATTCATTTCACTCGCCAATCGGGTGGTAATAATTCCTCTAAGTATAATTGGCGGGCTCACCTTTCTAGCCATCCGGATTGGTATAATAATGTCTATAAGCATGATTGGGATGCTTCCGCTTCTAGGATTATGAATAATATCCCCGATGTACAGGCGATGTTCTCTTTCCAGTTGTCTGGTTATGCGGCAAGCTCGGATGCTTATAATTTCGATGATTATTCCTATAATTATTCCCAATGGTGGGAGGGAACTTCCCAAAACTTGGCTGGTGGCGGCGTTGTGGGAAGTGGAAGCAAGGCTGAGGTGGATGGTGACTACACCCTCTATTTGAAGGAGTGGCCTGCGGATTCCACGACTGCTATTTTGGATTATTGGAAGAATGAACGTAAGTTGGATATGTCTAAACTCGTCTATTGGAGTATGGACAATGAGCCTGAAATCTGGTGCTCCACTCATGATGACCTTCCGCTGGAGTTCACTGCGGATGAGTTTATCGACAAGTATATCGCTGTGGCGAAAAAGGCGAGGGCGCTCTATCCTGATATCAAACTTTGCGGACCTGTCGCCGCTAATGAATGGCAATGGTTCAAGTTCAGGGAGGAGAACTTGATGATTGATGGACGTTATTATTGCTGGTTGGAATACTTCATCAAACGTATCGCTGATGAACAAAAGGCTTCTGGCGTGCGTCTGCTTGATGTATTCGACATCCATTGGTATCCGACAACTTCCACATTCAAGGGGCTGATGAGCTTGCACCGCGTCTTTTTTGACAAGGATTACTCTTGCCCAGAGGCGAATGGCTTGAAAACAATTAATGGCGGTTGGGCGAACATCTCTAACGAATATATCTTCGCTCGTGTCAACGATTGGCTGAACGAACATTTCGGTGAAGGTCATGGCATCACTTTGGCGTTGACTGAGACTGCGTTCAAAACTTCTGACCCGAATATTGTCGCCCTCACTTATGGTTCTTTCCTCGGCACCTTCATGGAGAATGGAGTGGAAATCTTCTCCCCTTGGGAATGGCAGACCGGCATGTGGGAGACCGTTCATCTCTTTAGCCGTTATTCTAAGAACATTAGCGTCTCTTCCTCTTCTTCCTCCGCTAATGTCTCCGCTTTTTCTACGGTGAGCGCAACGAACGATTCCTTGACTGTCATTTTGGTGAACCGTTCCGAGAAGGAGGAATATATAGTGGATGTGGATGTGGATAACATAAGTGTCGGCGATGGCGTCTATAAAAAATATCAGTTATATGATTTGCCGAATAAGGAAACGTTCGTCTCCCATGAGGAGAACGCTCTGAAAGTTGGGTATGTGAATGCTGAGAATAATAAACTTTCTGTCATATTGCCGGCTAAATCCATTACCGCTCTTGTCTTAAGTAATGAGGCGACGGGCATTGAGAACGTGAGGTGCCTCGCGTCCGAACGCTCTTATTTCGATCCGACCGACGGTTGTCTCCACCTCTCCAATGTGGACGGACTCGTCTCTTCTGTCGATGTCTATGATGTGATGGGACGTAAAGTTTTCTCTTCCGTTGGTGTTGAGGCTACGGCTGATTTTCGTGTGGATTTCTCCGGACTCCCTGTCGGCGTCTATATGGTTGGCCTGAATATGGAGCCTGGTGTGGTGGCTAAGAAGGTGTTGGTAAGAAAGTGATGAATCCAATAAGAAGGAATGTATGTAAAATAAGAATGGAATAGAGTATGAAGACTTTTTTATCGACATTGTGTGTCTTGTCCGTGTTGTCTGTTGCGTCGAAATGTGTTGCGGTTATGTCAATTATCTCGAAAAATTCGGATTGGATGTTATTATGTGGCCCTGTTATTTTGGTATTTAATATTTTATTGTCCTACTTCGGATATTGTCGCCATACAGAAGAGGTAAACAAATCTGTGAAGGCTGTTCTGGCGGTCGTGCTGTCTGAATTACTAGGCATCTGTGTGGCTGGAATTCTTTTTGTCGTCATGGCTTGTCATGCTATTCAAGGATATCATGGCTAAGGATTTCTTGGTAACAAGAAGAAGCGGCGCCCCCATCGAAATGCGGGCGCCGCTTCTTTTTTGTGAAATTCTGAGGTGATAAGTAAATGTGCAAAAAAAAGGAACAATCACTTGTTCCTTCGTCTTTTTCGCTCCTTTTGGAGCCTCTTGTCGGATTCGAACCAACGACCCCGAGATTACAAATCACGTGCTCTGGCCAACTGAGCTAAAGAGGCAGGTGGGCAAGCTTACTACATCGCACCGCATCAACCAACTTTCCTTGCTGCGGTCAAGCCCTGGGGACTTAGAAGGGAGCTGGTCGTGTAGGACTTACCCACCGCGAAAGTAGACATTTTTTTCTTATCCCAAACATTTTTGTCTAATTATTTTCTTGAAAAATTACGGTTCGGACTGAAAAATGAGTATTTTTGCGTAAAAATTAGGAAAATGGAGACGAAAGAGCAGAATATTATCACATGTTCGATGATGGGAGGCTTGGTTTTGGGCTTGGTGCTCGTCGGCTGTTTTTTGATGACTGTACTCTTGCCTTCCTTCTCTTTGCTGTTGATGATAATGCTTCCGGTAGTGTATTATCGTTACATTATGCGGACTACGATGATGTACAAAACGGAACTCCTCAATGGTGAGATCACCTATGGAAGGGCACTTCTCGTTGGCGTGTATGTCTCTTTTTTCGCATCGACTATTGTGGCGGTTGCCGTTTGCATTTATTGTAAGTGGCTGAATCCGGAAGGATTCTCCGAAATGTTGACCGCATCCTCCCAAATGTGGGAAAAGTATGCCGAGACACCAGAGCAGAAGGAGGCCGTCGAACAGATGAGTAGGACGACTGCGGTGGACATGGCGTTCTCTTCTATTTGGAGCTTTACGTTCCTCGGAGTCATCGTCTCCCTCGTCACTTCATTTTTCGCTGTTAGAAAAAATAAATAATATTTATAGATATGGACATTTCAGTAATCGTCCCTTTATATAACGAGGAAGAGTCTCTTCCTGAACTCTTCGCGTGGATTAAGCGCGTGATGGAGGCGAATGGCTTCTCTTACGAAGTCATTTTTGTGAATGATGGCAGCACCGACAACTCTTGGGGTGTCATCGAATCCTTGTCGAAAGAGAATGACGCGGTCAAGGGAATCAAGTTCCGCCGTAATTATGGCAAATCGGCCGCTTTGTATTGCGGCTTCGATCGCGCGCAAGGCGACGTCGTCATTACAATGGACGCTGACTTACAGGATAGCCCCGATGAAATCCCTGAATTATATCGCATGGTGACGAAGGATGGCTACGATTTGGTGTCGGGCTGGAAGAAAAAAAGGTATGATTCCAAATTGGCCAAGAACCTTCCTTCCAAATTGTTCAATGCGACTACCCGTATGATCTCTGGCATCAAATTGCATGATTTCAACTGCGGATTGAAGGCTTATAGGAAAAATGTCGTGAAGAGCATCGAAGTCTATGGTGAGATGCATAGATATATCCCTTATTTGGCTAAAAACGCTGGCTTCAAGAAAATCGGCGAGAAGGTTGTTATCCATCAGGCTCGAAAGTATGGCTCCACGAAATTCGGTCTCAACCGCTTCGTGAACGGCTATCTGGATTTGCTCACATTGTGGTTCCTTTCCACTTTCGGTAAAAAACCGATGCATTTCTTCGGCGTGGTCGGTTCCTTGATGTTCTTCGTCGGTTTTGTCGCTGTCTGTGTGGTCGGCGGAATCAAGTTGTCTTATATACTTGATGGAGCAAGCGCTCCTTTGGTTACGGATAGTCCTTATTTCTATGTGGCTTTGACCATGATGGTTATCGGAACCCAACTGTTCTTGAGCGGATTCCTCGCCGAAATGGTAGCTCGTAATTCTTCCGAACGTAATGATTATAAGTTGGAGTGTACTTTGAATTTGAATTAATTTTTACAGTGATTATATGTTGTCTTATTTATTAGAATTAGCTAAAATAACTATCCCTGGCGTATTGGTGTTGCTCGCCGCCTATTATGTGATGCGTGATTTGTTGCGCAACGCTGAACGTACGCGTTTCTACGAACTGAAGAAAGAGACCGCAAAGGCGCTTACTCCAGTGAAGTTGACAGCCTACGAACGTATCGCTCTCTTCTTGGAGCGCATGAAACCGGAGTCTTTGCTCGTCAGAACCCAAATGCCGAACATGAATGTGCATGAACTCCATGTGGCTCTGCTGAACACAATCCGCGAGGAGTTCGAACACAATGTCACTCAACAGATTTATGTCGGCAACGACGTGTGGTTGTTGACAAAGAACGCTAAGGAGTGCTTGATTCAACTGATCAATTCCACCGCTTCCGAGATGCCTGACGAATTGCCCGCTTTGCAACTCTCCAAAATGATCGTGGAACGATACAATGAAGTACAGGAAACGCCTATCGACTTGGCTTTGAAGGCGTTGAAGAGTGAGGTTAAATCGTTTAAATGATTTGATATGGATTTCCTGGGTTTATCTTTGTCCCGTTATTCGGTTAGAAGTTATGACTCCCGCCCTGTTCCGGATGATTTGATGGAAAAGGTGTTGTCTTCCGCTCGTTTGGCGCCTTCTGCCGTCAATAAACAGCCATGGAAGTTTGTCGTCGTCCGTAGTGACGGCGCGAGGAAAAGCTTGCAAAAGTGCTATGACCGGGATTGGTTCGCTACGGCTCCTGCTTATGTCGTAGTCTGCGGAGACCATGCCGCTTCATGGAAACGTCCCGCTGACGGGAAGGACCATTGCGATATCGACGTGGCGATCGCTACAGAACATCTGACATTGGCCGCCGCCTCTTTGGGCTTGGGTACGTGTTGGGTGTGCAATTTCGATGTGCCTGCGTGTCGTTCGTTGTTGGCTTTGCCTGACTCGTGGGAGCCTTGTGTGATTGTCCCTATCGGATACCCTTCTTCTAAGGATGTCCCTGCGAAAAATAGAAAAGAATTGTCGGAAATAGTTTCCTATATATGAAGAAGAATGATTTCGTGTCGTTTATGAGGGTTGCCGCATCTGTGGTTTTGTCTGTGGTCGCTTTATCTGCTTGCAAGAATGACCATTGTGACGAATTGATGTTCGCTCCGACCAATGTGCTGTTCTACTCGGAAATGGATACATCCGTCTCTGTCGGTCCGACATTGCTTGTGATGAGGGGAGTCGGAACGGATTCTGTGATGAATTTCTCCTCCAAAGAGTCTATTCAGTTGAAGTTGGATAACGACAATGAATGTTGTATGTTCGCTTGCGCTGTCGTGACGGACCATTCGTTGTGCGACACTTTGATAGTAGGGGAGACGCTCCGTTTGGTGGGACCCGGTTTGGATGTGGTTTGCCCTTGGAAAAACGAATCTTCCGATGTGTTCTTTTTGGGGGATTTCGATATGATTCGATATTCACGCGGGTCATTGTCCGACACCTCATATTTGGTGGCTCGCCCCGAAATCGACACGCTGGTGTTCGATTATACCAATTCGGTGGAGTTCGTCTCCGCTGAATGTGGATGCGTGGTCTCTCATGTTTTGAAGAATGTTAAGTTCCTACATAATGGAATCGGCTCTGTTGTAGTGGCTGATTCCTCCGTAACAAATTTAAGCGATGCGAAAAACGTCAAGATATATCTGGAGAATTATTGATACACTCATTTGCCTGACTTTGTGTCTCTCCGCTTTCGCTGAGAGCGCTGACAATTCGAAGTCGGCCAAGGGGAAGGATAAGAAAGAAAAGGCGCAGGCTGTCCTTTATGGATGCTATGTCGACGTCGATGTCATGGACCCTATACTCCATATTTTCGATAATTCCCGCATGGGGTTGGATGCCAGTTTTGAGATTGACCTCTTCCACCGCATCTACCCGACGTTTGTGTTCGGTTACCAAACTTACGATGCTAGCGATAAGTATGATTATCCTATCCTTGCCGATAACATTTGTTATAAGGTGGATGGCGCATATTTTAAGGTGGGCTTGTCTGCCAATATATGGAAGAAGAATTTCTTTAAGAAACTGAATCCTATTTCATATGTGGGACTTAACTTCGGTTGCGCGCCTAATTTCCATTCCGAGATTGACGGTTATCCTTTGGAGAATAGTTTTTGGTCTGGAAGTGACGCGGAGGAGGAATGCTTTTCCTATGATGGGAATAACAAGGCTTGTTGGGGTGAGGTGCTCGTCGGCATGAAGGCGCCTGTCGCCGGTCATTTTTGCTTGGGCGTTGAGGCTATCTTCAAACCCTTGTTCCATACGGAAAGCAAAGACGCGACGAATGCCAAGATCCATCAGTCATATGCTCCTGGATATGGCAGCGAGAAGAATGGCAAGTGGGGTTTCCGATATGTGATGAGTTATTATTTCTCCTTTTTTGATAAGGAACCGGAAGGGGTGGACGAATATTGATTCCCCCTCCTTCTAGATCGGTCACCTGCTTCCCTCCGAAGTGTGTCTTGCTCGTTTCCCCAGTATTTCGTTTATAGTACCCGTGATGCTTGTTTTGTTGAAAAAAACTTCGCTTAAAGATTTTGTAATTAGGAAAATTAAGGATAAATTCGCGACCGAATTATTATCCAATAGTCAAATCGCCCTAGACTTGCCCGAAGTCGAAGGCAAAGTGAATGATTAATTAACTAATTAAAAACAAATTAAAGTGGATACTTTAAGTTTTAAAACCATTTCTGCTAACAAGGCAACCGTAAAAAAAGAGTGGGTTGTCGTAGATGCAGCGGACCAATCATTGGGACGTTTGGGGTCAAAAGTCGCTAAACTTTTGAGAGGTAAGTACAAACCTAACTTTACCCCACATGTAGACTGCGGAGACAATGTAGTCGTTATTAACGCAGCAAAAGTAAAAATCACAGGTAACAAGGCTACTGACCGTATTTATTTGAGATTTACGGGTTATCCGGGCGGCCAAAGAGAGTTCACCCCAGGTGACCTTTTGAAGAAGAGCCCAGAGAAGCTTATCAGAAAAGTCGTTAAAGGTATGTTGCCGAAGAATCGTCTTGGCGATGCTATCCTCGGAAACCTTTACGTTTATGCTGGAAGCGAGCATGAGCAAACCGCTCAACAACCTAAACTTATCGATTTAAACTCAATCAAGTAATAACATGGAAGTAGTTAATGCCGTAGGTAGAAGAAAAGCTGCTATTGCACGCGTTTACCTTTGTGAGGGTGATGGACAAATCACTGTCAACAATAAAGATGTTACTGTATACTTCCCTTCAGGGATTTTGCAATATGTTGTTAAGCAACCGTTGAATGCTCTTAATGCAGCAGGAAAGTTCAATGTGAAAGCTATCTTGGATGGTGGCGGTTTCACTGGCCAAGCTGAGGCTTTGCGTTTGGCTATCGCCCGCGCTTTGGTTAAGGTTGACGCTGAGAACAAACTCGCTTTGAAGAGCGAAGGCTTCTTGACTCGCGATTCTCGTGAGGTTGAACGTAAGAAACCAGGTCGTCCTAAAGCAAGAAAGAGATTCCAGTTCAGTAAACGTTAGTGCTTGGATGGGGCTTGCCACTTGTTTGGTATGGCTTCATGAGAGAGTACGTTTAGTATCTAAATCGGTCGGACTTCGGTTGTCGGACTACCGCCCGATTGTTTAAGTAAAAAGAATGTAAACGATTAAAATTTAAGAAAATGTCAAGAACTAATTTTGATGAATTATTAGAGGCAGGTTGTCACTTCGGTCACTTGAGAAGAAAGTGGAACCCAGCAATGGCACCCTACATCTTCATGGAACGTAACGGTATCCATATTATTGATCTTCACAAGACTGTTGTTAAAGTAGAGGAGGCTGCCGCTGCTTTGAAACAAGTTGCAAAATCGGGCAAGAAGATTCTTTTTGTTGCAACTAAGAAACAAGCTAAACAAGTTGTAGCTGATAAGGCCACTGAGGTTTCTATGCCTTTCGTTACTGAAAGATGGGCTGGTGGTATGTTGACTAACTTCCCTACGATCCGTAAGGCTGTTAAGAAAATGGCTTCTATCGATAAATTGTCTAACGATGGTACTTTCGATAACCTCTCTAAGAGGGAAAAACTCCAAATCTCCCGCCAACGCGCTAAGTTGGAGAAGAACTTGGGTAGCATCGCCGACATGACTCGTCTCCCTTCTGCTTTGTTCGTCGTTGACGTGACTAAGGAGAATATCGCCATCCGCGAGGCTAAGAGATTGGGTATACCTGTATATGGTATCGTGGACACTAACTCTAATCCTAATGACGTTGATTTCGTTATCCCTGCTAACGATGACGCTACTAAGTCAGTAGAGGTCATCTTGAACGCTCTTTGTGGCGCTATCAAAGAGGGATTGGACGAGAGAAAGGTCGAGAAAGAGGAGAATGAGGCTGCTGAGGCTCCTGAACAAAAGAAGGAGAGAAAGAGAACCGCTAAGAAGTCTAAGAACAACGTGGACGGCGACGCTCTTAACGCTAAAGTGGCTAGCAAGTTTGAAGTGTCTGAAGATTAATTAATTTAAAAAGTAATAAGTATTATGGCTGTTTCATTGGCTGATATCAGCAAATTGCGTACCATGACCGGTGCCGGTATGATGGATTGCAAGAAGGCTCTTACCGAGGCTGAGGGCGATTTCGACAAGGCTGTAGAACTTATCCGTAAAAGAGGTCAGGCTATCGCAGCTAAGAGAAGTGACCGTGAGGCTGCTCAAGGTTGTGTGTTGGCTGCCGCTAAGGATGGTTTCGCCGCTATCGTCGCTTTGAAGTGCGAGACTGACTTTGTCGCTAAGAACGCTGACTTCGTCGCTCTTACTCAACAAATCTTGGATAAGGCTATGGAGGTTAAACCTGCTTCTTTGGAGGCTTTGACTTCTACCATGATCGGTAATTCTACTATCCAACAATTGATCACTGACCGCTCTGGTGTGACTGGTGAGAAAATGGAGTTGGGTATGTATGAGTTCGTTAACGGTACCGCTACTTGGGCTTATATCCATCCTGGAAATATGTTGGCTTCTATCGTGGCTTTCAACCAAGCTGGTCTCGATATCCAAGCTTACAAGGACGTGGCTATGCAAGTCGCTGCCATGAACCCTGCTTCTGTTGATGAATCTGGCGTTCCTGCTGATTTGGTCGCTAAGGAGAGAGAAATCGCTACTGAGAAAACTAAGGCTGATTTGATCCAAAAACAAGTTGAAGGCGCTCTTTCTAAGGCTGGCATCAATCCTGCTCACGTTGATTCCGATTCTCATATCGAGTCTAATCTCGAAAAGGGTTGGATTACCGCTGAGCAAGCCGACAAGGCTCGCGAAATCAAGAAGACTGTCGCTGAACAGGCTGCGGCTAACTTGAAGGAACAAATGATCAATAACATCGTTAATGGTCGTATCGCTAAGTTCTATAAGGAAGTTACTTTGTTGAACCAATTGTTCATCAAGGACCAAAAGATTACTGTGGCTCAGTATATGGGCTCTGTGTCTAAGGGATTTACTGCTACTGACCTTAAACGTGTCACTTTGAATGAAGAATAATTCCTAATCTTCATATTTAAAAAGGGGAGCCTTTGGTTCCCCTTTTTCTTTCATCTTAGCTCTCTTGTTATCATAATCTTCTTCCGCTAATTGCCTTAGTCTATCCTCTTTCATTCCTTCTTTTTGTGACCTTATTCCCTTTGTTTTTAAACTTTTATTTTTTTTTGGAGAAGGGCTCTTTAATTCGTCATATATTTTGCTTAACTTCGCGGTCAGAAAAATTTATTCAATTCCTTTACATAAAAAGAGAAAAATGGCAGACATTCAAACGCTGAATCGGGCGGCAGACAACATCAGAATATTGACTGCTGCAATGGTAGAAAAAGCTAAGTCCGGTCATCCCGGAGGCGCTATGGGCGGTGCTGACTTCATCAACATCCTTTATTCCCAATTCCTGACATTCGACCCGACAGATCCTAAATGGATTAATCGTGATAGGTTTTTCTTGGATCCGGGACATATGTCGCCTATGCTTTATTCAGTGTTGCTCTTGTGCGGCAAATTCTCTATGGATGACATCAAGTCTTTCCGTCAATGGGGCAGTAAGACTCCAGGTCACCCTGAAGTAAGCTTGGAACATGGCATAGAAAACACTTCCGGTCCGTTGGGACAAGGCCATACGATGGCTGTCGGCGCAGCTATCGCTGAACGTTTCCTTTGCGCTCGTTTCGGTGAATGGATGAGCCACAAAATCTATTCCTTCATCTCTGACGGCGGTATCCAAGAGGAGATTTCCCAAGGTTCCGGTCGTATCGCCGGTCACCTCGGCTTGCATAACCTCATCATGTTCTATGATGCTAATAATATCCAACTTTCGACTAAAGTCGACGAGGTTTCTACTGAGGACATCGCGATGAAGTACAAGGCTTGGAATTGGAATGTGTTGTCTATCAATGGTAATGACGCTGCTCAAATCATAGACGCTTTGACTAAGGCTAACCAAGAGAAGGATCGCCCTACTTTAATCATCGGCAAGACTACGATGGGTATCGGTTGCGTCGCTGAGGATGGCAGTTCCATGGAGAGCAAAGTCTCCACTCATGGTCAACCTCTCTCTAAGGCTGGTGTCTGCATTCCGAAGACAATTGAGAAATTGGGCGGTAATCCTGATGATCCTTTCGTCATCTTCCCTGAGGTGGCTAAATTATACGAAGAGCGTAAACAACAATTGACTCAAATCGCCGCCGCAAAGAAGGCCGAACAAGCGAAATGGGCCAAGGAGAATCCTGAATTGGCTAAAAAGTTGGATCAATTCTTCAGCGGTAAATTGCCTGCGATCGATTATGCGTCTATCGCACAAAAACCTAATCAACCGACCCGCTCGGCTTCCGCTACTGTGTTAAGCGTTCTCTCTGAAAAGGTCGAGAATATGATTGTCTCTTCTGCCGACCTTTCCAATTCCGATAAGACTGATGGCTTCTTGAAACATACTCATCCTATTGTCAAGGGCGATTTCTCTGGCGCGTTTTTGCATGCCGGTGTGTCTGAGTTGACGATGGCTTGCATCATGAACGGTATCGCCCTTCATGGTGGTGTCTATGCCGCTTGCGGTACTTTCTTCGTCTTCTCCGATTATATGAAGCCTGCCATGAGAATGGCCGCTCTTATGCGTATCCCTGTTAAGTACGTTTGGAGCCATGACGCCTTTAGGGTGGGAGAGGATGGTCCTACCCATCAGCCTATCGAGCAGGAGATGCAGGTTAGGTTGCTCGAGAACGTTAAGAACCACAAAGGTAAGAATAGCATGCTCGTTTTGCGTCCTGCCGACGTGAACGAGACCACTGTAGCCTGGAAGATGGCTATGGAGAATGTCGATACTCCGACCGCTTTGATCCTTTCTAGACAAAATGTGAATGACCTTCCTTGTGAGGGAAATAGATATCAACAGGCTTTGCAGGCTGAAAAGGGCGCCTACATCGTAAAGGATGTAGCTGGAAAACCTGACTTGGTGATGGTGGCAAGTGGCTCTGAAGTTTCCACTTTGTTCGATGGCGCTAAGTTGCTTGAGGAACGTAAGAATTTGAAAATCCGTATCGTTTCCGCTCCGTCTGAGGGACTTTTCCGCTCTCAGGACGCCGCCTATCAAGATTCTGTTTTGCCATCTGATCTTCCGGTTTATGGATTGACTGCTGGTATGCCTTTGACAATCAGTGGCTTGGTCGGTAAAAATGGATTTGTCCATGGCCTTGACCATTTTGGCTATTCGGCTCCTTACACAGTCTTGGATGAAAAGTTCGGCTTTAATGCGGAGTCTGTCTATGCCGAGGTGTGTGATTTCTTAAAATTATAGTCATTATTTCTTGCACTTATATGCTATGAAAGGCGGTGGATGCTTCCATCGCCTTTTTTTGTTCCTTGATAAGGATTCCCCTTTTCACTGTCTAATCAGTGTTTTGCTACTTTTTCATAGTTTTCTTCTGATTTTGTGATGTGTTGCGGGAAAAGTATTAAATTTGCGGAAAAAGGAATGATATGAATCCTATTGAGATAATCGATAAATATTATGCGGAAAATCCGCAATGCAAGGATATTTTATTGAAACATTCTTATGATGTCACAGACTTGGCGTTAAGGATTGCCCAACGCAGGCCAGACCTAAATGCTGACATGCAGTTTATCGAGGAAGCCGCCATGCTGCATGATGTCGGTATTATTCGCACGTATGCGCCGGACCTCTATTGCCTTGGCGATTTCCCTTATATCTGTCATGGCTATTTAGGTAGTGAGATGATGGCGAAGGAGGGGCTTGACCGTCATGCGTTGGTTTGCGAACGCCATACTGGTACCGGATTGTCTTTGCCTTACATCCTTTCTGCTGATTTGCCGGTTCCTCACCGCGATATGCTACCCGTTTCCATAGAGGAACAAATCATTTGTTTTGCGGATAAGTTTTTCTCTAAAACCCATCTGGGAGAGGAAAGAAGCGTGAAAATCGCGCGCATGAAACTCGAGAAATACGGGGAAGAGACGCTTTCTAGGTTCGATAATTGGTGCCAAATGTTTCTGTAACAGAGGAATAAAATAATTTTCAACAATAGATGGTTTGTAATAGTTTTTTTTGTAATTTGCGGTCGATTTGATATGAAGTCAGGAGAGATGCTCGAGTGGCTGAAGAGGCACGCCTGGAAAGCGTGTGTGCGCCCAAAGCGTACCGGGGGTTCGAATCCCCCTCTCTCCGCAATTAGTAATACAATAATTAATAATTAATCAATAAAAAAATGAAAAAAATTTTTGCATCTTTAGCATTAGCTGGAGCTCTTACTTTCGGTTTCGCTACTGCTTCATTCGCTCAAGATTCATTTGAAACTACTGAACAAACTGAGCAATCTAGTTCAGAGTCTTTTGAGGAGACTCAACCAGTACAAGAAGCTGCTGCTCCTGCACCAGCTGCCACAGAGACAAAGGCCGAGGCTGCTCCTGCACCAGCTGCTCAAGAACAAGGTGTTTTCAACGCTTTGAAGATTAAGTTCATCGAGGGTGGCGCTGGCTTCATGGCTATCGTTGCTTTGTGTTTGATCGTAGGTTTGGCTTTGTGTATCGAGCGTATCATCACTTTGAGCCTTTCTTCTATCAACACTCAAAAGTTCCTTGAGAAGATTGAAGGTTATTTGTCTAGCAAGGATGTTCAAGGTGCTTTGGATTATACAGCAGGTGTGAGAGGCCCTATCGCTTCTATCTTCAACCAAGGTTTGTCTAGAATCAACGAAGGCGCTGACGTTGTTGAGAAAACAGTTGTTTCTTACGGTAGCGTTCAAATGGGTGGTCTTGAGAAGAACATCACTTGGATTTCTTTGTGTATCGCACTTGCTCCAATGTTGGGATTTATGGGTACTGTAATCGGTATGATCGAGGCGTTCGATAAAATCCAACAAGTAGGTGATATCAGTGCGACAGTCGTTGCCGGTGGTATCAAGGTCGCTTTGTTGACTACAGTGTTCGGTTTGATCGTAGCCATGATTCTTCAATTGTTCTTGAACTTTATCTTGACTCGTGTAGAGGCTTTGACTACTGAGATGGAGGACTCTTCTATCAAGTTGCTTGATATGGTTGTTGAGTATTTCCCTACTTCAGCACCAGCAGCTGCTTCTAGCTCAGATTCTTTCAGTGCTCCTGCTTCTTCAACTGAAGTCGTTACTGCAGAGTAATAACAAATTGTTTTTGAATCTTTTTAAACGATATCAAAATGCAAAATAAGTTATCATTACCAAATTTGGTCCTTGGGGGCTTGTTGGCGATAGCTATTGTCTTTACCTTGATTTTCTTCTGCGGTAGCACTGAAAATTATGATTGTAATGGCATCAGTTTCGAAGCGCCTTCATTTACCCCTGCGTTCATCGCTTTGGCTTATGTGTTTATCGGCATTGCCACTGTCGTAACCCTCGCTTTCGCGATTATGTCTTTTGTATCAAAGTTGTCTTATAATCCTAAGTCAGTTTTTGTTCCTTTGATTTCTGTTGCAGCTTTAGCTTTGTTGCTTATCATCACTTATTGCGCAGCTGATACACAGCCTATGAACATCACTGGTTATGAGGGTTCTCAAGAGCCTTGGGTATATAAAATCACTAATATGTGTATGGTTACCTCCTTTATCTTGGCAGGTATCGCTTGTGTTGTTACCCTTGGTAGTTCTTTGGTAAAGAAATTTTAATACTTATTTGTCATGAAAAAAAGAGAAATACAAGAGATTAATGCCAGTTCTATGGCCGATATTTCCTTCTTGTTGCTGATCTTTTTCCTTGTGACCACTTCCATGGCAACTGATAAAGGTCTTTTTAGAACTTTACCTCCGCCGGTTGAAAAGAAAGAAATTAAAGAAAAAGTTGAGGTTAACCAAAGGGATGTTATGCTCATCCTCGTTAACAGCAATGATTTGTTGATGGTCAACGGTGAAGTCATGGATGTTAATAAGTTGAAAGATAAAGCTAAGGAATTTATCGCTAATCCATCTAATAATCCAGATCTTCCTGCTAAGGAAGCTGTTAATGTGCCTTTGTTAGGTGGAACTCAGATGGTTACTACTAAGCATGTCATTTCTTTGCAGAATGACCGTGGTACCTCTTATCAAGCTTATCTCTCTGTTCAGAATGAATTAGTGGCTGCTTATGATGAACTTCGTGATGAATTGTCATCTAGAAAGTTCGGTAAGCTCTTCGTTGATCTTTCTAAAGAAGAACAGGATGCGGTTAAAGTTGTTTATCCACAAAAAATTTCTGAGGCTGAGCCGAAGAGTTATGGAGGAGCTCAATAATGGCTAAATTTCGTAAAGAGGGTGGTAAAAGATTGCCTGCTATCAGTACGGCATCATTACCTGATATTATTTTTATGTTGTTGTTTTTCTTTATGACTACTACTACCATGAAGGAGACTACAATGAATGTGGATATTAAGTTGCCTGAAGCTACTCAATTGACTAAGCTTGAGAAGAAGTCTTTGGCTAAGTACATTTACATTGGTGTTCCTAAAGCGCAACTCCAAAAACAAAATGGTACTGAGGCTCGTATCCAATTGGATGATGCTTTCGCTAAAAAGCCTGCTGAGGTTGGTTCTTACATCGCAAAAAAACGTGATGCGATGCCTGAGTCTGACCAGCCTGCGATGATTGTTTCTTTGAAAGTTGACAAGGATACTAAAATGGGTATCGTCAGCGATGTGAAACAAGAACTCCGTAAAGCTTATGCTCGTAAAATATATTATACTGCTACTGAAAGAGCTAACAGATAATATTTTTTTCACTTCATATAAAAAAGGATGTACATTGGTTTGTACATCCTTTTTTTTGTTTCTTCGATTACCGTAATTCTTCTCTTTGTTTTTACGTAGTTCCTATTGTTTTATTACTAAGGCCATTCGCCTTCTTTTTTGCTGTTTTTTTTGCTTCTAAGCCATTGTTCCGGTTTGACGTGTATATTTTATTCTTTGTCGCTTTCCCTTTTGATTTTGTCTTTTTTTTTAGGGTGTTGTCTAATTCCCCTTACTGATTCTTTTGGTCATATAAAGAAAGGCGATATGTCATCGACATATCGCCTTTCTTGTTATCCCTTAGTTTGTTATCGAAGTATTCTTTTTATTCTATTGGCGTCATCTATTAGATTCCTTAGTTTGTTTTCGTCGTTTTCGTTTAGCGCCTTTTTGAATTCTTCCAACTTCTCCATGTAGGAATCCAAAACAGACAATACGTTTTCTTTATTTTGTATGAATATTGGAACCCACATGTCCGCATTACTTTTGGCAAGTCTGGCTGTTGATGCGAAACCTCCTGACGCTAGGTCGAAGATGTTTTTTTCGTTTTTCTCTTTGTCCAAAACCGTCAAGGCTAACGCAAACGATATAATGTGTGAGATGTGTGACACATATGCAGTATGTACGTCGTGGTGTGCCGCTCTCATGTAGATTACTCTCATGTTTAGGCAATCATACATTTTGCGAACCAACTCAATCGCTTTAGGATCCGAATCTTCCGCATTACAGATGATTCCCGCTCTTCCTGCGAATAAGTTAGGAATTGCGGCCCATGGTCCGCAGAATTCCGTTCCTGCCATTGGGTGAGAAGCTACGTAGTTCTTTCTCTTAGGGTGGTAGTGTACAGAATCGTTAAGTTTCTCTTTGGTGGAACATGTGTCCACTACTACTTGGTTGTCGTTGATTTTATCTAGTATGTCCGACAATAGTTTTTTTGCCGCGCTTACGGGAACTGATAATAGAATTAAATCGCTTTTTTTTATTAATTCCTCATAGGGGAGAATTTCATCCACTAGACCGATCCTTTGAGCCGTCAATGCGTTTAGGTCAGTATGATCATAACCTACAAAGTGGTCTGCAAATTTTGCTTTTCTTAAATCGATGGCCATGGAACCTCCGATGAGTCCTAGCCCTATAATTCCTATTGTCATTTTATCCTATTTTGCTTAGTGTCACTAAATATTTTTCATCTAAGATTTTTATTTTCCTTCCATCCAATTCGATAATGTTTTCGTGTGCCATTCCGGAAAGTGTCCTTATGGCGTTGGAAGTTGTCATGTTGGAAAGGCTTGCCAAGTCTTCTCTTGATAGTCTAACGTTAATTGTCGCGTTATCCTCTTCATATCCGTAATTATCCCTAAGGAATAAAAGTGATTCTGCCAATCTTCCCCTAACATGTTTTTGTGTTAGTGTGACAGCTCTTTTATCTGCTATGCCCAAGTCTGTTGATAGTTTTTGGATGAAATACCACGCCAACTCTGAATTTTGAACGATTAGTTTGTGGATGACGTTTTGGGGAATCATATAAATCACGGAAGGCTCGAATGCGCATGCGTTAGTCACGAAATTTTCTTGTGCGAACATCGCTCTGTATGCCAGCATCTCACCTGGTTTCACCATTCTTACGATTTGGCTCCTGCCTCCTGTTCCTATCCTATAAATCTTAAGCTTTCCTTTCGCTACCAATAACACGTGAGTCGGTGTCTCCCCTTCACAATATATGATCTCGTTCTTTTTGTACTTGCGTACTATGTAATTCGCTTTCAAATAAGCTAATTGTTCATCTGTCAGTACGTTCCATACATTTGACACTTCCTCTATGCTTGGATTCTCTTGTTCTCCTTTTTTTATCATTTCGTTCAAAATATGTTCAATAACATTGTTATCGCGAATGTATAATTTTTTTGTTAATAAATGTGATAAATTATATTATACTTCTTATTATCTACTATTATTCTTTAGGAACAACTATTTTTTCTGTTTTGCCATAGGTCTCTCCGTCATTGGTGTCGAATTCCACCCGTACTAGGTATACACCTTCTTTCGCTTTTTTGCTATTGTTGTCTTCAAGGTTCCAAACCCATGTGAGTCCTTGGGCAATTCTTTCGGTGGAAACTTGTGTTTCTCTAATGGTGACGCCCAAACAGTTGATGATCTTAAATCTATATGATTGGACTGTTTGTGGCATGTCATGGTTGACTTTGATGGTAACCTCACCATTGGAAACCATAGGTACGATTTGTATATTGTCTGTCCTGATGAACGTTTCGTCGTCTACCACAAATTTTATTGTTTTTTGAGATGAGTTATTTTTCAAGTCCCAAACTTTTAGAGTCGCGGTGTAGTGTCCTGGCTCTAGTCCTGTGAATTGATATGTAATCATACCTTCAGAATAACTGTCCAAGTTATAACTGAAATTGTTGTTTAGTATGATTGGGTTGTTGTTCCCGCTCAATGTTAATGTAATGTCATGTCCGATTCCGCTACCTGAGGAGTTGATTCCGTTATCGTCTTTAACGTTAGCGTAAAGGATAGGGGTGCTGTTCACTTTGTCCCCTGAAAGGAATGCGGTGTGGTTCATGTATAGCATGATCTCTGGTCCGCAGTTGTCTATTGTGCTGTCTTCGCTGCTTCCTCCGATTGTGTAGTCTTCAGAGTAGCCATCCGCATCATATTCGAGGTTCTCGTCTACCGCATAGTATGCGAATCTTCCTGTGTCGATTGTATAGTTGATGTCTTTAGGTATTTTTATGATGAAGGAGAACTCTCCGTTTACGACTTCAGCTTTGCCGGAGAATAGGATGTTGTTCCTGTCATAATATTTATGTCTCCCGGCTTCTTTCTCTTCTTCCGTGTCGAATGTGTTCCCTTTGGTCGACATTAACACCTCTTTATCGTAAAGTGTGATATTAACTATTCCGTTGAAGTTGTCCATGAAGTTGCTGTATTCATCTTCGATATGGCCATTAACCTTTACGACCGAAAGCGCTTCCATGTTTTTGATTGGTTTCCCTTCTATGTCTGTGATTGAATCGGTTATGACATTTCCTTGCGGAAGTGCAATGCGTAGCATAGGATCACCCAACAATGTGAAAGATAATTTGTTGGTGTCGTTTTTGACGGCGTTTTTAGCTCTTCTGCATATGTCTCCAATTCTTAGTGGCTTGAAGTTTTCGTCACGTTGGAATAAGTTGTTCGCGTAAGTCCTATTGAGGTTGTCGTTCCTGGTGTCGTAAACAGTTCTTGCGGCACTGAATATGGTGATGGCGCCTCCATTAGGATTGAGGACCAGATCCTCGCCACCTGAATTGGATAGGTTGTCGAATTTCGTGAATTGACAACTAGCAGTGAACCAATGACCTAATTTGTCGTTGTACATGGTCGCTGCTTCTCCTTGAGTGAATATCCTTTCCGCCGCCCAAGCCAATTCGCTGCTGTGACCGATGTAATTCAAGACAATAATTCCATCTTTAATGTTTTTGCTGATGATTTCTTCGACTTCAGGATATCTGTTTCCGTTAGAACCCACCACTCTGGAGTACGAATCCAGATGGACTTTTTGTATTTCCATGGAAGGGTCGTTCTTCTTCATGATATTGGCGATGTTGTCCGAGTATTCGAAGAATTTGTTTACTTCTGTTTTCCCGTCGTTGTCGTCCGCCACCAAGCATACTTTGTTGTGCCAGTTTCCGAATTGTCTGTTGGTTAGGTGCTTTTCGACTTTGTCTACCATGTTTTGGGCTTGGTCGATGGATGCGACAGGAAATCTTCCGATGCTGTATTCCATGCTTCTCACATCATTGGACGCTGCGTCGTTGGCATCGTCGATGTAGCAGAAATAATCGTCGCTGACGTATGATGACGCTTCAACAAACTTGCTGCCTCCTTGGTAGGTGAGAATGTAATTGTTGACTACGTTGTTGCTGTTCTTGAGAATTCCTCTGTTGTCGTAACATCCATCTCCGAAAAGAAGTATTGTCTTCCCTTTTTCACCTCTGTCATAGAACATTTTTAGGAACCAACGAATGGCGCTGGCGTCTGGCGTTCCTGAGGAGAATTCGTTGTATATCTCTTCTGGAGTTACGACAAGTGTGTTGACGTTATCGTAGTTTTGATGTATTTCGGCGAGTCTGTCCGCTTGGGTAAGGAAGTCTTTGTGGGAGATGATGATGAAATCTATGTCTTTGACAGCGTGCAAGTCTTGATTGTTGATTTTACCTACAAGTTCTGCTTTGACGTAATTCCCTTTGTTGGGATTGAAAGCAACGAATTCCTCCATTTGCTTCGGATTTCTTCTGAATATCAGTGAGTTGCCGTCTAATTCTGTTGGAATTCTTTCCGTCCCTTCAGCGTTTGTGATGTTCCAGACAATGACATTTTTGTCTGCATTCTTCAGTTCATATTTATAGACACTTTCTTGTTCCGTGTTTGGATTTCTGAAGTAGAGGACTTCATTGCCCATTTTCAGTTCCCGATATGCGCATACTACGATTTGGTCTATCCAAAGGTTGTCGGTCTCGCTTTGGGAAGAATAGGTGAGTTTCAAGTGGTTTTGCTCTTCTTCTGGCAGCCAGACTACGTTTTTTTCGGAAGACGTTGCTGCCATCTCTTCGTTGCATAGGGAGAACTCCATGTCGGATTCAACGTCGTTCATTTTGATGTGACATGTGCTCTTTTTCTTGGAAAATGCCGCTAGGTTTAAATAGACCGATCCTAATTCGTATGTGTCAATGTTCGGGAAAGAGAAGTCCAAGCTGATGGATTTTCCGCTTGGTGTTTGGTCTCCGACCCAACCTGTTCCTGAGTGGATGAGGTTTGTTTCCTCTTTTTTGTGTCCGATATGGTCTATGAAATTCGTTATTTCGATCTCGTCCGCATCGTGGGATACGGTTTCTGCTGTCGGTATGAGCTTCCTTTCTTGCGAGTTGCTGGTTAAAAAGTAGTAGCCATATTCAGAGTACATGTTCGATGAAATATCGAACATGTGTTTGCTGTTAACCCCTCTGTATTTCCAAGTGCGGGGACCTTGGACGTAGAAGTAGATGGCTGATCCCGAGTCGTAGATTGGGGTTTCATTCAAATCATCTGTTTTAGGTTGCTTGAAGTTTTCGCTCAATAGGGCGCCTCCGTATCCGTAAACGTGTACTTCCTTTGGATTTGAGAACCCCATTCCTTTGATTTGGTCATAAGTTAATTTACATACACCCGTCTCTTTCACTCTGATTTGCGTCCATGAGCCTTGACTAAGTACGGAGTGGTTCGCATAGGTCCTTACGGCGTATGTGTCTTGTGTTGATATGAGTATTATGATACTTCCTATTATTGCGGAAAGGGAGAGTCTACACTTCATGTGGTCATTTGTTTTTGGGTTTACAATATGTCGAAACTGAACATTTTCTTGTCTTCGATGTATCCTTCCAGGTGGTCGTTGATGTGTACTGGGCCTACCCCTACAGGGGTGCCTGTGAATATCAAGTCTCCTGTTTTCAATGTAAAAAATTTACTTGCATATTCGATGATGTCGTCGATGCTGAAAGTCATGTCGGCGGTGTTGCCTTCCTGGACTATTTCCCCATTTTTTCTCAGGGAGAATCGTAGGTTGCATAAGTCGAATCCTTCTTTGTCGATGAATTCGCTTACAGGTGCGGAATTGTCGAATCCTTTGCAGATTTCCCACGGGGCGCCGTTCGCTTTGCAATCGTTTTGAATGTCCCTCGCGGTGAAGTCAACCCCCAACCCGATCGCGTCGTAGTATCTGTGCGCGAACTTCTTGGAGATGTTTTTGCCCATTTTAGAGATCCTCACTACGATTTCACATTCGTAATCAATCCTTTCCGAAAAATCAGGCAGGTAAAATGCCTTGTTGTCCTTCAAAAGGGCCGTCTCCGGTTTCATGAATATGACTGGATGCTTGGGCGTTTGGGTAGGATTCAGCTCTTTGCTGTGGTCCGCATAGTTCCATCCGACTGCAATTATTTTCATCTTTCTATATTTTTTATACAAATATACTATTTTTTCTCCTTTATAGCGATGTCATTCCTCCGAAAATATTCTTGGCGTTTTTTGTCGTGACCTCTGCGATTTCTTCTATGCTAAGGCCCTTGATTTCCGCTATTTTCTCAGCCACATAGTATACGTACGATGTTTCGTTCCTTTCTCCTCTGTGTGGAGCTGGGGTGAGGTAGGGGCAATCTGTCTCTAATACGATTTTCCCTAAAGGGATTTCCTCTATTACCTTGGGTAATCCTGAATTCTTAAAGGTGACTACGCCTCCGATTCCAAGGCTGAAGTCTCCTAGCTTGAATATCTCTTCCGCTATTTCTTTTGAGCCGGAATAGCAATGGAAAATTCCTCGCAGTTTGTTTTTGTCGAATTTCTTTAGGGATTTGAATGTCTCTTCGAATGCTTTGCGTGTATGGATGACGATCGGTAGCCTGTTTTGGATTGCCCAGTCTACTTGAATCTCGAATGCGTCTGTCTGTTCCTCTACGAATTCCTTGTCCCAATATAGGTCTATCCCGATTTCTCCGATGCCACAGATGGCTTCACCGGATAGTCGGTCCCAAATGGCCTTTATTTCTTCTTTGTAATTCTTCTTCACGCTTGTTGGGTGCAAGCCCATCATGATGTGAAATAGTTTTGTGTCCGTTTTATATAGACGTAACATCTTCTCGATGCTTTCTGTATCTATGTTGGGTAGGTATACATCACTGATTTGTTTCTCTTTCAGTCTCTCTATCGCGGCTTCCCTGTCTTCGGAAAACTCGTCTTCGTATAAATGGGAATGTGTGTCTACTAATTCCATGTTTCCTTTTGCGGTTGTTATTCTTATTTAACGTTCCTCCCTTTCTTTTATTGCGGGGACTTCCCTTAGAAGCTGTTTAAAAATTTGCGAAAAAGTTTCTTATTGGGCTTTTTATGGATACTTTTTGTCTATTTTAATCATTTCCTCAGTCACAATGGAACCCCATTGCTCCTATCGGAAATAATCAAAATATCCTAAAAAGTCTC
>JAZLJL010000012.1:0-35706 GCA_045617845.1 Paludibacteraceae bacterium | reverse complement strand
GGTTCCATTGTGACTGAGGAAATGATTAAAATAGACAAAAAGTATCCATAAAAAGCCCAATAAGAAACTTTTTCGTAAATTTTTAAACAGCTTCTTAGAATATTTCGGAAACTTTGACATATAAAAAAAAGAAAAGAGATGCGGTACGCACAAAAAGCAGGCTACATAAATGATGTAAATCAATAAACAACATAATATATCAAAATCATACACAACATCAAAAGATAACAGATGTCAATAATATAATTCGGACCACTACAAATTCTGCAAAAACAATACATTTTTATGCAAAAACGCATTGAAAAATGAACAACAATGATTACCTTTGTGACATCATTAATTTTGGTGGTATAAATTGTTAATGTGTAATAATCATGGAAAGTGTTGAAGAAAGCATACTTAACGAATTCATCGAAAAGACGTTCGGAGAAGTTGACTGCGGCTTGTCCCCGGAGTGGAGGAAGGTCATGGCGCAACGTACCCGAGTCGTCAAGATGGACAAAGGAGAGTTCTTGCAGATAGAAGGAGATATCTGTAAGATATGGGGATATGTATGCCAAGGGTTAGTAAGAGTATATTATATGCACAACGGAGAAGAGATAACGGAGCAATTGGCAGTCGACGGAGACGCTTTTTTCGACTATGAAAGTTTTTTCAAGCAGACACCGACCACACGTTACATCCAGATGTTGGAACCAACGACACTATGTCTCTTCAGGAGATTGGAGCGTTCGGAAGTAAAGACGGACAGCCATGAAATCAGACGGTTTTTCAGGTATCTAACAGAGATGATACTTTTGCAGATGAAAAAGAGGATATTGGATTCCATCTTCAAATCGGCGAAAGAGCGTTACGACATCATGATGGAGGAAAAGCCTAGTCTCGTATTGCGTGCGCCATCCAACATCATCGCCTCATATTTGGGCATAACGCCGGAAACTTTAAGTAGGATCAAGGCAAAAAGCAAATAACAAGGAGGAAGGCAATGAAAAGAATCATCATAAATAAAAACCTAGTAGCCAGCGAGATGCAACGCTACGTAGGACCGATTGACCTCAGCGAAGAGGCTTGGGCTAAACTATTGAAGATATCAACGATCGAAAAGATAAAGAAACACGACATATTCCTCAAGCCTGGGGACGTGAACAACTATCTAGGTCTCGTATTGAAAGGAATGGTCCAAATATACCACTACAACGAGGAGAAACTAGTGTCAGATTTCTTCGCTAGGGAAGGATGCGGATTCTTCGACACGCAAAGTTTCATCTTGGGCACACCATCCCAAGCCTATTTCGAAGCGTTAGAGCCTACGGTCATCGCAAAATTCGACAGGGAAAGGTTCATCAAGGAGGGAGAAAACGACCCACAAATCGACTTGATTTACCGCAGGGTATTGGAATACGGCATCATCATGTCGAACGAGAGGTTGAACTCAGTTCTACACGATACGGCGGAGGAGAAATACACGAACCTAGAGAACAGGAACCCTGGGCTCACATCCCGCATCAGCTCCATCAATATCGCCTCATACATCGGCGTGACACAAGAGACCGTGTGCCGAATCAAGTCGAAGCAAGAGAGCCTATTTTAAAATGAGATGCAAACACGCGAAGAGGCGTGAGCCTCGTAATAAATTGACTTTCAGCCGATAACACGCCCACCCCACAAAGGCAACAGAAATGAGCGATATTATCGTCTGTCACTTATTGTGATATATTCCATATCAATATATAAATTTGACCAAAAATAATAATTTTTCGGACAAACACGCGATAGACAAAATTCATCAAAATGGACAAAATAAATTCATTTTGACACAAAGATGTACAAAAGACTCTCATTTCAAGCATACTATCGCTCAAATGAGAATATAAGGTATTTGTGTAATCGAATTTTATGTCTTATTTTTGCCATGAAAATGAAAACTAATAATGGTATGGACAGTATTGAAAAAAGTTTTTTCCGCGACTTTCTCAAGAAAATATATGGAGAAGGCGCAAATGCAGAGTTATCTGCAGAAGCAAGAGAGTTGTTGAAGGCTAAGACAAGAATTGTCCGCCTCAACAAAGGTGAATTTTTACAGATAGAAGGAGATGTCTGTAAAAATTGGGGATATGTGGCAGACGGTTTGGTAAGAATGTTTTATTTGAACCAAGACGAAGAAGTCACAGAACAACTCGCGAGTGACGGGGAAGGATTCCTCGACTACGAGAGTTTCTTCAACCAATCACCTAGTAGGCATTTTATACAAATGCTGGAACCGACGACCCTATATCTATTTCCTCAACTAGAGTGTGAGGATTTGTGCGAAAGCAACCAAGAAATTAAGTTGTTTTTCAGACATTTAACGGAAAACATCCTTCTTCTTAAGAAAAAGAGAATCAAGGATACGATTTTCAAGTCAGCGAAGGAGCGCTACGAAACGTTACTGAACGAAAAACCTAACTTGGTATTAAGGGTTCCCTCTATTTACATAGCATCTTATTTGGGTATCACCCCTGAGACGCTAAGTAGGATTAAGACCAAAATGAAATAAAAAGACAAAACAAGGAGAAAAAAACAAGATTATGAAAAGGATTATTATCAACAAAAAATTGGTCGCTGACGAAATTCAGCGATTCTTAGGTCCCGTAGATCTAAGCGAGGAGGTCTTGGCCAAACTCTTCAAGATCGCGACCATCGACAAGATGAAAAAGCATACCCTTATCCTCTCACCCGGAGAGCAAAACGACTACATTGGACTAGTTCTCAAAGGAATGATCCAGATTTACCATTACCTTGACAACAAACTAGTTTCCGACTTCTTCGCGGGTGAGGGTTGCGGATTCTTCGATGTGGACAGCTTCCTGACAGGACAACCATCAGAAGTGACCATCGAGACTTTGGAGCCTTCCGTCATCGCAAAATTCGACAAGAAACAATTCATGCAATTATGTGACGAAGACTCTAGGATAGACCAAATCTATCGAAAAATACTACAATATGGCATCACGATGTCCAACCAAAGACTAGACTCCCTGCTGCATGACTCCGCAGAAGAGAAATACCTCAGTCTTGAGAACAGGATGCCTGGGTTGACGGCGCGCATCAGCTCCATCAACATCTCTTCCTACATAGGCGTCACACAAGAGACCCTTTGCAGAATCAAGTCCAAACAAGGAATATTATTTTAACAAATAAACTATTTAATAGCAAGAGCGCCGAGGAGGTTCCCCAGCGCTCTTTTTTCATGCGTAAATCCGCGTCAAAAACCATCTATCACGAAACCCATCTAGAATATATTTTCAAACAACTACCCACATTCACTTTAGAGGCAAAAATCCGACCAAGAGCCATCCCACACATACCAACGAAGATAATACCATAGGTATTTTATATAAAAAAGTCAACGCATTATCCACAATCATTTATCATAACCGTGTTCCAAACTTGGCATTTTTTTACTATTTTTGTATATTTGAAATAATAGGGGAAACCATATATCAAGGGAGCATTAATATGAGCATACAAAAACACCAAAATATCGGACGGAAACAATTTTTGACAAGCATTTCTTCCTTGTCCAAACTCCTCATGCCGTTGTTCTTTCTATACCTAGGCTTCGCCAACATGCAAGCAGCGGACGAGGGTTGCGCCAACGGATCCATCCTTTTCCGCGAAGACTTCGGAGGCAACAATCCGGAAGATCCGGAAGCGAAGGGAAGCGGAATACCGGAATGCGAAGGATACACCTATGACGACAATCCGGTAGACTACTCAAAGAAAGGCAAATACGCCATACGCAAAATCGCAGTGAGCGGACATGCGGAATGGTACAACAGCATCATAGACCACACCTACCCCGACGACAAAAACAAAGGGTACTTCATGCAAGTCGACGCCTCCCACCTCGCATGCCAATTCTATGAAACACAAATCGACGACGTATGTGAAGGTTCAACACTCTACGTTTCCCTATACGGAACCAGTTGCACGAGAAGGACGACCGACCTCAACGCCCAAATTAGGCTCGTCGTCGAAGATGCAGGCACAGGGGTGGAAATCGACCATTACGACATCGAAATGCCAAACGCCCAAAAGGGGGAATGGGTCCAATACGGTTTTTCCTTCACGGTACCGACCAATTGCACCTCCATCATCTACCGAATCATCAACAACGCAGACCCCAACATCATTTCCGGTGGAAACGACTTCTGTCTGGACGACATCGAAATACGGGCTTGCCTTCCATTGCCTACCATCACTCCCACGAAAGGGACGTCGCTCTGCATCGGAGAAAGCGAGATGCTGACGGGAGACATGGACAACACGACGAACCTTCCCCTTCCGCTCACCTTCACTTGGTATAAAAGCAGGACTCCTAGCTACGACCCTTCGGACTGGTCTGTCGTAGGCTTCGGCAAATCATTTGACTTATTCAACGTGACAAAAGACGACGCAGGATACTATAAAGTACTGGTCACAGGCGCAGGACAAACCGCAAGCCTCAACAGTTGCAGCAGCATCTCCGAATTCTACTACATAGACGTGGTGGATTGCGGAAGTTCCGCCCCAAAACCTTGTCCGGACGCCACACTGCTCTTCAAAGAAGATTTCGGTGGCAACAAAGTCAGCGACCCCGACGTGAAAGAAGAGGCTATCCCACAATGTTCCTACGCCTTCGGGGATGACCCTAGAGACTCGCAAGGAAACGGCAAGTATAGCATCAGGAAAGCTGGCGTCAAGCACAACCAATGGTACTACCCGCTCTATGACCATACCCACCCGGATGATGCGGACAAAGGCTATTTCATGCAAGTGGACGCATCCAACGTCAGCGGTATATTCTACCAAACAGAAATAACAGGACTATGCGAGAACTCGGAGTTGTACATGTCCACATGGGCCATGAGCGCAACGAAAACGAGAGGCTGGGCGAACGTTTTCCTGAAACTCATCGTGGAAGACCTTAACGGGAACGAGCTGGCAAGTTCCAAAATCGAAATAGAGAACTGCAAAGGAGTTTGGGAACAATTCGGACTCAGCTATGTGGTTCCGGCGGGACAATCCTCCGTCATCTACAAAATCGTCAACAACAGCAGCACCAGCCAAGGGAACGACTTCTGTCTGGACGACATCGAGGTACGTCTCTGTAATCCGCCGATTAAAGTAAACTCACCCGACAGCCTCTGCCCGGGATCAGACGTCACACTAACCGCCGAATTCGAGAATGACGGCACCTACCAGGAGCCCGTCAACTTCACATGGTACAGATGCGACACAGCCTCATACGAACCATCCGATTGGACGAAAGTTGGTTCTGGCGACAAATTGGAAATCACGAATGTCAGCGAAGCAGACGAAGGCTATTACAGAGTTTGGGTAAGTAGCAACAACGCTTCCCAACTCATCAGCAAATGTAACGCAGCCTCCGATTTCGCCGAAATCAGGATCAAAAATTGCGACGTCTGCGAAGACACAATCATTTCCATCGAGGACACCATCCTCCAAGGCATCGCCTACCAAAAGAACGGCTTCGACATCGCAGAGCCCCTCCTCGGCATGAACTACGACACACTCCACCTGGAGAAAGCGGACGGATGCGACAGTACCGTCGCCCTTAACCTCTACGTATTCTATAATTCGCACGACACCATATTAGGCACCATCTGCCAAGGCGAAACCTACGAGTTGAACGGATTCTCCGAAACAGAAACAGGCACCTATACCCACTCATTTAAGAACACCTATGGCGGCGACAGCCTAATCACCCTACAACTGCAAGCGTTCCCTACCTATAACGACACTATCTACGCAACAGTCAACAAAGGAGAGACATACTCCTTCATGGGCGAAGAGTATGGTAACGAAGACACCATCTTCACGACTAGCCTACTCTCCCAAAACGGTTGCGACAGTTTAGTCACACTCAACTTGAAGGTCTTGAACGGCATAGAGGACACGATTCTAGCCAGCATATGTCCAGGAGACAGTTTCACATCCTACGGATTCCACGAAACTAAGGCGGGCACTTATACACAGAACTTAAAATGCGAGAACGGCGCCGATAGCATAGTCATCCTCATATTAGACATACTTCCAACCTATGACGACACAATCACAGCCACCATCATAGAAGGTGACACATACGACTTCAACGGGAAGAAATACGACAAAGAGGGACTCTACTCCGAAAAACTACAAACCCAATCAGGTTGCGACAGTTTGGTAACGCTCAACCTCACCGTCCTACAAGGGACGTCAGACACCATCCGGGCATCCATCTGCCAGGGTGAGCACTACACCTCATTCGGATTCGACGAGTCCGCGGAAGGCACCTACACACAAAAATTAACGAACACGAACGGAACCGACAGTCTGGTCACCCTAGTACTCAACGTTCACCCCACCTACAAAGACACCGTCAACGCCTACATCCCTGAAGGCGACAAATATTCCTTTAACGGGAACGAATATGACAAAGACGGTTTGTACACCACAATCCTTAAGACGAGCGCCGGCTGCGACAGCTCGGTAACACTCAACCTCACCATCCTGAAAGGAACGTCAGACACCATCCGCGCATCCATCTGCCAGGGAGAAAGCTACACATCCTTCGGATTCGACGAATCGGCTGAGGGCTCCTACACGCAAAAGTTAACCCAAGCGGACGGGACCGACAGCCTAGTCACCCTCGTGCTGGAAGTGCTTCCTACCTATGCGGACACCATCAGCGCCACGATACCAGAAGGCACTTACTATTCATTCAACGGCAAAGAATATGACACGGAAGGACTTTATACAGCCGAGCTCAAATCCGACGCAAGTTGCGATAGCCTAGTCACATTAAAGCTCACGGTCCTGAAAGGATCATCCGACACCATCCGCGCATCCATCTGCCCAGGAGAGAGCTACACCTCTTTCGGGTTCGACGAATCGGAGGAAGGCACCTACACACAGGAACTCATTGGCGCGAACGGGACCGACAGCCTAGTCACCCTTGTACTCGCAGTGCTCCCAACTTATGACGACACCATCACAGCCACCATCATCGAAGGCGACACGTACACCTTCAACGGAAAGGAATATGACACGGAAGGGACATACACCGCCAAGCTAAAATCCGACGCGGGTTGCGACAGCATCGTCACACTCAAGTTGGCGATTCTAAACGGGACTTCCGACACCATCCGCGCATCCATCTGCCAAGGTGAAAGCTATTCGTCATTCGGATTCGACGAGTCGGAAGGAGGAACTTTTACGCAAAACCTTACTAGCGCAAACGGAACCGACAGTTTAGTAACCCTCGTCCTTGAAATACTCCCCACCTATGACGATACGGTCCAAGCGACCATCATAGAAGGCGACACATACACCTTCGACGGGAAAGAATATGACACCGAAGGGTTCCATACCGCACATCTGAAAACAGCCGCAGGCTGCGACAGTGTAGTCACACTCCATTTGACAATCCTAAAAGGGACATCAGACACCATCCATGCGACAATCTGCCAAGGAGAAAGATTCACCTCCTTCGGATTCGATGTGGCGGAAGCGGGGCTCCACACACAAAAGCTGAAGAACACGGCAGGAGCGGATAGTTTAGTCACCTTACAATTGACCATACTCCCTACCTTCCACGAAACAATAAGAGACAGCTTCTGCGCTGGCGACCCATACACCAAACATGGATTCAACGTGACAGAGGGAGGCACATACCAACAGAACTTGAAGAGCCATGATGCATGCGACAGTATCATCACATTGATATTGACGGAATTACCATCATACGAAAAGTCAATTTTCGATACCATATGCGAAGGTTCCGCCTATGCGGGAAATGGATTCGACCTACCGGACGAAATCTCAGGCACATTCACCCACACACTTTCCTTCCAAACCATTTCGGGTTGCGACAGTAGCATTACGCTTCACCTGAACGTGCTTCCTTTAAGGACAGACTCTCAAACGTTCCTTATCAAACCAGGCGAAATTGCCAGATACAACGGGAAACGATACAAAGAGGAAGGCAACTATCACCAATTCTTCCAGACGTCAGACTACTGCGAAGAGATAACCGTCGTGGTCAAATTCCAAGAAGACACGACAAGCATCGACACATTCAGTTTCGTGGAAATCATCCCTGACGAGATTTTGTTCAGAGGCGACGGAACTGACAAAAGATGGCACGTGGAGAACATAGAACTCTACCCGCTCGCTACCGTAGCCATCTATGACCGCTGGGGAAAGAAACTATTCGAGATTGTGGATTATAACGACGAAACAGGTTGGGACGGCACCTATAACGGATATGACATGCCATCGACCGACTATTGGTACCAAATAGAAGTGAGGGAAATCGACAGATTCTACACGGGACATTTCACATTGATAAGATGATTATTCCCTAATTTGTTTAATTTCGCGCATCAACAAAAACGATTAACATGGACGTAAAAATAGAATCCTCGTGGAAAGAGGTTTTGGCTGACGAGTTTGAGAAACCCTATTTCTCCCTACTCACCTCTTTTGTAAAGAAAGAGTACCAATCCGCCACATGTTACCCACCGGCAGCACTCATATTCAACGCATTCAACACTTGTCCCTTCGACAAGGTGAAAGTGGTCATCATCGGACAAGACCCTTACCATGGCTACGGGCAAGCGCATGGATTATGTTTTTCCGTCAATGACGGGGTGCAATTTCCACCGTCCCTCGTAAATATCTTCAAAGAAATAGAGCGAGACCTCAACATTCCTTTCCCCCAATCAGGCAATTTGACCCGATGGGCCAACCAAGGCGTATTCCTGCTCAACGCCACCCTTAGCGTACGGGAAGGGTTAGCGGGCTCCCACCAAAACAAAGGATGGGAAGAGTTCACCGACCGAGTCATAAAGGAAATTTCCGACAAAAAAAGCAACGTCGTGTTCCTACTTTGGGGGTCATACGCCCAACGGAAAGGCGCCATCATCGACACACGCAAACACTTAGTCCTAAAAGCTGTTCACCCGTCACCCCTCTCCGCTTACAGAGGTTTCATCGGATGCGGGCACTTCAGTAAGGCAAACGAATACCTTGTGTCCAAAGGGCAAACACCCATCCAATGGTAGAACCATGATAGAATTCGTCCAAGCGACCTTCCCCCTTCCGCTTCACCCGTTTGCGGAAAAAACACTGGAGGATTCCTTTCCGGAAGAAGAACGACCGGACATCCTAACGCTGAGAAGCAGGAACACGCCGAGATTCCACCTAGACGTCATTCTACAAGACAAACACCCCGTCGGCATTCTAACCCATTGGGATTTCCCGGGATACACCTACATAGAGCACTTCGCCATCGAAGCATCACGAAGAAACAACCATATCGGAAGCGAAACGCTTAGGCGATTCATGGAAGGGAAGAGACGCATCATATTGGAAGCGGAACCTCCGGAGTCACCAATAGCCATTCGTCGGCTCAAATTCTACCAACGACATGGACTCACCCCCTTACCCTACGAGTACCGGCAACCCAGTTATCGAGAGGAAGGCAACGGAATTCCCCTCTTAATACTTTCCAACATAAAGATTACTTCCGACGAATTCGGAGAAATAAAAAACACCTTGTACAAAGAAGTGTACAAGGTGCTATAACAACACTTTAGTCTTTCCCCTCTTTATCAGATGCCTAACAAAGCGCGGGCGTTCCCGGAAAGAATGGCATCCCGCTCCTCATCAGTCAGAGCCAGCTTATTGAAACGCTCCAGCTCCTCTTGGTGATCCCACATCGGGTAATCCACACCGAACAAAACCTTTTCGACGCCATGGGTACGTATAATCCGCACGGCGCGTTCCGGCTCCAACTTCCATAATGAACTTGAAGTGTCAAACCAGACATTCTTTCCCATCAAATACTCTTCCGACTCGTCCCATTGCGTATATCCGCCAAAATGGGCAGCCACAAATTTCAAGGACGGGTGCTTCTCCAACACATTGGCAATACGTTTAGGCCCGGAAAAATCATACCTGAAATCACCCGCATGAACCAACACAGGCATACCTAAACCAGCGATTACCTCGTAGATATCATCCATCTCACGTTCGTCTATCGGGAACTTCTGAAAATCGGGATGTAGTTTAATTCCCTTCAAACCAGATGAATAGATACGGATAAGTTCATTCTCATAATTGTCATACTCAGGATGGATTGTACCAAAGCCAATAAACTCAGGATGTTCCGAGACCTCCCCAATAATGTAATTATTAATAGACTCCACCTGATGAGGGGCCGTAGCCGTAGAGTGGACGATATAATAATCAACGCCGATACGACGTCCGCTAGCCAACAAATTCTCAGGGCTACCATTATACTTCATCGGGATGTGATAAAACTCACCTATCGTATTACTCGCCTTATCCGCAATCTTCGCGGGATAAATATGCGCATGAAAATCTATTATCATATTTCAAAAATCTTCTACTCCATTCAAAGCCGCAAAATTAATAAAAAAACAGACTCGCCACACGTAGGGGGAAGGAAGGTTTTCATTCAAATAAAAGAATAGGGCATATACAAAAACGATATAGATCCATAAGAATGAACGCAATAGCATACAACAAAGGAAGATAGTTTTACAGCGACGCAAAATTCCACAGAATTTCTTACCCAAAAAGAGATTCAAACCGATACACACTTCGAAAAATATCATTAATTTCGCATAAAAAATAAGAGAAAAAGCATAAAAGATTTCACACGAACTACCCTCCCCAACCCTACATAAGAAGGGAGAATCCGAACAGAACATCATGAGAAAAAAAACAATATTCCTTAAAGCATTCGCATTATCCGCCCTTGTATATCTTTGCGGATGCGGCAATCCAAACAGCCAGTCCGCCCCAACCGGTTCCGACTCATTAACAGTGGAAACGCAAAAAGACACAGCCGCGACCGATTCCTTGGCAAAGGCATCCGTTGTCGTCGATTCAGTAAAGGCAGACAGTACCCCCAAAATAGTCTTGGAAAAGATTCCGTTCTGCAAAGACTCCATCCTCATCCAAAGCAGGGGAGGAAGCCCTGACGGATGCAAACTCCTCGTGCCGCCCATCAAGGTCAAAGGCATCTACATCACAGGAGCGATGGCGGGCACCAAACACATGAAAGGGCTCGTGGAACTGGTCGAGACCACCGAGATGAACGCCATCGTATTGGACATCAAAAACGACGGCGGTAACGTCACATATAAAATCAACTACCCACAAGCGGAAGAGATAGGCGCATGCGTACGCTACGTAAAGGACATGCCCGCCCTTTTGAAAGAACTGCACGAAAAAGGCATCTATGTAATCGGACGAATTGTCTGCTTCAAAGATCCGATTCTCGCCAGGAAGAGACCTGATTTAGCGCTATGTCAACCAGACAGCACCCCCGTCACCGACGGCAAAGGAAACCCTTGGGTCAACCCATTCAAAAAAGGTGTTTGGGAATATATCTGCGGATTGGCGGAACAAGCCAGCCTCGACGGTTTTGACGAAATCCAATTCGACTACGTGCGCTTCCCTATCGGCGCCAGCGCCAATAAAGCAGTGTACGGGGTCGATTTAAAGACCTATTCCAGGGAACAAGGGTTGACCGACTTCTTCTCCTATGTCGAGAAGAGACTACACGGAAAGAAAATCATCTTCGGAGCGGACCTCTTCGGAACAGTAATCGGAAGCAACATTGACAGAGACAAGACAGGCCAAGACTACGTGAAAATAGCCTCCATGACAGATAATATCTGCCCGATGATCTATCCGTCCCACTATGCGTCGAAAACATTCGGATTGGAAGTGCCAGACGCACATCCATACACAACCATCAAAAAGGCATTGGAACTTTCCCAAGACCAACTGAGCAAAGACTCATTGCCTAAAGCCAAAGTGAGGGCATGGCTACAATGCTTCACAGCTCCTTGGGTGAGCGGGCACATCAACTATGGAAGCGCACAAATCAAGCAACAAATCCAAGCCGTATATGACGCCGGATACGACGAATGGATTCTTTGGAACGCATCCAACCATTACGGACAAGTGAAGGCGGCCCTCGCCATGACCAAAGCGCCTGCCGAGGAGAGCTCTACAAAGAAAGACACCACAACCACGGCGACGAAAGACTCTTCCTCCGAGAAGAAAGTAACCACGGACACTCTTCAAGCCGAAGCGGGGAAGAAAGCGAGTGACGACATAAAGACCGGCAACGACACCGTCGCCCAACCTAACGAATAGCGCTATCCATGGACGTTACTATTTCCGTAAATAATATGTCCACGGGAAAATAAACCACCGTCCATCTTATTTCCAGACGACGGATAGGGCAAGAAAAGAATCTTTTCGGTAATTTCGCGAAAAGATTCTTTTCTTATGTCCATAATCATCGGCACCTTCGTCATATTAGGGTTCCTCGCATTAGGCGAGGCGCTCTCCTACCTTATCGGTCACTTCGTTCCCGGCAGCGTATTAGGCATGATACTTCTATTCATCGCCTTGACTTTAAAATGGATAAAGCCAGAGACCATCCGTCCGGTAGCCTCTTTCCTAACACAGAACATGACCATCTTCTTCATACCTGCCTTCCTGGGCATTTTGGACAGATGGGAACTTATCAGCCTCAACCTCGGAGGTTGGTTGGCGGTCGTATTCCTCTCCACCATAGCGGTGTTCTTTTCGTCAGGCATCGCCGCAAAAATCATCATAAAACTGACCAATCAGAAGGAGGAGAAAAAATGAGAGAACTATTCCTAAACACACCGGCCTTACTATTCCTCACGTTAGGAAGTTACCTTTTAGGCGTTTTATGCAAAACAAAATCAGGGATATCTCTGCTGCATCCGTTCATCATCTGCATTCCCATCATCATCTTTTTCCTGAAATGGACAGGCATCAGTTGTTCGGAATATATGGAGCACAACCAACTCATCACCTTCCTATTAGGACCAAGCGTGGTCGCCTTAGGATTGCCCCTCTATGAAAACATGAAAGTCATCAAGAAAAACATGACCGCCATATTATCGGCAGTCATAACAGGCAGCTTCGTAGGCGTCGCAAGCGTCTACCTCATTTGCAAAGCATTGAACCTGGATGATATCTTCGTCTTGTCGTTAGAGTCAAAATCAGTCACCACACCGATAGCCATGGACTTGACACAAACATTAGGAGGCGATATCTCCCTGACGGCCGTATCGGTAGTCCTCTGCGGATTTATCGGAGCCGTTTTCGGTCCGCTTCTTTGGAAAGTATTCAAACTGGACCACCCGGTAGCGAGGGGACTTGCCATGGGATGCGCCTCCCACGGACTAGGCACGGCACGCGCCATCGAGATGGGAGCGGTGGAAGGAGCGGTCAGCGGACTGAGCATCGCGCTGATGGGCATCGCCACAGCCTTGATCATTCCTCTTTTCAACTGGTTAATCCAGTAAATCAATCATCATAATATTCAATTTCACGAAGGAGAAGGCATTCCCCTTCAGTTTCGGAGCAGTCGGAATATTGTTTCTCCGTCCAGTTCCCTTTTGAATCATATCTGTATTCGATGGAACTCTTGGCAATTCTAACGCCCTCTTTATCGAAAGACGCCCACTCCAATATATTACCATAATCGTCATACCCCCACGTTTCCCTACTTTTCAACGTCGAATCAGCATAGACACAAGACTCCACCTTGTTGCCTTTTTCGTCGAAAGACCAAGTCTTCCGGAGGAACAATAACGAATCACGGAACTCACGTTCCTCAGTTATATTACCTGCGGCATCATAGCCATAAAGCGTCCTCACATCCACCGTGTCATGTCCCACCCTATGTTTAAACTGTTCCACCATACGGTTATCCGAGTCGAACCAATAATTCACCTTGGCAGCAAAAAGCCATTCCACATTTTCGTCATCCGCCACAGGCTCAGGCTTTTGCTTATACTTAGGATAAAATTCAGCATTCGGTTCCACATTATAGTAACGAGTCGACTCCGTCAAGTTGTCCTTTTCGTCATAATGGTAGAATGACTTAGCCACTAAATTTCCCTTCTCGTCATATTCACTCATAGAAACCCTACGGTTACGGGAGTCATAAACACACGAATACCTGCACAAAGAGGTCACATATTCAATCTTATTTCCCCTATCGTCATAGGAATAAGTCTCCTTAAAACTATAAGATTGGTCTCTTTCCACATAGTAACTATCCCATTCGACTTTGTTTCCCCCGTCGTCGCACAAATAAGTGGACTTAAAAACCAACTTGCCATCTTGGGAATAACGATAGTACTCCAGTCTATTGCCCAACGTGTCAAACACAGCCTTATCAAGCACGCCCTCCTTCTTAACCGAGCCATCCTCCACCGAGACGTAATAACTGACTACCGACTTCACCAGGCCCCTCAAACCAAACAATTCACGATCCGACGGTTCATCCCCTTTTCGCTTGGAATCAGAGGAAGAAGGGTTATTCACGGAACAGGCGGTAAGGAAAGCCACCAATAAGCATAAGGAAAAACAACTACTCTGTTTCATTAAGTCACAATAATTTTTTAGCAAAGGTAAGAAAAAGGCAAATATCAAACACAACATTCCCCATTTCCACGACCAGACACTTCCTTCCTCAGTCCCCCCGCCACAATATGTTTCATTATCACACGCGTACACTTCCCTGCTCCCACCGCATCCCCCAAAGACAAAAGCGGCGAAATGGAGGATGCGGACGGAGAGGTTGAGTTGCGCTCGGCATACGCCAAGAGCCACCCCGGTTGACAGCGGCGGCAACATCTTGATTTTCCAAGCAACCGCTATTAATAGTAAGTTATATCTCTTGTTTCAATGCTGTAGTATTTTTCCTCAGAACCATTGTCAATGCATTTAAGGACAGACGAGATGCGGCGTTTAGTCCAATTACCCTTATCATCACGTTCCATAATCATGCAAGAGAACTCTTCCTCATATTCAGACCCTTCAGACGCAGTAGAGGAGATGGCCGAATAAGTTTGTTTAGAAGTAAGCTGCCCCTTACTATTACGGGCTAACTATCTCTTGGAATTCGAATCGAAAACGACCTCACCATTAACTTTAAAACTGAATTTATCTTCTATCAAGTTTTCAAGGCTCGTCCAAGTAGAGTCGCAAATTGCTTTTTCACCAACACTTTCGACACATTACCACGCAAATCGAACAGTTGGCGATCAAACGAAGTGAAGGGATTCTTAAAATTCACAATATTTTGAGTATCTCGAACCTCACTAACAATATCGGCACTATATTCCTGGTTACAATTATTTGAATCCAAAACAAAAATAGATCTAGGGCATGACCAATCAAGGCATACCTTCCGCCCAGACGCAAAAATTTGCGTCTCTACACATCCCGCATGGCAATTCTTAACTCTTAATTCTTAATTAATTGGCCTACCCCGCCCATCCCTCTCTATCTAAATTCCGATAATTGATCGCCTCGTTGATATGGCGAGTCTCCACGTTCTCCGAATGGTCGAGGTCCGCGATGGTGCGGGCCACCTTGAGGATGCGGTCGTAGGCACGGGCGGAGAGGTTGAGTTTCAGCATGGCGGACTTCAATTTAGCAGTGGCTTCCTCCCCCAGTTGGGCGTACTTATGTAGCATGCGGGAAGTCATCTGGGCGTTGCAATGGACACCCTTCTCGTTCTTGAAACGTTCCAATTGGATGTTCCTCGCCTCAATCACACGGGCTCGGATCTGCTCGCTCGTCTCCGACACCTCACATTCCGATAGTTTCTCGAAAGGAACGGGAACCACCTCGATGTGGATATCGATGCGGTCCAAAAGAGGACCTGAAATCCTGCTGAGGTATTTTTGCACCACCCCAGGACCGCAGACGCACTCCCTCGTAGGGTGGTTATAGTAGCCGCAAGGACAAGGATTCATCGCCGCCACCAACATAAAACTGGCTGGGTACTCCACTGCGGAACGGGCTCTTGAGATGGTTATCCTACGATCTTCCAATGGCTGTCTCATCACCTCCAACACGGTACGCTTGAACTCCGGGAGCTCGTCCAAAAAGAGGACGCCATTATGGGCCAAACTAATTTCGCCAGGTTGCGGATTGCCACCACCGCCCACCAATGCGACATCCGAAATCGTGTGATGAGGGGAACGGAAAGGACGCTCCGTCATGAGGGAAGTTTCCTTACCGATTTTCCCTGCCACAGAGTGGATCTTGGTCGTCTCCAACGCCTCGTACAACGTGAAAGGAGGCAAAATCGTAGGAATACGCTTCGCCAACATAGACTTACCAGCTCCCGGAGGACCGACAAGAATCAAGTTATGGCCACCAGCCGCCGCCACTTCGAAAGCGCGTTTCACATTTTCCTGTCCTTTCACATCCGAGAAATCAATTTCAAACTGTCCAAGATGAGAGAAGAATTCCTTGCGTGTATCGATGATTGTCTGCGGTATCTCCCGCTTCTTATTTAGGAAATCAATCACCTCAATTAGAGTCTTGGCGCCATAGACTTCCAAATTGTTCACCACAGCCGCCTCATTAGCGTTCTCCGCAGGAAGGATCAATCCCCTGAAACCCTCCTGACGGGCCTTGATGGCGATGGGTAACGCTCCCTTGATGGGTTGCAAAGTGCCATCCAAGGAGAGTTCACCCATGATGACGAAACGCTCCAATTCATCCGACACGACATCCCCAGCCCCCGCCAAAATACCGATGGCTAGCGGAAGGTCATAAGCGGCCCCCTCCTTGCGGATGTCCGCCGGCGCCATATTTATAACTACTTGGAAATGAGGAAACTTCATCCCACAATATTGGATAGCGGAGATGATTCGTTCATGGCTTTCCTTAATCGCATTATCAGGCAATCCGACCAACATGAAACGAATTCCTTGGGACACATTCACCTCAATGGTGATAATCGTAGCGTCTATGCCTTGCACAGCAGCGCCAAAAGTCTTCACTAACATAATTCAGTGTGTTATTAACAAGTAAAATTTTCACGAAAAACAGGCATCAATAGACTATTTCCGCAAACAGATACGCAAAGTTAACAAAAAAGATTATTCCGCAAACGAAAAGTAGAATAACAATTTACAATAAGCAATGCCCAAGGGCTCCGGTTTAAAACTTAATAATACTCGACGGATCGGAACGAACCTCCAATAAGAACAGAATCCTTGTCGAATACACGTGACGAAAGATAATTACCCTCGTCGTCGAATTCATAGGAAACAGACAGTTTACCCTGTAGGACGTTATTAGAAGAATAAGTATAATTTTCCGTCATATTTCCCTCGTCATCATATTTATAGATATCTTGGGAAAGGAACATGTCATACGCATTATAGGCGACTTGCTCAACGACATTCCCATCCTTGTCAAAATAACGGAACTCCTTTGTAAACAACCGTTCAGGCTCTTCATAGACACATACTAAAGTATCATTACCGAACTGGTCGTAAGACATGACGGTCTTGCTGACAAACGTTCCATCGGAAGTGGAAATCTTATTCTCGACCAAATTGCCAAAAGCGTCGAATTGATTTTCGGCACGATACATCAAAATACCCTTCCCGTTAAAATCCTCGCAGAAAGACATATTCCCCTGCTCGTCATAATGATATATAAGAGAACGAAGCACCGCATCCCCGGCGTCAAACACCTGGGAAAGTGTCTTTTTGTGATCTTTGTCATAAGTAAACGTATGCTTTTGGGAAAGGGTTCCTCCCTCAAACAGCTCCATGCAAGAGAGATAACCATCCTCATCGAACGTCGTCTTGCTAAGCAGCGACCCCTTCACCAATTTGTCGGACTGAACTACGGCGTCGTATTCAGCCAACACCTTCACATCCCCTTTCAAGCCAGACTTTTCCACGTCGTTTTTCTTAGAATTAAAAGAAGAACAACTCCCCATCAGTAAAAGGGAAGCCAATAAAGAGAAAAAAGAAATGAACAATTTCATATCATCAAAGACAAAGCGGTTCAATATTGTAACGGATTCCCGAAGTTTAAGATTAAAAGAGAATACGACGCCTTCCGATAATCATTCGTAACGGATAGCCTCGATAGGGTCCAATTCAGAAGCTCTTTTAGCCGGGTACCAACCGAAGAAGACACCGGTCATAGTACAAACCAAGAAGGAGAGCACAACGGAATAAACTTGGATATAGATAGGCCAATTCAAAATCAGCTGAAGCGCATAAGAGGCGCCCACACCCATCACGACACCAATCAAACCACCCGTCACGCTAATCAAGATGGCTTCAATCAGGAATTGGGCCAAAATATCGATTCCCCTAGCTCCGACAGACATACGGAGGCCTATCTCCCTCGTCCTCTCGGTAACGGACACATACATGATGTTCATGATACCGATACCACCCACCACCAAGGAGATACCTGCGATACAAGCCAAAAGCACGGTCATCATATCCGTCGTGGAAGTCATCATGGAACTCAGTTCCTCCTGCGAGCGAACGGAGAAGTCATCATCGCCACCTTCCCTGATTTTATGGTTTTGCCTCAACACCTCGGAAATCTCATCAATCGCCTTGTTCGTTAACTCTTCAGACTTTGCGGAGGCGAATATACCATTCAGATAGTTAATATTAGAAACCCTCTTCTGAATCGTAGTGTACGGAGCCAATACAACATTATCCTGGTCCTGACCCATACTATTGTATCCTTTAGGCGTCAAGACGCCCACCACCGTGAAAGGCACCTTGCCGAAACGGACCACCTTCCCTACAGGGTCCTCCTGGTTGGGGAAGAGGTTGTCGACGATTGTCTTTCCGATGACACAAACCTTTGCGGAAGCGGCTATGTCCTGGTCCGTGAACATTTCACCTTGAGAAACGGACAACTTCCTGATTTCCAAATAATCTTGGGAGACACCCGTCACGGAAGTTGGATAGTTATTATTGCCATAAATCATTTGGCCACTTCCATTCACGGAAGGAGAAACATAAGCGACATAACGTCCACATTTCTCCACGATGCTCTCATAGTCCGCATTCTTCAACGTCTGCATTTCAGAGGAGTTCATTCTGACTCCGCCTCCACCCCTCTTGTCATTGTTTCCGGGATGAACCATGATCATATTAGAGCCCATCTCCGAGATCTGTTCCTGAATGCTCTTCTTGGAACCTTGACCAATAGCCAACATGGCGATGACGGAAGCCACACCGATGATGATACCTAGCATCGTCAGGAACGACCTCAACTTATTATTGTTAATAGCCCGGAGGGCAATCTTGAAAAGATTCGAAATATTCATAACACTATCAATCTAAAAGCGGGCGCTAAAATGTCCACCGTTTATAATGCCATCCCGAACGGGACATACCTGTCCATTTCGGGAATTCACTTAGCTCATCAATCTTTTTGGACAGGCAAAGCGTCCAACGCCTCCTTGGCGGAAGCGATATGGTCATTCACCGTATCCTCGATGACCTGTCCGTCACGCAAACGGATGTTGCGGCTGCTGTACTGCGAAAGTTCAGGGTTGTGGGTCACGAAAATGATTGTCCTTCCTTTTGCGTAAAGTTCTTGGAAAAGGACCAAAATCTCGAAAGAAGTGCGCGTGTCCAAGTTTCCCGTAGCCTCATCCGCCAAAATGATGACAGGGTCATTCACCAATGCGCGGGCAATAGCCACACGCTGCTGCTGACCTCCGGACATCTGGTTCGACTTATGGTTAAGCCTCTCGCCCAAACCGACAGCCTTCAACGCCTTCACTGCGCGCTCGTAACGTTCTTCGGCGGAGATGGAGGAATTATACATCAACGGCAATTCCACATTCTCCACAGAGGTGGTCTTCGCCAACAAATTATAGTTTTGGAAGACAAAACCGATTTTACGGTTTCGCAATACCGCGCGATCATTCTTTCCCATCGTACGGACCTCCACGCCATCCAGGTAATACTCGCCGGAAGTTGGGGTGTCCAAACATCCGAGAGCATTCAACAAAGTGGACTTGCCCGAACCGGACGTTCCCATGATGGTCACAAACTCTCCTTCATAGATGGAGAACGAAACGCCCCGTAACGCATGGACAACCTCGTCGCCCACCACGAAATCGCGCTTCACATTACGCAACTCGATGATCGGTTTTCTCGACTCTTTGTTCAGTTCCATGAGAATCAATTTTATTTACGTTTGCCTCCACCCGGACGTTTTGGCATGAACGGATTGTTACTCTCTTTCCCAGGGGCAGGCGCCTCTCCTGGTTTCATTTCCAATTCCGAAGTCTCGATAGAAGAGACTATCAAGTGTTCGCCAAGGTTCAAGCCAGACAAGACCTCTGTACGGGAACCATTGCTGACGCCAGTCTTGATGCAACGTTGTTCCGCCAAATCACGGTCAACGATAGCCCACACCGTAGGACCAACGATCGAATCGGCATCCAAATACTTCACCTTCATGCCTGGAGGCAAAAGCTTCTCGTCCATTTGGAAACGCAAAGCCTTGTTCGGAATAGTCATGATACTATCCTTAGACAACGTGAGGACAGAGATATTGGCGGTCAATCCCGGCTTCAATTTCAAATCCGGATTCTTGGCGTCCACAATCACTTCATAAGTCACCACATTAGAATTGGTGGTAGGCTCCAAACGAACTTGGCGCACAACACCAGTGAACTTATCATTCGGATAGGCGTCCACCGCGAACTCGACCTTCTGACCCTCTTTCACCTGACCGATATCAGCCTCGTCAATATTTGCGACAACCTGCATGTCCACAAGATTCTCAGCGATGATAAAGAGCGTCGGAGTCGTCATGCTGGCTGCCACCGTCTGACCCTCCTCCACTTCGACTGAAATCACGACTCCGTTGATTGGCGAAGTGATTGTGGCATAACCCAAGTTGGTCTGAGCCCTATCCACTTCGTATTTAGCCTTTCTCATAGAGTTGGAGACCTTCATATATTGGAATTCAATCTCCTCGAATTCAGCGTCGCTAATCAATTTCTTATCGTGCAAAGCGACATTCCTGTCATACACTTTTTTATAATAATCATATTCATGCATGGCGTTGGAATAATCCGTTTTGGCGGACTCCAACGAAGTCGATAAGGTAGAGCGGTCCAATTCAGCCAAAAGCTGACCTTTTTTCACTTTCGAGTTATAATCCACATGAATTTTATCGATTTTACCGGACACCTGCGTACCGACCTCCACTTCCGTGACAGGTTCCACCTTACCCGTGGCGGTGATGGAATTCGAGATCGACCCTAACTCCACGAGTTCAGTCTTCACTATAGTCTGAGGTATTTTCTTCTTTCCGAAGAACAAGAAATAAACGCCTACCGCAACCAGCAGCAAAACGACAATCAAAAAAATCTTTTTCTTATTCATATTGTATTGATAATTATTTTTTCCTTACACACTAACTCCTAAAGTTACGGAAATTTATGACACATCAAAAAGGAAATCGACGAATCGGCATTTTTTATCGACAGAAAGGAGAAAAAAAGACGAATGACGATATATCACTAAAATAAAAGACCAGACATACCACCCGTAAACGATCCTCTATTTACGGATAAAGCTATTACTCTCCCAATATTCGCGACACAGCGTCTCTCCAATCCTCTCGGTTTTCCGGTTGATAGACACGGAACCCAAGCGAACGGGCGGTCTCCACATTACGGGCGCCGTCGTCCACAAAAAGTGTTTCCTCAGGAACGATGCCAGTTTGGGACACCACATACCTGAAAATCTCAGGAGAAGGTTTCGTCATCTTCAATTGATAAGAGGCGAACATGCCATCGAAATAATCATGCAAAGGTTTCCCCAATTCAGTAAAATGGGAAGACTCCGCCCACTCGAACACATGAGGGTTAATATTACTGAGCAAATAGAGACGGTATTTCTTCCGTAACTTCTCCAAATACATCAGCTTGTCCAGATTCACACGCTCGACAATGGCCAACCAAGCCGCCTCGATCTGCTCGTCTGAGACATTCCTTCCCGTCATGGAACGGAAAGCCTCATTGAACTCCCGCTTATTCTTCGTGCCATCCTCCAAATCGAGGAATAAACCATTTTGCCTATAGAGATTCAGATATTCCGAGATATTCTCCACCCCAAGTTGTTGGAACGCCCGCATAGCCCCCTCCAAATCGGCGTCGATCAGTACACCTCCGAAATCGAATAACAGATTCTTTATCATTTCTCCTTCACCTTAACATATTCTGAAGTCCCTCCATCTGCATAGGAAGGTTTTACTGAAATCTGCGCACCCTCAGGGAATTTCTTTATCATATCCATCACGGAAGGCACACCCAACTCTTTAGACAAAGAGGACAAATCATAGACAAACACACCCGAAACGGATCTTCTCCCATCCACTATATCCACCTTCAAATCTTTCAAGTCAGATTCCATCTTCACATTATCGCACTGCACCAAACAAGCAAGCGCCGAAATGCTATCTTTAGAGTCTGTCTCAAGCGTCAACACAAACGACATTGGGAGTTCGCCATACATTAGTCGATTGGCGTAGATAGACTCCTGAACAGGAGACATGTCAGCCGTGACACACTCCACCGACATGTAACAGACACTACGCATGGAAACGTATTTCCAAACGGACTCCTTCCTTTCGACGCCCTCGTCAGACTTCGAAAGAAGAGCGACTGCCAACGCCGAAATAGCGGACAACAACAATACAGCCAACAAAATATATTTTCTCATATGAATAATATGTTTGGATTAAACCTTCAGCGCCCCGACAATCTCACCAACAGACTTACACCCGTGGCGTTCCAAATAATCGTTGATGCCATCCACCACCTTCAACGTGACCGAAGGATCGATGAAATTAGCAGTTCCTATTTCAATGGCGGACGCCCCTGCCAACAAGAACTCCACCGCATCAGTCGCATTCATGATGCCACCCAAGCCCACCACAGGGATCTTGACAGCCTTAGCCACTTGCCAAACCATACGCAACGCCACAGGCTTCACACACGGACCAGACAATCCGCCAGTCACAGTGGAAAGCACCGGTTTCATCCTTTCCGCATCAATAGCCATTCCCATCAACGTATTGATGAGAGAGACGCTATCCGCACCCGCAGCCTCAGCAGCCAAAGCAATTTCCGAAATGTTCGTGACATTAGGAGACAATTTGACAATCAATGTTTTATGATATGCTTTGCGGACAGCGGAGACGACAGATTCCGCACCCGAGCAAGTGGTTCCGAACGCCATGCCGCCCTGTTTCACATTAGGGCAAGAGATATTCAACTCAATAGCGGGTATATCCTCCAACTCATTGATTTTCTCGGCAGTGGCAACGTAATCATCCACACACGCACCAGAAACATTCACAATCATATTCGTTTGGACCTTCCTGATTCGAGGGTATATATTTTCCACGAAATAATCGACACCCTTGTTCTGTAAGCCCACACAATTCAACATGCCGGAAGGAGTCTCCGCCATACGAGGGTAAGGGTTTCCCTCTCGATGGGCAATGGTAGTACCCTTCACGATTATGCCACCGATACGGCTGATATCAATGAAATCAGCATATTCCTCACCATATCCGAACGTTCCGGACGCGGTCATTACCGGGTTCTTCATCTTCAACCCGCCTATATTTACGCTTAAATCTGCCATGTCAAATCTTTTATGTTAAACACTGGTCCGTCCGAGCACACACACTTATGCCCCGCCTTCGTCTCCGTCACACAACAAAGACAAGCGCCCAACCCGCACGCCATCTTATTCTCCAGGGAAACCTCACAATCGATTCCCTTTTGCGCCGCGAACGTCGCGACCGCCTTCATCATAGGCGTCGGACCACAGGAATATATCTTATCGAAAGTCTCATTCACCAATACGGAATGGTTGGTCACAAACCCCTTCTCTCCGAACGAGCCATCCTCCGTCGTCACCAACACCCTACCAATCATCTCGAACTGCTCCATCTGAAGCAAGTCCTTGCCGGAACGGGCGCCCAGAAGGAACGTAGGCTGGTATCCTTCCTGTTTCAAATAATTGCCCAACTGCAACAACGGAGCGACACCCACACCACCACCGACCAACAACAACGATCGTTGCGATGGTTGAGGGTCAGAGAATCCATTCCCTAAAGGGAGCACCAAATTCAACGAATCGCCCGCCTTCAACATAGCCAGCTTACGCGTTCCATCACCCACCAATTGGATAAGCAACCACAACTCGTTCTTTTTAAGGTCCACGAAATGGATAGAAATAGGACGACGCAAGAACGTGGTGGAAGAATCATCCACACGCACCTCGGCGAACTGACCAGGACGCATCTCGGGGAGAGCGGACGAAGAGGTCAACTTCATCAAGATATGTTTATCCCCCAACTTCTCGTTAGAGACAACATCCAAATCCAAAATATGTTTCTTCATAAACTAAAAAATATGCTCAATATCCAAAATATATGCAAAGATACGAATCGTAACCTAATGGATGAAATAGCCCGGAGGGAAAACGCCCAAACATTTAGGCACACTTGACCAGGTCGTTCCCGATCACAAATTTTTAACCTCGTTGATCACCACCTTGGCGGATCCTTCCACGCCATTAGCCCTTCGGATCGCCAAAACAGCCTTCTTGTCGGAGTATTTACCCTTGACGGGGATATTCAACGTGTGAAGGCCATCCCAGTCACCCGTTCCATCCACAGTGAATGTAATCTGATAATTCCTCACCTCCTCCGTCTCCTCGGAAGAGAAAATGTTCTTAATCGCATCCGTAACGCCACTCAATAAGCTCATAATATATTTCTGTCAATATGGGATAAACCCATGTTTACATTATTCTATTCGTCACAAAGATAACTCGTTTTTACCATTTCACCCAAAAAATTAGGGCAAAGGAGACACATCTTCCTTCCATTCATTACATTTGCAAAAAAAAACATGAGACCAAAACACTTTTCGATATTACTTTTCGCTATACTCAACACAACCTTCAGTTTCGGACAAACCGACATAAGAGAAGTGACCCGAGGAAGACTAGAACCCCAATTCTCCCTCTTGAAGAGAAACATAAAAACAGCGGAAATAGAAGACGCCATCCAATATTATGACATAGACGAAGGGGGAAACGCAACTGATTCCGGGAAAAACAACAAGCACACGTATTTCCGTTTTTACCCCCATATGGTCATCGACTCCATCTTCCATGCCGAATCAAAGTACTCCACTAGAATCAAATGCGGGAAGGATGGGAAAATAATAGATAGGCACGAGCAATTCACGAATTTCTACTCAGAAGAGCACCATTCGGGCGACACCGTCTTCCTTGGCAGCCCCAAAAAAAGAACCATTAAAACATTTGACAAACAAGGACATCTTCTAACCTCAATCACCACAAACAATTTCGGCACCATAACCAACAAAACAGAGAGGAAAACCACCAAGAACGGAATGTCCGTCGAAGAATCCATCGACTACTCCTCGGAAGGGAATTTATTAGGGAAACAAATAAAAACATATGGCAACGAAGACCACATCCAGGAAGTCCTCATTTTCCAGGGATCAGACGAACTCACAGAAAGGATATCGTTCTCTTACGATCCTAACGGAAACCTGCAACAAAGTGTAGACAACAAAGCGGCGGAAGTCATTGAAGAGACCTTTTCTTATGACGAGCAAGGCAGGGAAACCAGCCACTTCAAATGGATCACCACCGGGGAGAAAAGCAGCAACATAATTCATGTCATGACCCAATATGACAAAAGCGGCAACACCATTTGCGACGAATACGATTCAAACAACAAAATAATCAGTTCCGAAACTACCTCGCCAGACGGGAAAAGGCTCCATCTCATCCGCTATAACCCAGACGGATCCATCCAACGAGAAGAAAAAAGGGCAATAGACGCCCAAGGATTCGATGTGGTTACGACCACTGAGCCAGGGATCGGAAACATCAAAAAGACAAAATCCATTTTCAACAACGAAGGCGAACTCGTCAAAAGAACCGACATCAATGAAAACGGGGAGGAAAAAATAATATTCGAAAGGATTTACAACGAAGACGGCACATCGACCTCCACAGAACACCTCCATATCAGAGGCGGGGAAGAGTCCACCATCACCCATTACGACCGATGGGGCAACGTGACCCAAAAGAAACATACAATCCATCAAGCCAGAATAAAAACGATAGAAACCACTATTGTCAGGATAGAATATTACGGGGAAGGGGAATAAACAGTCCAGGCTCGTAAACGCAGAAATATAGTATGAACCAAATGATTTTACTATCTTCGCGCCATTAACGATTAACAAAGGAAACATGAAACAGGTTACGGAAAACCCTGCAAAAAACCGACCAATACCCGCACTGACGATTATCGTGGCGCTTTTGATCACCTGCTACCTCACAGCCAACGTGATGGCGGTGAAGCTCATCAACATCCACGGCGTAACTATCTTTGACGCCGGCACCATCATATTCCCTTTCGCCTACATGCTGGGCGACGTCCTGACGGAAGTTTGGGGTTTCAAGACAGCGAAACAAGTCATATGGCTCACATTCGTCTGCGAAATCATCTTCACCCTATTCACGTGGATCGGAATCCAATTGCCTTCACCCGAAGGTCTCGAAAAAACAGCCGAATCATACGCCGAAGTGTTCGGTGTGGTGCCACGCATCACCATCGCTTCCCTCATCGCATTCCTCATCGGCGAACTCATCAACGCATGGACATTCGTGAAAATAAAAGAAGCGACACATGGGAAAAGATTCTGGCTACGCGCCATCGGATCATCTCTCTTCGGTTATATCCTAGACACCTCCATTTTCGTAATCATCGCCTTCACGGGAACAGTTCCCGCCCAAGACATCATCTCCATGATCGTCATTCAGGTCATAGCTAAACTATTAATAGAATCCACGTTGGCAACCCCCATAGCATGGCTTACCGTAAAGAAAATAAAGCCTCTCGTCAATGGATTCGACCCAATAGAAACACAAGAATAAAAAAAGGCGACCCGGACTCTTTGTCTTAATAAATTTTTTATCTTCGCGTAAACAAAAAAGAAAAAATGGAAGACTTCATCGTATCTGCAAGGAAATACCGTCCGACCTCATTCCTATCCGTGGTCGGTCAAAGCGCATTGACCAATACGCTGAAGAGATCCATCGCCAACAAACATTTGGCGCACGCCTATTTATTCTGCGGTCCAAGGGGCGTCGGGAAGACCACCTGCGCCAGAATCTTCGCCAAAACAATTAATTGTATGAACCCTAACGCGGACGGGGACGCTTGCAACGAATGCGAATCCTGCGTCGCGTTCAACGAGCAACGTTCATACAACATACACGAACTTGACGCCGCATCCAACAACTCGGTGGAAGACATCCGCACGCTAATCGACCAAGTGCGTGTCCCTCCTCAAATAGGACAATACAGCGTCTACATCATTGACGAGGTCCACATGCTTTCGCAAGCGGCCTTCAACGCCTTCTTGAAGACATTGGAGGAGCCACCTGCCCACGCAATCTTCATCCTCGCCACAACTGAGAAGCATAAGATTTTACCTACCATACTCTCCCGTTGCCAAATCTACGACTTCAATCGTATGGGCACAGAGGAAACCATCAAGCACTTGCAGATGGTGGCTGAAAAGGAAGGAATAAAAGCGGAACCTGAGGCTTTAGGCATCATCGCCCAAAAAGCGGACGGCGGTATGCGTGACGCCCTATCCATCTTCGACCAAATAGCCGCAAGCACTGACGGGAACATAACCTACCAAGGCGTCCTTGAGAACTTGAACGTATTGGATTACGATTATTACTTCAAATTGGTGGACTACTTCTTCAACGGGAAGGTTTCCGAATGCCTATTGACATTCAACGAAATACTGAACAAAGGGTTCGAAGCCCAGAACTTCGTGAACGGCCTCAGTTCGCACCTGAGGAACCTAATGGTCTGCAAAGATGCGTCTACCGTGCAACTATTGGACGTGGGAGCCAACGTAAAGGAGCAATACCTTAAACAGGCGCAACACGAAGATTGCACCAACGATTTCCTCTATAAATCATTAATGGTCTGCAACCAATGCGACCTTAATTACAAGGTAAGCAAAAACAAACGGCTACTCGTAGAACTGACACTTATCCGACTTTGCCAATTGTCGGATGAAAAAAAAAAATAATTGGGTAGACGAATGGGACGCGGATTGGCTTCCAATCGATGTTTTCTTACCCAGCACCATCGCATTAAGGCAAGGAGGGAAAAACAACCCAACCAACAACAACACGAATAACGCCGCAAACGTCCAGACGCCTCAACGTCCCGCAACACAGGCGGCTCCCAACACCACCGCCAAAACAACCAGTTTCTCCATAAAATCCGCCATGCAGAAAAAGGAGGAAGTGGAGGTGAAAAAGATAGAAGAAACCATGAACATCAGTGCGGAAAGGGAGACATTCTCGCAAGAAGCACTCATCAAGGCATGGAACAACTACACGCAGTTCACCCAAGAGAAACCTGTCCTACAACAAACTATACAACAATGCAAACCCGTTCTAGGAACGGATTCACGCATCATGTTGGCCGTGTTCAACTCTTCGCAGGAAGAGATCATGAACGACGAGAAAATCAAAATATCCAACTACCTTAGGAAAGAACTCCACAACGGGGCAATCACCTTGGAAATCAGGATTTGCGAAGCAAGCGAAAACGCGAAATCGCTCACGAGCAAGGAACTATTCATAAAGATGCTTGAACACAACCCTAGCCTTTCTAAACTCACGAAGACACTGAATTTGGAATTATCATAACAACCTGACAAAAATAAAAGCGTAAAGAAGTGAACTTCCCTACGCCTTTATTCCTCCCCTTAGAACAATTAATTTTTCTCACGCCAAAGGAATCGGACAATACGAATCCTTATTTAAATCGACGACGAAAGAACGAGCGAAATTTTTGATGAAAGCGACAGATTCCTCAGACGGCGATAAAAATGCGCCATCCTCCGACTGCTCTTCATAAATATCACACTTGCTTTCTTCCTGCCATCCATTAACCAATAAATTTTGAGTAAAGAGTTTTATCATACGCACGTCGTTTAAGTTTATATTGCTTTTATTATTAAAACGTTCCCCTCTCTCTATTTATTATAAATAAATTAAAAATTTTTTCATCTTTTTCCGTCCAAAGTCCAAGATTGAGTCCATATATTCTTCGCTCATAAAAGTGGAAACAAAAAAAAACGCCTTTTTACCGAGAAAAAACAATGAAAACATCGAATTAGAATAATTTAGTGAGGGGGCATCAATCAATGGGAAAAAAACAATGTGGAGAACCTCCATATTTTAAAATCGTCCACATCTTTTTTCAAATTGTACACATGCCACAGCCAATATTTCGATAATATTGCATCGAAAATTAAAGACCCTTATTTGTAAACATAAACACTATATGCAAACCTTAAACTAATACCATTTGAAGCACGAGGAATAGGCCGTGGATAATCACTCCACGGCTTTTTCTTATTTATGGAGGGAAACTTCAACATCCACTAAGGAAAGTTCCCCAAAAAGCCACAAAGAGGGGAAACGGCTCCGCAATGTGGACAAAACGAACGGAAATGCGGATTTTAGGTTTTATCCACAAAATTCCACAAAAAATCCACAAAGAAAAGCCGATTTCATCGTAAAATTGCAACAGAAACGATAAGGAAAGCGTTCCGTAAGTTTCCAACTAAAATTGACCCTATTATATAAATATACTATATCCGTCTAACCTTAAGGATAATATGAAAAAAACTAGTTTGCGACAAGAGCCTAGTCTTACGATTAGGCTCTTGTCGTATCTTAAGAATCGTAGCAGCGACGCCCCAAAACATATCGACAGCACAAATCCAAATACACAAGGCACAACACGGACAAAAAAAAGCCGGACATTGCCCGGCTTGATCTCTTAACAAAAAAGAGTCAATTCACCACTCTAATTACTTCAGGAGAAATATCAACGCCAAACTTCTCACGGACCGAAGCCGAAATAGCTTGGGCGAGGCGCCACACATCAGCGCCCGTCGCACCACCTAAATTAACCAAGACAAGCGCCTGTTTCTCATACACACCGGCCGCACCCATCTTCTTACCTTTCCAACCGGTCTGTTCAATCATCCAACCCGCTGGTATCTTACAGCCATTCGCCATTTCATAAAAAGGCATGTTAGGATAATCTGGCAACAGACGGTCCACCACGGAACGATCCACGACCGGATTTTTGAAGAAACTACCGGCGCTTCCGATAAATGCCGGATCGGGCAACTTTTCATGACGGATATTGCGGACCGTCTCCCTAATCACCTTCAACGACTCGTCACTCTCAGGAGAGACCTCACACGGCAAAGCTGAACGCAAATTACCGTAATCCAGGCGCAAACAATGACCAGGAGCCTTCGTCAGCCGGAAATCAACGGAAACGACCAAGTATTGAGGATGTTTTTTGAAGAAGCTATCACGATACCCGAACGAACACTCCGCATTCGTGAAAGAACGGGTAGAGCCATCCGTCGTGTCGAACACATGAACCATCTCGACCACATCCTTGGCCTCCACCCCATATGCTCCGACATTCTGTACAGGAGCAGCTCCGACACTGCAAGGGATCGCAGAAAGATTCTCCATGCCACCCCAGCCATTAGCTACCGCCTTGTCAACAAAATCATCCAAAACCATACCGGCGTCCACCCGCACGAGGACTTTATCGCCACTATCCGCCAACACGGATACACCCTTCGCCACGGAATGAAGAATCACACCGTGATAATCCTCAAAAAAGAGCAGATTAGCGCCACAGCCCACGGCCAGCCACGGACCTTCGAACACTTTTTCCCGAAACAGAAGATTCAAATCTTCGAGTCCGGAATACTCGATAAACTTATCACAAACAGCGGGGATTCCAAATGTATTGTTTCCCTTCAATTGATAATCCTTATATTCCTTCATACATCATCTCTTTTCCACAAAGTTAACCTTTCGAATCAACATAACACAAATATCCGCAACGAAAAAAAAGGACACACGGAAGCAAAATCCATCTCACACAAACGAAGAACCACCACACCACTTACTTCCAAGACGGCAACCAGCAAAATAACCAATTGACAAACAATGGGTTAAAATATTTTTATCAGAAGCACGCAAAAAAACAGAGGAAAACTATTGCACGAATAGACAAAAACCCGTATCTTTGCACCGCAATTTGATGGTGGGAGTAGCTCAGTTGGTTAGAGTATCAGATTGTGGTCCTGAGGGTCGTGGGTTCGATCCCCATCTCCCACCCCAAGAAAAGCAAGCCGTATTCTTTCGAATACGGCTTTTTTATTATCTAAGCCTAACATCACACCTATATACATGGAAAGATCCTCTTGAGACACCCAAATCACTCAAAAATCACAAGCAAAAGAGGACACATCGTCCCCAAAGGGCACGCAAAGGAGAAAAAGAGTTAACTACACACAAGACAAAAACTTAAGTCAAACGCAACATCACCATATACACACAGGCTCTCAAAAAAGAGGAGCCCATCATTTGGAAATAACAAAAAAAAATGTTAATTTGCGTTAGCATTCAGAAAAAAAACGCACTTCACATCTAAGGCAAAAGAGTTCTGCCCAAATGTGATTATTTATTAGAACTCAAAAAAAATAACGCCCATGAAAAAAGTTATGTATTTGTTGGCCATGCTTCCAATGGCTTTCATCAGTTGCGGAGACGACGACAACAACGGAGGAAAAAACGAGGGAAACAACAACACCTATTCTTCCATGGTGAATGACTGGATAAAAGAAGACGTCAACCACGAATCGGTTGTAGGAAACTTATACGACTTCCTATACACCAAAAGTTTAGAAGCGCCTACGTTTGAAGTGACCAACATCTCAAGCGTGACACAAGGAGAAGTCCTTTGCCCGGAATTCACCATCAATGAACCGATGTTATTGTTCTGTATCCAAACATACCATTGGAACTACATCAATTACAAAGACGAAAGCGAAGTCGTTTATTCTTGGGTCGAAGACAAGAACGGAAGGAAATATGGATTGGACAGTCCGACTACTTGGCAGTACGGGCAAGGACAACGTCCAATGGCCAATTGGTACACCTTCCCTATGGTGGAAATACCTGCAGGAACATATACGGTTGAGTGTTCCAGCCACGAAACTTGGTCACACAACTATAGTTCAAACAATTACGGATTCTGCCAAGTATTTTGCATTCCCTTAGAAAAGAATAAAGGGAATAACAAAAAAGACGAACCTATCAGCCAAGACATCCAAGGTGATTGGTATTGGGGAACCGGCCAAGGGAATAACGTCCAATTACACCTCGACGAAGATGGCACATGGTACGTTGAAAACACAGAAAAGAACGTTCCGTATTGGAGAGGGACATACCAATACACCAACAACACCTTGAAATTGACATGCACCTATGACTTCAACGTTTTAAATGAAGTTTCAGAAAGCAATCCATCTTGGGGATATTACACAGTCGAAGTCGTAAAAGTCACAGACTCCTATTGGGCAGGGAAGGGATATACAATCCAACTATTCCTAGAGAACCAGAAGAAAGGTGATGGAGACACAGACGTCATAGGCACGCTTACACACGGATATTACAGGTAATAAAAAGCAACACTTGTTTTTCACGACGGATTCCCCCATAAGATTGGAAGGAATCCGTCTTTTTTCATCAAAAACCTTTCAAATTTCATGACGCAGGACATTTTTTGTTTACCTTTGATAAAGAAAAAATTTTACGGATGAAAAACAACCATAGAAGTCCTTGGGCATGGGTTCCGACCCTCTACTTCGCGGAAGGCATTCCTTACGTGATCGCAGCCACCACGTTTTCGCTCATCATGTACAAAAGGCTAGGTTTATCCAACACAGACGCCGCCCTTTATACCAGCTGGCTATACCTTCCTTGGGTGATCAAACCATTCTGGAGCCCGTTCGTGGACATCATGAAGACCAAGAGATGGTGGATCATCGCCATGCAGCTTTTAATAGGCGCAGGGTTGGCGGGCGTTGCATTTTGTATTCCCCTTCCTTTCTTTCTCCAAAGCACACTAGCTATTCTGTGGCTCGTGGCCTTCAGTTCCGCCACACACGACATTTCCGCCGACGGGTTCTACATGTTGGCGCTCAACGAGAACCAGCAATCGCTCTTCGTTGGCATCAGGAGCACTTTCTACCGAATATCCATGATCGTGGGACAAGGCGCCTTGGTGATGTTAGCGGGGCACCTGGAGAACACCTCCGGTCTTGAGCCAATCGTGATAAACGTCACGAACCAACAAACGCAGTCCATAAACGTAGAACCCATACAATCCTCACAGCAAGGCTTCTCATACTTGCCTCAGTTATCATTCGGTCAAACGAAAATCGACGCATCGGAGGCACAAAGGATAAAAGACTCCGCCTCCACAGCGAACATCAGCAACGGATTCGTCCCACAACCAACCAACGTCCAAGCGCGGCAACAAGAAGCTAGCGCCTGGCAAAAACATGTTTCCGACCCGCTGAAAAGAAAGCTCACAACCCTTTTCAACAACAAAGAGACAACCGATGGACTATCCGTCTCCGAAGCAGGAGGAATCGCCACGTGCGACATCCGTCTAAAGCAAGCGCCAGAAAAGGAGATTGTGCTCAACTTCCGTCAGACGCAAGGCGGGAAAGAAATCACGATGGTAGGGAACGACAGGTTCACCATCAACAAGGAGAATTGGAGCCAACCTATCTTGCTGACATTCCAAATAGACCCGAAAGAAAAAAGCATAGTATCGGCAGAATTCACAGGGTCATCAGGCGACATCCCTTTCGCATGGAGCATCACCTTCTACATCTGCGCAGGACTCTTCATCGCCTTAGCGCTTTACCACTCACGCATGCTCCCTAAACCCGCAAGCGACAAAAAAGCCACAGACAGTAGCTCTTTAAAAGCTTTCTTCTCCTCATTCGGCAGTTTCTTCAAAAAGGATGGCATCAAGTTCGCCATCGCTTTCATACTTCTCTTCCGCCTAGGGGAAGCGCAACTCACAAAAATAGCCTCCCCGTTCCTACTAGACTCCATACAAGACGGCGGGTTAGGCCTTTCGACGGGAGAAATCGGTTTCGCATACGGAACCGTCGGCGTATTGGCATTGACCATCGGAGGAATCCTCGGAGGAATAGCAGCATCGAAAAACGGTCTGCGCAAATGGCTGTTCCCAATGGCTTTGAGCATGAACGTACCCAATCTGCTCTATGTCTATATGTCCGCCGCGCAACCAGACAATTACCTATTGGTCTGCTCCTTGGTCGGAATCGAGCAATTCGGTTACGGATTCGGCTTCACCGCCTTCATGCTCTACCTCATCTACATCTCAAGAGGCACCTACTCCACTTCGCATTACGCCATCTGCACCGGATTCATGGCACTCGGCATGATGCTTCCGGGCATGATCGCAGGATGGATACAGGAATGCGTCGGATACACGAATTTCTTCATTTGGGTTTGTCTTTGCACAATACCAGGTCTCATACTCGTGAAATGCATGGAGATAGACCCTCAATTCGGAAAGAAAGAAGAGAATTCAGGAAAATAAGGCGATTAAAAATAGCAATAAAACGATAGATTAAAACCAAAGAAGATTGTCCCGTCAAAGGTATCAGACTTATGGAGAGAACAATTAACTTTGAATAAAAAAAGAACCGATATGAAAGCAATCATCATGGGTGCCACCTCGGGCATCGGCCTGGAAGTGGCGAAAATATTGAACGAACAAGGATACGAACTCGGCATCGCAGGCAGGAGGACAGATAATCTGATGAAGATAAAGGAAGAGCTGCCTAACGTGAAAGAGTACGAAGCGATAGACATCACCCAAGAGGGGGCGGAACAAAAATTGGAAAGCCTGATAGAACGTCTGGGAGGCATGGACTTATATTTCCATAGTTCAGGCATCGGATACCAAAACAGGGAACTGGAGAACGAGCTGGAACTAATGACCATACAGACCAACTGCGCCGGACTGGTAAGGATGATTAACACCGCATACAAATATTTCTGGAAGAACAATAAGAATGGGCACATCGCCGTCATTTCGTCCATCGCAAGGACAAAAGGAATCGGACTAGCGCCCGCCTACTCCGCCACGAAGAGATTCCAAAGCACCTATATCCAGGCGTTGTCACAACTGACAGCCACAACAAAAGCTAAGATCACCTTCACGGAGATCAGACCGGGATTCGTTGCCACGGCACTACTCAAACACGAATACCCTATGTTGCTGAAACCCGAATACGTCGCGGAACGCATCGTCAAAGCCATAGAGAAGAAGAAAAGGGCCGTCACCATCGATTGGAGATATAGGCTTCTTGTATTCGCTTGGAATATGGCTCCGGATTGGGTATGGGAGAAGGTGGATTTGGCGAAATATGCGAAATGACCATTCACAGCGAATTATAAACATGACCGAATCCTTCCAAAGTTTAATATAAAAGTACAACACAAAAGGAATTAGTTTCGTCCAAAGCACTGAAATCATTTATAGACTCTTCACAATCAAGTACTTATAACAAACGATAAAATAGGCATAATAATTTTAAATTATTGGTGTCCGCTAAACATCAAAAGGCATAACAAAACAGTCTGCAATGCCAGTAAATACGGCATTGCGGATCTTTTTTTTGAAAAACAAGCCCCCTAGTCAAACAACGAGAGCTGAATAGGAGGCTCTTTTGACCGCTCG
>JAZLJL010000011.1:0-38397 GCA_045617845.1 Paludibacteraceae bacterium | reverse complement strand
GCTCAAGTTGACGGTTTCCCCTACGACGACCGCGACCTACGAGGTCCGTTTCACGTACGGACCGCAGGATACGACCGCGACCGAATTGCTTTACGTGGTTCCGGCCATCGGCGTGACGATACCGGATCCGGTTACGATCTGCGAGGGCGAGGCCACCGACATCATGATCACGGATATCCAACCGGAGGGAACCACCATCAAGTGGAACGAGGACACTACCATCATGACTGAGACGCTCGACACGTCGATAGTGCGTGTTAAGCCAGTCTACATGGGCGGCACGAACCACCAATACCAATATGCTTACGACTTCGTCGCATACAACAGCTTCTGTAACAGCAGTGTTCCTTACACGGCATATGTGAAGGTGGACGAGGCGTTGAAGGGAGAAATAACTGGAACGAATGTGATTTGTGAAACGTTCAGTAGTCATCTCGACGCTTCCAGCTATGCGGCGACCACTTACGTATGGACTTTGGAAGGTGATACAATCAACCAAGGCGCATCCATGACGGTTAGCCCTGAAAAGACAGCCCATTACTATTTAGGCATGGATAGAGGAACCTGCCACAAGGACGACGAGTTCTTGTTGACGGTAAAGACGAACCCTGTCATCGTAGATATGGACTCTGTCGATATCAGGAATAGGGAGGTTATCTTGAAGGATGGAACAGGGGAGAGCGAGTTCTACTTCTGGGTGGACGATATGTCATCCAGCAAATCGACAGATCCTATCATCTATAACCTTAAGTTCTCTAAGCACACGGCTCATGTGATTGACAAGAACGGTTGTGTGGGACAATTGGTATTTGAGGTTAAGGCTCCAGATCTTACTATCCCTCCATATTTCACTCCGAATTCAGACGGAATCAATGATGGATGGATTGTGCCGGAATTGCCTACTGTATATCCTAATGCGGTTGTGAAGATTTATGACCGATTTGGAAAATTGGTGGCAGAGTATTTTGGTGCTGAATCTGATGGATGGGATGGAACTTATAATGGTAATTCTATGCCGTCAACCGATTACTGGTATGTGATCGACGTGGAGGAGATAGATAGACAATTTGTTGGTCACTTTACGTTGTTGAGACAGTAATTCAACGACAGAAAATATTCTTGGAAGCGAGCCGTTCAAACAACGGTTCGCTTTTTTTATGAAAAGAAGGTTTGGAATGTTTGTGATTGTTGAGTGGAGTGTTCTCTGCCATTTGGTCAGTGCGGTGGACAAAAAATGGCTTTGGCATAACTATTGAATAATAATAGTAGAGAGTATTTATAGAATATAATAATACGCTGATATACAGTTGTTCTGTTGGTGACTAACAAAACGTGTCAAGGAGTTTGGATATGTTTGAAACTGACAAAATGACGTGTCAAGCGAGAATGAGTGACAGATAATGAAAAAAAACGTTGAGAACATTTTGTTAGGTGTTGAGGGTGGAAACGAAGAAGGCGCTGAGTTTTTCCCATTAATTACGGATGGGGATGCTAATTTCGTTTTCAACATCGGAGAGGATGAGAGTATTCCGATCCTCCCCCTTCGCAATGTCGTATTGTTCCCGGATGTCGTGTTGCCTGTGTCGTTAGGACGTAAACGTTCGTTGAATGCGGTGAAGTCTGTATATAAAAATCATGGCTATTTAGGTGCTTTTACGCAGAAAGACGCTCGTGTGGATGCGCCTGAAGAAAATGATGTATTTCCCGTTGGTTGTTTGGCGCAGGTGATAAAGATTTTGGAGTTGCCGGATGGCTCGACTACCGCTATTCTTCAAGGGAAGCATAGAATTCAGCTCACAAGCTATTCTTCAGAGCGTTTGTACTATAAAGGTACCGTCTCCGCCTACCCTGAATTGATGGACGATGCGATGGCACGTAAAGACTTTAATGCTTTGATTGAGGCCATAAAGGATGTCTCGTTACGGATAGTAAAAGGTTCTTCATCTATTCCGAACGGAGTCTCCTTCGCCGTTAAAAACATAGAAGGTCCTCTTCAACTCATTAACTTCATCTCCGCGAACTTTAATTTCAATGTTGAGGAACGTCAAAATCTTTTGGAGATTACCAATGTTTATGACAGAGCCTATTCTTTGTTAGGTTTGTTAAACAAAGAACTTCAATTGGTCGAGGTGAAGATGGCCATTCAGGCGAAGACACAGGAAGGCATAGACCAACAACAAAGGGAATACTATCTGCAGCAGCAGATGAAGGCGATCCAAGAGGAGATGGGCGACTCTTCTTCAAAGGATGTCGAAAAATTGAAGGAAAAGGCCAAAGGTAAGAAGTGGTCGGAAGAGGTGAAAAAACTTTTCGAAAACGAACTTTCCAAATTGGAGCGTACTCCTGTTACGTCACATGACTATGGTGTCCAATTGAATTATGTGGAGACTATCGTGAATTTGCCTTGGGGTGAATATACGAAGGATTCCCATTCCATAAAGAAGGCAAAATCTATTTTGGATCGCGACCATTTTGGAATGGAAAAGGTGAAGAACCGTATTTTAGAGCATCTTGCAGTCATGAAATTGAAGGGCGACATGAAATCTCCGATTATTTGCCTTTACGGTCCTCCGGGTGTCGGAAAGACCTCTTTAGGTAGATCAATAGCGGAATCCCTTAATAGAAAGTATGTGAGAATTTCTTTGGGTGGTTTACATGATGAAGCCGAAATACGTGGTCATCGACGTACTTATATTGGCGCTATGCCAGGCCGAATCATACAAAGTCTTCAGAAGGCAGAATCGTCCAACCCGGTTTTCATTTTGGATGAGATCGATAAGGTATGCAATGATATGAAGGGTGATCCCGAGTCCGCTTTGTTGGAGGTATTGGACCCTGAACAAAACGTAGCCTTCCATGATAACTTTTTGGACATTGACTACGATTTGTCTCATGTCATGTTTATTGCCACCGCCAATAACCTCAATACCATTTCCCAACCTTTGTTGGACCGTATGGAACTGATTGAGGTGAGTGGCTATATCACGGAGGAAAAAATTCAAATCGCTTCCCGTCACCTTATTCCTAATGAACTTAGTAAACATGGTCTCACTCCTGACCAGATATCTATCCCAGATGATGTGATTGAGAAAATCATCACTTCGTATACGAGGGAGTCTGGTGTGCGTGAATTGGAAAAACAGATTACTACGGTGATGAGAAAGGTTGCCTATAAAATTGCCATGAAGGAGGAGTATTCTCCTATCCTTACCAAGGATTCCCTTCATGAATTTCTGGGCACTGAGAAATATTCTCATGATGAGTATCAGGGTAATGACTTCGCCGGTGTAGTGACTGGATTGGCATGGACTGCTGTTGGTGGCGAAATCTTGTTCGTGGAGAGTAGTCTTAGCAAGTCGAAAACGCCTAAGTTGACTTTGACGGGTAGTCTGGGTGATGTCATGAAGGAATCCGCCGTCTTGGCTTTGGAGTATATCCACGCCCATGCTGATTATTGGAACATTCCAACTGAAATGTTTGAGGAGTATAGTATTCATATCCATGTCCCAGAAGGCGCTGTGCCTAAAGACGGACCTTCAGCTGGTGTGACTATGACGACGTCGCTCGTCTCTGCGTTCACCAAACGTAAAGTCCGTAAGAATTTGGCTATGACCGGTGAGATAACTCTTCGCGGTAAGGTTCTTCCTGTGGGGGGAATCCGCGAGAAGATATTGGCGGCGAAGCGTGCCGGTATAAAGGATATTATCCTTTGTGAGGAGAATAAAAAGGATATAGAGGAAATCAAACCTGAATATTTGAAGGGCTTGAAGTTCCATTATGTAAGTACGATTAAGGATGTGACTGATTTTGCCTTGCTCGACGAGAAGGTAGAGTGATAATCCTCTTGATATGAAAAAGGAAGGTCTCTTCGTTTTTTGAGGAGACCTTCCTTTTTTGTGGGAATTTTTATTGCTTTGCCTTTTGTAGCAACTCTTTTATGAGAGGAATGTGATACTTTTTCATCTCTTCCGCGTTTGGTGTGTGCGCACCGGGAAAATGGTAAGAAATCTTGTAATGGTTCAGAAATTCCTCTTCATAATGGGCCACGCTATCGTTGTCTCCGAATATGCCCCAAACATGATCTACCATATTGGAGTCGATGTTTTCGAATTGGATGGCTTCGTATTCCGCGAATTCCTTAATCAAGGCTTCATCGATGTGGAAGGTTTGGTTCCCGTCTTGTCTAGGCGATTTAAATTGGTGTGAACCTATCCGAATCCGTAGGAATTCTGTCATTTTGAAATGAGGGTTGCCTAAAAACGCCGGCAACTTCAGTTCGGATGCTAGCATCTGCGCATAGAAGGAACCGCAACTATTTCCGACCAATAATTGTGGGTGTTCCCTTGCGCACAAGTTACGGATTTGGTCCAATGCTGTCCGTGGATGTATGGATAGGTCAGGCGTGAGCACTTCCATATCTCCGCATAATTCTTCTTTAAGCGTCTGTGCGGGTACGCAGCTTCCGCTAGCGAAGAATCCGTGTAAAAAAATAATCTTGTCAAGTTCCATCTTTTTCTCTGTTTTAGACATGACCTCCGTTGTTTATGGCAAGTCTTTCTGTACGCAAAGATACTTCATGTTTGTTTCCATTGTGGTATCTTTTACTTGAAACGTGTTATCTTCGCGTAAAGGAGGAAACTTTGATCGTCATTTTTTATTCCAGAGATGAATGAATTTTAACACTGTGATATTGAGACTGAGATTTTTCTTTTATGCCGTTATCGTATTGGTCTTAGGATGCGCCACGTTGCTAGCCAACAAGTATGGCAATGCTTGGGTGGAGGAGTACGTGTACGGACATGCTTGGTTTGTGGTTTTACTGGCCGTCTTTTTTATCTTGGTCTCATATTCCGCATTGCAAGCAAAAGTATGGAGACGGTTTTCTTCCCTTGTGGGATATTTTTCTTTCCTTACGATACTCCTCGGTTCGTTCCTTTCTTTTTCTACAAGCGAGAAGGGGTATTCCCATCTTATAAAAGGGGTGGCATGTGGAACATTTGACGACAAGGAATACAAAACCCATATCCTTCCCTTCGATTTGGTCCTGGATAGTTTTTGTGTGGTTCGTTATCCTGGAACGGATGCTCCGATGGATTATGTGAGTTATCTCCGCTTGGATGGTGTGCCGAAAACCATATCCATGAATTGTAATCTTTGTCATGAAGGTTATCGTTTTTGTCAGTCAGGTTCCGATTCGATGAGTGAAGATAGTTGGTTGAGCGTCAATTATGATCCATATGGCACCGGTTTGGTTTTCTTCGGATATGCGCTTTTCGTATTGTATGGCATTCTTTCACTTTCTACACGTGATGGACGGTTCAGGACATTGCTGCGGGATCCGTTGCTGAAACGTGGTGGCATGTTTATGGTCCTATTCCTTTGTGCGTCATTCCCCAAGGATGTTTGTGCGGCCGTGCCGGATTCTCCCGTAAGGAATGTTACAGAACGCCAAGCGGCTGATTGGGGTAGGAAGCAAGTGGTTTACCAAAGTAGGATAGTACCGCTCAATACAGTCGCTGCCGATTTCGTGAAGAAGATTACCGGCGCAAGTTCATATCAAGGATTGTTGCCTGAACAGGTGCTTTGTGGATGGAACGATTCTCCTCAATTCTGGAGGAGGGAACGTATGATATTAGTGCAGTCGTCTGAGCTGAGGTCTCTTTTGCATTTTCCCGGACGTTATTGTTGTTATGCCGATTTGGTGGATAAGGAGGGAAGGAACCGTCTTGATTCCTTGACGTGTGTCTTGCGGAACAATGAGTTCCCATATAGTTTGAGAAGGTCCATTGAAGAATTGGATGAGAAAATAGGCATTATAATGATGTTGGAACATCACACTTTGTATGCTCCTTTTCCCAGTGATGGCAGTGTCAGTCCTTTGAGCGAAACAAAGGTTAGTGCGGAGATTCTTTATAACAAATTGTTGATGACGAAGGTGTTGTTTATGGGAAATCTGTCATTGGGTGTGTTGTCGTTCGTTTTATTTCTCATAGGAGGTTCGTCCCGGAAACGGTACCTATGGTTGGAGACTATTGTGCGTTTCTTGCCATATTTGTTGCTGTTGTCGACTATTGCGCATGCTTTCCAATACGGGTTGCGTTGGTATATTGCAGGACGTCTGCCTTTGAGTAACGGATACGAGACGATGCAATTCCTGGCTTTATGTGTGATGTGTTTTTCTTTGCTGTTTTGCCGCTGGTGGCGCAATGTCGTGACATTCGGCTTCCTCATGTCGGGTTTCGCTCTGTTAGTGTCCTATTTGGGTCAAATGAATCCTCAAATCACGCCATTGATGCCAGTGTTGAATTCTCCTTGGCTAAGTTTCCATGTCTCCTTTGTCATGATGTCTTATGCGTTATTCGCTTTCCTCTTCCTGAATAGCCTAACCGCCTTGGCGCTCATATGGAAGGTCGGTATGAATGAACAAGTGACGTCCCTTACTTTGACGAATCGTTTGCTGCTTTACCCTGCGATGCTTTTATTGGGTATTGGCATAGCGTTAGGTTCTGTTTGGGCTAATGAGTCATGGGGCTGTTTCTGGGGTTGGGACCCGAAGGAGGTGTGGGCGTTAATTTCGTTCTTGGTTTATGGAGCGGCTATTGTTTTTAGGGATCTTTATTTCTTCTCAAAAGAGAAGTCGTTCCATTGTTATTTAGTCATCGCTTTTTTGTCGATATTAATGACCTATTTTGGCGTTAATTATTTTTTGGGTGGCTTGCATAGTTATGCTAACGCATGAGTTTTTTTATTTATCTATTACCTTAAAATATAATAAAAAAAATATGAATTCCTTGCGTTGAAAAAGACCTACGCTTTCCAATTTTTAAGAGATAAATTGTTATATTTGCGAAACCCAACCATGATATTTTGTGTGTTTGATTGGGCCGGAGACATGTTTGAAAAGCGTTTTTTGCATCTGGGAAATTTATTGGTGTATTGTAATCGCATATTTTGTAGTATGGAATATTACATTCACGTTTTAATATGTGTCATCTGAAATCTTACACCTTGGGTTGTAAGGAAGGAATGAGGGATGATGACGCATTGGAAACAAGTAAAGTATACTAGGCAGAATCCAATTCTTAGCGTTTTTTCGTATGTGTTCTATTTAAATAATTTCTAAAGGCCATCCGGGGGAATTGGGATGGTATGTCGTAAATTCGTTTATTCGTTATGAATAAGAAAGGTTTTTTTGGGGGGATGATGCTCCCTTTGTTCTCCATGATGATGGGCTGTGGACCAAATTGTGATGATAGTTTTATGGCCTCTTATTTGAAGGATTACCATGAGAGCCAAACAGAGAAAGTTGACTTGTTCAATCCAGGATATTCCATCTATTTCGATCTTTCCGATGGCATGGCATTCGCGTATAAGAACGATACGTTAAATGATTATCTCCAGGGAATCACTAATAAGGTGGATATGCAATGGAACTCCTTCGGATTGGGGAGCCTCAAGATCGATTCCTTGAACTTAACGAAGAAGGAACTCTATAACAAAGTCATCAATGAGCCTTACAAGGATATCAAGGCTCCGATTGAGGAGGCTTTCAAGCAAATAGTTTCCGACGGGAAGCTTTCCGTCTTGATTTCCGATTTGGAGGAATATGAGCCGGAGAGGAATGACACAAGAATCCAATATAGCGCTTATGCGTCGAAATACTTTACCGAATGGATCCGACGCAATGGACAAATTTATTTCTACGTGATGGATTTTTTAGAGCCGATGAATAAGAAGGAAATGAAGAAAAAACATCTCTATTTCGTTTTGTTCGATGACTTGGAGGGCACTTTGAAAGGGAAGGTTGAACAGGCGTTGGCAGGTCGACCTGTCGCATATGAGAATTTCTTATTGTCTAATAAATTTTACTCTTTGGAAACCCAATACCTGAGTGCGACAAAGGGTGGTAATTACCATGATTCGAAAGGGGAGGATCTTGTCTCAGTCGTCAATGAGTCCGATCCTTCCGTAGAGTGCTATCTCAACCATTCGGAAGAAGCTTGGGAGTTCTATCCTTGTAATGCGGCTTGGAAAGACATCATCGCCAATTCAGTGGCCATGAGGGAAGAGGGAGTCCCGAGGACAGACCGTTATCATCATTTATTGGGCAACCTTTTCTTGAATGTGAACAGTGATGATTCATATGTCATCAAGGACTTGAAGATAAAAGTGTTCAATGTCCAACGTGATTTCGCCGCATATGCGAATTACCAGAATGCGTTGACTTGCCCTCCTGCCGTGACGACACAAGAGGGTGAGACTTTTGTCGATTTAGGCGCAAACCCATACACGAAAAGGTATTATGACGAGGTGAGCGGAAGCTTGTTGCCTGAGTACGCCTATTCTCAACCTTTACCATGTGTGGAGGTGAGGGATATGTTCGACGTTTCTTTGATTCCTTCCGAGGAGAAGCCTTCGCGCTCGGAGATCGTCATCGATTTCTCTGATAAGTTTGTCGGTGATAATGCGAATGTGGCCCCTGGTGATATGCTTAAGATTGAGGTTTCCATCGGTGATTGCGAAATCAATTATGATAAGATGAAGAACTATTTCGTATGGCAGGATGTCGCAAGGCAAAATAAATCCATCGAGGAGTCTTTGAGGAATACATTACAGGCGGATGGAATCAATCCGACGGGTAAAGTCATCTATACTTATTATATCAAAGCGTATTAATAATTAGTTATAAATCAAATAGTATAAAAATAGTAGATATGCAAACTACAATCGTTTCAGCTTACCTGATAGCAGGTGTCGTATGTATCGTGTTCTTTTTGTTGGCGTTGGTTTTGTCGAATTTGGTGAACTATGAGCCAGATAAGTCTGACGTTACCAAAAGGAAGAAGTTTTTTTGGATTTTCAATGTCTTGAGTCTTGTGATTGGTCTTGTGCTCAATTATATCCTCGAACTGAAGGACATCCGCATCCCATCCAAATACAGCGATTATTTGCTACACATGGCAATTGCCGCAGTTGTGTTTTTCATTTTGTATGTGGTGATAGGCTTGTTGATCAGTAAGCTTAGTAAGGGAAAGAAAGTCGAAACCTGGTTTTAATTAGGATTTAAAGTTATGAATGATAGTAAATATTTCGTAATAGCTATCGGTGGCACTGGAATGCGATGCCTAGAGTCGTTTGTCCATTTGTGCGCGGTGGGTATGTTTGACGATAAGGAGATCAATATTCTGACGCTTGACACCGATGCCCAAAACGGTAACAAGGAGAGGTCTGAGAGTCTGATCCATCTCTATAATGCCATCAAGAGGAAAAAAGGGTCCAATGATGAGGGCAACGCCAACCACAACACTTTTTTCTCCGCAAAACTGAAACTCCATAGTTTCTACACCAATTTCGGTGATAAGGATAAGTCAAGGGATAATTATGATAACTTATCTTCCGTACCTAATCAAGACGAGGAATTGAAGCAGGATAACGAAGATTTGTCTGATCTTTTCTTGGAGAAGGACAGTGTGCAAAAATTCGATTTGTCCCACGGATTCCGCGCCCAGACTCATTTGGGGAGTATGTTGATGTTCCATGGCATCGTGGAGGCCGCGCGTAATGTGACCGCTAATCGAAACACTGCCAGCAAGCAGGATTGCGAACTGATAGATTTCCTTGACAAGATGGCTGAAGCGGGTAAACAAGCTAGAGTGTTCATATTCGGTTCTGTGTTCGGTGGCACTGGCGCCAGCTCTATTCCTATCTTGCCTATGGCATTCAAACAGGCCATTGCGATACAAGGAAAATTCTCCTTGAATTTCCAGGACTTGAAATTCGGCACAACACTTCTTACCCAATATTTCACCTTCGCCAGTCCTGACGAAAAGCAGAAGAAAGCGGAGAAGGGTATCGTCGCTGATTCGAAGTTGTTCCCTGTCAATAGCCAGGCCGCTCTGCAGTTCTATCAAAACGACGCTACGGTGAAGGAGTGCTACAAGTCTCTCTATCACGTCGGATGGCCTTTGGGCTCGTCGGATTATTCCTCTTTGTCCAATTCGAAAACCATTACGGGTGGTAATGAGCAAAAGAACGCATGTCATGTGGTGGAACTGCTTTGCGCTTCCGCGGCTTATGACTTCTTCAACAGACAAGAGTCTGAACTTAATAATGTCGAGGCGCAATACTTTTTCCATGGTGTGGAACAGATTCCTGGTACCCAAACCTATAACTTTGTGGGAAGTACTTTCGTCGGCGGTCCGGGGAAGGAGCATCTCGCCGATGTGCTCACTAATAAGTTGGGCGCCTTCCTCTCTTTCGCCCATGTCATTCTCTCCAAGCACCAGGCTGCCTTTAATGAGGACATCCACGGCACCAAGGGGTTCATCGATTTCCTTAACCAAAATGAGGACATCAAAAACAAGTATCACTACGAGACCGGACTCGAAATCGAGGAGATGGACCAAATCGATAAGTATATGAGACAGTTCGCTTATTCCATCGTGAACTCTAAACTTCAGAAGGGGTGGATTTACCAAATCTTCGATTCTTTGAACGGAAGCAATTTCATCTTCAAGAAAGAGGCCTTCGAAAGTGACCCTGTCAGATTGAGAAGCAAGGACTTCGATCCAGGAAATATCTTCGTGGAGGAAGCCCATAACTGGCCTAACGAAACCAACTTTATGGGCATTGGCGGTGAAACAAGTTACAATAAGCTGATTACCATACTGAAGACGAAGGCGGAGCCTAATGATAAGGAGCAACATTTGACTACCATCAAGGAGAAATTCCTTGCTCACTTGTATAATGCAATCACGATTGCGCAGAAGTTTGTCTAATTATTTATTAATTCAAGAATTATGGCTGAAAATAAAGCTTTAGTTATAGATGTTAATAAGGGTAAGGAAATTGCTTGTAGCGACGCTAATCAGTGGAATCCGCTCGAAATAAAGACCATTACGGATGAAATCGATACGGGTTCCGCATTCGATAAAGATAATAAAGAGGGATTGAACGCTTATGTGTCTGGTGTCCCTTCTGTTTTTGCCCGAGTCCATCTTTTCAAGTATGCTCTGGTGCATTCGGTGAAGATCCGTTCCGACGTTAGCCAGTCCATCAACATATTTTATGCGAGTCTGCTCGACCAGTGGCGTAAGCTCATAACCGCTATTGCCCTTTTTGACGAGAAGATTGAGGTGCGTCGTATCAAATTGACCTATTCGGACGGTAAGTCTTATAAGGAAACTTCCCATATTTACGAGCCTAAGGGAGCGTTCGGTAACATGCTGCTGATGAACAGACGTTTGTGGTGTGACCCTAATGTTCCTGCGGAAACGCCGGATGAGAAGCTTGAACCTTATGTGGATATCCTAAAATTCGATCACAAGGTGATTGGCGCCACCTCTCCGGAGACGTTGCTCTTCTCCTCTACGCAGTTCAGTGAGGCGAACAACCCTTCTTTGTTCCAGGCTGTGGAAAACCTGTCCGTTCAGCAAAAGGCTCGCCTTTTCGCTTATTTGGGACATGTTAAGTCGAAAATCAATGAGTTCGGCGCATTGTATGCCCTGAACATCTCTTACATCGACCATGAGTTGGAGATTTGGATGAAGGAGTTGAAGGAGGAACTGAAGGATTACGACAATGTGAGTGACGTCCCTTCTATCAACAAGTTCTTGGCGCCATTTTCGATTGTATTCAACCATTCCTCTTCTTTGTATAGCTACAATGGCGCTATCTTCGCCTCCGTTAAGTCAGGGCAGGAGAATGGCGTCGAGTTCGATCCGAAGTCTTTGCTTTTGCCGAAAGACTCCGAAATCGCGCAGATTCGAACGAAGTCCTATACGACTAACCATCCGGATACGCTTGCCAAATATCCGCTTCATTTGATGAAGGCTAGTGTGGTGGGTGACGAAGGCTACGCTTATTTCGCCTTGCCTCTCAGTGAGAAGGGTTTGCAGGTGTTCGGAAATAATATCGGACAGTTGCTCCAGGAAAATGAGATTGGTTCTAACCAGGAGATCCGTTCCACCCTCACGGCTACCTACGATCCCTCTTTGAAGATCGATAATCTTAAGGTGCTCTTGAAAATCCGCTTCTCTGGTGAGAGTGGCGACCAGGGATCCGACATAAACGAGGTGTATACGGTGAAGGAACATCCGATACAGAAGAAGGATTTGATCGTATGGCCTAACTTCGTGAAGGATAAGTGGAGCCGCTATTTCATCTACTCCGAGTTGCCTCATGATACTCGTTCGTCGAATTGCCCGTTCACGGCTAACCCTATTGTGGCTTGCCCAGCTAAAGGTGCGATGCGTATGTTGTTGGATGAAAAGGAACGCCCGATTTTCATGGCGAATGGAGACTTGGTAGCCACGGATGCTCGCGTCAACGCAAAGTTGTTGGTCTCCGCCCGTAAGATGATAGATAATCCGTACAAGTATGAAATCTTTGAATCCAAGTTGCCTTATTATGGCTTGGCTTTGTCGTGTGGCGATAAACCTGCGGGATTCTTAGTGATTAAGTATGGAACCCAAGGCGACCTCCAATTGCCTAGGAATATGTTCGGAACGTCTTCCTCTGACACGGTGAATGCTGTGTTGGGCATCGATTTCGGTAGCACTAATTCATCTGTCGCCTATTGTACGGAAAATGGTAATCCAGAAGCGTTTAGCTTCCATAATAAGAGCGTCTCCTTGTTGCTGAATTCTCACTCTCCGAATGAGGATGAGTCGGGTGAGCATGATTCCCGTTGTATGGAACGTAATATTTTCTTCTTCCAACGACGTGAGTTCGGGTCGAATGCTATTAAGAGTATTTTGGCTATCCATGACAAGTCTCGTATCGATCTTTCGAAAGGGGAGGCTGAGACGATCCAGAACGAGGTCATCGGTGGTTTCCCTTGCTTGGAAAACGAATTGCCGATATCGTCTGTTTCGGAGCAACGCATTAACTTGAGATTTGACGATGATGTTTCAGCGGAATTGGTCCACAACATGAAATGGGCCGATTCGGCAATTGACATAGCCTATCGTAAATCATATTTGCGCACGTTGTTGTTGCAGATTTACGCGGAGTTGTATGATAGGGATTTCGCTCCTATTGTTCCTAATAAAATCCGTTGGTCTTATCCTTCTTCATTCTCCTTTGAGTTGATGAACCAATATTCCCAAATATGGGATAGCCTGAAGGATGTTTATCCGTTCGATGGTGAGGATGACGCTAAATATCAACGTCCGGTCATTTCTACTCCTAACCTAGGAGACGCTTCTGTCTTGGGTGGCGGATTGGGCAACGCCTCTTCTTCCGATTCCGGTTTGGGTGGCTTGCTTGGTTCTTCGTCTGGTTTGGGTGGCCTTGGCGGTGGCCTGAATGGCCTTGGGTCTGGCCTTGGTGGCTTAGGCGGTGGCTTGGGCGCTTCTCCTGCTGGTGGCCTAGGAGGTTCTCCTTTAGGTGGCTTGGGTAGTGCGCCTTCTGGTGGTTTGGGTAGCGCGCCTGCCGGTGGCTTGGGTTGCGATAACCAGCCGAAGAGGGCGCAGGTGATTGACTTGGCGCCTAAGGATGAGGTCGTCCGTTTTGGCTTCAAGACGATTAACATGGACGGAAACTATAGCATGACCGAGGCTAATGCGGTCGCTAATAAGTTCGCCAATAATATTGATAGACAGAGCCTTTTGCTTTGCTTCGACATCGGTGGTAGTACGGCGGACATCTCCGCTCTTTGCCAGATGTATGATGAGCATCGTGTCGCGTCTTGCGCTATGGTGAAGCAGAACTCTATTAGGTTCGCTGCGCAGAATGTCTCACGCGCGACTAAATACGCGGCTACTTCTTTCAAGAATGTGCTTTTGTCCGTTTGCCAGCAGTTCGAGTGGTCTATCCCTGGACTGAACTGCGGGGAGAATCGTTATAGCCCAGATACAGCCTCTTTCTATTTTGACCAAGTGGTCGATAGAATGGATGTCCGTGACCTTCCTGCTTTTTACAAGAAAATCAGTACGGATTGCCAAGGTCTCATGTGCACAAACTTGTTCGTGACGGGTCTTATCATGTTCTATGCGGGTCAGATCACGAAGAAATTGGTCGAGGAGGTCAGGAAGTCAGACGAGGCGCCTGATAGCAGTTTCCGCCCTATGGTTTATTTGAAGACAGCCGGGAAGGGCGCCCGTATATTCGAGTGGCTTAGCTGTATCAATAAGGGACTTGCTGAAAACTATTACCGTGTCGCTTACCTTGCGGGTCTTGCCGGTACGGTGGAGAGCAATGCTGCGATTGAGAATGCCGCCGGACAATTCATATATGATGTGAATGTGAACGAATTCACTAAGGGGGAAGCCAACGTCGACATTAAATATGAGGTCTCGATGGGTTTGGTCGCTTCGAACAGCAAATTGTTGGTGCCTTCAGACCAGAAGGTTATCGAATGTATGGGTGAGGATAACTTCTATGTCGTCAATTCGGAGACCCAGGAACGTGTCTCATTGAATTTTGACGATGCGGTATCTTCCGATATGTTCCGTTATTTGGGCTCCAATTTTATGTGCCCTCAACGTGGACAGTATGTGAAGTTCCAGAATTTCGTCAATATTTTCTACATGGTCGCAAGCAATTTCGGTATCAGCAAGTTCTTTAGCCAAAATGATATTTTGGATTTCCTCCGTAATATGGAGCTTAATCGATATATCAAGGAGATGCCTGAATATCAATCCGCTACGAAAACGGATACACCTAATAAACCATTCAATTTCATTTATCCTCCTATCATTTTGGAGGGTATGAATTTCTTGGATGAATTTTTGATGAAAAAAATAAAGTGACATGCCCCATTTCGTTTTAATACTTCTTTCAAGAAAGAATATTTCTCTTTATTATGATGCGGATGCGAATTCTTCGTATCTGCAGCATTATGGGGATGGTAATTCTTATGGGAGTGACTATTGGACTCCATTCGTCGCGGTGGAGGCCGGGGGCGGTCTGCAGGTGGGAACGGATTTCGCCTATGGTGAGATGCTGAAAAGGTCGGCCATTTCGTATTACGACCTCTTCCCATTGTCTCGTCAAGCGGATGGCTCTTTCCAATGCGGAGGTGAACGTCCGATGGCGGATTTACCATTCTTGGCGGTTGAGGCTTATCTTCACCAATTTTTCTCGGATGTCTACCATGGCGAAGATTTTGTCTCCATGAAGGTGGATTTGGCTTTGGGCTTGGTGTTCAGTTCCGACATAGGTTTTGAGGATCGGTCCCGTTTGGTGGAGGCGTTCAGGGAAAATGGTTATGGAAATTTGGCGATGATTGATTTCAACGCTTCGCTGATTGATGCCATGACGGAGCAAAAAAGGTTGCAGTTGCCTTACACTTGTGTGTTGGAGAACAACGGACAGGATATCTTGTCGGGCCTTTACATTTCCCAAACGGCTGAACGCCTCGCTATTGATTCCTTGATCGGAATGGGTCGTGACCCTCGTGTCGATTATGGCGTGAAATTGTTATGGGAGAGCTTGGATACCCATGGCTTGTCCTTGGATAACGAGCGTCCTATTTTGTCTGACATCGTCAAACGTTTTATGGATAATGACGCTAAGTCTCGCCTCTGTGAGACTGTGGTCCTTTCAAACAATAAGGAGTATGACGCTTATTTGCTTAAAAATGAAATCGACGCCGCTACGCTAGTCAACGAACAGCTCTATGCGAGAATCAATGCTTTCTTGAAGAAAAATGAGGTGGAACCGGCGAAGGTGAATTTGGTCTATAGGGAATTCTCTTCGAAGAATAATTTACTGGAGACTTCCGTCTCTCCTTATTTCAGTCCTACATTCAAGGTTTCCGATAAACTGCTGTCCGACGTGTTGGCTAACCTTTGGTCTTCCGCGAAAAGGAATCGGATGGATGTGTCTGCCTTGGGGAAGACCGCTTCTTCGAATGCGGAAGGTGTTAGGATTTGGGTGCAGAATGCGGACGGATTGAACGATGTCCTGAATAGGTCTTTTGACGTTATCGGTAGGGCGGACGCTATGGCGAAACCTGTCGTGGATGATTTGAAGAAGACCGAAAGTGTATGGTTGGAACATTTGAAACAGTCTGATTTTAAGGGGGCTAAACTTAAATTGCAACTTAATGTTTCTTCCGATTTGACGCCGGTTCTTTCTTCTTTGGATGCGGCAAAAAATGAATTGGACGAGAAGTTTTCAATAATCCAGGCAATCGCTGGCGTGGAAGACGCAAAACCGCAGGTCGAACGTTACCACAAGGCGTTGGACGCTATCGCCACTTTGACGGAGGCTATCGGTGGTGTCCAACAATTCGTTTCGAAAAAAATGGAGGAGACTGATCGCTACGAGTCCCTCTTCCCTGAATATAAACGGACGCTTGAGGAGTTACGCAAGACTTCCGTAAGGTCTCTGCAAGACCGTCTTATCGAAAAGATTAAGACATTGGTTCCTCCCGGTTTTGAAATTCCTATGGTTCAGACTTCCAAAATGAAGGTCTCCCTTTCGGCTGAGGTCTCGACTTCTGGCTTCTTGTTCGCTAAGAAGAGTAAGCTGACTGTCAGAATCGATTTGGGTGAATATAAGGTGCCTTTCCGATGTGTGCTGGCTTTCTTCACCGATATGGTGGTGAGGGTAGACCGTGACAAGGCTTTTGTCGTAGACTTGAATGGGAAGGATGAGCCGTTGTGTGGTGTCGTTGTGAAGGAGTTCGACCTCCCGTTGCCAAAGCGTGAATTGTGTGGTAAAAAGGGTGAACTGACCATCAAACTTTGGCCTCATGAAGCTGAATTGATTGGAATTAATTCGGCGTTTGAGGGAAATAGTTGTTCCGTTCAAATATGATAATGATTTATTAATCATAATATTATGGGTAAGAAGATTTTGTGTCCGTATTGCTATCAACATTTCGATAACAACGAAATCGAGGTGGAATGTAGCAATGATGGGAAGAATAGTAGGGGAGAGGAAGATTGTCCCAAAGTCATAAATGGTAAATTATCTAACCATTGGGGTAATAATTCGGAGTCCCATTTCATTTTTAAACCTAAATTGGGCTTCCTTTCTTTTTTGTTTCCTTATAAGCCTAAGTCCGAACTTTGTCCTAAGTGTGGTTTCCCTTCCCAGCGTTTTGTTTGTCCGCATTGCAACAATTGGTTGCCTAAGGAGATGGTGGAGAAGGGCGCTGAGGTCATTTCCGTTATCGGTGGACCCGCCAGTGGTAAGTCGAACTATATCGTCACTTTGATCCATCAACTGAAGAAGTATGGAAATAAACTTGGGCTTTCCGTTATGCTCCAGCAGGTGGGAAGACGGGAGGATGAATGGACCTACAATAAGTACGATAAGGCTAGGAAGGTGATTTTCGATATGAAGATGCCTCTGCCAAAGACTGCCGTCACAAAGCATGAAATCCCTTGGATCATGCGTCTTGAAAGTGTCGCGACGGGTAAGGCTGTCTACTTGGTCTTCTATGACACGGCGGGTGAGAACTTCAAAGACCCTGATTCTATTAGACGGAACGCCCAATACCTGAGGGAATCCAAGGCTGTCATCTGCGTCTTGGATACTTTGTCCGTGAAGAGGATACAGAAATTGCTCGAATCTAATAATATTGAAAATAATGACATAACGACTCCTTTCGATGAGACCTTGACCGCTTTGTTCAATTTCCAGACTGGTGACAAGAACCTTTCCGATAAGCCGTTCGCTTTTGTCATGTCCAAGTTTGACGTGGTGATCGACCATCATGAGGATTTGGGCTGTGATGTCTCTATGTTCCTCAATGAGGATGGTTCTCCTCGCAACAGCGATTTCATTAAGACGGGTAAACTGAACCTGCCTCAGATGGAGGCCGCCCACAAGGCCATTAAGAGCTACATGGAGGATGCGGAGATTTGGGACGAGAGCGAGCATTGTTTCAATATCGTCTCTAAATGGGGTGAAAACGCTCAGTTCTTTGGGGTTTCTTCTTTCGGCTGTATGCCGGATGAGAACGCTATGTTGGCGGGTGATGTGGATGGCGAGATAAAGCCTTACCGTGTCATGGACCCTCTGATTTGGGTCTTATATAAAGTAGGCGGCTTCTTTAAAGGCTGATTTTGTCGGGGAGAAAGGGCGAAGTGGGTATTTCCCCTTTGTTCCTTGTGAGTGGTCGCTTTTATTGGTAAACTTGAAAAAACGTGTTTATGAAATATTTTCATGTGATATTCAATTCGTCGGAAAACGGAATGGACGGCGGTCGGGGCTTCGGTTTTAGAACCTATACGAAAGGTACTCCGGACGCCTACTTGAATGCGTTGAGGGAGAACGCTGTCTTGGATTACAGCCAAGGTAGCCGTGAGGATATCATGCCTCTCTCCTTGAAGAATGATCCCGAACTCATCAAACTATTCCCTTCTTCCTACTTCTTCCGTTCTTTGCCTATTGAGGGTGGAAAGCATGTTTATGTCTTGGGCCGTACGATTCCTGTGGGGTTTGATTTCACTTTTTATGTCAAATACGCTCCGGGACGTATGGGTAATTATGTGACGGATTGTTATTTGTTCGAGGAAGTGCCTTCTTCCGAAGTTTTCCAGATTCTATACGAAAATCCTTCGTCTGGCTCCAATCGTTTTATCCCGCTCGACCCTTCCCCGAAGGAGTCCAATGAGGAGATGAAGGCATTGTCGCTTGGCGCACAGGATCCTTTGCCAGTGGAGGAGAAGCCTTTCTCCGCTAATGGGTTACCTGCGGTCTCCGATATTACCGTACAGGCTTTGTTTAGTCTCATTGACGCGAAAAGGCAGAATAAGGTCTTGGCTATCCTGGTTGATTGGGAGTCATCCGCCTCTCTGATGGCGGATTTGTATCGCCTTTTGCCTAATGACCTGCTCGGTGAGTGCGGATTCGTCTCTAATTATCAGGATGAGGGCATGCCGAAGAATACTCCTATCGTGATGGTAAACCAATACTATCCATATTCCGTAAGCCAAAATCTTGCGGTAAAGTTCCAAGCCTCGGCGGATTGGACGGAGACATTGGAGTATAAATTATTTGGTGCTGAATTGAAACGTGACTTGAAGGCTGGCGATTGGAACGCTATCCATCGTCGTGTGAGATGGATGATGGGTGACGATTTCCGATGTGTCATGGAGAAAAGTAAAAAAATCAATGACGCTTTCTACCAATATTGTGTCGATACGGATTCGTTTAACCTAAATATTCTCCGAGACAATGACGAGTTTGTCGATGTCTTGGCTGATTATTTTTCAAGGGATCCGAAGAACCAATCCCTTTTCAATGCCCTTGTGGATGCGAAAGTCCAAAGCGTTTCGAACGAAACGGAAGCTGTCAAGTGCGTCAATTTCTTGGAATGGTTGAGGAATAAACGTGTTGACGTCTCGTCTATTGTGGATAAACACAAGTCTCTCATTACCCAAAAACTTTCTCCTTCAGCTCCTGTTTTTGTCGAGTCTCTTGCGAATTTGGAAGGTCCTGCTTCATTAAGACCTCTTTATTTGGATAGGGAGGTTTTGGCTTCTAAAAATAAATTCTTGGATGACTCTTCCTTGAAATCGCAATGGCGTGAACTTTATCGCTTCTTTTATACCGACCAAGAGTTGAAGGGCGATGCGCGTGGTGGTATCTTGTCTAGGATGGTTGACCTTTCGCTCGATCCGGCTGTGATGCTGGCGATTCTTGGAGAACTGTATGCGGATGGAGAGAAAAAGTGTGTGGCTGATTTCGTTAAATCTCAGATTTCCTCACACCCTGACAAGGTCTCTGCTTATTGGCAACTTCTTGGCCAATATCTTTCTCCAGAACAATTGTCGCTAGCCTCTGCCGATTTCTTGGATGTGTATCAGGCTCAACTTGAAAACGATGATTTTGCGCCTTTGTTTTATAAGCAGTTGACGTCGAATGGATTATCGTTGCCTGTCGATCAGGCGTTGCCTAGATTGAGGCAGTGGGCGGAGAAAAATAATCTACTCAAAAAAATGATGGCGGATGGATTCGTGCGTGAGACGAAACTATATCCTTCGTTGTTGTCTGATTTAGAGGAAGCTATTAGGTCTAATATAGATAAGAAGTCTGATTGGCTTCGTCTTGTCAAGGAAGATGTTTTGGACTTCTTTGATGTTTCACTCTCTTCGGATTGGAATATCCTTTACTTGCTTTTGCTCGGTGAAGGGGAAAAGGTTACCGCGCAAAACGTTGGTGACGTGCTGAAACTCTCTGTCCAACTTCATGACAAATCGTTGTTGGACGTTTTGTTGGACCGTTTCGTCGAATTGGCGGAACCGGCATTGGCCTCTTCTGTTGTGAAAGCGATGTCCGAACTTTTGGACTTGTCGTTGGACGGTATGTTGGAACGTGTTGGCAAGGTGAAAAAGATGAAATCTTCCAATTCTTTCTATAAAGAGATCCTTTTGTCTTGCCAAGTGGAAATTAAGGATGCGGAGCAGCTGTTGGCGGATAAGAAAATCTCTTTGGATAAGGACGGAGTGGAGGATTTCCTTCAATTCTGTTATGGCGACAAGTATGTTTCATATAAAAGGAAACGTTTCTTTATCGATTTGATAAAGAAGCCTTTCCGTTCGAAATGATGATGGGAAGCGGCCTTCTTTTTTTTCTCGGGAGGCCTTCTTTGTGTGTTTGATCTTTTTATCGTGTAGTTATGGGTCTGTCTTCTATTTTTTGTATTTATTCGTCTGCTGACGCAACTGTGTTTTCCGAAATCGCCGATGTGTTGAGGCTGGAGGAGAACCTTGTGTTGGACCGGTATTTTGATGGTCAGGACCAGGATTCGGAGTTCTACGAGAAGCTGATTCGCGACGCTCATGTGGTGTTGGTATTGGCCTCTTCCAATTCCCGTAATGATGCTTTGTGCCGTCAATGTGTGAAGTTTGCCCATGACCTGAACAAGAATATCATTTGTTTAGGTCCCCATAAGGGAGGATTGTTCAATCGACAGTCTTGGATTGCGGATGAGTGGTCGCTTCGGACCGATATATATGCTTGGTATGATTTGGGTAGCAGAGCTTCTCTGCTCGCTCATCTTAGAGGATTGTGCGGTTTGGAGACGATAGAGGGTGATAGGGTAGGTGCGAAGGTGACGTTCAATAATAATACGGACCTGCAACGTTATTCCCGTCCGGTTTTGTCATTGTATAGGCGGAATAAGAAGGGAGATTCGCCTTTGCTTCTCGAACGTGAACAGTCGGAAAAGCCTATTGTGATTCGTTTGGGAAAGGGGGATTACGAATATTCGATTTGTTCTTCCCGCTTTGCGAATCGTGTTAGGATAAAGGAGGAATTTTCTGTGGATAATGATTTCCACCATCAAACGTTTGATTATGATATCGGTCCGATTACGGATGGTTATTATCGCTACTGCAAGAATTGTGCCGACGAGAAGTCTCGTTGTAACGCTATGCTTTCGGACTTATGCGGTGGATTGTCACAGCATATCCAAATGGTGGAAGACAAGAAGAGGTCCATTCGTGACTACTCCCAGCATTTCGTGTGGAAGAACGCTACCGTAAAAAGAGGCGCTTTCATTGTGGCTGGTCTTGCTATGATCTTTGGTGTGGTATTGTCTATCTTTGGCTTCTCGTTAACTGGTTTCTTCTTGGGAATGGAAGATTTGAATAAGTCTATGGGAAATTCTATGCTCTTGTTCTTCAATTCTTCGATTTTCTCTTCCGATTTTTTAGTCATCTGTGCTGCGTTAACCTGCATTTTGACGTTTCTCTTTTCCGAGAAGGGTAAAAGGAAAAACTTTATTGTCACTTTCTTAGTGCTGTTGGTGGCGCTTAAATTGATGGATAGTTTATTTGCGGGCGTCTTCCATTTGGTTTTCCAACGTGTCGTATTGGTTGCGGTTTTGGCGGGTGTCTTGCTGACTTTCTTGTGCTTTTGGGGATTTCAGGTGACCAAGAAGATGTGCTTCTCTTTCGTGTCGGATTTCCGCATCGCCTACTGTGATTTTAAATTGGAACCATTGGCTTCAAATTTGGGCTATTTGAGGAAGAAGGAGAGTCTATTGGATAAATTGTGTGACATGAGTATGGTAAGTTTGAATGTTTGTGACGATGATGTTCAATTGAAGAAAAAGATTTCGGAACCATTGGAAGGTTACAAGCGGACTCCAGTGTACAGTCTCGACTGGACCAGTTTCCCTCTCAAAGAGTTGGCGCTGACGGTTTTTAAGTTGATGATTGGAACGTGTTGTTTGTATTGGGCTGTGAATATCGTATTGAAATTTGTATCTTTGGCATTGTATCTTTTTTAACGTCGTCGTTAGTTCGCATTGAACGGTTGAGTGATAATCATGGATGTTTACGTATGTTATTCCCGCACCGATAAGGAGAAGGCACTCTTGTTGGAACAAGAGCTGGAGAGATATTTGTCTCCTATCTCGGTCTGTGTGTCGCCTACGTGTGACGCGACGCAATTGGGCGACGCTAAGGTTGTTGTCGCCTTGGATACGTCCCATGATGATTTTTCTTCTTGCGATAAAGAAGAGGGGAAGGAACACAAAATCGCTTCTAATTATAACAAACGGATTCTTTACCTAAGATGGGAACGCACGTTACGTGACCATTTTGGCTTTTCCGAAGACTTTTTTCTGTGGTATGATTTGGAAAGCAAGGAGCGTTTCATGAGGTGCCTGATTTCTTTGTTGGGGAAAAGCCTGCCGGTTTATAATGTTTTCGGATCGACTGTCCCGTTAAGGATCAAGGCCCATTATGTCGAACCCTATTCCTTGTCTATCAATGGGCGGGAGGTGCTATCCGCCAAGAGGTCGGGAGGGGATTTTATCTTCAATGTTGTTTTTATGAAGGGAACGTACGACATTGAATGCCGCTCCGATTCTAATCCACGCTATACCATACGCAAACAAATCGTTGTCTCTGAGTCCACTTCTGAGGTGGAGATGGATTTGAATTCCTTGGCGGATGATTTGGGTTATCCGTATGAATCTGTTGATTACCAAGGGTATCGTCGTGGAGTCATGCGCCATGGAAGACTGACGGGCAGGATTCAGGAGAATACGAAGGATTATTCGTGTGAGGGTGATATCCGGAATGGCCATCTGACGGGGAAGGTCCGTTTCGATTGGTTGGACGGAACGAGTTATGTGGGGGAATGGATTGATGGTAGACGTTCGGGGAAAGGTGTGTTGACATGGTCGGATGGAACTCGTTACGAAGGTGATTTTGTCGATGGCCGGATGTCGGGCAGTGGAAAGATTGTTTGGACGAATGGCTCTTCCTATGAAGGCGGATGGAAAGATGACCGTAGGGAAGGTTATGGTGTCTTTATTTGGCCTAATGGCTCTAGGCTCGAAGGCGATTGGAAAGATGGAAAATGTACGGGTAACGCTCGATATACGAAACCTGACGGAAGCAGTTTCCAAGGTCTCTTCTTCGAAGGGAAACCAGTAGGGAAAGGCATATTTTATAAGCCCGATGGTTCTAGCTATGATGGTGAACTCACTGAACTTTTAGGGTAAAAAAAGGTGGAAAACTATTTGTTAAACGACAAAAAAGGAGGGGAACCAATAGTTCCCCTCCAATCTGATAATGTGAATAGAAAGACTATTCTAGGATAAGTTTCGCAGTTTGGATCGTGCCATTGACAATGGTTTGTACGATGTACATTCCTTGTGGCTTCCCTCCGAGGTCGATAGAAGCCTCGCTTCCGAGACCATTCGCACTGAATACTACTTTCCCTGTCAAATCCATGATGACAACTGAGTTGCCGCCTTCCGTCTCTTCGTTGAAGTAGATGGTGAATTCTCCTGTAGTTGGGTTAGGAGCGATGACGAACTGGCTTCCCGTAACCTCATCTCCACTATTCGTGATGTCCTCGTCGTATTCCTCGTCAAAGGATAGACGCCTTAACTCAGCTTCGTTTGCTTTCTTTTCCTCTTCGCAATCAAAGATGTCCGTTTTGAATGTCGATCCTTTTACCACATGGAATCCTTTCTTCAAGTGGATGGTCTTACCGCAGGCATATGTGACATTGGCATTGTTTTTAATCACATTGCTGGCGTTGAGAAGATACATTGCTTCTTTGGTTCCGCTTTTGGTAATTGTACTTGTGACGTTCACTACACCCCAGTCGTCAGGACGGCAGAATCTGTATCCAGACTCAGAAGTCCAATAGCGTGGCACTTCGTACCATGATTCGTCCTTGTTGCTCGGCTTGGAGTTCTCGTCATGGTCTTTGGCGTAAATGAAAGCTTCTTCAATAGAGATTTTCCCGTCTTTGTTGAAATCTATGCTATCTTTATCTAGTTTATCGCCATTGTAGTTAAAGCCTACTGAGGCGGGAAGGAAATGATGAAGAAAAACACCTCCAATACCATATGCATTGGCATTCTTTGCCTTTGAGGAGCTTGTAATGATAGTTCTCTTTACATCGCCCTTCTTCAAGTACTCTATCATCGACCCTCCATGACATGAATTGGAAACTATATAAATATGTTTCGCTTTGATTTTATTCAGTTCTTTCGTGAGATAATCAGAATACGTGAATACGCATGAAGTATTACTTTGGTTATAGGCAAAACAATTATCACCACCATGAGCTGATATGAAAAGGAAAAACTCGTCGTTTGCTGTAATGTTTGCTGCAACTTTGTTAAACATTGTGGTGACATTACTCTTTGTTAACTCATAGTTGATGTCGCTTTTCCCATCAGCGTCAAAATCTCTAGGAACTGATATCGATCCACTGAGTGGCTCTTGGGTGTAAAATGCCGAATAAATATGATCTTTTTTGTAACCTTGGGCAAATTCCAGGTATTGATATGTTCTCGCACAATCGTTCCATAAGAAAGGATTGGGACCACCTCCTAAGATAATGGCGTATCCATTATGCTTTGTGACGCTATTATTATAGTACATTCCAATCTTGCCATTAATGAGACCATTGCTGTTTTCAGGGTATGCCCCGGCAAACATGGACGTACTCATTAATGTGAGTAGACAGGATGTTAATGAAATTTTTAGTTTATTCATCTCCATTTCTATTATTTCTTCAAAGATTCAACTTCAGCCTTCAAAGCCTTATTCTCCTTTTGCAATTCGATCATGTGGAGGGTCAATTCCTCAACTTTCTCCAAAAGCAAGTTGCTCATTTGGGATACGCTCATGCCGTTCTCCGCGATTTCCGATGCTGATGGAACGCCTGGCAAGTGCTTGTTCTCCTTTACGAAGCTCTCTACCTCGTCCAATGACTTCAAATCGTAGTTGTCCTCGAATACGTAGTCTGCCGCATTGTTCAACTCAACATTTATGTCGTTTGCCTTGATTTGGTTAGCTTTCAATACTTCTGCGACCTCGATTTCGTCGTGGCATGTGATTTTGCCCCAAACATCTAGTGTTCCGTTCATCGTTGCACCTGAGTAGTTGAGTGTCAAGAGTTTCCTGTTTTGTGTGCCAAAGAAGGTGTAGTCTGTTGCGACTGCCTCAAATGATCCATTTTCCTTGCCTCCGTAAACGTTCATTCTTAAGCAATTGTTTGTTCCTTTTCCGAAATTGACGCCAATACGATTTGAACTTGTTTGGTTGTATATGGTCAATCCGTTGCTAATTGTGTTGCTTGTTCCTGTTGCTGTAAATGATCCGCTGACAGATGTCGCCGCTAGTGTGGATTTGCCGGTGACGGACAAAGTGCTGGAGATGCTACATGCTTTGGCTGCCGTAAAACCACCTGTAAGTGTTGATTTGCCGGTAACTGATAGAGTGTTGTTGATTGAACATGCGCTGGAAGCTGTAAAACCACCTGCGAGTGTCGCTTTCCCTACCAATGTGGATGCGCCGTTCAAATAAGTGATTCCGTCCACTGTCAATTTGGATTTTCCGTAGATGTCTCCTGATGCGGTTACTGCCGCCAAATATGACTTCCCGCTTACGGTCAATGAACTTGATCCTGTGATAGATGAACTTACTTTCAACGTTCCGTTTAGGGTAGTTGCTCCTTTTACATACAATTTTGAACTGATTGACGATGAGGTAGGTTGCATACCAATCGTTACATTGCTGGCATTCCCGGTATATGGATATGCGTATAGACCATAATTACTGTTTGCGTACCATGATTGTGCGTTCGCTGCTGTTACTGACATAGCAACTCCAAGTGTTGCCACTAAAATTTTCTTTAATTCCATTTTGTTTCTTTTTTGTAAAAATTAATAAATAGTTAAATAACAATAAGCGGTGAATGATTCTCCCATGTAATATATAACTATATTAATATATAACTTAAGTTTTCTCCGCTCATATACTGCATTTGGCCTCATGCATTGCAAAGGAAGCCCTTATTTTTTACATGTGTTGTAGGATATTTCCACATATTAGAAAATTTTTGGATGTTTTATGTATATATATACAATAGATGTCCGATTTGTATAAATAATTAAATTTGATTGAAAAATATTATGTCGTTGAGGCTTAGATAATTGTCATTAGTGCTTGGTGAAATTTACTTGTTTCGATTTTATGAAATTTATTAAAAATAGGTCTAATGAAAAAGCAAAAACCGTGCCAAAGTCTACTTTTGTTGCTGATAACCTAAATATTTTGATTTAATTCAAAACAAAAATTCGGAGAGTGTATATTCATTGGATTTTTGTGGTATTGTAGTAAATTTTTTCTCTAATTATTTTTGAAAATTGTGGGGTTTCCGTCTTCTGATGCACTGTTTGGGGTAGTTGACGGATTATTTTTTCAATATCTTTTCGATTATTTCCCTAATTTGTGGTAGAATGGCAGTCTTGTTGTCGTTAAGGATGGTGTAGTCGGATTTGCATATTCTCTCGTCCTCCTCCATCTGGTTGGCTATCCTCGCTTTTATTTCCTCTTCTGTCGCATGGTCCCTTTTTTTGCAGCGCTCGATTCTTACGTCTAATGGCGCGGTCACCGTGATTGTCGCATCCACGTATTGGTCCATGCCCGACTCGAACAGAATGGCCGTTTCGCAGGCTACGATGTCGCTCTTTTGTGATTTACTCCATATGATGAAGTCCTTTATTACGGCGGGATGTATGATGGCGTTGACTTGCTCCAGCAACTTCTTGTCGCTGAAAATCATTTGGGCCATCTTTTTTTTGTTTAGCCCCTCTTGGGTGTATATCTCGTCTCCTAAGATTCCTTTTAAGGCTTTGATAAGGCTCTTCTCGGTAGTTATGAGTCTTTTTGATTCGTTGTCGGCGTTGTATGTGGGAATGTTTAGGCATGAGAAGATTTCGGAAATCACTGATTTCCCGCTACCGATTCCGCCTGTGATTCCGATGCGTTTCATTGTGCGCTCTTCTCCTCTATGATGCATTCCACGCATTCTGGTTTCAACTTGATGTTGAACGCTTTCGTCGGTTTCTTATGCATCTTGATGGCTAATTTTTCTTTGGGGTTCTTCCTCGCTTCTTGGAAGTCCACATAAAGAGAGAAGGAAGACGCGTCCACTTTTTCGTAGGAACTCAAGCCTATTTGGTAGCTGAGTGTCGCGGTGGAAGGGAATATCCTTAGCGTGCAGTTGCTTGGCACGTTTTTGGTCGAAATCGGTAATTGTATGCTTTTTTCCGTGAAGCGTTCTGATGCTATTTTCACTTCGATGATGGAGTCGGAATAGCGTACGTTGCGCATGGTTTGTAGTTGCGCTTGGATGATTACCGTGTCTTTTATTCCTGATAGTTCGAGGTGCTCCGTCTGGATTGTGTCTAATTTGTTGAGTTCGGCTTGAGGCCCATATATGGTGATTTTTGATGGGCTTATTTGGATGGAGTCGCTCAATGTATATTGTTGCACAAGGTCTATCTCCGCGTCTAATTCGACGGAAACGACCTTCTTTCTTTGCTTTTCCAGTGAATAGTGGATCGAATCAGGCGATACTCGTCTGATGGCGGTCTCCGGTTTTATCTGTTTTTGTATTTGCCCTATATAGGCTGTTGTCGCTACATGCTTTCGACCTTTTACGACTTCTTCCATGTCGATATGTAGAGGCTCCAATACGTTGCCGTAGCGGTAGCGCACTAAGTCGCTGCCTCTTCCTTCCAATGCTAGTTTGATGTGGGTAGGTAATTCGTTTGTGATGATGTAGTCTTGTGGCAGGTTAACATAGTTGATGGGCATTTCCACCGTCATCGTATAATTCTTCCTTAACGCTTGTAAGGTCCATAATGCGGTGGATAGCAACAAAAAGAACAAAAAGACCAAGAGATCCTTTGTCGTAAGAAATCTCTTGATCTTTTTTGTTATTTCTGACATCAGGTCGTTCATTGCTTTGTGACCTCTTGTGACGAAGTGTTGGCGCTAGCGTCAGATTGAATAGGGAAAATGTCAGTCTTTCTGACTGATATGTTAACGTTGTTCGCTATCTCGATGGTAATTGAATTATCGCCGATCTCTTTTATTTTCCCGAAAATACCGCCTGAGGTGACCACTTTGTCGCCTGCTCTCATGGAGTTCCTTTGCTTTTGGATTTCTTTCTCTCTGTTCTTTTGTGGTCTAATCATAAAGAAATAGAAGATGGCGAAGATTACGACCAACATAAGGATCGAAGACATTCCTGATCCAGACTCGGGTGCTGCTTGTAATAATACGTTAAGAATCATAAATAAGAGTTTTAATGTGTTTTTGATGTTATTTTTTATAAGTGTTTGAATAAACCACTTTCTTCACTTTGTCGCTTTCCACCAAATCTTTTGCGATGGCGTCCAAGAGCCCGTTGATGAATGTGCCGCTTTTTGCTGTACTATAGTTCTTCGCGATCTCTATGTACTCGTTGATGGAAACGTTCACCGGAATGGTTGGGAATGTGCATATTTCTGCCAACGCTGTCTGCATGATGATTGTGTCGAGGAAGGCGATTCGGTCAGCGTCCCAGTTTTTGGTGCGCTCTGAAATCATTTTCCTGTAGTCGCTTTCATCGTAGATGCTTTGCTTCAACAATTTCATGGCGAATTCCAAATCTTCCTCATCTTTGAATTGAGGTAACAACTCTTGGTCCGGACCTTGTGCTTCGTCGAAGTTACGGATTGTCTTGGATACGAAGCTGATCACGTCAGCGGCGTCGTCGTTCCAATAGATGGACATGTCTTCCAATTCCCTTCCGAGGGATTCTGAGTCGGAAATGGTTTTGCGGAGGATTACTCTCCAAATTTCTTTGTCCTCTACGTAATTGTTTTCCGCCGTCTCATTGTATTTCTGGAACTCCTCCAATGCTAGGATGTTGGGCACGAGTTCTTTGATCAAATTGTTTTGCTGCTCTTCGTTTTGGATGTTCCAAAACAGTTCATTGTCCTCGCTTTTATCCGCCCAATCGATTTCATGCTCGTCGAAATAGGTGAGGAATTGTTGGTTGGACTTCAGTTGCTCCACGAATAGGTTGTTGGCGAGTTTGACGTAGTCCCTGCCTGCCGCTCCGCCTTTCTTCTCCATCTTCTTCGCGTATTCGGTGATCTTGATGATAAGCAGGAAAAAGTAGTGGTATAACTCGTAGGTTTTGTCCGTGCTGCTAATGAGCTCCTCTTGTGCGGATTCCAACTCTATCGTTTCGTTCTCTTTGTTCTTGTAGTAAGAATACAGAATTTGGATTACCTTGATTCTTAATAAAGATCTGTTTATCATTTTTACCTTCTATTTTTTGTTCGCGCAAAATTAATCAAAATCCTTTTCTTTCTTCGCCTTTTTGCCCGTAAATAATGGGGGCTCCCGACATTTTCTTTCCCAATGCCTTTGTTGTGTGCCTCCGTTGGCTTTGATTATGGGTGTTCCCTTATATCTTTTTAAGGATAATGTAGGCCTCCTCTACGCTGCCTACGTCAAGGAACTGTATGGAGCGTTTCCCTCCTGTCTCCCTGATTTTGCACCTTACCGCATGGTTTTGTAAGTAGGTGAGTATCCTGCCGAATGCTTCTGTCTGGTAATAAGGTGAATCGTCGGCTTGGATGAAGTAACCTGTCATGTGGTTTTGTTTGAGTGTGAGTCTTTCGAATCCAAGTTTTTCCGCTAACCATCGTAGCCGGACAAGTTGTAGGAGGCTTTCCGTCTGAGGCGGAAGCGCGCCGAAACGGTCTTTCAGCCTTCCTTCGAATGCGGTGAGTTCCTTCTCGTCTTTTACGTTGTCCAACTCTCGGTAGAGAGACATCCTTTCGGAGACGCTTTCCACGTAGTCGCTCGGCAATGTCAACTCCATGTCCGTCTCGATTTGGCAATCGGTGACGAATGTTTGTCCTTCGGCGCCAACTTCCCCTTCCTCTTCGTAAAGTTCGGAGAATTCGTTTGTCTTCAGCTCGGTGATGGCTTCGTTCAGCACTTTTTGGTAAGCTTCGTATCCGAGGTCGGCGATGAAGCCGCTTTGTTCCGCTCCTAGGAGGTTGCCAGCTCCTCGTATGTCGAGGTCTTGCATGGCGATGTTGAACCCGCTCCCCAATTCCGAGAAGCTTTCGATGGCTTGTAGTCTTCGCCTGGCTTCTGTTGTCAGGTTGGTGAGTGGCGGAGCCAAAAGGTAACAGAAGGCTCTCCGGTTGCTTCTTCCCACACGTCCCCTGAGTTGGTGCAGGTCGCTTAGTCCGAAGTTCTGCGCCTCGTTGATGATGATGGTATTGCAGTTGGATATGTCGATGCCTGATTCCACGATGGTGGTGGCGAGTAGTACGTCGTAATCGTAGTCCAGGAAGTCCAAGATTATTTTCTCCAAATCTTCCCCTTTCATTTGCCCGTGGCCGATGGCTACTCTGGCTTCCGGTACGAGGCGCTTGATGAGGGCGGCTATCTCGTTCAGGTTTTGTACCCTGTTGTTGATGAAGAATACTTGCCCGTTCCTGTCCATTTCGTACTGGATGGCTTCCTGGATAATCTTTTCACTGAACGTGTGGAGCTCTGTTTGGATGGGGTATCGGTTCGGTGGTGGGGTGTTGATGACGGACAAATCCCTTGCTCCCATGAGAGAGAACTGCAGGGTTCTCGGTATCGGGGTCGCGGTCATCGTCAGGGTGTCCACGTTGACTTTCATCTGTTTGATTTTTTCTTTTGTGGAGACTCCGAATTTTTGTTCCTCATCGATTATTAATAGTCCTAAGTCTTTGAATTTAACCTCCTTGCCTAATATTTTTTGTGTTCCTATCAGTATGTTGATTTCTCCTTCGCCTAACTCTTTGATGATTTTTTTCGTGTCTTTGAGGCTTCTTGAACGGTTGAGGTAATCTACCCTTACAGGGAAATCCTTTAGCCTTTCCGAAAAGGTTTTGTAGTGCTGGAGGGCTAGTACGGTGGTCGGAACCAGGATGGCCACTTGTTTGTTGTCTACCGTCGCTTTGAAGGCTGCCCTGACTGCTATTTCGGTTTTTCCGAATCCCACATCTCCGCATACGAGTCGGTCCATAGGAATGTCCTTTTCCATGTCATGCTTGACGTCGATGGTTGTTTTGTTCTGGTCGGGTGTGTCTTCGTAGATGAATGAGGCTTCCAACTCTGATTGCAGGAAACTGTCCGGTGAGAAGGCGAATCCTTTCTCTTCCCTTCTTTTCGCGTATAGGGCGATGAGGTCACGGGCAATGTCCTTGACGTGCTTTTTGGTCCTCTCCTTGATGGTTTGCCAAGCCCCTGTGCCTAGTTTGTTGATGTGAGGCTCGTCGCCTTCTTTGCTTTTGTATCTGGATATTTTGTGGAGTGAGTGGATGCTGACGAGCAGCATGTCGTCGTTTTGGTAGAGGAGTTTGATGACCTCTTGTTTCTTGCCGTTGACGTCCACTTGGATGAGTCCGGCGAACCTTCCCACGCCATGGTCTATGTGCACGACATAATCGCCAGGTTTGAAGTCTTGTAGCTCTTTGAGCGTGAGTGATAATTGTCCGTTCCTGGCCTTGTCAGACCGTAAGGAATATTTGTGGTATCGGTCGAATATCTGGTGGTCCGTGTAGCAACACAGGTGTGCGGTATGGTCTATGAAACCTGCGTGGATTGTCTTGCGGACGGGTGTGAAGGACACGTCGTCGCCCCGGTCTTCGAAGATGCTTGCGAGGCGGTCGGTCTGGTGCAGGTTGTCGCTAAGGACGAACACTTCGTAACCTTTTTTCTCCTTCGCCTTGAAATCGGCGCTGACGAGGTCGAAGTTTTTGTTGAAAACGGGCTGTGGGGATGATTCGAACTGGATGCATGTCGAATTTTCTCCGATGTTGTGCCCTCCGTATGCGATTCGTTTGAATTGGGCTGTCTCTTCGAAAAAGGTTGCCTTGTCGATGATGTGGTCCGGAGATGCGGACTCTTCCGCGATGCCGCCGATTTTGTCTAATGTGAAAAGGAAATCGTGGAAGAAGAGTAATGTCTCCTTCTTTAGCAGGGAAAAGATGGAGACGGCGGAGGTGTTGTCCTCGTGGATGTTGGATACGATGGAAATGTTCTCTTTCTTCTCCAGAGACAATTGGTTTTCGATGTTGAAGGTCCTGATCGATTCGATTTCGTCCCCGAAGAAATCGACACGGAAAGGATATTCGCAGGAGAAGGAGAATACGTCGATGATACTTCCCCTGACGGAGAATTGTCCGGGTTCATATACGAAATCCACCCTGGAGAACCCGTATTCGCAGAGTACTTGGATGATGAAATCCGTGTCGATGCTCTCTCCGACATGCAGTTTCAGTGTTTTCTTGCTGAGTTCGGCGCTGTCTACAACCCGTTCCGCGATGGCGTCGGGGAAGGAGACCATGATGAAGGGTTCTCCGGAATTTATCTTGTCTAGTGCTTCAGTCCGTAAAACCTCGTTCGCCGCGTCTTTTTGGTCATAAGACGATTTCCTGAAGGATGCGGGGAAGAAATAGACTTGGTCTTCTCCTAATAATTGTGCGATGTCATGGTAGAGGTAGGCGGCTGATTCTTCGTCATTTGACGTGATGAATAGGGATTGTTTGCTCTCTTTCCCGAGTTGTGCGAATAATAAGGCGCAAAGTGACCCTTCCAACCCTTTTAGGGTTAGGCTTTTTTCTCCTTTGCCGCACCAGTTCCTCACCTCTTTGATTTGGGGGTGTGAGGAAAAACGGTCTAATAAATCGTTAATATCCAATGTCGATGAATTTTTTAGCAAATATAACAATAAAAATTCCAAACCATTTTTTAAATTTGCAAGAAACCCATAAAAGAAAAAAATGGAAGTGAACGATGGAGTGGTAATCATACCAACTTACAACGAAAAAGAGAATGCGGAGAATATTATCCGTGCTGTTTTAGGCTTACCCAAGATGTTCCATGTGTTGATCATTGACGATAATTCGCCAGATGGCACTGCGGCTATAGTGAAGGGCCTGATGTCTGAGTTTGAAGGCAGGCTTCATATTCTAGAGAGGAAAGGCAAATTGGGATTAGGTACCGCCTATATCACTGGTTTCAAGTGGGCGTTGGAGCATGGATACGAATATATTTTCGAAATGGATGCTGATTTCTCCCATAATCCGAACGATGTGCTGAAACTTCATAAGGCTTGCTCCGAGGAGGGCGCCGACGTGGCTATCGGTTCCCGGTATATCAGTGGCGTGAATGTCGTCAATTGGCCGATGGGGCGTGTGCTGATGTCCTATTTCGCTTCCAAATATGTAAGGATTGTGACTGGCATGAAGATCGCCGACACAACGGCCGGGTTCAAGTGTTACCGTAGACAGGTTTTGGAAACGATTGAGCTGGATAAGATTAAATTTAAGGGTTATGCGTTTCAAATTGAAATGAAATATACCGCATATAAGTGTGGATTTACAGTGAAAGAGGTGCCTATTATATTCGTTAATAGAGTTTTAGGTAGTTCTAAGATGAGCGGGGGTATTTTCGGTGAGGCGGTTTTGGGTGTCATTAGACTAAAAATAAATAGCCTTTTTAGGAAATATCCTCAAAAAAAATAGTATATTTGGTAAAAGAAAATTAAAAAAACAATAATTACGATGGGTACTATATTGATTCATAAAGCCAAAATTATCAATGAAGGTAATTCTTTCCGTGGCTCTGTGTTGATAGAAGGTAATAAGATATCAAAGATTTTCAAGGACGAAGTCCCTGAATCTGTGATGAAGAACGCGCAAGTGATTGATGCGGAAGATAAGTGGCTTCTTCCAGGTGTGATTGATTCCCATGTGCATTTCCGCGAACCGGGATTGTCGCAGAAGGGTGATTTCCAATCCGAGTCGCGTGCTGCGGTGGCTGGCGGTGTGACATCAATCATGGATATGCCGAATTGCGTTCCTACTACTACAAGCATGGCTGAGTTGGACAAGAAGATAGAGTTGGCTAAGCAAAAATGCTTGACGAATTTCTCCTTTTATTTAGGGGCGACGAATGATAATATCGATGAGGTTATCAATGCTGATAAAAACAAGGTGTGCGGTATCAAAATCTTTGTCGGCGCTTCGACTGGTAACATGCGTTTGACCGATCCGAAGATTTTGGAACGTGTTTTCGCCGAATCCAAATTGTTGGTCGCTACCCACAATGAGGACGAGGAGATGATCCAAGCTAACCTTGCTAAGGTTAAGGAGGAGTTGGGCGACCAACCTATTCCGATTTCTTATCATGAGGTTATCCGTAACTCTGACGCTTGTTACAAGTCCACCTCTAGGGTGGTCGATTTGGCTAAGAAATACGGTACCAGATTGCATGTCCTCCACTTGACTACAGCGAAGGAGATGGCTTTGTTCAATAATAAGCCTTTGGCGGATAAGACCATCACGGCCGAGACCTGCGTCGGTTACCTCTGGTTCGACGATAATGACTATGAGCGTCTAGGCGCTAAGATTAAGTGTAATCCATCTATCAAGAAGGAGAAGAGCCGTCTCAATTTGTTGAAGGCTGTTGAGTCCGGTATTATCGATACGATCGCTACCGACCATGCGCCTCATTTGTTGAGCGATAAGGAAGGCGATTGCTTACAGGCCGCTTCCGGTTACCCTTCCATCCAACACTCTTTGCCTATGATGCTGGAATTGGCTAAACGCGGAAATTTCACAAGGGAACAGGTGGTCGAGAAAATGTGCCATAATCCTGCGAAAATATTCAATTTGGAGAAACGCGGATTCATCAGGAAGGGCTACTTCGCTGATTTGGTCTTAGTGGAACCGAATGTGCCTTATGAGGTAAAGAAGGAAGACCTTCAATATAAGTGTGGATGGTCTCCGTTGGAGGGCGAAACGTTGAAGTACAAAGTGACTCAGACGTTCGTGAATGGTGCGCTTGTATATGATGACGGCAAGATAGACGATTCGAAGAAAGGCGAGTTGTTGACTTTCGTTCGTTGATGAAATAATGACGATTCGTTGGTAATAACCGGCGATTCGTCGATATTTTTAGATTCTGTATGCTTTTTTTTGGTCGATACTAAAAAAAATAGTATATATTTGTAAACACAAGTTAGTTTTAGTTTGTTTGTGTGGCAAATTTGTAAGGTTCATGTGTGTGAGAAAGAGTGTAGTTTTGTTTTTGGCGATGTCATCATCGCTCCTTTCCTTTGGTCAGACAGAGGAATGGTCGTTGCAGCAGTGTTTTGATTATGCGATGCAACAAAACATTAGTGTTCGTAAAAGTAGAATTACTTTGGAGCAAAATCGTATTTCTACGGAACAGGCTAAAGGACAATGGCAACCTAGTGTCTCTTTTTCCACTGGACATAATTTCAGTAATAGTCCGTTTGCGGAGGTTGGATATGCCAACAATTACAGTGGAAGCTATAATTTAGGGGCGTCGTGGACAGTTTTTAACGGATTTAGAAGAAAGTATAACATTCAGCAACAGGAGTTGCAGGAGACTATACAAGAGACATCTTTGAAATCGACGGAAGAGGATATCAGAATAGCTGTTCTTTCCGGTTATTTACAGGTCTTGTACGCAAGAGAGAACGTGTTGATGAAAAAGAATTCGTTGGAGACTTCCAATGAACAATTAAGCCGATATAAGCAGTTGTACGAGGCTGGTTCCGTTTCGATGAGCGACTTGTCGCAAATCGAATCGCAATATGCGTCCGAGGTTTACCAACTTACCGTGGCGCAGAACCAATTGGAGGATGATGTGTTACAATTGAAGCAATTGCTTCGTCTTGATCTTAGCCAACCTTTGGAGATACGCCAGTTGGATTTTTCTCAAGAACAGGTGATGGCCGATTTAGGGAATAAGGATTCTATTTATTTACGTGCTTTGGAGTCTCGTCCTGAAATCGCTAGTGCGAAGTTGAACGAACAAATGGCTGAACTTCAGATTAAAAGCGCTAAATCTGGCTACTATCCTTCCGTTAATTTAAACGCAGGTGTGGGAACTGGCCATAATAACCATGGTGCAGGTGACCAATTGAAAGAAAATTTCAGTGAGAATGTGGGAATCTCCTTGAACTATGCCATCGCGGATAATAGGGAGAGGAAATCCACTTTAAAAAAGGCGAAACTGAACAGAAATATCGTGGGGTTGGAAACAGAGAATCTGAAGGACGACCTCAAGAAAACGATAGAGGCTGCATATTTGGACGCTAAAGCGGCTCAATTAAATTATATTGCGTCGAAAAGTAACGAACAGGCTGCGGAGGCAACTTATGAGTTGACGAAGGAGAAGTTCTCTTTGGGTATGAAAAGCCCTTTCGAAATGTTGAGCGAAAAGAACTCGTTACTGAATGCGCAACAACAGACTTTGCAGTCTAAGTATTCCGCTATCATGAATATTCAGATCCTGAATATTTATCAGGGACTCCCTGTCGATGTGGAATGATTTATTTAGAAGAAACTTTTTCATAATAGTGTTTGTTTTCATTTTTTAGAGTGATAAACTCGAGATGTCGCCAAACTGGGAAGTTTGGCGACGTTTTTTTTGTTATGTTGTTTGGCAGTATGTAAATAATACACAAAGTATTTGCAATCAACAAAATTCTTCCTTATATTTGTCCTATCAATTAACCGAATAATAAACCAATAAAAGACAAGGCTTATGTTGGACTTAAAGACAGGACGTTTCGTCATCAACGCTGAGAAAGGGTGGGAGCTGCATCCTTTCATGACACGCGAGGAATTCATGGCTTCCGATTTCTTCAAATCGGAACATCTGATTAAGGAGAATTTCGATATCAATGCACCATTCTTTGGATTCAGGAATGTGGATATTGACGGCTACAAAATGTGGATGACGGTATATATTCGTAGTGACATTCATAATGATAAAAAGTATGTGGAGGAGATAGAGTTAGTGTCTAAAGAGGCTCTTGAATTTTATGATCGCGCATACGATAGTACATGGAAGCAAGCAGCATATGATGTGAAACGCCTGCATGATGAATTCCTTCTGCACGAAACGGGCTTGGATGAGGGGTGTATGGATGACCGGAAAGAGAACTGTTTCAATGTGGATTGGGGATACTTCAATTCTAGTATCAATTTGATGCATCAGCCTGAAATTCAGATTTCGATTAATTATAGGAATTTGACGGAAGAGGATAAGAAGGAATTGGAAAGCGTTGAAATTTACTAATTTGTTTGTCTATGGTAAAAGAAACCGTATTGCAAGAAAGTGCTTCTGAGTGGCAGGGTAGTGATCGATATGCGGGTATCGATACGTATGAGGTGGTTGAGTTAAAGGCAGGAACGCAGTTATGTGCGTTGGCTGCCTATAGACCTGATACGGGAGAATTGAAACCTTGCGAATATCTGTTTCCGAAAGAGGAGTTGAATCATATCGATAATGATTCGATCACCCTAAATAGAGGGTTACAATTTGAGCCTTGGAAAAATCCGAATACGGAAGTATGTTCCTATCGTGGTGAGGTTGTTATGTTTGAATTGCAACAGAACATGCGGATGGAGACTGGAAAGGTTGCGGAGAATACAGCTTATGGTCAAGGAGGTATGACACAGTTTTATATTCCAGCTGCAAAATTCACTGAAAGCCTTCGGAATGGAGATTTAAAGCGAGTAAATTTCGGGGGGTCTTCTGACACTTTAATGCTAAACAATAATGTAATCTCCCAATCTGAGTATGATTTAATTAAGGCTAAAAGAGTGCAATTAAACCTTCGTCGCAACCTTTTCTGTCATCAGAAAGCGAAGTTGGATACTTTGGAGATAATGCAAAATTCTCCCAATCCGGAAGATGTGAAAAAGGCGGAGGAGAATTATAAAACGCTAAATAAAGATATTGCTAATATTTATGAAGATTTGCGTTCGTCCGTTAATCGTATTGGCTTGGTTCCCTCCCCTCTGTACGATAGCTTGAACAAGCAGCTCTCCTCCGAGATCGCCTATCGTGAGAGTCATCCGAACAATTTGATACTCAGTAATGTTGTCGTCAAGAAGGCGGAGCGGAAGACTACGGATGTGGTGTTCGACCGTTCGAATATGAACGTTGTCGTGGAGTCGGGTAGGAGCAGGGCGGAGGAAATAGGCGAGAACCTTTTCCGTAAGATAGAGGACTACAAGGAGGATGGGGGCGTGAGGAACGCTATTGATGTGGAGGCGCAAAACCTGTACGACGTCAT
>JAZLJL010000010.1:0-37493 GCA_045617845.1 Paludibacteraceae bacterium | reverse complement strand
TTGCATACGCGTTACTCACCCGTGCGCCGGTCGTCAGCGGAGCAAGCTCCCTGTTACCCCTCGACTTGCATGTGTTAGGCCTGTCGCTAGCGTTCATCCTGAGCCAGGATCAAACTCTCCGTTGTATGAATTGTTTTATTTATGTCTCTAGGATGTCCGTATTATTTTGTGAATTGACTTACTTGCTATAAATGCTTCCTGTCATTCCTTTTCGTCTATCGCCAATACTTCAAAGATCTCTCTTTATGTTCCCCATCACTTCAGTGGGTCATCTTTCGTTTTTGCGGGTGCAAAAGTAAAACTTTATTTCGAAACCGCCAAACTTTTTTTTTAAAAATTTTATCGAAATTTCTTTCTTTAAAATCAACCACTCTTGGTTTGTTTTCGTTCGCCTCGTTTGTTCCTCGAAAGCGGGTGCAAAAGTAGTACCTTTCGCATTACCATCCAAATAAAACAACAACTTTTTTTTATAAAAATACGTAATATACTATTACACTGATATTTAATTTTTAAATTCAATTCACATAAGACTCATATAATTCTAACGAGAAGAACAAAACAACCGAAAAAAAAATTTAATGACAAGCCCTGTGGTCGAAAAAATCAGTAAAAACATTAACTTTGAATATCATTTTAAACAGACAAGGACCATATGGAAGAAACAAAATACATGCGCAGATGTTTCGAACTAGCGCAAAAAGGGTTAGGGAATGTCGCTCCCAACCCGATGGTAGGTGCAGTTATCGTACATGACGGGAAGATTATCGGAGAAGGATATCACATGCAATGGGGAGGACCTCATGCGGAAGTGAACGCTATCACCTCAGTTATGGATCAATCACTATTAAAAGAATCCACCATATATGTAAGCCTTGAACCATGCTCCCATTATGGCAAAACGCCTCCGTGCGCAAAACTCATTACAGAGAAAGGCATCCCGGAAGTCGTCATTGCGAACGTCGACCCCTTCCCTGAAGTAAGCGGAAGGGGCATCAGAATGTTGCAAGAAGCAGGAATAAAAGTTAGAAGCGGGCTATTAGAAGAAGAAGGATGGTTACTCAACAAAAGATTTTTCACGTTCCACGAGAAAAAAAGACCATTCGTCATCTTAAAATGGGCTCAAAGCGAAGACGGGTATATGGACCACGAAAGAGCAAACGGGGCACCAGCCTACCATTTTTCCAACGACAAGACAAGTAAAATCTGTCATCAATTACGGGCGAGCGAATCAGCCATACTTGTAGGCACAAACACTGCGCTATTAGACAACCCTTCATTAACAGTACGTCATGTGACAGGTAAAAATCCGACACGCATTCTCATAGACAAAAACCTTGAAGTGCCAATCCATTACAATATATACAACGGAGAAGCCCCTACCCTAGTGTTCACAGAGAAAAAAGCAACATCAAACACCAACGCTGAATTCGTTCACATAGACTTCCCCGAAGGAAAAATTAGGATCCAGGACCTATTACACGAACTATATGAAAGGAAGCTCCAATCTCTAATCGTAGAAGGAGGCAGTGCGCTTCTGAACTCATTCCTACAAAGCAACCTTTGGGATGAAATACAACAGGAAACAGCACGAGGCCTATCTATCGGGAACGGCGTACAGGCACCACTACCCCAAGGAATTCTCTACGAGCAAATCACATACGTCAACAATACCATATCACGATACAGAAATACCAATTGTCGATTGTAAAGAGATCAAAGAGCAAACCATATGGCCCATATGGACTTGTCTCGTTATATAAATATACTAATATAACATCACAACAATATAATTACATAACAATATAACATTATAACAACAATTCATCGTTAGGATAGATTACAATAATTCACTAGAGGCAAGTATTCGGAAACAAGCAAATCAGCCGATCAAGAATCTTCCCAGACGCGTTTTCAAAGTTAATTTTGTCAACAACAATGAAATTGTAATCGTAATCAAAAAGCCAACCCAAGGCAAAAGATAAGGATGGACCATATCATAGAGCGGCGTCTTAAAGTATAGGTAAACATAGACGAATTGATGGAATATATAAATGCCGTAACAATACTTATTGAAAGAAACGGCATAACGACTTGGCACAAAATCATATTTTGTCGTAAAAAAACACACAGAAAGATACAAAGCGCTGATAACGCAACACGCTTCAAAAAAACACCAAAAGCTCTTCAACCCATAAGATATTATCCGGGAGGAAAATATTCCGTCTCTTATCATAATCATTTCATCATTATTGTTTACAACAGTCCAAATAACAACCAATACAACAAATACGATCCATATTAAAATAATAGCAGCAGGATTCATAAATTTAGCCTGAACTATTTCATGATGCATCCTTAAAAGATAGCCACAAAACATAAAAAATACAAAGTGAGGCAATTTACCCAAACCAAAAGGCAAAGGAAAATGAGGAATAAATGACAAAACAGCCAATACCAGCAAAGTCCAACCCGAAGACAGACGAAAATGATCTATAAACCATAAAATAATAAAGGACCAAAACAAAACAGGCAAAAACCAAAGATGACCTGGACCTGACAGCAACATTAAAATCAGCGAATCGATGGAATACGAAGACGAATAAAAGAATAGTAACAAATAGAAAAATCCGAAAAAAAAGCATGGAAGCAACAGACGCTTAGCTTTTTTCTTTATAAATTCGAACAACCCATACCTTCTCCCTAAATCCGACAATTGATACGACCAAACATACCCAGCCAGAAAGGAAAAGAGTTCGACAATAAAGTGTACTAAAACATATACTATCAGTTCATAAACCGGATTGGGGAAATATTCTCTCGCAAAGGAACCGCCTGCGCCAATTTTATTGAAAGCGTGAAGAAACACCAAAAAGAAAATAGCGAATGAACGAATATAAGAAGCCTCATAAAGCAACCGTTTTTTCTGCATAATAACACGTAAAATACATATTAACAAAAGTACAAAAAAAAACACGCTAACAGGACATTCAATCTTAGAAGCTGTTTAAAAATTTACGAAAAAGCTTCTTAGTTGAATAGAAAATATGGATTCATAATTAAAGGGAATATTAAAGGTAATAGCAAATTAGATATTCCCATAAAGTACCATATACAGTAACAATAATACGGAATCACTAATCAGAATAATCGATATCGAAATTCAAATCCACTTCATACCCCGGACAAATTTCCAAAATGTTATTTACGATGTTTTGGCGGAGCAAAAGTTTGTCCTCCACCTTAAAATCAACCACAGCATCCAATGAGACATACTTCGAGGCGGAATCAATAAAAATCCCATGAGATTGGATGACGCCGTCACAACTATTCACAACAGACTTTATCGATTTCTGGACAGCACCCAAATCATCATCACACATATCAACAGCATAAATGCCGACAGAAAGGAAAACATCGTACTTCGAAACGATGAGACGCTGTATTTTCTTCGTCAAGAGATGGATTTCACGAGCGGAGAGACGATCGTCCACCTCAACATGGACAGAACCAACAGCGTAATCCGGTCCATAATTATGAAGGACAAGGTCATAAGCGCCCAAGACGCCTTCTATCTGACGTATATCAGCCTTCATGCCCTTGGTAGTCTCACTGTTCGCACGAGCACCGACCACTTGACTTACAGGTTGTCCCAGCAATTCAACACCAGCCTTGATGATAAAACCTGAAATAATCAAACCGATGAAACCATCGACCGAAATGCCGAACGTCAAAGTAATGATAGCACCCAACAAAGTTGACGCAGAGATGACGGCGTCGAAAGAGGCATCGGAACCAGAAGCAATTAAAGCGTCGGAGCAATACTTCTCGCCCTGTCTTTTCACGAAACGCCCCAAGAAAATCTTCACGACAATAGCCAAGACGATGACGACAACAGTCGCATAGTCATACTCCGGCAGTTCAGGCTCAATGATTTTTTTCACAGACTCCACCAAAGAAACGACCCCAGCCGCAAATACAAGACCAGCAATAATAATGCCGCTGAAATACTCTATACGTCCATGACCGAAAGGATGTTTCTTATCAGGCTTACGACGCGCCAATTTAATGCCGACAATAGTAATGACGGAAGAAAGAGCGTCGCTTAAATTATTGACAGCATCCAAAACAACGGCGATGGAATTAGCCAACATACCGACAATCGCCTTCATTACAGACAAAAGGACATTAGTAGCTACACCTATGAGGCTGGTCCTCGTAATTTGAATTTCCCGATTAGATTTAAGTTCAGCCATAACAAATAGACGAAAAAGGCGAGCCCCTAAAAAAAAGAGAAGGAGCTCGCCAATATATGCGAAATTATTTAGCGGCGTCGATAGCCTTAGAAATAGAAGCGAAGATATCATCAATTGAACCCACGCCTTGGATATCAACACAAGTACCCTCTTTCTTGTAGAAATCGATTACAGGAGTAGTTTGCTCGTTGTAAGTCTTGATACGTTTAGTGATAGTCTCCAAGTTATCGTCAGAACGGCCAGAAGTTTTTCCTCTTTCGAGAAGACGTTTAATCAATTCAGCCTCGTCGACATGGATGTTCAACATAACAGCCACATCAGTACCACGTTTGTTCAACATCTTCTTCAAAGCCTCAGCCTGAGCGTAAGTACGAGGGAAACCATCAAAAATGACACCCTTAGCATCCTTAGCGGAATCCAACTCAGCGTCAAGCATGTTGATGATCAACTCATCAGTCACCAATTTACCCTCATCGATGAAAGTCTTAGCGATTTTACCCAATTCAGTTTGGTCAGCGATTTGTTTTCTCAAGATATCACCAGTAGAGAAATGAGCATAACCATACTTCTTGATGATGTTTTCGCTCTGAGTTCCCTTTCCTGAACCAGGAGCACCAAAAATAACTACGTTTTTCATTTTATTTATTATTAAGAATGATTTTACAATTCAGATTCATCATATACTAAAAGGGAAGGAACATTACGACCCAATCCGTCATAATCAAGTCCGTAACCCAAGACAAATTTGTTTTCGATTTGTTTCCCGACATAATCCACAAGTACAGGACAACGAAGGGCGTCAGGCTTAGTCAAAAAAGAAGCGATGCGGACAGACTCGGGAGAAAAGGACTTCAACTCATTCAAGAAAGCCTCCATCGTAACGCCAGTATCGACGATATCCTCAATAATCACAACATTTCGTCCCTTAACTTCAGTTGGTATCGGCACAATCGGAGTCACCTTTCCAGTCGATTTCATCCCCTGGTAGGAAGTGTACTTCACAAAAGCCAAGCCGCAAGGCACAGTAATTTTTCTAAGGAGGTCAGAGGCGAACACAAACGCGCCGTTCATCATCACAAGGAAAAAAGGGTTTTTACCTTCCATATCATGGTTGATAGAGGCAGCGACACGGTCAACGATAATCGCAATCTCCTCCTGAGATAACATTTCGACAAAATTCTTATCCTTAAACCTCATCATCACAGAATGAATTTTTAGTTGCGCGAATTTAAACAAAATCCTCGTACCAACTTCACAAAGAGGAAGAAGAAAAAGAAAAAATAAGCAGCGAAGAGACAAAAGCGTACAGATAAAATAAGTGTCAAGAAAGAAGGCGTCGTATTATAACACCAAACAACAAGGGAATGGGGAAAAAAACACATCCATCTATGCTCACGCACTGATGGATGCAACATGAATTACTCAATAAACGAATTGAAATTTATTCTAATGGTATGTCTTTTTTGTTGTACACTAAATTAAATACAAACATCGTGCCAAAAGAATATAAATTTACATACTTTAACACTTAAGGCATAAAATTAACATCCATTAATATATACTATCTGATTTTTAACAAATCTTTCACTTTATCCATACCTATAATTTCGGCACAAGTAAAAAGTGAAGTCATGGAGACACCCAAAACACCATGTAGATTAAGATTTTGACCAGTCAATAACAAATTAGGCAGCGGTGTACGAGGGGTTAGCATAGTAAACATCAAATTATTAAAATCCTTCTTGATGCCATACGCACTTCCCTCAAAAGAACCAGTATAATCCATATAGGTCAGAGGAGAACTGGTATAAACGTCATCCACAGCATCCTCGAGACCGGGAACATATTTATTAACGAGAGAAAGACATTGATTCAATTTATTCTTTTTCAACGAATCATAATCGTCCCCACGTCTCATCACCTTCGTATTCTCCCAATGAGACACATCAGACCAATTCATGGGCGTTAGGATGTCCACATTAGAAGCAAAAGGGGAACCATCATTAGGAACTTGATAGCTAACTAAAGCCGCGAGCGTTTTCGAAACAGTGTCGGAAGATGCGAAATTCCACAAGTCGCCAGTCTCGTAGATAAACTGATTACGATTCAAATAAGGGAGAGCATCCTTTTTCAACTTGATATTAGCCGTAAACATACCAAAAGTATTCGGGATGCTAGAGACACGTCTACGATAGATTTTCTTTAGCACTTGACTTTCCTTCACCAAATTCATGGTAGCGGCAGGATGCGCATTAGAGATGAAGAGGTCAGCCTCCACGAGTTCGCCATCATTGACGACAGCACATGTGAGCTTACCATCCTTCTCAATCAACTCAGTAACCATTGCCTTCGTGCGCACGGTACCGCCCAAAGCGCGAATATTATCAGCAAGTTTATCAGGGATTTGTTGTCCCCCTCCATCAATACGCCAAGCGCTCTGAATAAACGAGTCGTTGATTTGGGCATAAATATAGAGAGGAAGGTTACGATGAAGCTCCATCTTCAAGGAAGTACCCGCCAAGACATTACGGAGAAGATCATCGGATATAGTCTCATGCAAAAAATCATAAGCGGAAGAAACGAAAGCAGGTTTCCTATAAAAACCGACAGCATCAGCAGTATTAAGGCTACTGAAAATATTATCGCCCACATCCGCCAAAGAAGCGATATACTTTTTAAGATTTGCCCTCTGGTTAGGAAAACGTTGGGAAAGAGACTCGACGAAACTTTCCCTTCCTGAGACGAACTTAAAACTCTCACCATTCAAGAAAACCTCGTCAAAGCCATCCATATCAAGCCTATGCCAAGGCAAATCCATCAATTGGAAGAAATCAAATAAGCGCCACAAAGATTGTCCCTCATCCAAAGCGCCGACATAATGGAACCCTGTGTCAAAATCAGTTTTTTTTCGACGGAAAGTCTGTAAGCAACCACCAAGGGCAGAACCCTGTTCGAGGACACAAACGTTCAATCCACACTTAGAAAGGGTGAATCCACATTCAAGACCTCCAAGTCCACCACCTATAATGGCTACATCATATTTCATGACGGATTTTTATAAAATCTTTTCGCACGATAAACAACAAACATCTCATCCTCATCCTCTTTGATGAAATCAGACTTAATAACGTCAGCCTCACACCCCTTAAAGACAATCAGATATCTTGTCTTATCAAGGGAAGGCCCCAATTCATCGACATTCCAGCCCTCATTGACAATTACGACCTCGTAAGGGTTCTTCAAGACATCCGCGCAGCTGGTGAAATTAATCTTATCGTTATTCAAATAACAATGTTGAGCCAACAACAATTTATCCTCATCAGTATCGAAGCCAACCACCTCACTATGATGGTTATTTATAGCGAACCAATAAGACTTAAATCCATAACCACAACCATATTCCAAAACATTGCCCTCGACAGGGAACAACTGATTGAAAATGCTATAATTATGTGTAATGGTCAATTCCTCCTTCAAATACTTCTCGACATGGAAACCCTTGTACTCGTAATTGTTACGAATCTGCTGTTTCAACGACATGCGGTCCTTGCCCAACTTAAAATAGACTTCTCCATGCAGGATGTTGAAAATCGTCACTGGAGACTTCATTTTCATCGTAGGCCTCTTAATAAGCCAATAGAACAAGAACGGTTCCAAAGAATACGAAATGACCACCGCAGTCGACATACCGATCAAAGTTGAAATGCCAATAGATTTAACGGCAGGATGGGTAGCGAACATCAAGGAGGCAATGCTGACGATCAAGACAAAGGCGGAGAATAAAATGGCGGTCTTGTGGAAAATCAAGATATTCTTGCGGATCCTAAATTCAGACAACAAACCATCCATGACGAAAATACTATAATCCACACCGATACCGAAGATAAATGTAGATATGACAATATTGATCAGATTGAACTGCATGTTAAAGATACCCATGATACCCAAAACGATATACCAGCTGAGAGTCATCGGCAAGAAAGCGATCAACGCCAAGATCACGCTCTTGTAACTAACCAAAAGCACAATAAGCACGAACAACGAAGAAATCAACAAGGTAGTTGAAAAATCCTCGTTGATGAGTTGGACCATATTACTCGTATAATAATAAGGATCGATAACCACAAGGTGAGGCACTTTAGTCACAGCGTCGCAAACCTCTTTTTTATCTTGAGGCAAAAGGTTAACAGGCGTAAAGACCATATACTTCCCATCGGTAAACTCAATCATATTACTCTTCAAGGAAGAAGGCAAAATATCAGAATCAGCCAAGTTCAAAGTCTCACGTTGCACCTCAATCATATTTTGGAATGAGATGAACATATTCGGATCCATGCCATATTTAGCGGAAGCCTCGTTCAAAGCGTCAAAGACCTGTTGTTTCTTCTCCTCGGTCCAAAACGCGTACCAACGTTCAAGCCTTGCCTCCTGGACATCCATCGGGATAAAAATCATACTATTGGAAGTTCCGAACGAACGAACCTTTCCATAATTATCCTTCAAGCCAGTCAGAACGCTCTCCATCTTTTTCGAATAAGTCAAAGCGCTATCCAAATTCTCGGAAACAGCGGCGAAATAGACAGTCTTGCAATCCTTAGTCGTGTGTTCAGCCAAAATGGCCTGAGACTTGAGCACTCTCGAATCATAATAAGCGATATGCGTCAAATCAGAATCGAACTTCACCCAATTGGACGTCACGAAACAGACAAGGCTGATGATAACGATAGCACCGATGAGATAGGTTTTACGTTCGAATGGATACGAGTTAATTTTTTCCAGCAAAGAAAAAGCCTTTTCCGATCGCTTATTCTTTTCCTCATTAAAGAATTGAGGTAAAAAGAAAAGGCAGAACGCTGTAGTTCCTATCAAAGCGAAAGAGGCGAACAGTCCGAAATCCTTCAACAATTCGGCTTCAGTAAACATCAAACTAAGGAAAGCTCCGATAGTGGTCAAGCAACCTAAAGAGACAGGAATAGTCTGTTCCTCCAAGACACGGATAGGATTTCCGACATACTTGTAATGAGTGATGACATGCAAGCAATAACTGACAGCCACGCCCAAGACGATGGCGCCGATACCCAATGCCAACAACGAGAGCTGTCCCTTCATGAAATAGATCAAACAAAGAGCGAAGAAAAATCCGTAAACGATAGGGACCGCCAATTGAAGGAGAGTAGACTTATTACGATAGCACAAACCAATGACCAACAAAGCGAACAGCATAGAGACAGACAACGTCATTACCAAGTCCTTCTTAATCTGTCTGGAATTGGTCACACTTTGCGGAGCGGCGCCATGGTAGTAAACATCGACATCAGGGAAGATTGTCGCCAAGTGCGCGAGTTCAGCATCGATTTCGTCAATCAACACCGTACTCATCTTAGAATCTACCGTCTTGAAATTCGGAGAGATGAAAACCAGGGCAATAGCGGAATCAGGAGAGAAGAAATGTTGGTTAATCAAAGTATAATTAGAACCTAAGCCATCCCTCAGCGCATCCTTTTTACTGATGAATATTTCACGTAGCGCGAGCGGATCCTGGGCAACCACCTGTCCCATCACTGCGCCCATAGGCGAATAAAGCACCATGAGATTCTTCTGCATTTGCGACTCGATATGTTCCTTGGACGTCAAGGAATCCATCATGACGTAATCAGTACTATCCAGGAAAACAGGCAAATAATTATAGAGGGAAGAGACACCCGACTGTATCAAATCGGCATCGACCTTATAAAGGACGTCGGTGACCATCTGTTGGGCGACTTCACGTTGCATCAAGCCATCGACGAAAGAATCGCAGGCGGAAGAAAGCATCTGCACATCCACCGCGTCGTTTTTCGTCTTAAAGACCATGAACAACTTATCCTTCACCTTAAGATTGGCGAAGACCATCTCCTTAGAGTTGTCCCCATTATCGTCGGAAGGAAGCAATTTCGTAATATCTTCCTCATACACCATCTTCTGGCCGAAGAAGGCGAAGAAAGAAAAGCTAAGCAACAAACAAACATAGAATATGATTTTATGTTGTTTGAAAAAATTATATACAAAGATTGTAAGCTTAGTCATTTTTGATATTCATTTAGAGAACAGGAGCATACTCGCCTTTATACTCCAAAAAAGAAGTTTGTCCATCTGCGGACAATACGGAAGCGACCACCTTAACAAGTCCATCCGAGATTTTGTCGAAAGCCACCTTAACAAGCAACTCCGTATTTTTCACAGGAGTGAGCAATTCAGAGAATCGGCATTGTGAGATGGAGCTAATAATAAGTCTTTGGTTCAAAGCCACCTCCGAGCATTCTCGGATGGTTTGTATACTGCAGACACCCGGACAAATAGGATCGCCAGGGAAATGACCTTGATAAACCTGATGATTAGGATTCAAGGATATGAGGAAATCAGAACCAGACTCATTCTTTATTTCCTTCTTTATCGTAAAATAAGTGTCAAGTAGCATAATAATAATGATTTAGCCCATCACCCGATATTCCAACGTTTTTTCCACTCCGCGAAGAAAGGAGGGTTATTCAACTGCAGTTCACCAGACTTCGTCATAAATACCTGAGTAGTAGTAGCAGTTAGCAACAATGCGTTATCGTTTTTCCTATAAATTGTATATTCGAAAATCAGTTTAGCGGAAAGTGTCGGCACATAACGGGTCTCGACAATAAGCACGTCGCCCACAGATGCGCTTTGTTTATACTGAAGATGCATGTCAACGACAGGAGCCGTATATCCATTACCAAAAATTGTCAAGTACTCTATGCCAAACTTCTCACCAAAATCCTCACGGCCGTCCTCCATGTACTTCACATAACTGCCATGCCAAACGACACGGATGGAATCAACTTCAGAGAACCGCACCTTTACCTCTATACGGCTTAACAAAGTATCGCCAGAGCACGCCAACTTACTATGAGAGACCGTTTTCTTCATCAGATTACTCCCTAATGAAAATCTTCATTTGGCAAGTGGCGACGACTTCCCCCTTGTCTGTTTGGCTCTCCGCCTTGATTAAAGAGACGTTCTGCACCTCAGAAACGGTATGGATGGAAGTTCGTAAAGATGATCCAGCTTTCGGCTTTGCGATTAATTTGAATTTCTTCACCTCACCGATATAACCGATAGGAGTAGGCTCATTCTTCATCTTCGCCTTCACACCTGCGAAAGCGGAAGCGGATTGGGCTATATGCTCGATCAAGCCAGGCTCCAAGAATTCGCCATCAACACAGAACATATTATCGGGGGAGATGGTCAACCCCGTCAAACAATCGGTCTCATCGGCCTCGAACAACGTGTCCACCATCATAATAGGAAACCGTTGTGGGATCAGCTCCTCAATATGTTCACCTTGGTATAATGGATTTTCCAAGCTCATTCCTTATCTATTTTTTCGTAAATATAATCGTAAAGTTGGGAGAAGAGTTTTAGATCCTTCAGCTCCTGTCCCGGGATCTTCACGCCGAATTCATTTTCGATGACAGCGATCAAATCAACGAAACTAAGGCTATCCAAAGCCAAAGTGATTTTTATCGTCGCCTCAGGTTTGATGGTAGAAACCTCCACCTCAAATTCTTCAGCGAGCAACTCGTTCAATTTTTTGATAAACGTTTCCTTATCCATCAACCGAATTATTTCATGAATCTTTTAACAATCAACGTAGAGTTAGTTCCACCGAATCCGAAGGAGTTCGACAAGAACATATCGAAATGGGTGTCGACACGTTTCGCAGGGATATTCAAACGAGCGGAATCCTCATCAGGATTCTCGAAATTGATGTTAGGAGCGATAAAATCGTTCTGCATCATCAACATGGAATAGATGATTTCGCTGGATCCGGCCATCCACATTTCGTGACCAGTCATAGCCTTCGTGGAAGCGACATAAGGTTTATAACCTTCGAACACATTAGCGATCGCCTTCGCCTCATTCTTATCTCCCACTGGTGTTGACGTAGCGTGGGCGTTGATATACGCAATATCCTTCTTGTCGACATGAGACTCACGAAGGCACATCTCCAAAGAGCGACTAGGACCGTCCACATTAGGGACAGACATGTGGTCACCATTCGAAGAGAAGCCATAACCGATGACCTCAGCCAAGATCGGAGCTCCACGTTTCACAGCGGATTCATAACTTTCAATGATAACAGTAGCGGCACCTCCACCAGGGACCAAGCCATCACGGTCACGGTCGAACGGACGGGAAGCCTTCGTAGGGTCACTCTCCCTTGTGGAGAAGGCGTTGATACCATCGAAACTACCGATAGAATACGGGTTCACCTCTTGGGCTCCACCGCAAACGATGCAATCCTGCAAGCCCCATTTGATAAGGAGAGAACCCAAACCAATCGCATGGGAACCGCTGGCGCAAGCACCGGAAACAGTCAAGTTAATACCCTTCAATCTGAAAAGGCAACCCAAGTTCATCGTTACAGTCGAGTTCATTGATTGGAAAATCGCACCTGATCCCACTAATGTGGTATCTTTTTTCTCACGCATGGTGTCAACACTCTTCACAACAGCGTCTGCTGTACTATCGTTACCATAGAGGAGTCCTATCTCGTGAGCGTCAATGTAATCCTGATCAAGGCCCGCATTACGGAGAGCTTCCGTTGTAGCGACATAAGCGTATTTAGCCTGTTCCGGCATATACACACGTTGATTTCTGCTCACTTGACCCTTCAAATCAGGGATTTCCAAATGTGCGGTAAGGGCTGATCTAAACCCCATTTCCTTACGGACAGGGTCGAAAATGATACCTGATTTACCATTATAGAGTGATTCTCTAACTTCCTCAAGGTTCTTACCTAAACATGAGTAAACTCCCATTCCTGTTATTACAACACGTCTTTCCATTTGATGTCGCTATATGTTTTAATTAAATTATTTTCTTAAAAAAATCTAAAAATATCCATTCGAACCGCGAATATAAGAAAAAATCTATCAACGACAAACGAAAATCTTTTACGCCCTTTCTTGTTAGTAAGGTAATATTTCACAGAAGAGACCTTAAACAACAACCATATCACACACATCATATAAGTTGACGCATCCCCTTTTCCGGCACCCAAGCCATTAATCCACGAATATAGATTTAAAGCCAATACACATAAATAAAGGCATTAAATTACATAAAGATATGGCTTTTTTGTATTTTTGCGTTAAATAACAACATTAAGAAGTCATGAAGAAATTAACATGTGCGGTTTTCTCTTTCCTTTTCGCCTTATCTTCCATGGGGCAAACCAAGGAAATGCCCAATGAATTACGTCCAATTCCATTGGACACAGCCATAAGGTACGGAATATTAGACAACGGCCTAACCTATTACATAAGGCACAACGACGTCGTCCCTGACAGGGCAGACTTCTACATCGCTCAAAACGTCGGCGCCATATTGGAGGAGGACAACCAGAATGGGTTGGCGCATTTTCTCGAACACATGGCGTTCAACGGGACAAAAAACTTTCCCGAGAAAGGCATCATCAACTACCTGGAAACCATCGGCGTGCAGTTCGGAAACAACGTCAACGCATACACATCTTTGGACGAAACCGTATACAACTTGAAATCCGTTCCGACCATCAGGGAAAGCATTGTGGACACCGCCCTACTCATCCTACACGACTGGTCAGGCTTCATCTCCCTAAAAACGGAAGAAATCGACAAAGAGCGTGGCGTAATAAAAGAAGAATGGAGGAGCAGGCAAAACGCCCAACGACGCCTATGGAAAGCCTCTTTGCCAATTTTGTACCACAACTCCCAATATGCGAAGCGCGACATCATCGGAGACACCGCCATCATCGCCAACTTCGCCCCCGACACACTCCGCGCCTACTACCACAAATGGTATAGGCCAGACCTCCAAGCCATCGTGATCGTCGGAGACGTGGATGTCGACAAAGTGGAGAATACAATCAAAAAGCTTTGGAGCGACATACCGAAGCGCATCAACCCGACCCCAAGGCCCATCTACCAACTGGAGCAACCGAAAGAGCCCATCGTCGCCATCCTAACAGACAAAGAGGCGAAGAACTCCACCATCAGAATCGATTATAGGGCCGACAAGCTATCAGAGCGAGTGACCGCAAGCGAAATAGGACACAAAATATCCATCATCCGCAACCTGATCGAAGCGATGATGAGCGACCGATTGGACGAAATCGCGCAGAAAGCCGACGCCCCATTCGCCGCAGCCTCTGTAGGATACGGAGAAATCGTACGTTCGAAAGACGCGTTCATCCTCTTGGCTGTGCCAGTGGAAGGACAAGAAGAAAAATCATTCGCCGCAATCCTTCAAGAAGGAGAACGAATGAAACGATATGGTTTCACCCAAGCTGAACTCGACAGAGCGAAAGAGTCTTTAGCCAGTGGACTGGAGAAAGCCTACAACGAACGTTCGAAGACTAAAAACGGGTCATACGTACAAGAATACATACGCAACTTCCTCGATTTCGAGCCCATTCCGGGTATAGAGTGGGAATACGCTAAATCCAAGGAAATGTTGGAATCCATCTCACTAGAACTAATTAACAGGTTTGCTGCAGCGGCTGTATCGTCCGACGAAATCGCCATTCAGATGACGGGTCCGGAAAAAGAGAGCGTCAAGTTCCCTTCTAAAGAGAGGGTGCTCACCATGTTACAAGAAGCGAAAAGCCAAGAGATAGCATCCTATTCAGAGAACAACCTGAGCGCACCTCTCATCGCAAAAATGCCAAAGAAAGGGAAAATAAAGCAAGAGAAGGTAGTGAAGGAACTGGAGAACGTTACCGAATGGACGCTCAGCAACGGCATGCGCATCGTCATCCGCCCTACCCAACTCAAAGACGACGAAATCATCCTTTACGGCTACAGCGAAGGAGGCCTTTCAATGGTCGAAGACGTGAAAGACATGCCATCCGCCAATGTATGCGTCACCGTTGCCCAAAACAACGGCAAAGGAGAATTCAACGCCATAGACTTAGGAAAGAAACTAGCGGGAAAGATCGCAAGGCTTTCACCAAGCTTAGGAGCCTACAACGAATCGTTCTCAGGAAGCTCATCCGTAAAAGATTTCGAGACTCTCACCCAATTGGTATATCTCTTATTCACTGGGACGCGCACAGACGACGAAAGCTTCCAAGCTTTGATGAACCAATACCATACCGTATTAGTTAACGCTGGCAAAGACCCTAACCGCACATTCAGCGACTCGGTCCAAGTAACCGTCAACGGACACCACCAACGCACGGTTCCGTTCGGACTAGAACAATTGGCGCAAGTGGACCAAAAGAGAGCATTGGATATTTTCAAAGGCAGATTCCTCGATCCGAAAGACTTCACGGTCTATATTGTTGGAAATGTGGAAAAGGATAAAATAAAAGATGCGGTGACCCGTTACCTGGGAGGCATCCCTGCCCAGAAAAAGATGAAAGGAGAACAATGGATAGACCGTCAAATACGTAGGCCGGAAGGAGTCGTCAACAACACGTTCGAAAGGGAGTTGGAAATCAAGAAGACATCCAGCTACGTGGTTTACGGTGCCGAAATGCCATATTCATTAAAGAATAGGATGATGATTCAACTCATAGGAGACATCCTAGACATCCGATATTTCGAGTCTATGAGGGAGCAAGAAGGAGGCACATACGGCGTATCCGTACGTGGATCCCTCGGGAAGAAACCTGTTCCTTACGCTTCACTCCAAATGAGATACGACACAGACCCGGAATTATTCGAGAAACTTCAAAACCTCGTATACGCCGAGATAGACTCGTTTATCACAAACGGACCAAAAGAAATCGATTTCAACAAAGCGAAAGAGAACCTTAAGAACAAATTCGAGGAGAACCAAAAGGACAACAACTGGCAACTCAACGCCTTGGTCGCATATTACAACGACAACGAAGACCTCGCGAAGAATTACCTAGGCACGTTGGAATCCATCAGTCAAGAGGACTTAAGGAAAACCCTTGAATGGTTACGGTCGAAAAACAACAGGATCGAAGTCGTGATGAAACCGAAGAGATAAAGGACACACATGAAGCCATAGCAATGAGACACACACCATTGCCATGGCTTTAGTGTTTAAACGTTATGGAGTTCATGATGGGAAACAAACGGAAACAAGCCACTTCCCAATTTTCAAGAACAAATAGCGGGTCCATAATATTTAAGAAACATCATGTTATTACGAATAGAATACTACGGCTACTAAAATTGCATATTGAATAAATACAACACGTTCCCCACCCATATGCCAAGGCGATTGAAAATCATATACGACGGGAAAAATTAAGCCAAACGTTCCAAACGAAATTCTATTAGTATTAGACAGGGAAATCTAGTTTCCAAGATTATCCATCACAGTCGACCCTGGTTATTTATGGGACGACACAATGGACATATACAATATCGGCAAGACTTATTCCTATGAAAAATTGGGGGAAACACGCCAAATTCAGGACCTACAGAAGAGGTCCTATCAACTTAGGGCACTTCGCAAATGAGGGACACGTCAACACCCCCATGTCGGAAGATAGGTTGGCCGGAGATTATTAAAATATAAATATGGATAATGAAGACCGTGAAAAACAATATATTTTTTTAAGAGCTGCACTATTCATATCAACAACACATCGACAAATATTTCGAGGAAAGGAAACCTGTCTCTCCGAGAAAAGAACACCCATCTGCATTTTGTATAAAAAACATTGCTGAAAATTTATAAGTTTTTAACTAAAAAATCATATCCAGAAGGGTTTTCAATGGGTAATATTGAAAAGAAAACTTGAAAAAACTAGTATCATGAAAAACAGTAAATTCAGAAATTTAGCATTAATGCTATGCTTATTCGGGTCAACTTCAGTGATGCAGGCCGACCCAGACCCTAATTTCCACATATACATATGTTGGGGACAATCAAACATGGAAGGCAACGCCACAGTACCGGAATCCGAGAAAAACGGTGTGGACGAACGATTCCAAATGTTATACACGGCTGACGACTGCCAACAGTGCGGGAAAAAAAATGGGCAATGGTACACAGCCATTCCTCCATTGGCACGCTGCTTTCACGGAAGCAACAAGGGATACGGTCCTGTCGACAACTTCGGACGCACACTAGTGGAGAAACTCGATCCCGCCATCAGGGTGGGCGTTATCGACGTATCTTGCGGAGGGACAAGCATCGACCTATTCGACAAAGTGAAAGGGCCAGGTTACCTCGCATCATCAGCCAATTGGCTTAAAGAATATGCCGCATTCTACGGGAACGACCCATACGGACGAATCATCAGCATGGGCAAATTAGCGCAAGAAGATGGTGTGATTAAAGGCATCTTGGTGCACCAAGGAGAGAACGACAGTGGGCAATCTGATTGGCCGATGCGTTTGAAGGCGGTTTACGAATACATTCTGGAAGACCTAGGGCTGAACGCAGAGGAGGTGCCGTTGCTAGTCGGAGAAGTCCGCCACGATGGTATGGCAAGCGGGCACAACGACATCATAGCCCAAGTTCCCGGGGTGATTCCCACAGCGTACGTCATATCGTCGGAAGGTTGTGAATCAGAGATGGACGTCTATCATTTCACGGTGAATGGATATAAAGAGTTAGGAAAGAGATATGCGGAAAAGATGATTGAAATTTTGGGAGACAATCCAACGCAACAAGTCAACATGAGCATCTCAGCTTTCGCCATCAAAGATAACGAGCCAGGGGAGGTCCAAATATCGTTGAAGGTAGACAATGAGGAAATCCAAAGAGTGGATATCTACGCCGACGGAGAAAAAATAGCCAGTGACGTAGAATCCTATGTCTGGGAAAACATCGAAGAAGGCAGCCATACCATATGGGCGGTCGGATATGACCAAAACGACCAAGAATACGCGACCACCAAGAAAACGGTGACAATTCTAGAAGCACAAAAGCCATTTAACGGAACCCCCGCAAAGATTCCGGGAACCATCCAAGCAGAAGAATTTGACTTCGGTGGAGAAGGGAACGCCTACCATGACATGGACGAGCAAAACAGGAATGGGGACACCCGTAACGAAGGGGTGGACATGAACGCGACAGCCGTAGGCTACACACAAAAGGGCGAATGGATCGAATACACAGTCGAGGTGGAGACTTCAGGCACATACGAAGTAGAGGCTGAAGTCGCTTCAGGAAACGACGGAGCGGCCTTCACGCTTTACATGGACAACACCATGATCGTTCCGGGTGAAGATGGAACACCAGGCGGATTCATTGACGTACCTAATACCGGAGATTGGAAAACTTTCACGACGGTAAAAAAAGAAGTGAACAAACTATCCAAAGGAACCCATATTTTAAAGGTGGAGATAACAGGAGATTTCCTCGACTTGGACTTCCTAAAATTCAATTTATTGGAGGCAGAAGAAGAGACCAACATCTCAGACATTGCAACTAATGGCACAGAGATAATCAAGGACGGAAACTATTACGCTTATGACCTACAAGGAAAGTTCCTACAACAAGTAAAAGTTGAAGGAGCGGAAAGCGAACAATTAGTCTCTGGTTACTACATCTTAATGGATTCTGTAGGAAACACCTTCAAGTTCAGGAATAAATAATAAGGAAGGAAAAGCACGAGAGGTTTTTCATTGTGATCAATCATACATTCAGTTATTAATGTGTATGCAAGAGGAGACACCGCAAGATGTCTCCTCTACTTTTTTTGATCATTATACTATAGGATATCAACTATCTTATCAAAGTGACATGTCCGACAAAAACCTTGTCGATAGTCCTATTCACAATGACGAACCAATAATCAGAAGAAGGCATATCATCACCCTTGCTGTCCTTACCATCCCAGCCATCCTCATTCGAATAATTCTCATACATTCTAATTGACTTACCATATCGATCATAAATTTTCACTGTCGAAGGGAAACGGTCCACACCCTCTATGTACCAAAAATCCCTAACGCCATCCCCATTAGGAGTGAAATACGGATCCGGGACAATTTGGATGGAATCCCAAGCCCACTGCAGATGGAGTGTGACTATACTATCGCATCCATTCACGTTTTTCAGACTAACAGTATAATCCCCTGCTTTATTAATAACTAAATCATTGAACGTATACACGCTGTCAATCAACTTGTCGAACAATTCTATCTTGTCTATGGAGTAGACATCAACATGAGTAGAAGGAACCTCCACTTTTCTAGAACCCAACACATAAGCCTCCATTTTATACAGGCCGCTATCCCTTGAAGAGACGTTTCCTATGGTCACCACCGAGTCTTCAGAACTAAAGCCATTAGGCCCCATCCATTTGATTTTCACCTTGTTCGGAACATCATGTGCGGTAAGCACCAAAGACTCGCCTTCGCATAAAGGTCCGTTATTTTCCGTTGTAATATTAACCTCTATCTCCTTCACCTGAAGCGAGAGGTTAATTAAGCTATCGCATCCATGAACGGTTTTCATATTAACAGCATATGTTCCGGTCTCGTAATACCGGTTAGAGCCAATAGCCAATGTATCACCCTCATAGATAGTGACGGAAGTGTCAGTCTCAAATTTAGCATAGACATCGACCTTAATGTCATCAATCACAACCACACTTCCATCATGTAGAAGTTCCAAAGAATAAACTCCGGCATCATTCTGTTGAACCGCCACAGGAGACGTCCATTGGACTCCGGCAGGGAAGAGTTGGTTACTAGGAGACCTCCAAAAAGCTTCATGATTAGGGGAAATACCAGAAACCCTCAACGTCAACCGGTCCCCCTCGCACAAAGGTCCATTATACGCCACATTCAACTTCTGGTAGAAATGAGTAAGCACACTATCACAACCATCAAGAGTCTTCAACGTATCGCTTACCACAGCATAATCCCTATTAGAACCGCCGCTAGGCAAAGAAGAGTCTGTACGGACATAGATAGTGTCCCTAACTTCGCTTAAAGGCAATACATCCAATTGATAACTTTCATCGAAACATTTTCTTCCATTCAATGATCCCGTCACCGTATAAAGGCCTGCGGCCATTTCGGAAGCGACCACAACAGCCGAATTATTACGCATGGAAGAAGAATAACCAGGGCCATCCAAATTGAACGTCATGCCAGTAGGAGCGCCCTCCACTTCAAAGGTAACGGACTTTCCCGAGCAAATCGGAGTCTCATAAGTCACGTGGATATCCAACTCCTCAAATTTCAAAGTGAGTTTAACGATACTATCGCAACCATGAGCATTAAGTAACGAATCGACATACACACCCGCCTCGCTGAGAGTCTTGTTACCGAACCGATAGCTATCTCCCGGGAGCAAAGTGATGGAGGTATCAACTTCCACTTTTTCATACATGATGATAGAAGTTTCATAATTATCGACCAGCAGTCCCTCTCTCACGAATTTCACGGAATAAGTACCCAAATCAGAACTTTTCACATTATCTATCCGCAAAGTATAGCCACCCTCTTGAATTAAGCCATTAGGGCCATACCATTGAACCATACTTTCCGGGTAGTAATCATCTATATTAACAATAAACGATTCGCCTTCACAAACAGGATTTGAATTACTCAAGAAATGCTCATGAGATTTGATTTGAAGGATAACAATCGAGTCGCACCCACTTTGCGAAACCAACGTATCCTTATAAATACCAGGATCGGAAACATTTCTCGAGCCCAGAAGAATACTATCCCCATAGTGGAGGACCGTATCGATCGACACTTCAACGAAAGAGGAAATAGCGACTTCTTCAACGGCGACCTCTGTCTCTTCCCCGTTTTGGGCCATCACCAAAGTATACAAACCGGCATCCTCCTCATGTAGGTTCGGAATAGAAACCGACTTCCCGTCAAATGATGTTCCATTCGGGCCTCTCCAACGGAATTCGGCATCAGAAGGTCCACCCTCGGCAGATAAATCAAGAGTCTGTCCCACACACAAAGGAGCATTGCTATGAGAAACCACATCGAGACCTAGCACGACAAGTTTAAGATCAACGACGCTATCACATCCATTTTCAGAGACAAAAGTATGAGTGTAATTTCCACCGACAGACAATTTAGATCCGCCAAAAGAGATATGATGACCATACTCAACGGTAATCATCGTATCCACATGATATGGCTGGTTAACCACCACCTCCAAATCGACGGAAGGGGAAGTCATACCATTAGCCTTCATCACTACAGAATAGGTGCCCTCGTCCTCTTTCGAAGCATTGTGAATAACAGGAGACTGGCTATTGGATGAAAAGCCATTAGGACCAGTCCAAGAGAAAGTCGCATCATCAGGAGCATTGTTTACTGACAATTCGATATCACCGCCCTCACAAACATTATTTACCGAAGCATCGACGATAATGCTACAATTGGTCGTCGCGTCACCTCCATATTTCTTAAAAGTAATGTCACCCTCCTCTTGAGAATAATTTGTAATGAGTAAAAGGTACCATTCACCTTTTTTCGCATTTTCAATCATACAAATTTCCTTGGCATTTGAGCTATAGCTACAGTCAACCATCTTTCCATTTGGGAATGGGTCATTATAGCCCCTGAAACAATTCGATTTAACATCAAAATTATAAGGGCTTACAGAAGAATACGTAGACAACAGAACTCTAAGCGAATCGATCTTATCACTATTTTCTTGAGCACAATCCCAATATTCCCAATAATCATCGGAATAATAATATTCGTCACATTCATAAGCTATAATATTATACAACTCATCGATCATGCTATCCAATATCGCCACTGAATCAAGCAAAACTTGGAACTCTTCTGAGAACGTACAAAATTCCGGATATTCAACATCATAATATTCAACGCTTACACTAGTATAGAAATTATCAGATGGATTATCACAAATTTTTTTCAACACATCCGACTTTGAAGACCCGGAAAAAGGTCCATAGCAAGCGAAATCGATATCCGCCAGTTCGGAATGGGACATTTCAATAATCAACGGACCTTCCTTCTCAATTTGCATGACAAACCAAGCAGGCGAAGGCATCGATCCTAAACAACCAGTATTATGGGTATAATAACCACTATCCCAATAATCCCAATCGTCCCAATAATCGTCGTCGTCATCGTCATCTTCATCTTCATCTTCATCATCGTCTTCATAGAAGAAAGGAATATCCTCCCCTCCCGTACCTGCCGGATAAGTAATACCTAATTCATTATCCTCAGTACAAAAAGGGACAACATTATCGAAATCATCGATAGGACAACTAGCCATTACGAAGAAAGGAACCCAAAATAACACTAAAGTAAAGAAGAAAAATCTACCCCTCATATAATTTCCCGTTAATAAAAAACCCTAAAACGAATAAAAAACACTCTCATCGAGAACGCCAAAATCCAAGCATTCCACATATTTAGTTTTAACTTTCTTAATGACATTTGCCGCAAAGGTACAAAAACATTTCGATAATTCAACTACATAGCAATGAAAGAAAATAATATAAAAATCACAAAGAGACTGAAGGTGGCTTTACCCACAAATTTTCAAAGACACAACTCATAAAGTCGGACTATCGGAATAGTTTTTATAAGAAATGGACACCAATACATAATCTCGGTGCGGGAACTAAGGAGAAGGAGAATCATCTAATCAACGAGACATGTCCGACAAACAACTTATCGATAGTCCTATTAACGACGACGAACCAATAATCGGAAGAAGGCATATCGACCCCCTGACTGTCCTTACCATCCCAACCATCCTCATTGGAGTAAGTTTCATACCTACGAATTATCTTCCCGTGTCTATCAAAAATTTCCACTGACATAGGGAAACGATCAACCCCATCGATGAACCAACGGTCCCTAACGCCATCCCCATTAGGTGAGAAGTATGGGTCAGGAACTATTTGAATGGAATCCCAAGCCCATTGAAGATGAAGAGTGACGATGCTATCGCAACCATTCTCATTCTTAAAATTGAACGTGAAATTACCTGGCTTATCATAGGCAAAATCATTATACGTAAACACGCTATCAATCATCGTTTCGAACAAATCAATCCTGTCTACAGCATAGACATCCACATAAGTTTGAAGAAGCGCAGCCTTCTCCGCGCCGAAGAACACTTCCAATTGATAACTACCACGATCCCTCACAGAAACGCTACGGATGACCGCAACAGAATCATTCGAGCAAAAACCATTGGGACCAATCCATTGAACTCTCGCATATTCAGGGATATCATGCGCGGAAAGCACCAATGATTCACCTTCACAGATTGGGCCATTATTTTCAACTGTAGTATTAAATCCAGGAATCTTTACGGAAAGAGTCAGATGTACAACGCTATCACAACCACTTTGGGTAGAAAAAGTATGGGTATATGAGCCACTAGTTGAGAGTTTTTTACCTCCGAAATCATAGGCATTGCCATACTCAATAGACATAGTAGTATCCACCACATAAGACTCATTCACAACCACATTCAATTCAACGACAGGGGAAACCATGCCGTCCACCTCCATATATACGGAATAGGTCCCCTCATGTGCCTTGGACGCATTACGAATGACAGGAGATTTTTCAGTCGAGAAAAAACCATTAGGACCTTTCCAAACGAAAGTCGCATTGGAAGGAGCGTTATTAACATTGAACAGAATATCCCCTCCCTCACAAGTCTCATTCACATAGGCATCCACAATAATGTCACAATTGGTGGTAGCCTCTCCACCCACTTTCTTAAAATTGATGGTTCCCTCCTTTAGGGAAAAGTTCGTGACAAGCAAAAGATACCATTCTCCTTTTTTCGCATTGTCGATTCTGCATAACTCTTTCGTCGTCGAATTATAACTGCAGTCAGCCACATAACCATTCGGGAACGGATCATAATCAGCCCTAAAGCAAAGGGAATCCCTCTCCGACGCTATGGAGTGCGATTTGTTGTTTTCATGGGAATCAAGATAAGCACGCGCTTCCTTTTCTTTCCTTTCCCAAAAATCACGGCACTCATCACTTCCACCATACTGAAGGCATTCGGTCAAATTCGAATCCAACTGATTAAGGAGATCTTTGTAGAACCTGATAGAATCGCCATAGCACTCATACGGATAATCGACCTCATAGTCCGCATAAGCGACATCCGTATGGAAATAACGATCAGGATCATCACATAACATTTGGAGCAAATCCATTTTGGAAGGCGCCTCATATGGTCCGAAACAAATAAAATCGATATCTTCCCCCTCAGAATGGGACAATTCAATCAACAACGAACCATCGTCACCTATTTGCATCACGAACCATGCAGGAGATAGGATAGCGCCCAAACAACCAGTGTTATGGGAAAAATGCGGTCGAAAATCATCGATTTCCGAAGTGTTTTGATAGAAAAAAGGGATGTTCTCACCTGTAGTTCCAGCTGAGTAAGTAATACCTAGTTCATTATCTTCCGTGCAAAAAGAGAGCACCTCATTATAATCCGCAATAGGGCAACCGAAATCCTGCGACGATACTCCCCTATAATTTGGGACAGAGAATGCGACGGGCAACCATCTAGGGAATAATAACAAAAACAAAATAACAATCGTAACATTTATATTTTTCATAATATACTACGCAAAAACGACCTTAAAAACAAAAAACGTCTACAATAGCCCTACTAAAACGTGTCATCAAGAAAATATTCTTTTCATCCGCGAAAATACAAAACAAAACAATTATTCAAAACAACAATGTGAAATCTTCAGCAAACACTTAGGGGAACGACAAGAATCGGAGTATCTGGGAAGGGATCAGCTTCAAGGGGGCTGCCTATCATACGGCAACAACTAACTACCTAACCAAAGAGACGTGACCGATATACACCTTGTCGATCTTCCTATTCACGACAACAAACCAATAATCCGAAGAAGGCATATCATCCCCTTTGCTATCCTTTCCATCCCAGCCATCCTCACTCGAATAGGTTTCATACATTCTCACCATCTTACCATGCCTATCATAAATCTTCACAGAAGAAGGGAAACGGTCCACACCTTCGATGTGCCATCTGTCCCTAACGCCATCCCCATTGGGTGAAAAATACGGGTCAGGTACGACTTGAATGGAATCCCATGCCCACCGCAGATGGAGCGTCACGACGCTATCACATCCATTCGCATTCTTAAGACTAGCCGTATAATCTCCAGCCTTATTAATAACAAGTCCATTGAACGTATAAGCGCTGTCGAACAACACATCAAACAACTCTATTTTGTCCAAGGAGGAAACATCGACATGTGTAGAAGAGACATCCACTATCCGCCCATTCCTATAAGCCTCGATGCTATACATACCGCTATCCTTGGCGGACACATTGCTAATGACCACCAACGAATCTTCAGAACTAAATCCATTAGGTCCCACCCACTTAAAATCCACACTGTTCGGAATATCATGTGCGGAAAGCACCAATGGATCACCTTCACATAACGGACCGTTGTTTTCCGTCCTGATGTTAATCTCTTTGACTTGGAGCGTCAAATTGACGATACTATCACAACCATTTTCGGCGATGAAAATATGAGTATAGGCTCCGCTGGCGGACAACATATTCCCGCCGAAATAGATGGAATCGCCAAATTCAAGAACAATAGTCGTATCCACATGGACTGGTTGATTAACCACCACCTCCAAATTAACAGAAGGAGAAGTCTTACCATTAGCCGTCATCTTCACGGAATAGGTACCCTCATGTATTAATGAAGCATTGGGAATCACAGGAGACTGAAGGGTGGATGAGAAACCGTTCGGACCCGACCAAACGAAAGTAGCGTCAAGAGGAGCGTTATTCACAGAAAACTCTATAACTCCCCCTTCACAGACACTATTTACCGAAGCATCGAGAATGATATTACAATTGGTTGTCGCTTCGCCGCCCAACTTCCTAAAAAGGACATTGCCAGCCGTTCGTGTATAATTAGAAAGTATTATCAAATACCATTCACCCGACTTAGCATTGTCTATCCTACACACTTCCTTCGCATTCGGACTATTGCAGCAATCGACCATTTTACCATTAGGGAATGGATCCAAATCCGGTCTAAAACAATTTGAAGACAAATCATAATAGCGAGGGTCAACATTAACATATTGATCTAAATTCTTCGACAAATCCGTTAATAAAGTCAATGTTGATTTACGACATTCATCAAATGTCTCATAGTCAATATCGCCATTAGAATATTCCTGATAGCGCACACTGTATTCCGCAGATACTTTATCGGATTGTTTCGTAATAGACAAGATAGAGTCATAAATAGGCCGATATTCGTCAGAAAAATTGCAATCTTCCGAATAGACGACGTCCCATTGATACGCATTAAAGAAAGAGTCACAGAAAGTGACATAGTCCAGATCCGTATAGAAATAAGTATCAGGATCGGAACAGATTTTATTCAGCACATCCATTTTGGAAGAACCTTCGAAAGGCCCATAGCATGCGAAATCGACGTCTTTTTGCTCTGAATGTGAAATTTCCAAAACCAACGACCCGTCATGGTCTATTTGCATGATATACCAACTTGGAGAATAAACGATATTTAAGCATCCGGTATTTTTGATTGGATTGCCATTCACATCTGATTTCAAGAAAAACGGAATATCAATATTGTCTGTCCTGGCAGGATAGGTAATTCCATATTCGTTTTCCTCCGTACAAAAAGGTGTCACATCATCGAAATCCAAAACCGGACAACCGATTTGCGCATTCAATGACAAGATATAAAGCAATAAGAAAATCACTAAACACTTAATTCTCATACACATAATTAATTGACAATGACACCCTAAAAACGATTTTTTTCTTATCACCACAAAGTTGCCATTTTTTTTAAAAAAAAACACTTTTTTTCCAAAAAAAATGAAACATGGCAACAGTTTTCAAAATCATCAATGTAAATATCGCAAAGAACGTTTTGTCATCACACAAGATACCTGTAAATTCGCCCACATATACAATCAATGGCAAAAGAAGATTCGAAATGACAAATATCAAAGGCAAAACCAAAGAATACCTTAGCTTAAGGAGGGACAAACAGTCCAACGCTGAAATCATCGAAGCGATCACCAGCGGGACGCAGTTCAAGGGCACCAGCCTATGGGTATTAATCTGCGCCATCTTCATAGCATCGCTAGGGTTGAACATGAATTCGACAGCAGTCATTATCGGAGCCATGTTGATTAGCCCGCTGATGGGTCCGATCATGGGTGTGGGATTAGGAGTAGGCATCGGGGACAACACCCTGATAAGAAGTTGCCTGAAGAATCTGTTAGTAGCTACTCTATTCTCCCTATTGGCCAGCGCCATCTATTTCTTCATTTCACCGATAAACGAAGCGAGAAGCGAGTTATTGGCACGCACACAACCAACAATCTACGACGTGATGATCGCATTTTTCGGCGGGTTCGCCGGCATCATAGCCACCGGTTCGAAAAGCAAAGGGAATATCCTACCCGGAGTCGCGATCGCCACGGCGCTCATGCCACCCCTATGTACCGCCGGATACGGGCTCGCCACCTTCCAATGGAGATTCTTTTCGGGAGCCCTTTACCTATTCCTAATCAATGCAGTCTATATCGGCCTTGCCACTTGGCTCGGCACAAAGGTCCTCCGTCTCCCCCGCAAGGAAGCCGAAACGGAAGAAGAGAGGAAACGGAGCCACAGCACCAACTCCGCATGGGCTTTCGTATTCCTCGTCATATTCATCATTCCAAGCATCTACACCACTATCGGGATTGTCCGCCAAAACATCCAAGACGCACGCGTGTCCGATTACATTCAAGGGGAATTCGAAGATTTGGGAGAGACCCATATGATTAGCTACGAATTAATAAAGGACGACACGATCCCCACCATACAAGTCAACCTTCTAGGCGCCACGCTGGACGACCATTCGATAGACATTCTCGCGGCAAGAATGGGTAAATATGGACTTGACGACAGCTATCGCCTGAAAATCGTACAAGGGAACGCCCAACCTAGAGAAGTGGACGCAGACGCCCTATCCAGTTCCATCATGAAAAATGTGGTGCAATACTACAACGAGACAATCGACCATTTACGCCAAGAGAACGATAGTTTGCGTAACATCATCAAAGAGACGTTACCTCAAACTGAGAAAAAAGACTCCTCATCCGTCAGTCAAAAGAAAAGGAAGTAACTTGCATATTATAAAGATTCCCCGTAAATTTGCGGGAAATAGGAAGGAAGGCAGCTATAAAAACCAAGACCGGGATTAAGCTATCACTATCCCAAGATGTAAGCAAGATGTCTTTCATAGAGTTTGATTCAACACTTAAATAGGATAAATAATTGAAATGTCACCATTAGTCAGTATCATTATTCCCGCATATAATGTAGAAGAATACATTACTTTTTGTTTGGACAGCCTGCGCTCACAGACCTATCCCAACATCGAAGCGATTATCGTGGACGATGGATCGAAAGACAATACCGCCTCCATCGTGAAAGAATATGCTGGTAAACATGAACATTTCCGCTATATACACCAAGAGAACCAAGGTTCCGGCATCGCCAGGAATACAGGAATACAAAATGCGGAAGGGGAGTTTTTGATATTTATCGATCCGGACGATTGGGTGGAAAGTGATTACGTGGAGAGGTTGATGGAAGCGCAAAACGAAACACATGCAGACCTAATCATCTGCGGCGCCACAGAACACCACTACGGTAAAGACACCAAAGGAAACGAACAGATCTCGCAAAGGAAATCCTACGAGAAATTCATCGACAATCAAAAGGAGGCAAGAGATATTTATGTCACCATATTGAACCAAGGCTTGGTTTCCGGTCCGTGGGGCAAACTTTTCAAGCATTCCGTCATCAAAGAAAACAAAGTTGAATTTCCAGACTTCCGACGTTCCCAAGACATCGTGTTCAACTACCGATATTACAATTACGTCTCATCCGTGAAAATCATTGATTACTGCGGATATAACTACAGGGTATTCCACTCCAAGATTAAAGCCAAGGTTCTGCCTAATTATTATAAGATATTGGAGACCATCTACACAGATGTAAAAAAGATGCTGCACTCTTGGGGAAACGACGGAGACATCGTGCCATTAGCCAACCACATAATGACACGCATGTACGGGCATCTCCAAGGACGGGTATCCAACAATCTGCTTTTGGACGATGTCATGAACGACCCAATCGCCACGGAGATAGCCTCAACAGCCCAAATCAACGATTTCCATATCCAAATATGTCAAAAGCTTCTGCTAAAGAAGAACAAAACATTATTAAAGCAATATTTGAGCATCGTCCCGAAACTCAAGAATTGGAAAATGTCGCTCTCCCTCTTGAAAAGCAAGGTGAAACAAGCATAAAAGAAGCGTCCAATAGGAAGAACATGCGCAAAACAGAAAAGAGTTGACCATGCAGGCAACTCTTTTTCGCTTATAAAAACAAATGAAAATATCACTCACAGAGAATCAACTTCAACAGCAAATCCAATCGCCTAATCTGCGAGAATTTGGAACAATCACAGTTCAATAGTTCCTTCCCTTCCCTATCCCATATCCTTAACCTACAATTATCCTCGACAGAGTAAGACCCAAATTCGGCAGATTCCACCCTCTTTTTAATATGGGTTCCCATAAACGTGGTATGAAGATCGACACCAATTCCCTCAGCATCAACTACGATGCAATCTTTTCTAGAGACCACTCCAAGATAAACACGCCATAAGCCAGACAAAAAAAGAACGATGGAAACGCACGTCCAAAAGAAAGAAAAGAAAGAGAAGGAAAACAACAAAAGAGAAAAGAAGAAGAAGAAAAAAGAGACCAATCCATAATGTCCCTTCTTACGAGGAAAGTACGCCCCACCGCGCTCATTATAGTCATCCGCACTTTTAAACCATATATAATCCATCATGCAGTAGTCCAAGTATAACAGCTCTTCCAGCGCAAAAAGGAGTTCTGGTTTAAACCGATCCAACAAATCTCCATCAGTTCCATACAACTCTAGCGTCATAAATGTAGGGGCATCATCACCGACAATCATATCAAAAGAAGAGAGCTCCGACCACTTATAAGAGACCGAACAACGTTTCGGGAACAAACTACGGTCATGGACTTCAATCGTCAAGCCAGCTCCATCGACACGAATGAAATCATCTTTACAAAGACGGACAAAACAGAGAAGATAAGCACCCACGAGCCAAGACAAAGCCAAAAACAAAATAATAGGGATTGCCCCAACTCCTTCATCAAAACAAATCCCGTTTACGAAAAGGATAAGGACCGAGAACACAAAGCACAGCCAACCAACTATCTTAACCTTTAGAAGATAATAAGGAAGAGGAGTCAACATATATTCACTTCCCCTCTCTTCTTTGTTGTCACTCATAATTATCACAATAAAAACAAAAACACACCTACAAAAATAATAATGTCAAGTAATAAATACAAAAAAGGAGACCGATCCATTTTCAGGAATCGGTCTCCAAACAAATAGAATACACACGTTTATTTCTTCAATAATTTGACTGTGCGAACATGGTTCTTCCCGTCACTAACGACCAACAAATAACTGCCAGAACGTAAAGAAGAAACATCAACCATCACATTTTGGGTGTCATATGAGTGGGCGAAAATCTCCTTCCCGTCCAAGGTCTGCAACCTGACTAGATTAACTCCCTCCGGCAAAGAAAGACAGAGTCTATCTTCCATTGGGTTCGGATAGACAGACAACGAGGCGTCAGAGTCGACCATTGGCACGCCATTACCCAGTTTAGGGGAATTGAAACGTACAGTATTACCAAAAATCCTTTCCGTATTTTCAGTTGAGACAAAAGCTTTATACTCATAATCACCCTCTTCCAGTTGAGAAATCTTCACCATAAACGAATCCCCATCGCAAAGATATTCTATCCATTCACCATTCTTCACATTCCGCAAAAGGAATCCTTTCGCAAGAATCTTCGTGTCACCTTCAACAGTTCCGCTCAGCACCAGACAATCGGCACTGATATTGGTGACACTATCGGCGGAAACCAACAAGCCATCGACCATCTGGACCCAAGAAACAGCCTTTCCAAAATAACCTTCATACCCATACGCGTTTTGGATAGCGCTGGTGTTCACTGTCAATTCATAATAACCTGTTCCCAATGTGTAGGCTGAGATATCCATATCATAATGGGTATCGTCCACCTTCTTGATCGTAAGAGAGGAATCCAACGGCACGAATTGTCCTTGGCAAATTAGAGAGAGATCCTTGTAATCAAACGAAGAGTCTTTGATAGCCTCATTAAAGGTAACCGTCAAGCTCCGGATAGGCGTTTCCGTGAAAGTGACAGGAACGGAATCGATGCTGATCACATCCAACGTATTACGTTTCATACGGAACACAATCTGGTAGCTTTCAGATTTCTCCGAAGGCATTTTATCCAAGAAATGGAACTTGTTCTCATAGACAGGGTCGGAAGAAGAGGTAAGCGTGACATGCGTTTGCCAGAAATTATCGAGAGGAAGCACCAATCCGTCGCTGACACGGGTCACCTTAGCGACCTCGAACTTGTTATCGCTCGGATCATCCAATTTCAGATAATTCCAGCCTAGAGAAGAAGGTTCAACCGTCAGTAGAAGGACAGAATCGTTATCACTCAAAACAGCATCATTGAAAGAGCCGCTCTTAGCGTTCACGACCTCTTCTGTCGTACCATCAGACAAATAGAGCATATCAGGAGCATGATAAGCGTCATTCTTATCGTTCACAAGGAAGTCAGGTACCACATCACCCTTCGTGTAATCCCTCGTCACATGGATCAGCTCATGGATACGGACAGTATCGACCAAACTCAAATAGCTGTTGCCATAACTGCTCTTGTGGGTAACGGACGCCTCATAATCGACGAACAAGCCCATCAAGGAACTGGTCATCCACCAAACGCCTACAGACGCGCTCTTAGCAGGGATGTCACCGAAATTAATCATCTCGGAGCCCAATTGGCAATCCAATCCATTCAGACTTGAACCGATAATCTTGAAGTCTATCAGCAAGCCTTTCTCGTTATCGATAATCTTAGGCTGGGCAGTAGAAAGCGTCACGTTCTTAGCGTTCCCCGCACCGGTGTTATTAATCAAGACACCCAACGCCGCAGGCACGATAGGCTCCACCCTATCCTCCGTAAGGGCGTCATCACCCAAGATATCACGTTGCATGAAGTAGTCGATCACCAAATTAGGGCTCGGTTGCACAGTCATCCAGATAGGAGCCATCTTATTTTTGACCGTATCACCCGTATAAGGATCCACATAAGAGAACGTGCCGCCGAACGAATAGTGCTTAGGTTCTGTGAGCGCCGCATATTTCGTAGGGATGAATTGGAATACCGCGGTTCCAGTTTGACCGGAATGCAAAACGCCCTCGCCAGAAACACCGGAGATGTTGGAAAGCGATTTGATATTGATTTGGAAAAGGTCGTTCGCCACATTACCCTCCTCGTCCAATATCTCAATCCTCATATCCACGGCATTCAAAGAGGTATCACGATTATTAGAGATGTTGAGCGTGCCCTCAAACGCCTCACGCGTCATGGTCAACGTTTGGGTGATCAGCAACTTCACCTGAGCGCAAACGCCGCTCTGATGCTTCTGTTCCCTCACCTTCATAACATCCATCGCCTCTGTGACCATCGCCTCTACATTTCCCTTATATCCTCTGTACTCTATATAATCCATACTGCTTTGGATACTATCCATACAAGCATGGATGACATTTAAGTTACCGAGATTTTCAGGCTCGTTCTCACCTTTCGCCCAAGCCTCCAAAGTTTTATTCCAATGTTCAGCCATCGCCCACATCTCGTTCACGGAAAGTTCAGACTCCGGAATATCACAAACCGTCTTCCACTCGATCGGTTCTTCTTTCGACAAACTAGGGCCGACCTCGGCAAGGAAATTACTGAAACCTTTCTTATCAAGAGCCGATTCATCACCGAAGCATTCGACAATCATTGTTTTCCTATCCTCGAAGATACGATTGAACATATAGATGTCCAACATGGATTGGGTCAGAAGTTCCTCATCGGACAACCAACTCTTATCAGAGACCGTATATGACCTTAGAGAGGCAGCTGGCCTTCCATGGATCGGTTTACCGCCATCTGTCAAAGCCTTGCATGCCAAATACTTCAACAAATCCTTGGCGCAGCCGAAGAATGGGATAGGAACGAAACCGGAGCCACATCCCTCGATAAACTCACCCATACTACCTGTAGAAGCGGACTCCAGGCAACTATAAATATTGATTGCTGTACCCAATCCAGGAGCCAAAGCACCCAAGGCATCCAATGCGCAACTCTTAATAGGACTAAGCGGATCACAATTCAAAGAATCGAGCGAGGAGCACAAATCAGTCGTAGAGGAAGCACCCGCGCCACCGTAACCGACGCCAGCGAAGCCGCCTCCGCCACCACCGTAACCGCCGAAACCTGCCCAACCACCGAAACCGGACGATGAGCACTCATAATCCCACAACTGCTTAGTGGAAGCGGATCCGCCATGGGAAGAGCCTCCGCAGATATAAGTATAGTTGGCGCTGATTCCCACGCAGTTATTTCCGCCACCGGACCTCAACGAAGCGTTCGCCTTTCGGAGAACGGCAGGAATGACCTGAGTATATTTAGCAGGAAGAGAATCCATCTTATCGAAGAGAGGAATAATCTCATATCCATCCAATTCAGGGAAATTAATCGCCACATCCTTCGCCGCGATCAGACCGTGATTGGTCATAATGACAGAGAAGCTCACCTCCTCATTATCTTGGATTTCCTCCAAGCGAGGCAATTGGCGGCTCAAATCGAGGGTAACGGAAGGAACAGGAACATTCGTCTCGAACGTCACGACCAAATCAATTTGATACTCGTCCTCAATCTCGGTACGGACAACATCCCAAGTGTAAGTCACAGCTTGGTAATTCAAGAAGATCTGTTTCTTCAACTCACGTGCCGCATCGATGTTGATATACTCCTTGTACTCCGAGTGATGATCCGCACGGACCGTCAACAAGTAGGTACCCTCCGTCAGCGTATCGTAGGAAAGCAAGCCAGACTCGTCCGTAACATCAAACGCGACCGTATCGGAAGCGTATATCTTTTGCAGCAAAACCGTAGCATTGCTCAGATGCGATTGATCAGGAGATGAATAGTAATACTCATCAATCACTTCCAAAGACAAAGAGCCCACCGCCGAGGAAACGGCTTCGATATCGAATGACACCGGCAAAGCCTCGCCCTTCTCGCTGTTAAAGTAAATAGTGCCCTTATACGGAACATCCAAAATGACATCATCCTTTGGAGACAACGTCAAGTATACCACCGTACTGTCACCAGCCTTCAGTTCCGGAATCGTCTCGCCGTACATCATGGACATCCAACCGAAGTCGGCTGGCAAAGAAGCGCTGATTTGACCCGTAGACGCAGAACCATTATTGAACAACGGGATAGCGATAGTCTTCGTAGCGTTCTTGGTCATCGTCGTATTGATGCCAGTGAGGGAGGTACGCAATTCCGCCTCTTTGGATTTAGCGAAGAATTCTGTCGAGAACGGAACGGAAACACCCTCCTTGGAAACGACCTTAAACTTACAGATTTCAACCTGTTTGGAGACATCCGTAGCCTGAACCTCATAATTCATATACACCGATTTACCACCCAGGAGCGTATCCACACCATCGAATTGGACTTTACAATTCTCAGGAAGGCTAAGCGTATCGACTTCCAAATGACTCAATAAAGCGTCGCGGCTCTTGTTACGGATGTAAACCTTTCCGTTCAACACGCCCTCCGACGTCATATACCAATCTTTATCGACCTCCACTTGAATACCGAGGATATCGAAGGCACCCATCTCCTCCTTTTTTTCATCTCCCTTCAAGCATATACCATAAGTATAACTACCCGTTTCAGAATATTGAGGAATGAATGGGAAAGAGAAGGCTCCCTTGTCATCCGTAGTCACATTGAACGTACGACGATAATCGACCTCCTGAGCGATCAGATAGACCTCAAACGTTTTATTGGCCACAAGACTATCATGCATATCAGAAACCGATCCGGAGAAACGGACGGTATCCGTAGAGAGATAAACCTGACGATCTGTTTTTATCGTGTATTCATAATAATTAGGAATATACCCCATCACCTGAAGTGTATCACTGTCAGAACCGCTTGAAACGACCAACTGAGCGCTATACTTTTCGCTCTCCGTGGCCGGGTGGAAATATACCATGACATATCCGCCCTCGTTATCCTTCCACTCTTCAGCGAACTTGGAACTGAACGACAAACTATCCTTTCCGATCCACTCCATTTGAATCGGTTTGTCCAACTCATTCCCTTCCACATAAACCCCAATACTATCAGATCGATTCAACTTAGAGGCGATGTTCACCGTCTCCTCATGGAATCTAATGAACGAAGGCTCATCCACCATCAGACACAATGTGTCGAACGATTTGGAGAGACACTCATTGGATGCGGTCACGAACCAACGATAGCTCATATGGTTATCGAACTGATATCTGAAATAGGTTCTGACATCCAAATCATTAGCAGACCATTTATTGGAGGTGTCCGCAAAACTCAAAGAATAGGAAGTCGCATTCTCCACCTCCTTCCAACTGAAATTAACGAATCTGCTTGTCGAGGTCAAAGAATCGTCCGGCTCATACAATTCGATTTCACCAATCGTGCGCAAAGGAAGGACAGCGAAGTCATATTCGAAAGTGTCCTTCATCTCACCATTTTCGTATGGAGTCACCGAATAGACAAGATGAAGCGTGTCCGCTGTGGAATTCACCAGATTCATGGCAGGAATCGTATCCTCACCAGCCTCGATAAAGCCCTCCACACCATCATTAGAAACCATCCTCCATTCAAAATGATCCGCCACTTGGTCGAAAGACTCTAACTTGGAATCCGCTCCGCTACAAACATATTGACCATACGTCTGCATGGAAGTGTATGTGCCATCCCACTCGATGGCGCCGATATCGATTCTACCATTGTAGACACGAAGGTTAGAATAGATATCTTTCAATGTCGCGGAGACAGAGTCGAGACCCCTATCAACACATGCGGAAGTGGCATGTAACGAATAATCCTGTTTAGTAGGATTAATGAATCTGACATAATTCTGAGTGGAAACATTCCCGTTGTTTGCGGATGCCAAAATGATGTTTCCGTTATCCTGCGAATCAAAATCCTCTATCGCGCAATGAATGATAGGCATATCATAATTATGGCAGAAATTAATTGGGCTGGTAACTTCACCACTATAATTCACATTTTTGTTACCATAAACAATCGTATTCACCATCATATTGTTATTCCACCTCAGGTCGACCGCGCAAGCACCTTCACTGCTAAGATTATCCACCACGGTACAATTAATGATTTGACAACCATCATCGCTGCAGATACCCGTTCCGTATGAACGCATGTAATTTCCGTCCTCATACCTTCCTACCGAATTGTGATGGACAAGGCAATTCTCCACCACACTATGCGGAGCCAACCCAAGACAGATTCCCAAGCCATAACTGTCGTTAAACTTACTGGTATTATAGCGGACCTCACAATTGGCCAATACGCTATAGTCCCTCAAATAGACACCCGCCCCCTCAGGCGTATCATCCTCTTTGAACATACCATGTTCGATGACGAAACCATTCCAAACAGCGATTGTACTATCGGTGAAATCATTCGGTTGGAACAACACACGCTGTACGTCCTGACCTGTCAGGATCGTCTTGTTCTTTTTCAGATTACGTTCATCCGCACTTGTCTCCGTACCGGCGAATCCGCCGTAGACTTCCACGCCCTCCACCATCGTGAAGGCGCTTTTTGCCGTCGTGTCGCCCTTATAGGTTCCAGCCGCCACATAGACTTTAGCCTTCTGGGCGGAGGCGGTATTGACCGCCAATTGGAGCAGACTGGTCGCCTCTTTCCACGAAGAACCGCTTCCATCCACATCGCCATCCGCTCTCACATAGATAATTCCCTCCTTGCTCGATTGTATTGGATTGACATCGGAAGACTCTATCGCACCCAAATCGACAGCCAAGCCTTGAACACGTTTGTTACCCATCACATCAATGGAAGACAATGGTTCATAGTCGCAACCCATATCCAAGCAAACGGATCCCGCTTTAGGAGAATAATCCCCGTTAAAATCATTAGTGCTGCAGCCAAAGATATTGTGACCTTCTGCGCCACCCTCT
>JAZLJL010000009.1:0-28778 GCA_045617845.1 Paludibacteraceae bacterium | reverse complement strand
TATCTTCAAGGGCGTTGGCAGACACCCAAAGACGGGGAAAAAGAAGGGCGGAATCAAGGCCCACACAATCATATATGCCAATGAGGGCGTACCGTCCGATATAAAGTTCACATCAGCCGCCACAAACGACAGCTTCATGCTCCAGCCTTCGCAATACGCCAAAGGAGACATCGTGGCACTGGACAGAGCCTATATCGACTATGAAAAATTCGAGACGATGACAAGGAAAAGAGCCTCCTATTCAGCTCTCGTTGTTTGACTAGGGGGCTTGTTTTTCAAAAAAAAGATCCGCAATGCCGTATTTACTGGCATTGCAGACTGTTTTGTTATGCCTTTTGATGTTTAGCGGACACCAATAATTTTCAATTAGAGAATTAAAAAAATAATATATCTTTGCGTCAGACTATTGTATTGTTCTTCAAGGGAAGAATTAGAAGTATATACCACCATTGAAAAAAAACGTATGAAAAGAAAGAACAACCTTTTTCGTAGGCTATTATGCCTTCTTACCATCGCATTGACCTATACGGCGAACGTATTCCCTTTATCGAAACAGATGGAATACCTCGACCGCGGCGTCGTGGCCGTCAAAACCAACAACGGCGTGTTCGTCAGCTGGCGCGTGTTGGGGACGGAAGGAGATGAGGTCTCCTTCAACCTCTACCGCGACGGCACAAAAATCAACGACACACCCATCACGACAAAGTCCAATTTCTTAGACAAACAAGGTTCGCAGAATTCACAATACACGGTGAAAAGCATCGTCGACGGCACCGAGAAGAGCGCATCCGAGCCAGTAGGCGTGTGGGGACAACAATACAAGACACTCACGCTGAACCGCCCCGCCGGAGGCTCCAACCCATCCGGCAACTACACCTACACGCCCAATGACATGAGCGTGGGAGATGCGGACGGAGACGGCCAATACGAGCTCTTCGTAAAATGGGACCCTTCCAACGCCCAAGACAACTCCAACTCAGGCTATACGGGCAACGTATTCATCGACTGCTACAAACTCGACGGCACCTTCCTTTGGCGCATAGACCTCGGCAAAAACATACGAGCGGGAGCCCACTACACCCAGTTTCAAGTCTATGACTACGACGGCGACGGTAAGGCGGAGATGGTCTGCAAAACCGCCCCAGGAAGCAAAGACGGGAAAGGGAAATCCATTAAGATGAACAACGACGACCCGAACCAAGACTACCGCAATAGCAACGGTTACATCCTCAGCGGACCGGAATACCTCACCATTTTCAGCGGAGAGACCGGCGAGGAAATCCACACAATCGCCTACAATCCGGGGAGAGGAAACGTATCGAACAAATCCACTTGGGGCGACAACTACGGAAACCGTGTGGACCGGTTCCTCGCCTGCACCGCCTATCTGGACGGCGTACACCCTAGCGTGGTGATGTGCCGCGGCTACTACACCCAATCCAACCTCGTCGCCTACGATTTCAAGGACGGGAAACTGGTACAACGTTGGGAACACCACTCCACTACCGCCGGACAAGGCGCCTACGGGGAGGGATTCCATAACATATCCGTCGCCGACGTGGACAACGACGGTTTCGACGAAATCATCTACGGTTCCGCAGGCATCGACCACGACGGAAGGCTCCAATACCGCAAAGGATTCGGACACGGCGACGCCATGCACATCTCGCAAATAGATCCGAGCACACCCGACTTGGAAGGATGGTTCGTTCACGAAGAGGAACCTTCCGATTACAGTTTCGAGCTGAGAAACCTGCGAACAGGAGACGTGATCTTCAGGGGAAGCGGGCAGAAAGACAACGGACGTGGACTTTCCGCCGACATCGACGCCTCTCACCGCGGCTTGGAGTGTTGGAGCACAAGAGGCGACGGAGTCTACGACTGCAAAGGGAAAGTCATCTCCTCGGACAAGCCATCCATCAATTTCCGTACCTACTGGGACGGAGACCTGCAAGACGAACTACTCGACGGGAACGTCATCACCAAATGGAACGGGCACGAAGCAGACACCCTCATCGTCCTTCATGGCTCATCCATCAACGGTTCGAAAGCCAACCCTTGTCTCTCCGCCGACCTTTTCGGAGATTGGCGGGAAGAGATCATCACCTATAACAACAATAATCCGAGCCAAATATTCATCTACACCACCACCATCGAGACCCAGCACAGGCTCTTCACCCCCATGCATGACCCTATCTACCGCTGCGGAATCGCTTGGCAAAATACCGCTTACAACCAACCGCCCCACTTGGGCTTCTACATAGGAGACGGCGTGTCGGACGTCCAACTGCCCGACATCTACTACGCCAAGGAACCTACACCACCTACCCAAGCCATAATGAGCACCAGCGGCAAATTGGAGCAAACACTCTTCCCGAACGAAGAGATGGAGTGCGTCACCTTCACATACGGCGGAGCCTCCACAGACTTGGAAGTAGCCTCATCCCTCGACTTCGAAGGCGCTATCAACAGACGGGACAACTCCGTCATCGTCACCGGCCGGTTCACACACTCCGGAAGCGTCACCGTCACCACGGTCGGAGGAGAGAACCCGATTTCGAAAGAACTAATCATCAACGTTTTACCAGAAGACACGAAGCGAATCGCCTACGTCACAGACCCGTCGAACGCCAACTACGGCAACGACAAGATACTCGCCACCCTCAAAAAGAACCAAGACTTTTTCATTGAGGAGATAGACGCCTATGACACAGAGAAAGATTTCAACAAATATGAACTCGTCATCATCAGCGAAGAGACACCGTCCACCGCACCCATCATGGCGAAACTGAAGGGACTCGACAAACCCATGCTCAACCTGAAAGTGCACGGCTACAAGAACACCGAAGGAGCTTGGAACTGGGCGACGACAGGCTACGGAGACAACTACGAAGCCACCACCCTAGCCGTGGCGCAAGAGCACCTCTCCCACCCGATGTTCAAGGACGTGGAGTTCACGAACGGCAACGAAGTGAGGATGGTCACGAGCGTCAACAACAAAGCGTTGACCTACATGAATCCGGAATCGTTCAGCAGCGCGCAAGGGACAATCAACGCCATCGCCTCCGTCAAGGGCGCCGCACAAGTCTCCATCCTCGAAATCCAGCCGGGGAGCAGCGTCGGAGGCACGGACATCACCCAAAAGTACATCCAAATCGGTCTGAACAGCAGCTCCTACGGCAACCTCACCGACGATGCGCTCCGCATCATCAGCAACGCCTGCTACTACCTAATGGATATGAACCGGGAAGAGACCGGAATCTCTAACATACAAAAGGGTTACCAAACTAATCTCTACCCTAATCCGACGGAAGGAGAGACACACCTCATACTCTATGCGGAGCAAAGCCATGCGGTCACACTGACCATCAGCAATCTGCTCGGGAAGACGCTCCAAAGGGAAGAGGTGAGCCTAAAGGAAGGACTCAACGATATCAGCATCGATTGCGGAAGATTAGAAGAAGGGTGCTATCTGATAGGAATAGGGGGACAAAACATCAAAGTGATAAAAAATAAGAGATAATTTCTGAAGCATAAAAGCGCGCGCCACATTTACAATTGTGGCGCACACGCTTTTCACATCATACACGATTCCCCATCAAGAAGAACGATATCTCATAAAAAGCATCTTGTCGTTTACAACAAACAATCCATTCCAAGCTATCGACGGAATGGAAACGCAGAGCGCTTCCATTAATCAATATCATTTTCAAAAACAACAAATAAAAGACAAGGAAATAATCCTTTTAATCAAGGAAGAAATACAGAGACGCCACATCAAGTTCCACAAAAAAAGGAAGACATCCACAGGACGACCAATTACGACCAAACCAAACTGCCCATAGACCCTTTTTTACCCGACACATTAAAATCATAACAAACGCTGTAATTATGGACACAAAAAGGACTTTTTCTTCAGTCAAATCACAAATAGCCCTATACATTTGGGAAAAAAATCCTACTCAAATACAACTTTTATCCCTACATTTGCGAAAATGAAAAATATATGGTAGCCAACGACTAGTCGTTTAAGGCTACAAAATAGTCTAGTATTGAGTTCATTTAATATATAGTAATTTTAGAAAAAAACATAATTTTTTGAGCCATGAAAAACAATACACTTTTACGCATAGTTCTTATGCTATGTCTTTTGGGAGCGTCCGCATTCTCTTTTGCGGAACCTGATCCGAATTTTCACATCTACATCTGTTGGGGTCAATCCAACATGGAAGGGAACGCCCAGATTCCGAGCGGAGACAAAACCGGAGTCGACGAACGTTTCCAGATGTTGTTCAGCGCAGACGGCTGCAATGACGGCAGCGGTCGTAAATTAGGGCAATGGTACACAGCCAATCCGCCTTTGGCGCGTTGCTTGGGCAACTCCGGCTTCGGTCCGGTGGACTACTTCGGACGTACCTTGGTGAAGGAGCTTGACCCTGCCATCAGAGTAGGCGTCATCGTGGTCGCCGTGGGCGGTGCCGACATCCAATTGTTCGAGAAGAACAACTACCAATCATACCTAAACGGTCTTGGACCTAACGACCAATGGTTGAAGGATTACGCCAAAGAATATGGCAGCAACCCTTACGGGCGAATCATCGATTTGGCGAAACAAGCGCAAAAAGAAGGTGTCATCAAGGGTATCTTGGTACACCAAGGCGAGACCAACAGTGGTCAAAGCAACTGGCCAACCCGTTTGAAGGGCGTTTACGAGAACATGCTGACCGACCTCGGTCTGAAAGCGTCAGAAGTGCCTTTGCTGGTGGGCGAGGTACGTCACACAGGTCCTTGCTCAGGACATAACAACGTCATCAGAACCGTTCCGAACACAATTCCAACCGCACACGTCATCTCGGCAGACGGCTGTGGTGCGGCGAGTGACCAATACCACTTCAATGCGGACGGTTATAAATTATTAGGGCAAAGATATGCGGAGACCATGTTGAAATTACTGGGAGACAATCCTGTACAACAATCCGACCTCTCCATTTCCGTCATCGCCACACAAGAATCCGAACCGGGCAAAGCGGAAATCACAGTGAATGTCGAAAACAACGACATCAAAAGTGTGGACATCTACGCCGACGACGAAATCATCGCACAAGGAAAAACCTCTTACGTATGGGAATATATCGAAGAGGGAACCCACTCCATCTGGGCAGTCGGCAAAGACAGCAACGGCAAGGAGTATTCGTCCAGAAAGATATCCATCAAAATCATGGAAGAGCAAAAGCCTTTCAACGGAACCCCTTTCAAGATTCCGGGGAAAATCGAAGCCGAGGAGTTTGATTTGGGCGGCGAAGGCAACGCTTACCACGACAACGACGAAGAGAACCGAAATGCTGACGCAAACACAAAACGCAACGAAGGTGTGGACATGAACGCTACAGCTATCGGATATACCCAAACAGGAGAATGGGTGGAATACACCGTCGAAGTGGAGGAGGATGGCGAATATGTCGTCGAATCCAGAGTCGCTTCCGGCAACGACGGAGCGCAGTTCACCCTATACATGGACAACAAATTCATCATTCCTGGAGCCGACGGAACACCGGGCGGATTCGTGGACGTGCCAAATACTGGTGACTGGAAGACGTTCAAGACCGTTACCACCCAATTGCAAAAACTGACGAAAGGCAAGCACATCCTGAAATTAGAAATCACAGGAGACTTCCTCGACATCGACAACATGACCTTCAAACTGCTTAGCGCCGACGATGAGACAGGTCTCGAATTGATCACAAACGACGACATCATGGAAGACGGTATCTACAAGGCATTCGACGTAACAGGTAGATTCGTCAGAACGGTCAACGTTTACAACGGACAATGCGACGAACTTGAGTCAGGATTCTTCATCCTTATCAATTCGGACGGACAATCTTACCCTATGCTCATCGGCAAATAAGAGAATCTCTGATATACGGAATCGGGGGCTGTCAATGTGCCGACAGCCCCCGATTCTTTTTTTAACCATCGAAGAAACCACATAGCTTCATCATCTATAAAATAAAAAAGTGGATTCCCCACGTCTACACGCTCCGAATCCACTTGTTCCATTCGAAAAAGGAACCTGTCCTTTATCTATTATTCAAAAATCTCATCGTTCTGCTCGTCAGGGAATTTGTTCGGCTCTTCATCCTCACGCAACCCCTCTTCGAGTTTCGCCTTCATCTCATCAGCCGTCTTCCTCACTTTGTCCTTGACCTTCTTACAAGTCTCTTTACCCTCTTCGGTATTCAACAAGTAATTTCCCAACAATGCTGCAGCGGCTCCAAAAACCGCACCTTTCAAAAAATTTCCCATAGCCGTAATAGTTTTAAATGTTATGTATAACAAATATAAGAATAAAAAGGGAGAATACAACAGCATAACATTAATATTTATACATTATTAACATTGTATGTTTATTCATATTAAATATACGTAAAATATGCAGTATGTATTCATTAATAAACCATATAATGCATATATTAAATTATTTTAACAAAAATATCGGTATATTTATTTGTTATTATAAAATCAGGTGTTATATTTGCAATGTAATTCAACGAGGAATTACATAAATAACATATTAATAACGCATAAATTTACATTATTATGGTTACAGTTCTTTTTTCATCAATCGCAGCTTGCTTCATCGCAAAAGTGCTCATGGCCTTCGACTCAATCAAGGACAACAAATAAGACCACAAAGGAAACATCCTTTAAGTAATTAACCTTTTAAATATTACGATTATGATAGTAACAACAATTTTAGCGACCTCATTCGCCGCAATCTTCGGAATCAAAGTCTATATGGAAATCAATTCCATGAGTAAATAACCCATAAACGTAGCGAACAAATGAAACGACAGCGACAAAATCATCGACGACGGAGATTTAATTCACGTCAATAGCCTCAATGAATTCCAAAGGAAAAACATTGAGGCTATTTTTTTCTCCCCACCTAAGCGAAGCGCCTTGGCGAAGAGACATAACTATGAAACTCGGCAACTAATCCACCAACACCTTCGTGACGTCACCGTTCACGCTGACGAAATAGACACCCTTGGACAAACGGAAAGAACAAGTCTCACCTTTCTCCACTCTGCCTACAGAGACTACCTGTCCCAACATATTGGTAACCATCACCTCGCCATCCGTGGCGCCGAAGACGTATAAACGGCCACCCCATACATAGACATAGGATCCGTTGTCCGGATAATCCTTCCCGCCAGAAACATCACTGTTGTTATTTTTGTACGTTCCCACCGTGCGGTACGCTAGCGACTTATCCGCGTCCACCACATCAAACACATAATGGATAAGAGGAAACTGTGAACTATAGCGCAACAGGTCGGACTTCTCCCCCTCGGAGGTGAAGGAAACGGAATTGATGAGAGACCAATCTCCGTCAAAAACACGTAGGTGATATGCCGAAGCGCCATCCACCGGAGAGAACTGAACCTCCGCACATTTATTCTCCTCATTCTCCGTCACATTCACATCAGGTTTCGAACACGACAAATCCAGCTCAAGATATCGCCTATCCGACCTACATGTCTCGATATGCCTCAAAGGCTTAACATTTTGCACGACATAGATACCGCCTTCCGTCAAGTCATCCTGATCCACAATATTGCCCCCCCGCTCTTGGTCGAAGAAAGTGAGCGAATAAACATAGCCATCCGTGGAATAAGGAGACAAGGCTTGTGTGATGTCGACATCCTGGCCACAAAGGGAGAGACGTTCTGGGATGGACTTCGGAGCGGAGAACACGAGCACTTGTTGGAGGGCCTTCTCGCTCTCCTCGCCCGTCTCTCGGTCACACATGGAGACGTAATAGTCATACACGCTCACCAAATCATCTTCGGGACGCATCTTATTGATGACCTTTACCCGCTCACCCGTCATGGTGGAATCGAGTTCAGCCAAATACCACTTGTAGTAGAAATCAGGATGAGCCAGTCCGAAGGAAGCGGACAAATACTGGATGCCGCCCTCGCAGACGACGATATCGTCCACAACAGGTTTCTCCACTTTAGGCTTCGTCTTTTCCTCGGAATACTCCACGACATTGGAGATGGAGAACGGGGCACAGACCTCGTTAGGGTTGATGACACTGGACGCGATCATCTCAGCAGGTCCGATCACGTAACGGAAGAACACTTTCCCGTGCTCCGCCAACACACTTTCATAGTCACTTGCCTCGGCGACGGTCTTCCAAGAAGAGTAATCGTCCGGCGTCAAAGTATATTGGATTACGGAGCGCTGATTTTCCACGGTCCATAACGAACCGTTCACACCATCTGTCATGAACTTGATTGGATCATCGGAACCGGCAGCGCCAACGGATGGTTCGAACTCAGCGCCGGATTCGGCGGCGCCTCCGACAACCATATCCGACATACGCTTCACCTCCAACTCAGGAGAATGCGGAGCGCACGCCCACAATTGGATGTCGTCCAACGTCAAGATGACGTCCTCCATCTCCCTCAGGTAATCACGGGTAGTGTAAATCTCCAGGCGCAAGGATGTGCCCGTAAAATCGAATTGGTTCCAGAAATATGACCACAACCCCTCGTCAGAGATACGCCATGAATCAAACTCAGTAGGCTCCAACACCTCTCCGGTAGACTCGTCGACGAAACGGAAAAAGAGTTTAGGAGCTGTACCAAGTCCCGTCAATGCGCGGGCATAGAACCTCGCGGAATAAGAAGTGAAATCATCCCCACAAAGTCCATTGATAACCGTCGAGTAAACGACCGTGTCGGATTGCACGTTCATATGGACGAACAACATGCCTCCGAATTCCGAGCCGTCCGTGTAATCCAAGAAATATCCAGAAGATTCAATAGGAAGCAACTCCTCCCTATTGGGCACATGCGCGGCGACCGAATAGGTATTCTCGTACGAAGGATTCGGCGCACAAACGAAACCGGGCACCACGCTATCCATGCAGTACGACCAAGCGGAGTCGGTATGGAAAACATTTTTCTTCACGGACGAAGGATCGCTGTAATCCCATCTGGTGTACGTGTCTTCGGATGTGAATGTACCGAAATCCTCTTTCCAGACCGTCCTACGGGAGACGGTTTTCCCCTTCGGATCAGAACAGCACCACACATTCGTCACCAAAAAATTCCGCAGTTGAACCGTGTCGTAAGTCCAATAGTCATAATTGAACTCCTCATGGGCTTGCCTCAACATCATGACAACACATCCGATCTCATTCGTCGTGTTCCGATTAAAAGAAGTACGATAATTGAATGTCGAAGCGTTCTCATGGAGTTGGAGCTCCCCATCCACATACCATTGGATCCGGCTATATTCCGGAACGGTATCCAGACCAAACAAAGCGAAACCACCGCCAGAACAAACTTCGGCGTCACCAACAATCTCAGGAATACGGGCATTCGGTTCAGGCGGGATTCGGCTGTCAAATCCAGCAACGTTCCCAAGCGATTCCTGCGAAAAACAACACATGACACATAATGTCCCTAAAAGTGTAACTAATAATTTTTTCACCATAATAATTTTTAAATGAAACCCTAAAATATAAAACTCCCTAAAATTCGCATAAACAAATCAAAACCAGTCTCGACGTCCCCCCCGTAACAAGAGAGAAAATGGAACTGTCTTTAAGCACAAATCATCCACAAACCGCCAGGACTTTTCATCATAAGGATATCCGCCCGAATGGCATGTGGGAACAAATCCAGCGTAAACCTCCAACCGTCACCTACGGAAAGGTGCTAGGCCTCGTGGAAAACTGCAGGCACACAATAGGAGCCGAATGATTCCGAAAGAATAGTAAAAAATTCCTCATAAAACCTTAATTAATTTAATGAAAAACCATAATTTTACAACACACCACACAAAGATAACATAATAAATATGAATTAAGATGAAAGAAATAGGATTTTTTCCATTTTCCATGGTCTTTAAGGGATATTCATCATAAATAGAAAATGTACTTCCTAAACCAATGAAAATTGAAAAAAAATTCGTTACTTAGTCGTTCAAACAACGAAACACGTAAAATATTAAATACCAGAATTATGGCTGTAGATTTTAAGTATGCTCCGATGTTCCAACTCGGCAAAGACGAGACGGAGTATTATTTGCTGACGAAAGATTATGTATCTGTCGGCGATTTCGAAGGTAAACCAATCCTTAAAGTAGAGAAAGAGGGTCTGACCAAGATGGCGAACGCCGCATTCCGCGACGTCTCCTTCATGTTGCGCCGTTCCCACAACTTGCAAGTCGCTAAGATTTTGAGCGATCCTGAAGCAAGCGACAACGATAAATACGTAGCGCTCACCTTCTTACGCAACGCTGAGGTGGCCGCAAAGGGCAAATTGCCTCTCTGCCAAGACACAGGTACCGCCATCATCCACGGAGAGAAGGGACAGCAAGTATGGACCGGCTTCTGCGACGAGGAGGCTTTGGCGAAGGGCGTATTCAAAACTTACACCGAAGAGAATCTCCGTTACTCCCAGAACGCTCCTTTGAGCATGTACGAAGAGGTGAACACGAAGTGTAACTTGCCTGCTCAAATCGACATCGAGGCGACGGAAGGCATGGAATACCGCTTCCTCATGGTCACCAAAGGTGGTGGTTCAGCCAACAAGACTTATTTGTACCAAGAGACGAAAGCCCGCATCCAAAACCCGGGCACATTGGTTCCTTTCTTGGTAGAGAAGATGAAATCGTTGGGTACGGCCGCTTGTCCGCCTTACCACATCGCCATCGTCATCGGCGGCACTTCAGCCGAGAAGAACTTATTGACGGTTAAATTAGCCTCAACCCACTACTACGACAGCTTGCCTACTTCCGGCGACGAGACCGGACGCGCATTCCGCGACGTAGAGTTGGAGAAGCAATTGTTGGACGAAGCGCACAAAATCGGTTTGGGCGCTCAATTCGGAGGTAAATACATGGCGCACGACGTACGCGTGGTTCGTTTGCCTCGCCACGGTGCGAGCTGCCCTATCGGTTTGGGCGTAAGCTGCTCTGCAGACAGAAACATCAAATGTAAGATCAACAAAGATGGTATATGGATCGAGAAGATGGACGACAAACCATACGAATTGATTCCAGAAGAGCTTCGCCAGGCTGGCGAGGGCGACGCCGTAAAGATCAACTTGAACCAACCGATGAAGGATATCCTCAAGGAGCTCTCCAAGTATCCTGTTTCTACCCGTCTCTCTTTGAACGGTACGATCATCGTGGGTCGCGACATCGCTCACGCCAAGTTGAAGGCTCGTCTCGACGCAGGCGAGGATTTGCCTCAATACATCAAAGACCACCCTATCTACTACGCAGGTCCTGCCAAAACTCCTGCAGGAATGCCTTGCGGAAGTATGGGTCCTACCACAGCGGGCCGTATGGACCCTTACGTGGATGAGTTCCAAAGCAAGGGCGGTTCCATGATTATGTTGGCGAAGGGTAACCGTTCCCAGGCTGTCACCGACGCCTGCAAGAAATACGGAGGCTTCTACCTCGGTTCCATCGGTGGTCCTGCCGCCATCTTGGCACAGAACAACATCAAGAGCATCGAGTGCGTGGAATACCCTGAATTGGGAATGGAGGCTATCTGGAAAATTGAAGTGGAGGACTTCCCAGCATTCATCTTGGTGGACGACAAGGGCAACGACTTCTTCAAGCAATTGCAACCTTGGTGCCCTGGCTGCAAGAAATAAGCAGGCATCAATCCATGAAAAAAAAATCCGGGGAGGTTCTCTTCCCGGATTTTTTATGTAAAGAGCATACGAATGTTCGTCCCACAACAGAGGATTTGTCATTCATTAAGCCTTTCGTAAACATTCACCTTGAAAAGAAATCGCATTAGGAGGTTACCACATAGTCAATCATTCAATAATATCATTTACACGACCTAGTAATATTCATATTCAACAAGAATACTACGTTCTAAATTGCCTCTTCCGTTGTAAACATCAATATCTGACAATCTTCCATCGTTATCATAGCCAAATATTTTTTTATAATCTAAATACAGTTTGCTGTTAAAACAACATTCCTCTATTTCCTTTCCGTTACAATCGTATTTGTAGGTATTTTTTCTTACCAATTTGTAGTGTCGGTATTCGCACTTCTCAGCTATACTCCCATCGGAATTGAATTTATTTTCGAAAAGGCTAGGCCATCCTGAAAAATGATATATAAAAGTATCAACTTCCTTGCCATGGGAATCATATATAAACTCACATTCCTTTTGTACTATGCGTCTGTCATCGCTTTCACCGTAACCCCGTTTAAATCCTTGAACAGAATAATTCCACGAGATATAATAATTGTCGAATTTTTCATATTGTGTCAATTTATTACCTGAGGAATCATAGCGTTCTTCGAAAACAACATTCCTCCTATCCAACTTATCAGAATCAGTTTTCACTCTATGAACTATCCGCTTAAGGAGCTTCACAGTATCGTCATTTCCTTCAATGGCATACTGGCTGCTATCGTTCTTTAAGGAGTTCCCACTTTCAACATTAACAGAATTGCTGCAAGAAGAGACAATCATTAATAGCAAGAGATGTATTAAGGAATTGGTTATCTTCATATTGTGTATTTACGGTTATAGTGTATATTCATCTTATATCCAGAAGATTTAGTATCAATAATATATGTATAACAAATAATCGCGTAGAGGTCCGAAAAGCAGAAACGCCAAAGCGGAAATACCCACAATCATCCCCCATCTATCGGCATTCTTCTTCCACGGAAGGAACACAACTATCCTATATCGCCCTTCTCCATCTTCTTGTACTCTTAAGGATAATTCTCCGCAAAAATAACAAATAGCCAACGAAAAAGGAATGTACTCAACAAATAAACAGTGGGGATGGCGACATTTTCCTGCAGCATCTGACCATAAACATCAAGTAGAAGAACCATGACCTTGATAGGTTGGAAGATTAAGGTGAAAAAACAAAAAAGAGTCCGGAAAGAGAGACTTTCCAGACTCATTTTTAGCAGGAAACCACACAACGTTCCCGCTAATACAATCACATAAAAAACTTTGTCATTTTCCAATCCTACTCTCCCGACACGGAGACCAATTCCGAAGAGTAGTTCCTTATCGCCTCCATCAGTTTCACGTTCAAAGCATAGTCCGCATCATCGACACTGTTATTGAACGTCCAGGAGAAATCGCCTCCGTTCATACGTCCGGCGCTCGCCTTCACGACCTCCGCCACCTTTTCGGGTTCGGTGACGTTATACTTATACATGAGTTGCGCATTGGTATCGAAATTATCGTACCGCAAAGAGCCAGCCAACGCTTTACATGCCGCAGGGACCTGTTCCGTGCGGGATGAGGCTTCGTAGGCGTCGAAACTTGTAGGGTTCTCCTTGTAGGTGATGAAACTGAAAGAAGAGGGTTTCTCCGCATAATAATTATTGAACGACTTGATGACACCTCCATCCTCGCCGGAGAATGTGCCCGCCCCTTTCGCATCGGTTCCCTGTTTGGAGGCTAACATAGGTTTAGAGACGTTACGGAAGTAATTGGCCTCTACGAAGACGCTCGCACCGTAGGTCACACCCACTCCATATTTAGCCACACCGTCGAAGTAGTTGTTGTAGACGTGGACCGACATCGTGCGGACACGCGGATGACGGGAATCGGAGTGGTCGAACCAGTTATGGTGGTAAGAGATATAGTTGGGACCCGTCTCGGACTTCATGCCACAAAGAGACATCTTTCCCGAATCCCAGAAATGGTTGTAGGAGAGCGTCATGTACTGGGAATCGTTCTTCAAGTCAAGCGAGCCGTCGCCCTTCGCCTGATCCGCATCACTACCAGCCGTCCCATAAAATATATCGTTATGATGCACCCACACATATTTGTTCTCCGTCTCGAAAGCGATGCCATCGTCGCCGAAGAGCATAATGCCTAAATTTCTGATCTCCACGCTTTGCACCCTAACGCACCTCACACCGAAACCATAGCACGTCGCATCATCGCCCACACCCTCAACAGTGATATTCTTTGCGGGACGACCAGCCGTGGAAGACTTGATGAGCAAATTATTGGAATCACCCGAACCAGTCATGCCGTCCGCCGTCACCTTGCCGATCAGACGGATACAGACGGGACGTGTCTCATACCCCTTCTGCAAGGCGGAACAGATAGCTGAGATACCCGTGCAGGAGGTCGTCTTCCCGGAAGAAGTGTAGATATCCTGCGATATCGTATTCTTATTCTTTTCCGTGACATACAAGACAATCGCCTCATCCTTGAGCGTTCCGTCGTCCTTGTAAGCCCCCACACCGTTGTTGTTGAAATGTGCGAAACCGGCACGGTCATGCGCCGCGACGTCAAACTTAACGACGGTTGCAGAACCCTCCTTTCCGCCTATGACGGGAGCGACCTTCACCTCATAACTACCGGCGGCCACGCCTAATATATCCGCTCGCACACAATCCTTATAGCTACGCACCAACGGAGCGTCTATACGAGAAAATGCGCCAGCTTCCGATTTCTTGTAATAGACATTATATCCGCTCGCATCAGCGACAGGCTTCCACTCCGCGAATCCGGACTCGAACCAACCTCCGGAGCGGAGCACTTCGACATCCCCAACCGTCACGACCTGAGGTGTCGTTCCCTCTTCATGCACAATCACGGGCTCTTCGATAGGCTGTTCATACGGGTCAGATTCCCTCTCTTGGAAAACGATGCTATCCACGTCGGATATAAGATACTCATTGATATCCCCATTCTTCATGTAAAGATACAAATGGTCCTGGGCGGTCATACAAAATGGCACCGCTAGGAAAAGACTCAAGATTGTTTTTCTCATGACAATACGCTTTAAAATAGTCTCATTAATTAACATGACAAATTTATTCGTTAGGACATAAAAGCGTTTTTATTATTAACCCACTAATGAGGAAAATCCATTCATTCGGATGTATTTTTCCGCCATTGCTTTTATACTTTTAACGCATTAGTTCGAAAAGAGGAAATTTAATGACGATTCAGAGGTGCCTCAAGGTTAAACGGCAATAAAATTGGGTAGAAACGTCACATAACGACATTACAATTTGTCAAAACGACGAAATTTCATAACTTTGTCCAAGGAAATATATTATCAAATAATATATGATAGATTTTTGAAACATAAAAATCGGAGTTATCTTTGTAATGCAAATTAACAACAAACGACAATGATAAGCGCAATTACATTTTACAGAATAGAAAGGAGTCTTTACGTACACCACATTCCATTGTTACCTAAACTGATGCAAGCAATCATCTTCCTTATTTTCAATACAAAAGTGACCCCAGACACAAAAATCGGGGAAGGCAGTTATTTTGTATGTAAAGGAATCGCCACCTGCTTGGTACCAGGCACTGAAATAGGTGACAATTGTGTTTTAGGTCTACGTTTCTCCACCGTTAGGTTGTTCCCCTATAAAGATGTGGCAAAAATCGGCAACAAAGTATGGATTGGGCCTAATGTGGTAGTATCCGGTCCCGTCATTGTGGAAGACGAAGCAATTATCGCCGGAAATTCATTTGTCAACAAAAGTGTTCCGAAAGGAGCGATTGTCGCAGGTTCTCCAGCAAAAATTATCGGATGGAGGAAAGATTTACCTTACGAAATTGAGAACAACCCGAAATACAAGGAAGGCAAATTGCCTTTTATGAAAATACCCGAGGATAAACAACCAAACTAAATTCACTTAGAGAAAGAAACGGAAACGCTTCCGTAGCCCATGGAGCGGAACATATAAGTGAATTGCGCCTTCGCGTTCTCCTTAGCGGCAGTCACGTTCTCGACAGCCAAAGCACGCTTTCCCATATCCCGTTTCGCCTTCTGGTACAAAGCCTCCTTAATGGCGGGAGTGATTTTCCCACTCTCATAGAAAGTGCGGGTCTGCATATCATCTATGATATTCTCATCCAAGATAGAAATCTGAGGCAAAAGGATGCGGGCTGTGTCACCCGAGCATGAGATCCAATTGGAGTCAGCCTTCTGCATATCGACGCCCAAACGGACCTTCCCCTTGAAAATGCGCACAAATTGGTCATCCGTGATGATCATACGTGGAATGAGCGTGTCCTCTATCTCCTCCACATCCACGGTAAGGAACTCCCACTCCGCCACCTCCTTTATGGACGTGATTTGTGTGGACATCTCCATCTGTTCATTCTTCGCCGCTTCCTTGCCCTTCAGCATCCAGTAAGCGGCGAGACCCACACCGACGAGCAGCAACAATATCACAATTTTCTTTGCCATAACGTCATCAATTGATTTCAATATTATTCCCTTTCGTATCATTCAGTAGGCGAAGGATTGTCTGGTCGTCATGCCTGCCATCCGTAATCTCCTGGTCGAAACGGATAACAATGTTCTCGCGCTTGAAGCCAGCGGCCATCACCAAAGGGACCAACGCATTGTAGGCACCTAATTGGGAACGCTCGATGAAGTCTGTGTTCTTCATGTCGGAAAGCACCTTCGCCCTTCCGATTTGCCACAAGGCCTCCTTCTCCTCCTCCGTGAACTTGAATCGGTTCCATGCCAAATATTGCTTTTCATTCGCATAATCGATCTTGGACGAAGTCATCTCTATCTTCGGGTTCGGCAACGTGATGGTAATCTTATCGTCCACGACAGAGATATTCTTCTCCGTAAAGTCGTTGAAGTCGATGTACGCCTTCACGGTAGCGTCCATTGGCATGGCGATCTTCCTTTCGCCAGGAATAGGAATGGTGATTTTCTCAAAGAAAATATTTCCTTCAATGGTACTGAAGTCCTGATGCGTCAACACCTTGCGCACATTATACTGCACCGTATAGAGACGGGAACATTGGGAAACCGACGACACGACGTCCCGCCCCCTCTCCTCAGAAGATTTAGGGAAGGAACACCCCGTAAAATGGAGTGTCAAAAACAAAGCGAGCCAGAGAAATCTATTCATTCGATACACTTATTAAATCACATAACGACTAGAAAGGAACTTACGGAAGCGAGGACATATCAATTAATGATACGCTCCCCGAGAAACTTGGCCAAAGCCATCTTGGTGACATGCAACGAACTATAGCGGGAGAACAACCTAGACCGCTCCTCATCATCATCCGTCTGTTGCAGCAAGCGCATGCACTTGGACATCTCGTTTTCCACCCAATAATATTTATAGTTGAAGATAACACGAGGCACATCCGTGGCAAGGCGTTCAGACTCCTCATTATCCAGTTTCTTCGCCTTGACCTTATTAGTCGAGCAGTTCTTGTCGAACATACGGCTCAATTGATAACGGTCGGAAAGGACATCGGTCGCCACCTGGTTCATCTCCACATCCTGCGTTCTCAAGAAAAATTGCTGGGCGGGCACCAATGACCCTTTGGAAAAAACATCGAGATACTCATTTAGCATCCTATCATACAACGGATTGGACAATTTCAAATCATCCAAATCGAGTTCGTTTTTCATATAAGTGACCACATGGAAAAGGAAAGGTTGTCCCTCCTTTTCGCCCGTAAAGAGTTCACGTTCGCCATACCGCACCAGATAGTAGATCAATTCTTTCTCCACCCTATCGGAGACGGTCAGTTCACGTTTTGCCTGAGAGGAGACCGGCTGAGCCGTATGGTTATCCGCAGGCTGCTCGTCAGGGTTGAATAAGTCAGGCGGAGGCACCGGCACCTGCTGTATGTCGGAAAGCGGACTGCTGGAAGAAGCGTTAGAAGAGGCCTCGTTCCACTGTTTTTGGGCGATCGTCGTATAAAGCAAGTTCTCCTCCACACCAAGCAGTTTGGCACATTCCGAAATATAGACGGTACGTTTCACCTGATCAGGGATCACCGCGATAGTCTGCGCCATCTCCGTGATGGTCTGCGCCTTCTTGATAGGGTCACCATTAGCCTCCTTCAAAAGATAATTCGTCTTGAAGATGATATAGTCCTGTTCCTTCTCCGTCAAATATTGCAGGACATACGAGGAATCATGGTTCTGCGCGAACGTGTCGGGGTCATCCTCCGGAGGAAGCACCACCACCTTTGCGTTCAGTCCCTCCTGCAAGAGGAGTTTGCCGTTCTTCAAAGCCGCATGCACGCCGGCGCTATCACCGTCATAGAGCATGGTGACGTTTTTGTTGCCATCCAAGCGGTCAGCGTCCACGGAAGGGACGATGCGGCGGAGAAGGCGAATCTGCTCCACGGTCAAAGCCGTACCGCAAGGCGCGACGATGTTGTTCACGCCAGCCTGCGTCATGGAAAGCACGTCAGCGTAACCCTCTACGATGTAGCATTTCTTCTCCTTGATGATCGCGTTCTTAGCGAAATAGATTCCGTAAAGGACATTACCCTTATGGTAAATATCCGACTCAGGCGAGTTTTGGTACTTCACCTGGTCATCCTTCTTCATGGTACGGCCACCGAAACCGATAACCTTACCCGAGATGGAATGGATAGGGAACATGGCGCGCCCATGGAAACGGTCGAACGCATAATTACCATCCTTAACGATGGTCAGACCGACCTTCTCCAAATATTCACGTTTAAATCCCTTCTCCTGGGCCAAAGACGTATACGCGTCACGTTTGTCCAACGCATACCCCAACTGGAACTTGCGGATCGTGTCCTCATGGAAACCGCGGTGGGCAAAATAGGCGAGACCAATGGACTGTCCCTCAGGCGTCTCAAAAAGATTCTTCGTGAAGTGTTGCTGCGCCCATTCGGTCACAGCCATCATACTCTCCCTTTCGGTACGTTGTTCGATTTGCTCTTGGGAAAGCTCCTCCTCTTGGATTTCAATATGGTATTTATTCGCCAGGAACTTAAGGGCCTCATAATAAGAGAGGTTCTCCAACTCCATAACGAAGTTGACAGGGTTTCCACCCTTTCCGCAACCAAAACATTTATAGATATTCTTTGCCGGAGAGACGGAAAACGAAGGCGTTTTCTCGTCATGGAAGGGACATAAACCAGTATAATTAGCCCCGCGCCGATGTAAAGTGACATAGTCGGACACCACATCGACAATTTGGGCAGCATCAAAAATCCGGTCAACAGTAGCCTGGTCTATCATCTCCTCAAAATTGCCAAAAACAGGAAGCGGGGGCGGAAGAATCCACTCTCGCTTCCTAATGTACCAATGAAAAAATATAGAAATCGAACATACATTCCCACAAAGAGGCATGCAGTTCGATTTCGTACTTAAAACATTAAATCGCTATTACTTAAAGCTGACCAAATCTCTGATCTGCAAAGCGAATTTAGCGTTTTTCGGATCGTCAAGGTCGTCATACTTCACTTGGGAAAATATAGTAATTAATGAGGCGTATGACGCATCGTCCAAATTAACCTTTCCGAAAAGTCCCTCCTCGAAACCAGTCATCCACAACGAATCCTTGGCGTTCTCCACCATAAGTTCATAAGGACGTTGGGTCTTCGAGAAAGGAGAAGTCAACATACCAGAAAAGATAGGGTCTTCAAGGACCTCTTTCTTTTCGGCGGACACAACCGTGTCGACCATCGAACGCAAAGCGTCCGCCAAAGTTTCCCCATTGTTAAAACCCCTCTCCTGTGCGCTCATTTCGGGCAATTCGACCTCTCTTCCCAATTCGGAAGAGTCAGTGATCTCATCTTCGCAAGAGAAGAGACAAAGAGAAACGGGAAGAACCGCAGCCGCTAAAAATTTAGTGATTTTCATGGCAATATTACTGTCTATTATTTAGTGGAAATAAAATTAGACAAATTCAACAATGCAGTAGAGACGTTCTCTGCCGTGATTCCCTCGTCCAACATGCTCTTCAATCCAGCCACCTTAGACATGTACTCCTCAGACTTAGCCTCACTCTCGGAAGTGACGCCATACTTCTCCATCACGACACCAGCCAAGAAGTTGGTTGTCCATGTCTTATCGTCCTTGTGAGATGAATATTCCATTGCGGAAGCAACCACTGCAGCAGTAGCAGTAGTGATAGTGGCAGCATCGCCGCTAGTAGTGCTGCACAAATTAGAATAGAATGCTCTACCCTTAGAAGTCACACTTGAGTCAACTACCGTAGAATTGTCACTGCTATTGTTATCATCGTCGTCATCACCACAAGAGGCAAAACCAAAAGACAATCCCAAAACCATAGCCAAGCAAGCTGGCAAAAATTTAATCTTTTTCATACCAAAAAAATTTTTGTGTTAATAATATTCAAAATTCAATTGACGGCAGCCAAAGAGGCCGCGCTTATTCTCACGTCTCCAATGGTGGCGATAGCCGCGGCGCACGCCATCAGAGTGGCGCCCGTAGTGATCACATCGTCCACCACCAACACATGCTTTCCTTTTATATCCTGAAGCGGAGCATCCTTTTTCAAGGAGAATATGCCCTGCACATTCTCCCAACGCTCCTCTGCGTTCTTCTTCGTCTGCGTGGAAGTCTCCGTGACGCGTTCGACTAAATCAGTCCGCACCGGCAGCCCCAGTTCTTCCGAAAGCCCCATGGCGAACCATTCGCTCTGGTTATACCCTCTCCACTTCAGACGATTCGGATGGAGCGGCACCGGGACGATCATATCTACAGAGGCGAAACGTCCGCCACGCAAATCCCTTCCCAACATACGCCCCAAGCTTCGAGCCAACTCCTTGGCCCCATGATATTTTATCTCATGCAATAATTTCTGCGGGACAGATTCCTTTTCGTAGAGCATCAGGGCCGTGGCCGATTCGATGAAAGGGCGACCGTACAGATGCTGTTCGACGAAGTTGTCGGCGCTCTCATGGTCCTGCGTCAACGGCAGGGACGAAAGGCACTCCAGACAGACAAAACGCTCATCCCGGTAGAGTTTCTTCCCGCAACCCACACAAAGCCTCGGGTAAAAGAGCTCGAGGAAATCGTTCAGAGCGTTTTTAATACGGATCATTCATCCAAACGGCCAAACACCTTCTTCAACAAATCGGAAGTACGGGCAGCCGCATTCGTACGGATATCGACCTCCTTGTCAGCCACCTTGGCGAACAATCCCACCAAAGCCTTACCCGTCACATAACCGCCCAACGTGTTATCTTGGATAGCCTCGCTCGTGCTCATCATGTCATACAACTCTTGGCTATCAGAGCTGGAAGAGAAAGCGTTACCCACTTTCCACAAAGCCATCGCGCTTTGCCCCGCCGTAGTCGACTTATATTCCATCACCTTATTGTAACCCTTGCAGAAACCAGCCCAAGCGTCGTTCAGCGTAAGACTGCCAACAGAAACCTGGTCGATAACCCCATCAATGATGGGAGAGAAAGAAGTTTTCAATCCCGAGTAGGTGTTGTCGTAGAGATAGGAAGTGGCGGAGTTGTTCGCACCGAAAGTGATATCTACCGCGAAACCCTCCTTCTTAGTGGCGGATGCGGTAATTCCTTTCCCTTGATATCTATCGAAAAGGATATCCTCTCCGTCAGCGATGGACATATTGGTGATCGCATTCGCAAACACACCAGCAGCCTCAGGAGCTGCCTTTTCGGCGGCGCGGTTCATCATCTTCACGATATTGTCAATTTGGAAATTATCAGCGCCCGCAGCGGAGATAAAAGCCTTTCCGGTACTAGAGCTCATCAGTTTCTCAGCGACAGCCACCTCTTTTGGCATTCCGATCTTCACGGCAGCATCGGCGAAATACCCATCTTCCTGCCCCAACTTTGACGCGGCAGTCTTAGCGCCGATCGTCAATGCCTCTTTCAAAGCGGACACGGTATCACCCTCCGCCAAACTATTCCAAACATCCTCACTACATGAGACCGCCAAAAAAGAGGCGCTCACGAATGACAATAAACATATTCTCTTCAATCCTAATTTTAAATCCATATTCCTACAAATTTAGTTTATGTTCAAAAATATACACTTTGCAAATTTATTTTATTATTTATAAAAAACCGAACAAAAAAGAGTATTTTTATATGAAACTAGACCAAACCATGCGGATAAATCGATGAAATAGACTAACTTTGCGACATATGGCTACAACGAAGAAGAAGGACAACAAAAAGAAGCCCCCAGTTCCGGACCGCAAGAAATTAGTCCGAAACCAACGTATCAGCATTGCGCTCAACGATGCCGAGATGAGGACGCTACAACGTTTCTTCATCAAATATAAAATCACCAACAAGGCCAAATTCTGCAGGGAAACCTTGATGCTAACTATACTGAAACGATTGGAGGCGGACGCCCCGACCCTCTTCGACAACATAGAAGAATCATGAATGACGAATACTACATGAAGCAAGCTCTTTCGGAGGCCAAGAAAGCGGGAGCCAAGGACGAAGTCCCCATCGGAGCGGTCATCGTACACGGAGAGCAAATCATAGCGAAAGCCCATAACTTGACAGAGACACTACACGACGTCACCGCCCATGCGGAGATGCAAGCCATCACCATGGCGGCGGATTACCTGGGAGGCAAATACCTGACGGACTGTGCATTATACGTAACGGTAGAACCTTGCGTCATGTGTGCCGGAGCCATCGGATGGGCCCAAATCAGCAAAGTGGTCTATGGAGCGCCAGACCCGAAACGTGGTTATTCCGTATATGCGCCTAACGCACTCCACCCGAAATGCGTCGTCACGTCGGGCGTGCTGCAAGAGGAGTGTTCCGAACTCGTCGCCAATTTTTTCAAGAAACTACGTAAATAAGCAAAAGCATAAAAAAAGTCCATCGGAAATTCCGACGGACTTTTCAAAATCAGAATTTTCTGATCACTTAACAATTAATTTTTCACTCAAAACATCCGGTCAAAAGACCAGGTACATACTTCCGAGACTTGAAAGGGAAGGTCCACACATTAACTAATTGTAAACTCGCCATTTCTTAGACAATCGATCTTTCAGGAAGTATTCACTTATTTATATGCAAAAACCGTGCCAAAAACACACACAACAATAAATTGTTAATAATACGAAACACAAATACGGATATCATAAAATAAAGCAACCAAACGTCCGCAATTATTACACAACCATCCATGACATTCCACCCGAGCCCCTTGTTCCCGCTAAGAGTTTGGAAGGGGAACAAAACATATGGCACTTCAAGGCAAAAAGCGACGTCCTTCGCGTCCAAAGTCAAAAATTATATATAAATTTGTCGGGAATGCGGCTCTCTAAACACAGAGAAGAAAGGAGCCGCCAATTTTAACAGAAATACTTTATAATGGCAGAGAAACTTTCCCTTAAGGAGAAAATCGCCTACGCATTGGGCGACGCCTCCGCAAACATCGCATGGCGCGGTGTATCAGCATTCCTGATTATTTTCTATACGGATGTTTTCGGCATCGCACCAGGTATCGTGGCAACCCTCATGTTGGTGGCAAGGACCGGAGACGGAATCACGGACGTGATCATGGGAGCCATCGGCGACCGCACCAAGACCAAGTACGGAAAATTCAGGCCGTGGATTCTCTGGACCGCCATCCCGTTAGGCGTCATCCTGTCATTACTCTACACCTGTCCTGAAAGTTGGTCGATGACGATGAAAACCGCTTACGCTTTCACCACCTATATCCTGTTCACACTCATCTACACCGCCAACAACATCCCTTACGGAGCCTTGATGGCGGTCATGACCGGAGACGACAAGGAGCGCACCAGCATCGGCTCGTTCCGTATGGTAGGCGCGTTCGTGGGAGGCATGCTCGTTCAAGGCTCATTGCTTCTGCTCGTCGCACACTACGGGGAAATCAACCCAGACATCGCCATCAACCAGCTGGACGACAAGAAGTTTGAAGTGACCGTCACTTCACAGGAAGAAGTTAAAAACGTGAACATCAACACCCAAGGCGGGCACGCCACATTCCTCACTGTGGGCAATCCGAAAGACAGCACAACGGTTGGGAAGAGCTTCTCATTGGTAGCGAACCAGCCTATCACTTTCATCGTGGAAGGCGAGGAAAACATAAAGGTCGGGAAGACCGAATTCAGCACCATGCTCTCGAAAGTGTTCGGCATAGGCGACAACCAGCAAACCGCAGGGCAGCTCACCCTCATCAACCAGACCGAAGGCTATAGCAAGGCGATCTACTCCCTATCCATCATCCTAGTGCTCTGCCTCTTCGTCACCTTCCTCTACACGAGGGAACGAGTAACACCTCCTGCCAACCAGCAAGAGAACATCAAAGAGGACTTAAAAGACCTAATCCACAATAAACCTTGGATCGTACTTTTGATCGTCGGTCTCGTATTCAACGTCTACAACAACATGAAACAGGGCATCACGGTCATCTATTTCACCCATTACGTCCATAACCAGTTGATGGCGGGCGGATACATGACCGCCTTGATGATCGCCTCCATCATCGGAGCCGCCATCACCAGCCCGCTCAGCAAAAAATTCGGAAAAAAGAACCTATTCATCGGTGCGATACTCGTTTCCGGCGCCATCAATTCGCTTTTAGCCTTCTGCGGACCAGAGGACACGCTCTCCATCTTCGCGATAGGCTCCCTTTCGGAATGCGCGGCAGCCATCCTGCCGACCCTCTTCTTCGCCATGTTGGGCGATGCGGCTGACTACTCCGAATACACCAACGAACGACGCGCCACAGGTTTGGTTTACTCCGCAGGCTCATTCGCCACTAAATTCGGCGGCGGCATCGCGGGCGCGCTCATCGGTTTTGTCCTTGGCATTTACGGATACGACGGACTTAACTCCGTGGCTATCCAGGGAGCCATTCCGGGCATCATCCGTCTCATGAGCTGGATTCCAGCCCTCATAGCGATTGTGGGCGCAGGCTTGATGTACCTCTACCCGCTCGGTCAGCAAGAGATGGACAACATCACCAAGACTCTGAGCGAAAGGCGCAAAGCGAGCGAAAAAGGATCAATCGCACAAGATTAAGTAGAAAAACCATATTTGAGGGGAGGCGGGAACCAGAGAATCCCTCTTCCCCTCTTTTTTCAATAAAAACAGTCATGTATCAACCCGTCGTCCCGTCTTTCCTCGGAGAAAAGGTCATAGAAAAGATACCTATGCTCTCCATTCTGCCAAGAATTGATTGGAGATTCTTTTTCCACGCTTGGAAAATGACAGGCGACTATGACGGGCTGGAGAGACTTTGCGACTGCCCCGCCTGCAAAACGCAATGGCTGCTCCGCTACCAACCAGAGGAGAGGGAGAAGGCGGAAGAGGCTTACCAACTCATGAGGGACGCCCAAGATATCCTCAGGAAAGGCATTTCGGAAGAGCGGTTCTCCATTTCAGCCCTCGTCCATTTTTACCAAGCGAGAAGCCTTGACGAAGGGATTGAAATAATCGACTCCGACGGTTCAACGCTCCACCTGCCTATGCTTCGTCAACAACACGAGAGCGAACGCAACGGATGCTGCCTATCCATGGCGGACTTCATCTCCCCGAAAGAGGATTACATCGGAATCTTCGCCGTCACCGTACACGGAGGCGACCAATGGGCGGAAGAAGAGAAGGCATCAGGCGACGAATACAATGCCCTCGTCATCAAAAGCATAGCCGACCGGCTGGCGGAAGCCACGGCTGATTGGCTCCACGAGAAGATACGTTCCCAGTTCTGGGGATACGCCAACGCCACGCAAGCATCCGGCATCCGCCCCGCGTTCGGATACCCTTCCCTGCCAGACATCTCCCTACTCAAAGAAGTGGACAAGCTCCTACACCTCGACAAGATTGGCATACGGTTGACGGAGAACTGCGCCATGCGCCCCAACGCCTCCATCTGCGGACTACACATCTCACATCCGCAAGCCTTCTACTTCATGGTGGGAGACGTATCCGAAGAACAAAAAAAGAGTTACGCCCAAGAGAGAGGAATGACCACCGACGAACTTTCTAAATGGTTAGCGGTATGAAAAAACATTAATTATTATCTTTGCATATAACAGAATCTAAACAAGGAGGAAAGACCATGATGATGGATTGGAACAAACTAATCACCACCAAACGTTTCGGTTTGGAGAATTACCACAAAGAACAGGACCGCACGGAGTTCCAAAGGGACTTCGACCGTCTCATCTTCTCCTCCCCTTTTCGAAGGTTGCAAAACAAAACCCAGGTTTTCCCTTTACCGGGAAGCATCTTCGTCCACAACCGTCTGACCCACAGTCTCGAAGTCTCCTGCGTAGGACGTTCGTTGGGTAACAGCGTAGCCAAACTGCTGAAGGCGAAACATGGCGACGCACTTCCGGAATCAATCTCAGAGATAGGCTCCATCGTCTCAGCCGCCTGCTTGGCGCACGACATGGGCAACCCGCCTTTCGGGCACTCCGGTGAGACCGCCATCTCCTCCTACTTCTCCGAAGGGAAAGGGCAAGAGCTGAAAAGCAAATACAATTTGACAGACAGCCAATGGAACGACATCATCCACTTCGAAGGGAACGCCAACGCATTCAGGTTGCTGACGCACCAATTCGACGGGCGACGCAAAGGCGGGTTCGTGCTCACCTACTCCACCATCGCCTCCATCGTGAAATATCCATACAAGTCTGACTACATCACCGAAAAGAAAAAGAAGTTCGGTTTCTTCCAGAGCGAGAAAGAGGATTTCGTGAAGATAGCCGAAGACCTAGGCATGGTGAAGCTCGCCGAATACAAATACGCCCGTCACCCGCTCGTCTACCTCGTGGAGGCGGCGGACGACATCTGTTACGAGATCATGGACATCGAGGACGCACACAAGCTCAAACTCCTCAGCAACGAGGAGGCGAAAAACCTGCTCCTCGCCTTCTTCACGGAAGATCAGCAACGACGGAAGAGAGAGCACATGAACGCCGTGGAAGACGAAAATGAGCAGATCGCTTACCTGAGGTCTACGGTCATAGGCGTATTAGTGGACGAATGTTCCCAAGCCTTCGCTCAGAACGAGGAAGCCATCATGTCGGGCACCTTCAATTCAACACTTATAGAAAACGTCTCCACCATGGTCGGCGACGCCTATAAGAAATGCCAGGAGATTTCCCTTAGGAAAATATATAAGTCAAACATCGTGATGGACATAGAGATTGCCGGTTACAACATCATCTACACGCTGATAGACAAAGTCATCAACGCCGTATTCAACCCCGACAAAGCCTACTCCCGCCAGCTCATCAACCGAATTCCGGAGCAGTACGAGACCGAATACGAAGAGCCTTACCGCAAAATCATGGCGGTGCTCGATTACATCTCGGGCATGACGGACATCTACGCATTGGATTTATACAGGAAAATAACAGGCATGAGTTTACCAAGCCTATAAATCATTCAACCATGAAAAAGATATTATTCCTTCTGCTCTCCTTTTGTGCGGTATCGGCTCAACTTTTCGCCGAAACACCCGTACTACAACCCTCAAAAGTGAAAAAAATCGATTTCGAAAAGGGAAGTAAAGCATTCGATTCAGCCTTAAAGAAATACAATCAAGGGAACGTGGAATACGATGGATCCAAAGGAGCCTTCATCAACTTCACAAAAGAGGAAAATGAAGTCTTCGATGAAACAAAAGAAGATTTTTGGGACATTCTAGGAGGGGGATGCAGTTGGTATTGCGCAGGAGGACCCGACACGGTCATAGGCTCCAGCCACCTAAAAGCGCAAGGCAAAAACAGTTACAAAGCAGGCAACGCACACGACCTCAACTACAAAAACGCCTGGGTGGAAGGCGTCCCAGGCTACGGCATCGGAGAACACCTCACCTACAAATTCAAGGGAAACTCACCAAGAGTGACGACCATCATCGTCGTCAACGGATACGTGAAGAGCGCAAAAGCCTACAAAGAGAACTCCCGCGTCAAAAAGCTGAAAGTATACAAAGACAACAAACCCATCGCCATCCTCGAGCTGAAAGACATCATGGGAGAGCAAAGCTTCAACATCGGTGTGTTGGGCAACAACAAAGAAGGGACACCCGACTGGACGCTGAAATTTGAAATCATGGAAGTTTACAAGGGCGACAAATACGACGACACCGCCATATCGGAGATCTATTTCAACGGGTTGGACGTACATTGCCTCGCCCAAGGAACAAAGATCAAGATGGCGGACAATTCAGAAAAGAACATAGAAGAGATAAAAGAGGGAGACGAAGTGCTCTCCTATTCGCCCGGAAAAAACATCGGGAAAAGCAAAGTGAAAGCAGTAGAAAGCGTTCGTCACACGAACTATGTCACCTACACCTTCAAGAGCGGCAAGAGCCTCACCTGCACGCCAGACCATCCATTGTTCAGTCCAAAATCAGGCTGGGTGTCAAGCGAGCCGGAGAAGAGTAAAATCTACAAAGGATACGAAAACGCGGCGCTCGTCAAAGAGGGAACCATCCTACTCAAAACGGATGAATCCGATGACCCGATCGTCAAGATAGAGCGAGGCGCCAAAGAACAAGAATTCCACACCATCACAATATTGGAGGACCACCGCACAGGCTTCTTCGCCAACGACATATGTGTCGGCACCGAAGAATTAGAAACAAAATAATCCGAAAGGATAAATTCCAAAAAAATCGGGAGGAAGACGATTAAACGTTCTTCCTCTCGATTTCATGAAGATTCTCCATCTTCTTCTTTTTCAAGAATTCATAAATACCATCCAGATGTTCGGTCACCTTCTTATTGCCGAACTCGTAAACCTTAGAGACCAAGCCATCCAAGAAATCACGGTCGTGTGAAACCACAATCAGCGTACCGTCGAAATCCTTCAAGGCAGACTTCAGTATATCCTTCGTCTTCATATCCAAATGGTTAGTAGGCTCATCCAGGATAAGAAGATTAACGGGCTCCAACAAAAGTTTGATCATCGCCAGACGGGTACGTTCGCCACCCGAAAGCACCTTCACCTTCTT
>JAZLJL010000008.1:0-60659 GCA_045617845.1 Paludibacteraceae bacterium | reverse complement strand
CACGTGAGCGAGCACGGTTGTGTGCTTTCTCTCTTCTCGAATGACGGTAAACTGGTGAAGAGTGTTACCGGTGACGTGATGCCGATAAAAGAATTCAGTCCAGGAGTGTATTTCTTAAAGATCTCCAAAGACGGGAAGTGTGCGGTGAAGGAGATTTTCAAGGAGTGAAAAAAGATTAGATAAATTCAATTGCTCATAATAATGGGAAAGAGGTCGAGCCTAAATTTCTTTAATTGTCCTAAGCCTATTTATAGCTTCGTCCAAACATCTTTACGTTTGATACTTGGTTTACTGGGTGTTGTCGGCTTTTCAGGATGCGGTGCCATGTATGGCACCCCTTCCGCTGATTTTGAAATGAAGGGTAAGGTAGTGAACGAAGAGGGAGAAAGCCTGCCGGATGTGGAAGTGATAACTGCGGATATTGAACACGATTCTTTAATTTATGGTAGAGTCGTGTCCATTACCAACGAAGCGGGTAATTATAGGGTGTCGGAGGATTTATATAATCTCAGAGAAAACAATGGTGGTTATTCGTTCCGTTTTATGGGTGACACCACACGCTATGAACCATTCGACACAATCATCATGGAGAACCAATTGCATTTTGAGGACGAGGATGGTTGGTACAAAGGCAGAACCTCTGTAACCATGAATGTCACACTGAAAAGCAAGGAAAGAAAGTGACTTGAGAAACCCGCCTCTCGGTTTATCCTATGGGTTGAAATGAAACCCAAATACATCCTTGCTTGAGAAGCATGAGTTTCGTTAAAACGTGCCTTGTTTTTGGGTAGGATAACTGTTTGAATTATTTTTATTGGTGTCCGCTAACCTTGAAAAGACATACTAATATAGTCCGCAATGCCAGTAAATACTGTGTCGCAGATTTTTTTGAAAACCAAGCCCCCTAATCAAACAACGAGAGTTAAATCGGAGGCTCTTTTCCCGCAGAACCCCGAAGGGGTTCCATATCGTTAGAACAATGGATTGGCATCCCCCATCAAACAACCCCAGAGGGGTTGCACATAACATGGAATGCGATTATTGTGTCTTATAATTATATAATACAATTTTCCCGCAAAAAGTTTAAACCCATAAAAAGTTTAGCGGACAGTAATAAATTATTTTACTAACACTTTGTTCTTGTTGATGATATACAATCCCTTGGACATGTTTTCCATATTAGGATTTTTGTGAACGGGACGACCGTGAATATCAAAGATATATTCGTCGGAATGGTCTGAACTGATATCTTCCACTCCTGTCGCACCACTTCCATTATAGAGAAGTTGGAAATGGTCGTATGCTGCCCAGTCGGCGGATACGATAGCTTGCTTACGGATTCCAAGCCTCAAAGTATCCCCCTTGTTGATATCAATACTCACAGAGACGGGTGCGTAGGCGCTTGCGTTATTGAGCGCGGAAGAAGCCTCTTTGAGATTGTCCGGGTAGGTGTATGGATTGTAGGTGTAGGCGGATGAACTGAACAAGTTGGGCAATGGGGTGGTGACGTCGTTCATATAGAGTTGCGCGTTGAGTGTCGAGGCGTTGTTGCTCCGCCATGCATTATAGCCTGCGTCGATTGAACCTGCTCGATAGAAGGCCTTGCACGATAGGGTGTAGGTGCCTGCGGGAAGGTTTGAGAGTTCCTGCCAGATGTCGAATGGACGTGAATATTGTTCCGCAGTCTCGTTGGCATAGCCATTGTAGGCGACACTGAGGTCGGCTCCCTGCCATCCCACGTTGTAGCGTGTGAAAGAACTGTTGGTGATGAGGAAGGTGAGGTTGGCTGGCTGACCGTTTTGCGCGAACTTCAGCTGGGCTTGTTGATAGGTGGTTACCGCTTCCGTTAAGGCTACGTATGCGTTGTTGATTGCGGAGGTGGAGGAACTTGACGAGTTGAGAACACGTTCCGCCGTGGTGTAGGCTTGCTTTAGGTCGTTATCTTCGGTGTCGTTCACGTAGTTCTTCACTTCCTTCACTAAGTTCTTGAATGCCTGACGTCCCGCATCGGAGCTTTCGTAGCGGTCTGCATACTCCATTGCCGTTGCGCGTCGTCCCATCTCCATCACCTGTTCGGCTGTGAGTGCGGTGTCGAAGATGAGGAAATCGTCGAACAAGGCGTTCTCCATGATAGCGTCCGAACTGAATGGCGAGTGACCGATGGAAAAATGGCTGATGTCGTTGATGAACGCTGACGGCTTCAACTTCATAGTCATTTCGTTTTGGAGGTGCCCGTCAACATAGATGCGTCCGGTGTTGCCTTGTTGTGTGTAGGTGATGTTGTGCCAGTCGCCGATGCTGATGCCGGAGTATGAGTGCGCTCCTTCGGTGCTTCCGTCCTTGATTTCGTAGTACCAGTCGCTGTTGCCGCCGGTATTGACAAGTCCGATATACTGATCGGTGCCTCGTTCCATGGCGTATGCCCAACAGAATTTCTCCGTGTTGTTTCCGATGCGTTGTAGCATATTAATGCTTATGGTGTAGTCCTCTACAGATGCAAGCACTTTTTTAGCGGCGGTCACGGGTATCTCCATATAGCTGCCTTCTCCCTTGCTTCCTGTGACGAGCACGTGGTTACCATCATCGAGGGTGATGATGGACGCCTGTCCGATGAGGTCGCAGCTATATGTGCCGCCGTCATCTATGGGTTTCCCGCCTTCGAAGGTAAAGCTAAGTACTGGTTCTGGAAGTGGTTCCGAAATTGACGGTGTGGCGTTATTGACTTGCAGACGTACCACACCTACGGAATAGGCGGGAGATGTGTAAGCTATGGTGCCATCTTCCTGGATGGTCAATTGTTGGGTGCGGGGTACGATGTGTTTGGGATTCGTCGTGGTGTTCTCGTCGGTGCCGTAGGTGGCGGAGAGTATTTCCGCTTCGGCGCTTTCGGCTTGACCGTTAGAGAGGGAAAGCGTAACCTTCTTCTGACTACTGGAAGGGTTGACTAACTTAACGTACATTGTGCCAGTTTCGTCGTTGATGCTGGCTGAAGTGTAGACGGTACGGGCGCCGTATGTGCGGAGATTGGCGTCGATGATGGCTTCCCCGTCGAGATAGCAGCGCACGTGCTGTCCCTCTTTCTTGATGCGGATGGTGTATTCCTTCCCTGTGGTAAGCGCTCCGGTCTTTTCTCCGAGGACGCTCTTGACACCGTTTTGGCACTGCTCCACGGCATGTTTTGAATTGTTCCATCCGCCGAGGTTGAGCCATGCGAAGTTGTTTTCGTCGATGTAGTTGAATATGATGAGGAACCCTTCAGAACCGCTTTGTTTCGTGGCGTGAACCGTCATGTCGAGGTCCGTCAGGTCGTAGGCGGTGTTCGACACACAGCGGACATCCGTCTGTGAGGCGTTCGTCTGTTTGAAAGTGCCATTATTGATGCTCCACGATCCAAGAGAGGTGGTCCAGTTTGCGGAGGATGTGTTGTTGCCCGTGATGACAGTGCCATCCGCAATTTTCGCCTGCAAATTTGTGAAGGTGGCGGCGGTGGACCATGTGGCGAAACCGATGGAACCTCGGTTTGAGTTGACGTTGGTGCCGTTCCCTTTTTCCGTCCAATTGATATTTTGTTTCCCTATATTGTTTGAGAACATCTTCTGGACATAGTACGAAGGCGTTCCATAACACATCGAGCTGTTGAAGCGTATCATGTCGGGGCGCCAATTGAAGTTGTCCTCGTGCGTGAAGATAGGCGCATAGCTCATCATTCTGACTGCCTCGCTATTGTTTTCGCAGCCCTGCATGAACACGGCTTCACCAATGGCTGCGTTCATGTTTCCAAGGACTCCATACTCCTTCGTCACGGCATATTCGCCCACATAGATATGGGTAGTGGATTTGGATTGGTTGTCGTAACGGTTATATTGACCGATGAAGAAGTCGGGCGATTCGTAGTAGTGCTCGTCTTTCAGTTCTACGGGTTCTGTGATGTCGTCGAACAAGTAACTGTCGGCGATGAGATGCAGATTGGGCCAGCGAGTCTTGATGGCGTGGTAGAACTGCATATAGCGCTTCATGTAGTCTGTGCGGTTGAGCATGAACTCCTGTTCGTTCCCGATTTCTATGTATTTCAAGTTGAATGGTTCAGGGTGCCCGTTCTTGGCGCGCAGGCGTCCATAGTAGGTTCCTGTGTCCCCGTTGGCATACTCGATGGCATCGAGCGCCTCTTGAATGAATGGATCGATATCGTTTTCGTCAACCCTCCAATCGTGTCCGATACCGATGTTCACCACGAACATGGCGTTCGCTTCGAGGTCTTCAGCCAGTTCGAGATATTCGTGGTAGCCCTGTCCGTCGGTCACCTTATAATCCCAGTTGCGGTTCATGTGGCCAGGACGTTCCTCGATGGGACCGATGGTTTTCTTCCACTCAAAACGGTTGGTTTGTCCGTCTCCCCAAGACCCCTCAATGTAGCAACCTCCCGGGAAGCGCATGAAACGCGGGTGCATATCGGCTAACATCTGAGCAAGGTCTGGGCGGCAACCGTTTTTGCGTCCCTTGAAAGTGGGCGGGAACAGACTGACTACATCTAAAAAGATAACGCCTGCCTTGTCGCCTTTCAGTGCCATGTAACCCTTGGTGTCCGAACCCGTGGCGGTGATTTTAGCGGTATATTTTTGCCATTTCTGCGTGGCCTTTACGCTGATGGTCGCACGCCCTAAATTTTGCCCGTTCGCGTTTTGTAGTTCCGCGACGATATTACCGTTGTAACTATCCTCGGCGCGGAGCCAGAAAGAGAGGTCGTATTCGCGGCCGTTAACAATGTTGATGCCCCAGTAACCCTCGTTGCGAATGCCGGCGTTATCGGATTTCAAGTTGACTTTCAGTGCGCGCAACTGAACAGCGTTGAGCAATTTGTCGGTTGTGAGACTCATGGAAGCGTTGCCCACAGCGCTCCAGCATATAGGGCTATCCATATCTTCCTCGAAGGAACGGTTTCGGATCAGTTCCGCGTAGAGTCCTCCGTCTCCGGCATGGTTGATCTCCTCGTAGAAGATGCCGTAATGGTCCTCCGTGACGAGATCGCCACGACTGCTCAAATCAAATTTGAATTCTATCTGTGCTTGCACGGATGTGGCGCAGAGTGCGAGAAGGATTAGGCACATGAATCGATGTCCTGCTTCTGATATTCTTGAAAAGTGAAGTTCCATTTCTGTCTTTGTTATTTAGAAGGAAAAAACATTCCTTGAAAATTGGGTTATGAAAACTACAGTGTTAAGCTTTGCTTTTATTTTAAACTTAGTGTCGTTCCGAAAACGTCTCCGCAATATTACAATAATTTGAATCCATCGCCAAATATAATCGTTATTTGTTGTGTATCGGCTCTTCTGCTCGTATTGGTCATGACGGAAAGCTTCTAGTATCCCGCTAATAATCCAGTTATAAAAAAAGCCGAACGTTTCCGCTCGGCTTTTCTAAATTATCTGTTAGAAAAATTTATCCTACTCTTGAACCGTTTGCCACCTTTTTGGAAACGGAGGTGACCACCAATTTACCGTCTTGGTCTACGGCCGACATGATCATGCCTTGGCTCTCGATGCCCATCATCTTGCGAGGAGGAAAGTTAGCCACGAAGAGGATTTGCAGTCCGACCAACTCTTGTGGGTCCGGATAAGATTTCGCGATACCCGAAAGGATGGTACGTCCGCCCATGCCGTCGTCAATCTTGAACTGGAGCAACTTGTCGGACTTAGGCACCTTCTGGCACTCCAGAATGGTACCCACGCGGATATCCAACTTTGCGAAGTCGTCGATGGTGCTTTGACCCTCGATAGGCTCAGGCTTCCAGTTGCATTTCTCATTCTCTTTCTTGATGTTTTCCAAGCGGGTCATTTGCGCTTCGATAGCGTCGTCCTCAATCTTCTCGAAGAGGAGTTCAGGCTTGCCGAGGTCGGCGCCCGACTTCAAGAGGTCGATTCTGCCCAACTGGTTCCATTCGAATGACTCCATGCCCAACATCTTGCGGAGCTTCTCCGAAGAGAACGGCAAGAATGGTTCGAAAGCGATGGCGAGGTTAGCGGCGATTTGCAGACCGATGTGGAGGATGGAAGCGGTACGTTCCATGTCCGTCTTCGCCAATTTCCAAGGCTCGGTCTCTGCCAAATATTTATTACCGATACGGGCCAAGTTCATCGCCTCTTTCTGGGCCTCGCGGAACTTGAAGTTATCGAGCAGTTGTTCGAGGTTACCCTTCACGTCGGCGAACTCCTTCAACGTCTCCTTGTCGTAGTCGTTCAACTCCTTCAAGGCAGGAACTTTGCCGCCGAAATATTTTTGTGTCAATACCAAAGCGCGGTTCACGAAGTTACCGTAGATCGCCACGAGCTCGCTGTTGTTGCGGGTTTGGAAATCCTTCCAAGTGAAGTCGTTGTCCTTCGTCTCAGGCGCGTTGGCGGTGAGGACGTAGCGGAGCGTATCCTGTTTGCCGGGGAAGTCCACCAAGTATTCGTTCAACCAAACCGCCCAGTTGCGGGAAGTGGAGATCTTGTCGCCCTCCAAGTTGAGGAACTCGTTGCTAGGCACGTTGTCAGGCAGGATGAAGCTGCCCTCAGCCTTCAGCATGGAAGGGAATACGATGCAATGGAAGACGATGTTGTCCTTACCGATGAAGTGGATCAGACGAGTCTCAGGGTCTTTCCACCACTTCTCCCAGTTGCCGAATTTATCGGGGTTATTGTCGCACACCTCCTTGGTGTTGCTGATGTAGCCGATAGGGGCGTCGAACCAGACGTAGAGCACCTTGCCGTCCGCACCCTCCACTGGAACCGGAATACCCCAATCGAGGTCACGGCTCACGGCGCGGGGTTGAAGGCCGTTGTCCAGCCAGCTCTTGCATTGTCCGTAAACGTTCGTTCTCCACTCCTTGTGGTCCTCGAGGATCCACTTGCGGAGCCACTCCTCGTGCTTGTCCAAAGGCAAGTACCAGTGTTTGGTCTTACGCATGACCGGTTTGGCGCCGGAGAGTTTGCTGACCGGGTTGATCAGTTCCTCAGGAGAGAGGGCGCTACCGCACTTCTCGCATTGGTCGCCGTAAGCGCCTTGCGCGTGGCAACGTGGACATTCGCCCACGATGTAGCGGTCTGCGAGGAATTGCTTAGCCTCCTCGTCGTAATATTGCTCGCTGGTCTTCTCGATGAACTCGTTCTTGTCGTACAGCTTACGGAAGAAGTCCGAAGCGATTTTGTGGTGCACGTCTGAAGTGGTGCGGGAGTAGACGTCGAACGAGATGCCGAACTCCTGGAAAGATTCCTTGATGATTTTATGGTAACGGTCCACCACGTCTTGAGGGGTGCAACCTTCCTTTTTCGCTCTGATGGTAACAGGCACGCCGTGTTCGTCGGATCCGCCGATGAAGATGACATCCTCCCCTTTGAGGCGGAGGTAGCGTACGTAGATGTCGGCTGGCACGTATACGCCGGCCAAGTGTCCGATGTGGACAGGTCCGTTGGCGTAAGGCAAGGCTGAAGTGACAGTCGTTCTTTTGAATTTCTTATCCATATCCTATACAATGTTTTTAAGCGCAATAATCTGATTTATAAGTGATTGTTGCCTATTTTGATTATCTTTCGTTCTAGAAAATCTGAAACGGAAGGTCCCGTTTCCCTTCTTACCTTGTAGAAAAGTGGTGCAAATTTACAAAAAAACATCTCTGGCACAATAATTTTTATATAAAGGCTTGTTATGAGAAATATTTGTCTATATTTGTAACAGATATTTTAGATGTTTTTTAGACGAAAAAGAAAAAAGATGAATGTAATTACTAAGACGATTGCTTTGCCTGACGGCCGTACGATTAGTATCGAGACAGGTAAATTGGCGAAGCAAGCTGACGGATCGGTTGTAGTTAGAATGGGTAACACCATGCTCTTGGCTACAGTTTGTTCAGCGAAAGAAGCAGTACCGGGAACGGATTTCATGCCGTTGACGGTAGAGTACAAAGAGAAGTTCGGCGCCTTCGGACGTTTCCCAGGCGGATTTACGAAGAGAGAAGGAAAGGCTTCGGATTATGAAATCTTGACGGCGCGTTTGATTGACCGTGCGCTCAGACCTTTGTTCCCTGACAATTTCCACGCAGAAACTTTTGTGAACGTGTTGATGATCTCCGCTGATGGCGTGGATCAACCGGATGCATTGGCAGGTCTTGCTGCTTCTGCGGCGCTTGCGGTTTCCGATATTCCGTTCAACGGACCTATCTCTGAGGTTCGTGTCGCTCGTATCGACGGAAAGTTCGTGATCGACCCTACTTTCGAACAATTGGAGAAGGCTGACATGGATTTGATGGTCGGCGCGACTTACGAGAACATCATGATGGTGGAAGGTGAGATGGATGAGGTCTCAGAGGCTGATTTGCTCAACGCCTTGAAAGCCGCTCATGAGGCTATCAAGCCAATGTGCTTGGTACAGAAGGAGTTGATGAAGGAGCTCGGCACCGAGACTAAACGTGAATACTGCCACGAGGAAAACGACGAGGAACTCGAGAAGGACGTTTGGGCTAAGTGCTACGACAAGGCTTACGCTTTGGCTACTTCCGCAAATACCGATAAACATGACCGTGAGGAGAAATTCGCATCGGTTAAAACTGAATATATTGAGTCTTTGAACCTTAGCGAAGAGGATCTCGAGGCTAAGGCTGGCATGATCGACAGATACTATCACGCTGTCGAGAAAGAGGCTATGCGTCGTTCCATCTTGGACGAGGGCAAGCGTCTTGACGGTCGTACCACTACTGATATCCGTCCTATCTGGTGCGAGGTGGGTTATCTCCCTGGCCCTCACGGTTCGTCTATCTTCACCCGTGGTGAGACTCAATCATTGACCACTTGTACTTTGGGTACCAAATTGGACGAGAAGCTCGTCGACGAGGTGCTCGTGCATGGTAAAGAGCGTTTCTTGTTGCACTATAACTTCCCTCCGTTCTCTACGGGTGAGGCTAAGGCTCAACGTGGCGTAGGCCGTCGTGAAATCGGTCACGGTCACCTCGCTTGGCGTGCGTTGAAACGTATGATCCCTGCTGATTATCCATACTGCGTCCGCGTGGTTTCCGATATCATGGAGTCTAACGGTTCTTCTTCCATGGCTACTGTCTGCGCCGGTACTTTGGCGTTGATGGACGCTGGTGTGAAGATCAAGAAGCCTGTTTCAGGTATCGCTATGGGTCTTATCACTGACAAGGGTAACGTGAAGTACTCCGTGCTTTCCGATATCTTGGGCGATGAGGACCACTTGGGTGATATGGACTTCAAGGTGACTGGTACAAGAGACGGTATCACCGCTACCCAAATGGATATCAAGGTCGACGGACTCTCTTACGAGATTTTGGAGAAGGCTTTGAACCAAGCTAAGGCTGGTCGTATGCATATCTTGGACAAAATCCAGGAGACTATCGCAGAGCCTCGTGAGGATCTCAAGCCACACGCTCCACGTATCGTCGCATTCGATATCCCTAAGGATATGATCGGCGCTGTGATCGGCCCTGGTGGAAAGATCATCCAAGATATTCAAGAGAAATCCGGTGCTACCGTTTCTATCGAGGAGACCGACGGAAAGGGACGCGTGGAAGTCGCTGCTACCAACAAGGAGTCTTTGGACAACGCTGTGGCAAGAATCAAGGCTATCGTGGCTGTGCCTGAAGTTGGCGAGGTTTACGACGCTAAGGTTAAGTCTATCATGCCTTATGGTGCGTTCGTTGAGTTCATGCCTGGTAAGGAGGGCTTGCTCCACATCTCTGAAATCGAGTGGAGACGCATCGAGAAGATGGAAGATACCGGAATGAAAGAGGGCGATATGATTAAGGTCAAATTGCTCGATATCGACGCTAAGACTGGCAAGTTCAAATTGTCCCACAAGGCGTTGCTCCCTCGTCCACAACGTGAGGAGAAGAAGGAAGATAAGGCTGCGGAGTAATTCTGACGCTCATGATATGTAGAAAAGGAGACTCGTTCGGGTCTCCTTTTTTTGTTTATAGATAAATTTTATCAATGTTAAATTTGTGTAAAAACTACTTATTATTATTGCCTAATTGAAAAATCCGTTCTATCTTTGCATTGTTGTTTCACGATAAGGATTTGTTTGCTTGGACCTTCTATCGTTTTGCGCATCTCTTATAAGAAATAAAATTTTATTAGTATAAATTCTTAATTCTTAATTCTTAAGTTTTTTTCTATCAAAAGTTTTGGCAAAGAATGTTTGCGTAATTTGCTCTGTTTGAGTTGTTTGTTTCTTACGTTCCAGTTTTCCTCCTGCGAAAAGGAAGATGTGTTGACCCCGGAAAGCCAGCCTCGTGGAAGGGTGGACACTGAGATTCGTGTGGGTGAAAAAGTGGAGAGTCCGTTCCTGCTTCGTAATATGCAGCGGGCAGTCGATTCGTTGTCGTCGCGCTCCGGGTTGAAAAGCTTGACCGTCTTGGAACCGACCCATCTCTATGTGCGTTTCCTTCCGGCTGATACGTCCGAGTATGATCGTTTGGTCTCCGATACGACGTTGGACTTCACCGCCTATCCGTTGGATTATGAGTTGACGGAGGGTGATTCTTACCACGACCCATCTTTGCCAATGGATGCCATTCCTTGGCAATATACAGTTGTCCCTGCTGATTATGAGCTGGATAAGTTTGGTGTTAGACATGAGATAATGGATGAACTTTACATTTTGGACGAGGATTTGGAACGTGAGGATATCTCTGTTCAAGGCGCTAGCCTCAGGTCCGGTTCTTTCGACAGACTTTCATGGAAGAAAGTGGTCGATGAGGCTTTGACACAAATGGGATATCAGGGGAAGAACACTTTGCGTTCGAAGTGGACGCCATGCGCCACGATCAAGGCATATGATGATTTATTGGGAAAATATATACCTTTGCAGGGTGTGAAGGTCCGAATCCGTTATTTCGCCTTCCTCAAGGCGTACCATTATACGGATGCGAACGGATACGTCTCGTTCGGCAGCAAACGTACGAGCGTCGAGTATAGCATCGAGTGGGAGCGTGATATGTGGGACATCCGCAACGGTGGTGTCCAGGCTTATTACAATGGCCCCGACCAAAAGTCGAAGTGGAACCTGAACATAGGGAGCGGATCGCCTAAATCATTGCATAATTCCGCTATCCACCGGGCTTTGTATAAATACTATTACGGCGATTGTTGTGGGCTGATGCGTCCGAGCAAGTCGTTGAAGGTTAATTTGGACGAAAGTAAAATAGATGGGCCCAATGGTTCCACCAAATATTTTACGGTTCAATTTTTGAACGGCGTATTGTCTTCCATATGGATTTATGGGCTAGACAAGAATTCGAACTATAAGCCGGCGAGTAAGGTCTTTAGTACCACATTGCATGAGTTGACGCATGCTTCACATTGCTGTTTCGTCGGCTATACGCAATACGTGAAGACCGATCTTATTGTCAGGGAAGCGATGGCTTTGGCTGGACAATGGGTGCTGACCAAGGATGAGTATAAAATGTTGGATCGAAAAAAGAATGTCGGATATGATGATTTGTTGGACTTTATCGAATGCCAGGATTGGCCTTATAACCAACCCAATAGGGAACATAAGAGGAGTCTGGAGTATAGTCCGCTTATGATTGATATGATGGATGATTATAACCAAAATGAAGAAGCTTACAAGCCTCTTAAAGATAACATTGCCGGCTATCAATTATACAGCTTCCAACGTTCCATGAGAACGATTTCTAGCATAGCGGATTTTAAGAATCATCTGACGGGGAATCGTCCCGCTTCTTTATCGAACCCTGATTTGGTGGATTATTTTAATCAATTCGAGAAATATTATGAACTATATAAATGATTGGATATGAGACGTTATTTTGTAATGTTGTTGACTGCCCTTTCGTTGGTAAACTCGGCTTGTGACCGTAAGGAGGTCGATTACGATGGGGAGTGTGTTCATTGCGAGGATAAGGATTACATTATCAGGAACGATATAGACCATGATGTGTTAATCGTGATGAAGGATACTTATGGTGAAGGGAAATATGATAAATATCTTATCGAGTCAGGAGATAGTTTAGTCACATATTCCCATAGTTCTCCTTTTTGGGGTAGTATTTGTATTTTCATAGATGACACATTGAAATTTAAAAGTGATACTACCAATTGGCATTATAATATCAACTTGCCATCTTCCTACGACACCCTTGAGGTAGGCGACAACTACTATAAATTGCGTTATGTGATAGACGAGGATTTCTACGAGTACGCCAAGGCGCATCCGTACACAGGGGAATGGTGACGGAACTAATTCGATAGGGAAGCCGTCTTGCGAAATTCATGTCGCGGGACGGCTCCATTTTTGTTGGGATGACCGATTTATCTAAAGAATATGGTCGAATCATTTATGAATCTAATTCTCAGCAAAAAGAACCGTGCCGATAGGTTGAGATGTTTTGTCTTTTTTTTGCATCAGTCAACGATTTAACTTAAATTTGCCACGATTAACAGATTAAAAAAACATTTTGCCCCGCTAGGCAATGCAAAAAATAACGAAATGACAGAAAAATATTGGGAAGAAGAGATTGAGACGATGAGTCGTGCCGATCTTGAGAAACTCCAGTTGGAGCGTTTGAAAAACACAGTGGAACATGCGATGAACTCGCCATTCTACAAGAAGTTGTATGCTGAAAAAGGACTTTCTGCGGACTCCATCAAAACGTTGGACGACCTGAAGAAGTTCCCTTTCACCACGAAAGACGATTTGCGTAGCAACTATCCTTACGGATTCGCTGCTGTCCCTTTGGAGAAAATCGTCCGTCTTCACTCTTCAAGTGGTACTACTGGAAACCCTACTGTCGTTCTTCATACTAAAAATGACCTCGACGCATGGGCGAACCAAGTGGCTCGTTGCATGTATATGGTGGGTGTCCGCAATACGGATGTGTTCCAAAACACCTCCGGTTACGGTATGTTCACGGGCGGTCTCGGTTACCAATATGGTGCTGAGCGCTTGGGTTGTTTGACTGTTCCTGCCGCTGCCGGAAACAGTAAACGTCAGATTAAGTTCATCCGCGACTTCGGAACCACTGTGCTCCACACGATCCCTAGTTACGCGACCCGTTTGGCGGAGGTCTTCGCCGAGGAGGGTCTCGACCCTAAGAAGGATACTAACTTGAGAATCATGTGCGTCGGCGCTGAGCCGCACTCCGAGGAGCAGAGAAAACGTATCGAGGAGCTCTTGGGCTTGAAGGCTTACAACTGCTTCGGTATGTCGGAAATGAACGGACCGGGCGTCGCTTTCGAATGCCCTGAGCAAAATGGTCTACACATCTGGGAGGATATGGTCATCGTCGAGATTATCAACCCTGAGACTTTGGAGCCTGTCAAGGATGGTGAAGTGGGCGAGATGGTGCTTACGACCCTCCGTCGTGAGGCTATGCCTTTGATTCGTTACCGTACACGCGACTTGACCAGCTTCTTGCCGGGTGAATGTCCTTGCGGTAGAACCCACAGAAGAATCAGCCGTATCAAAGGTCGTTCGGACGATATGATGATTGTGAAGGGTGTGAACATCTTCCCTATCCAAATCGAACGTATCTTGATGAACTTCAAGGAGTTGGGTATGAATTACTTGATTACGATCGATACGATCGGCAACAACGACGAGATGCTGGTAGAGGTTGAGTTGGGCGATTTGCATACCGACGACTACACGAAGTTGCAGGCTTTGACCAAGGATATTACCCGCCAATTGAAGGATGAGATATTGTTGACTCCTAAAGTTAAATTGGTGGAGAAGGGTTCTTTGCCGGTTTCTGAAGGCAAAGCAGTGAGAGTGAAAGATTTAAGGAAGAACCATTAATCAAGACTTAATTATGACAATCAATCAGATTTCAATTTTCTTGGAGAATAAGTTCGGTCGTCTGAACGAGATTCTCTCTTTCCTGAGCAAGGAAAATATCCGTGTGGTAGCCGCTACGGTGGCCGACACTTCCGATTACGGAATCCTCCGCTTGATCACTTCCAATCAGATCAAGGCGCTTCAATTGCTGAAGGAGAATGGTGTGAGCGCGAACTTGAACACGGTGTTGGCGATTTCCGTGGACTCTTCAATCGATAAGTTCGCCGAGACGATCCAATACTTCACCAAGGCTGGCATCAGCATCGAGTATATGTATTGCTTCTCTATTAACCAGAAAGCGATCTTAGTATTGCGTACAAATAATATCGACGCCGCGAACGAGGTGATTCGCCGCTATGGATTGAACAACCTCTCAGAGGCGGAATTAAATAATTTATAAATATAAATCACTATGTTTGGTATTTCGGACCCTGGCATCTGGATCGTGTATCTGTTGTCTATTCTTTGTGTGATAGGTTCTATCATCTTCGGAGTGAAATATTGGAACAAGGAGGATGACAAAGACAAGGAATAATCGCGATGGGGAATTTTTCAATGTATTTGATTGTGATGGTCTATTTCTTGGCCATCGCTTTCTTGGGTTATTTAGGTTATAAGAAGACTAAGGATTCTAAGGACTTCCTCATCGGAGGAGGTGAGATGAATCCTATCGTCATGGCGCTTTCTTACGGCGCTACGTTCATTTCGGCTTCCGCCATCGTCGGTTTCGGTGGTGTGGCCGCTACTTTCGGTATGGGTATCCAATGGCTCATGTTCCTGAATATGTTTGTCGGCGTGGTGATCGCGTTCATCGTGTTCGGTCGTCCGACCAGACGTATTGGAGCGAAACTGAAGGTTTCTTCTTTCGCCCATTTCTTGGGTGCGTTCTATGATTCTAAGAAGATCCGCATCTTCGTGGCTGCCGTGATTTTCATCTGCATGCCATTGTATGCTGCCGCAGTTTTGCGTGGTGGTGTATTCTGTATGCAGCAGGTATTCGGTATCGAATTTGATTTGGCTTTGTTGGTCTTTACCATCATCGTAGCTTCTTATGTCATTGCCGGTGGTATGAAAGGTGTGATGTATACGGATGCTTTGCAGGCTGTGATCATGTTTATCTGCATGGCCTTCTTGGTGGTGGGCGTCTACAAGGCGTTGGGTATGGGCTTCTCAGAGGCGAATGCAGCGCTCGGAGCCATCTCCGACCAGGTCCCTGAAAAACTGGTGGCTGTTGGTCACCGGGGCTGGACGGCTATGCCTGCTGGAGGGTCCCAACAATGGTATACGTTGGTAACTTCCCTCATCATGGGTGTGGGTATCGGTTGCTTGGCGCAGCCTCAGCTCGTGGTGCGTTTCATGACGGTGAATAGTACCAAGAAGTTGAACCAGGGCGTTGTAATCGGTTGCGTGTTCTTGTTGATTACGGTGGGCGTCGTTTATCATGTGGGCGCACTTTCCAACCTCTATTTTTGGCAGAACGACGGTAAGGTTTCCATCAATATGGTGGAGGCTTCCGACAAGATTATCCCATACTTCATCAGCCGTGTCATGCCGGCGTGGTTCACAACCATTTTTATGTTATGTATCCTTTCCGCCAGTATGTCCACCTTGAGTGCGCAGTTCCATACGATGGCTGCCGCAGCTGGTTCCGATATCTATGGTTCTTGTGTGAAAAAGGAGAAGAAACTCGATAAAATCATTCGTTTTGCCGTTTTGGTATCCATCTTGGTAAGTTTCGTTATCTGCTTCATTTTGGGTGAAGGTAACGATTCTCCTATTATTGCGATTTCCACATCCCTCTTTATGGGTATTTGCGCTTCCGCTTTCTTGCCATCCTACTTCTGCGCTTTGTATTGGAAGAAGGTGACGAAGGAGGGGGCTTACGCCAGCATGTGGGTAGGTGTCGTCGCAACGCTGTTGGCGTTGTTTTTCCTTCATGCGAAGGAGGCTACCGCTTTGGGAATTTGTAAGGCTATCTTCGGTACGGATGTGTTGGTGACGGATGGAATGTTGAAGTTCGTCGACCCTATCATGTTCGCCTTCCCGCTTTCATGCATCACGATTGTCGTCGTGAGCTTGATGACTAATAAGAAAGAGGCAGGCAAGAATTTGGAGAAGGCTTGAATGTAATATTGGTGAAGGCAGGTCTTGGAAATTCATGTAGATGGATTTGCGGGACTTGCCTTTGTCTTGTTTGATTGTTTGTTGTTTGAAAAAACGATTGATTCGATGACGGAATTTGAATGTGAGAAAGTGCTTCCTTATGAAGGAGAGGGGAGCAAGACGGAACAGATATCCGAGATGTTCGACCATATCGCGCGTCAGTATGATAAGATGAACCGTTTGATGTCCTTGGGACAGGATAAGGTGTGGCGGCGTAAGGCGATAGAGGCTTTGGCTTCCTATCGTCCCGAGCGTGTGTTGGATGTCGCCACCGGCACCGGGGATTTCGCCATCGCCGTGACGGAACGCCTGAAGCCTAAGCGTGTGCTTGGTGTGGATATCTCCGAGGAGATGATGAAGGTCGGGCAAGAGAAGGTGCAGAAGTTAGGCTTGTCTGACGTGGTGAGTTTCGAGAAGGGGGACTCGCTGGACTTGCATTTGGACGACGCCTCCTTCGATGCGGTGACCGTCGCTTTCGGTGTCCGGAATTTTTCAAGCATAGAAAAGGGGGTGAGTGAAATCAGCAGGGTGTTGGTGCCTGGCGGTACGCTCGCCATCCTTGAGATGACGGAGCCTGAGAATGGGCTTCTCCGTCTCGGTTATAAGATTTATACAAAATGTTGCCTTCCTATCTTCGCCCGTTTCTTCGCGAAGGATTTGAAGGCGTATGATTATTTGCCGGCTTCGATAAAAGCTTTCCCGAAGGATGACCAGATGAGGGGAATCCTGAAGAAGTGCGGTTTCTCGTCGGTCGACATCAGAAAATTCACGATGCAGACTTGCTCGTTCTATTTAGCTCGTAAATGATGAAGGTATTAATCACAGGCGCAAACGGTTTTGTCGGGAGCTTCATGGTAGAGGAGGCTATCCGCCGGGGGTATGATGTCTATGCGGCGATGCGTGCGGAGAGCTCTAAGGCTAATTTGGAGGGCTTGGAGCCCAAATTCATCGATTTGCCTTATGCGGATAAGAACCGCATGAAAAAGTGCCTTGCGGGGCTTAAATCGGTGGTGGGACAGTTCGATCTGGTTATCCATACGATGGGTCTTACCAAATGTAAGCACAAGACCGATTTCGACGTCGTGAATTATGAATATACCTGTAATTTCGTCAACGCTCTGATCGAGAGCGGTATGACGCCCAAGCATTTCATCTACATGAGCAGTCTCTCCGCGTTCGGTTCTGGTGATAGGGAATCGTTGAAGGTGATTGAACTGACCGACGAGCCTAAGCCTGATACCGCCTATGGTGCCAGCAAACTGAAGAGCGAGCGTTTCTTCGCCTCTTTGGATAAGAAGGCGTTCCCTTATACCATCCTTCGTCCGACGGGCGTTTACGGGCCGAAGGAGAAGGATTATTTCGTCATGTTGAAGACGCTCTCCAACCATTTGAACCCTGGCATCGGATTCGATCCGCAATACATTACGTTCATCTACGTGAAGGACTTGGTCGAGGTGGCTTTCCTGGCCGCTGAGAAGCCGGGGACGGGTAAGGCTTATTTTGTGGCGGACGGTGACGTTTGGACTTCCGATGAGTACAAGCGGCTTTGCAAGCAGTTGTTGGGTGTGGGGTTCACTTTGAACGTGAAGGTGCCTTGCTGCATCGTGAAGGTACTTGCGTTTTTGTTCGATAAGATTGGCGGATGGTTCGGTGTGACGCCGACGTTGAATATGGATAAATATAATATCCTTTCGGCGACGAACTGGAAATGTGACATCGCTCCTTTAAAGAAGGATTTAGGTTTTAAGGCTAAGTATAATTTAGTGAGAGGTTTGAAGGAGAGTATTCGTTGGTACAAGCAAAACGGTTGGCTTTGATTCTTATTCGTGTTCGTACTTCTCTATGAGGTACCATTGTTTGTTGATCCGGATGAAGTTGTACATCTCGACCATTGTTCCATTCCTGTAGATGTGTATTTTCCTGTTGCTTCCGTCGTTCTGAACCTTGAATAGGTATGTTTGCGGATAATTGTCTGTGAAACGGATTTGTTCCCAGTCCCTTGGCATGATGAGTTTGCGTCTCACTTGTTCCTTCCCATTCATTATGTTGATGGGGAAAGGGAAAACCGTATGGTTGATTTGGTACTCTTTGTTATTGGAGAATTGTTGGAGGAATTCCACGAAGTCTTTTTGTTCCATCTTTTGCAGATTGGCTGGACTTTCGTTCGAAAAGGACCATTTGTTGTTCTTTTGTACGAATGTAGTCTTCGTGAAGGTCTTTTCCTTGAAGTTCAGAAGCGCGGTGGAACCTGCTCCCGCATTGCCGAAAGAAAGGGAGTCTACTGTGATGATGGCGAATTCTTTGGAATTAGATTTCGGGTATGGACTTTTCTTTCCTCCAATCAGAATATTGTTCACGATATGGGACGACAACTCTTCTCCTCCTGCTATTTGGCAGAATCCGAGAAGGAGCAGTAATGCGAATATGTGCTTTTTTGTCATCCCTACCATACTAATTTTTACTATTTCACTCGGCAAATTTAGACAAAAGCATTGAAAAGAAAAAATTTCAGTTGCAAACCATTCCCCACCTCGCCGCTATTCGCGGAGAAGCGTGAAATGTCCGTGGAATTGCCTGTCGATTTCCGGTATGTTAATGAGGTACCAATAGTCACTGGAAGGCAATGGATTGCCTAGGTATGTGCCGTCCCAGCCTTCGCAAGAGCTATTGTCCTCGAATAATTTCTTTCCGAAGCGGTCGAATATTTGATAGCTTGCCCTTTCGTATCTCTCAAGATTCTCTACTTTCCATAATCCTTCGCCTTGGATGAAATATTCAGGGAAGACTAGGTCGTAGGTAGGTGTCTCAAGGACATACAAGGTCGAGCATCCTATTTCATTCGAGATGGTAATGTTATAGGTTTCCCCGAATTTCACGTTGCTTAAAATATTGGACGTGGTGGTTGCCCTTCCGTCTCCGTAGTTGTAGTAGAGAGGTGCGTCGTTAGATTCCGTTTCCACCAGATAGGAGGTGTTGCTGTACTCCTCGCAAGAGATGACTGTTGGAGGGATGTGTACGTTCACGGAGGTGCTCGCTTCTCCTTCGCAAAGTCCATTGCGTACCACCGCACGGTATTCTGTCGACGAATTAGGTTTCGCATTGAAACTTGTTCCTCCGCTTATTGTGGTGCCAAAGTTGTCATACGAAGAGAGCCACATGATTTCAGTGTAGTCATTAAGCCCTGATATGTGGAGGTTGAGCGAGTCTCCATAGCAGATGTCGCCTCCTCCGAGCAGGTCGATTTCGACGGGCTCAGAAACTTTGACGGATGTGTAAACCGGTTCCATCGGACAGCCATATTTGGTCGTCGAGGTGATTTTGTATTTGGTGTGGCTAGCCGGTGTCTCCTCAATTTCTTCGACACCTTCTTGGAATACGGTGTATTCCGTGGCGTCACCCTCTGCTTTTGCCCAAACCAATGTCTGAGGATATTCCGATTTCACTTTTAGCGTAATGCTCTCTCCTAAACAGATGGAATCGTCTGGGGTCACCTGCATCGCTTCGCTTTTATCTACGATGACAACGAAGTATCCTTCTCCGGAAGGACAATAGTCCATTGTGAACTCCATCATATATTCCGCCGATTCGGAAGGGGATAATGTGAATGGGTCTGCCGTGTTGGAGAATAGGCTGAAGTCATCCTCTCCCTTCTCTCGCTTTGTCCATGTCACGCTCTTAGGTGTCCCTGAGAAGTGTGCGTCCACGACAGTTTCTTTCTTTGGACAGATGACTTGTTTCTCCTCCAATTCGAATGTGATTTTCTTTTCCACGGTTAGGGTCACCTCTTCTGAAGTGTCGCTTAGGCAAGCCTTATTGCCTGTGGATAAAATCCTATAGGTGGAGGTCTCTTCCGCTGTGAGTGTCTTCTCTTCTGCTATGTCGTCGTCGAATGTGGTAAATGTGTTTTCCCCTTCAGCTTTACGTTGCCATTCCATTCCTTGGACATTGTTTGTTTGCGCGTTGAGAGAGAAGTCTGAACCTTCGCAGGCTCCAGCGTCGGAGAGCGCCAACGAGAGTCCTGGTTTCTTTTCCACCTCTGTACGGAATGTCTTTTCGAAGCTTGGGCAATTCACGCCATTGATGATTAATTTATATTCCGCGGATTCATCCGGCGAGTCTGTTGTCGACAATTCTGTCGTGGTCAGTGTGTCTCCATCTTTCAACCATGCGAAGGTATTGTTCGGGTCCAATGTGGTTTTCGCTTGCAGTGCGATAGGTGTTCCTTCGCAGGAGTAGGCGGGTATGCTGTCGATCTCGACTTCGATTTTTTGCTCGACGTCTACCGATACGATGTTTGAGTAGACGATAGGACAGATATTGGACTCCGATTCCGATTTGAGCCTATAGTAGGTTGTGTTTGTCGGTAAGAGGGCGGACACGTCTTCCTTGGGATTGAATTCGGTGAAGTTGACGCTGTCTTGTGATTTCTCCCAAGTCACGTCGATGGTCTCATCGTATAGGGCGATGAGTCTTGCCATTTCACCGGAACATATTCCGTCTTTGTCTATGTCTAACGCTATGCTATGTTCATTTTCCACTTTCACCTTCAGTTTCTTGCTCTCTGACCCGCAGTGGTTGCCTGTGGTCGTGAATTCGTATTCCGTGTTCTGGATAGGTGTGTCGGTAAGCTCCAATTCGCTTGTCGATAGGGTGTCCCCGTTCTTAATCCATGCGTAGGAATTGAGTTCCTTGTCCGTCGCGGAGGCGGCTTTTAGGTTGACGCTTGTTCCCGCACATATGATGGATGGTATCGGTTCCACGACGACGCTGTCCCCTTCGCCTTCCACGTGTGCGGTAACGGTGAATGAGAAGGTGGTCGGACAAAGATCGGATTCGGGCACTTTTACCCTATAGTAAGTGGTCGCGTCTGGTCTCAGATTGGCGGTCGGTCGTATTTTCGGACCTTCGCCTGGTCTTTTGATCAGTTCGGTTGGTATTTCGTCCGGTTCGAAGTCCTCATAGGTGATCTTGTCATAGGTGCGTTGCCATACGACGACGGCGTTTGTGTCGTATTCAGCAGTTACCCTGACTGCTTCACCCTTGCAGATGGTGTCTTTGTCGATCTCTATCTCCACGCCATGTTCCGTGTATACGACGGTATGGGTACTATCCTTGACTGGCGCGCAAAGCTTACCGAACACGACGAACTGGTAGGAGGTGGCGACGAGCGGTGTCTCTGTCACTTTGTAGAACAGGGAATCGTCTTCCTTCGGTTTCCTGTCCAGCCATCTGAATGGGTCCCTTACCATGTAGATCATCGGTCGTGACGGAATGGTGTCGTCGTTGACTACCCAAGCGTAGGTGTTGATTGTCGTGTCCAAATCGGTGCGGACGTATAGGTTGACTTCCACGCCATCGCAAATCCAGTCGGGTAGGGTGTCGATGGATACGTTTGCCCTTCTTTCCACATCGACGGATACGATGTTGGAATAATTAGGTTCACATAGGTTGGAATCAGTCCTGATTCTGTAGTAGGTGGTGTCCGTCGGCGAGAAAGCTGCGCTATCGGAGGTCGGGTCGAAGCTGGTGAAGTTGAGGCTGTCTGTCGAAATCTCCCAAATGACGGGGAGACCATCCGCATAGGTTGGTGTCAAAGTGATGGAATCTCCTTGGCACATCTCGTCCTTGTCTATCGCTAACGAGAGTTCCGGAGATATCCCGATGATGGTCTTCATGGCGGTATCCGCTCCGCATTGGTTGTATGCGACGAATTGGTAGGTGACGGTATCCTTAGGGGAAACCTCCAACAGGATGGAATCGGACGCCAAAGAGTTTGCACCGTCGCTCCATTGGTATTCGTACTCGTCGTTTGGTGCTGTGACGGATGGCGTTAGCGAGACGACACTGCCTTCGCATTGTCTTATCGTGTCTTCTTCCATCGTGATGGTGACTGGTGTGCTCGTGCTCACTTCAATTGTGTTGGAGTAGGAATCCGCACAGACGCCGGAGCTAGTCCTTTTGATTCTGTAATAGGTTTGCTCGTTGATGGAGTCTTTAATGGTCGTTGCGACCTCTTGTGAAAATTCCTGGAAATTAGCGCCGTCAGATGATTTTTCCCATGAGATGCTTGGGGGCAGTTCCCCGAAGGTGGCTTCCAGTGAGAATGGTTGTCCTTCACAGATTATTTTGTCGGATACGGACAAACGGATACCCGAAGTGTCTACTAGCGTGTATTCACCTTTTGTGAATATCCTTCCTTGGCATATGGAGGAGGCGACGTAGACGCTGTAGGTGCCGGATTGGTCAACCGAGACGGTGTTCCCTGTGGTAGCCGCTTCTCCGCTCAATGCTTTTAATGTGTCTATTGTCCCTTGGTAACTGCGTATCCAAACGAGAGTGTCGAACGTGCCTTGTGGTTGGATGTCCAAGATGAATCCCGGACAGACGGTTGTGTCTATTAAATCTGTGATTCGTGCGGGTTCGAGTATCTCTACTTTTCGAGAGATGGTGTTGGATGTGCAAATCCCATCGGTCGCTTTTACGGAGATGTTGAAATCTGTGTCTTGGTTTAGAAAGGAGTATCTGTTGCTGGTTGTTCCTCCTGCTAGGTCTTCATTCCAGATGAATGTCGTCGGAGTGCCGTAAATGATATCCGCTCTGACAGCCAGCTGGGTTTCGCCACCGCAGATGGTGGTGTCGCTCCATTCTTCCAATTCTATGGTAGGGTTGACGTTGAGTTGGAAGAAGATTGAATCGGAAGAGCATGTTTGGTTCCATGCGAGGAAGAGGTATTGGGTGGTGTCCTCCGTTGCCTGGATAGCCAATTGTACTTTTTCTTCTCCGCTGATCACGGACCATTGTGTCTCTGCCGGTTTCTTCGTGAACCATTTGATGCTGTCGATCTTTGTCTCGTCCGTTTGTTTGACGCTCCATGTCACGATGTTGGATGCGGCGTCACTTTGGCAAATGGTTGTGTCCTCTTTGGAATCCGCTTCGAATTTCGGCTCGTTGCATCCATGTTTTTTGCAGGAAATGGTGACCGGACTTGTGATGTAGAAGTTGTCGCATGGGTCGTCAGGATATCCTTTTTCCGCCACTTGACCGGCCACACCGGCAGTGCCGGAAAGAATTGCCCTATACATGAGCGCCCCTTCGTATTGGTTGTCGTGTAGCATCGGATTGCTTGGACGGATGTATTCCCAGTTGATTCCGTCTTTTGACGTTTGCCACTGCATGTCGATGTCGTTGGCGTAGTCGTCCCAGTCATTGCCAAGGAATAGGCTGATGGTGTGGGTTTCGTCCGGGTCTTCGCAATCGTATTTCCCGTAATACTTTAAGCTAGGGTCGCCGTCTATTCCTATTTCCGCTTGCGCATAGTCCTCCATGCAGACGGAGAGAGACAGTTCGTCTAAGGCGACAGGTATATTGTTGTTGTTGTTGTTTGTTACCTTGATGATGAGATGTACATCCTCCGTCCAGTTTGAAGGCGGGCGTTTGAAGTCGAACTCTATAGGAATCCAGTCTCCCGTCACACCTTTGACATTTTCTTTCTTACTGCCTAAAACGGTTCCGCCAGCTTGGGCTATCGCCTCTACGTTCAAGGCGTCAAGCGTCTTTTGCGGGATGTTGATGAGGTAGCGGAATATCAGGTTCCTGCATGGACAAAATGCCTTGCTTGAAATTGCCTTGTCAAAGATGACCTTCTCGATGGAATGGGCTTCCGTGTTGACGAAGAGGAATGCGTCGTTTACCATTCCAGTGCTTCCGTTTAGGAAACCTTGTGTGAAGTTGTATGGATTACGTAAACTCCAATCGACTAAGGGGTCGTGTGTGTTAATCTCCGTTATTTCCGGTATGCTGGTGACGGCGAAGTGGGTGCCTTGTTCGAATGGGACGCTTTGCGCTGTATCGTACAAAGGGAAGCCGTCGGCTATGGCGTCGTAGTTTCTGACGCCAAAGGAGTCTATTGTCCCGAAGTCCTCTTTCCAAATGGTTTTGAGCGAAGGCGAAAACTCGCATGCCGGCTCCTCGAGAATAGGAGATAACATGTTTGAAATGGAATAGTTGACGCATCCGTCAGAAGGAGCCTCGTGCTCTCCAATATATAGCGCCTCCGATTTCGCTTGATCTGCTGTCGACCCACCTGCGATGATGAGTCTAACGGTATATTCCGGAAGGGAATTGGACCGGCTAAAAGATGTCTTATTGATTCCGCTCTCCGTTAGGCAATTGTCCCATGTCAGCCCGTTGTCGTTTGATGTTTGCCAAAGGAAGTAGGCGTAGTCGTCGATGCCTTTCCATTCGTTGATCAGAAAATCCGGATTCTTGATGGAGAAGTTTGTTTGAGACTCGCAATCGTCTCCACTGTTGTTTAGTGATCCTATGACTTTCGTCGAGAATTCCGCTTCCGGTATTTTATAGTCGTCGTATCTGTAGAGCGAAATGTCGTCGAGCACGAAGTCGTTCCCTAAGCCGCCTTCGCAATTGTTGAGCACTTGCAGTCTAAGGATGTCACCATCATTGGCTGTGAATTCAATGGAATATTCCGACCATGGCTTTTCGTCGAAGGTGTGTGTGCCGTCGTTCCTGTTGTTGGAAGTGGCTGGTTGCCATAGGTTTAGGTCTCCCGTGCTGATGGAATCTATCACTTCCGGATGGGCCGGGTCTTTAATGTTGAGGATGTATAGTCCTAGGTTGGATAGTTTCAGAGTACGTGTGGAGTAAGAGACGCTGGCTGCGAAGATGGAGAATTTATATTTGCGGTTTCCGCACGTCTTGAATCCCATGTCTTGTTCGTAAATCGGTTTCCCGTCTCCGTCTTCCTTTACGTTAACGATGAGCATGGCTCCATTGTCGTTGCCGGTATGGTCTCTGCCCGGCACAAAATTGCTGGCTGCCGTGAAGGTGCTACAAACTGACTTGGCCCGGTTGAATGCCCACCATGTGCTGTTGGCGATTCCGTAAGTGCCATCGTCTATCCAATTGCATTCCCCAGCGAAATCGTGGTCAGGAACGGTCATGTCTGTTTTGACGAAATCCCTGATGATCGAATCTTTCGCTAAGCCGAAGTCTTCTACCCAGACACGGTTCCAAGATTGGGCGTACGTCGCTAAAGACGACAACAATAGCATTATGGCATAGTATATTTTTCTCTTCATATCCGTCTACTTCTTCTTTAGGTTCCTTGAGTCTTTTCGAGTCTGATGTCCCTTTTCTCCGGTTTATGTGACACGTCTATGTCTCTTTTGATAGATAGTGATTATAACATTCAATGCTTTTTCCTCGCATGCCTTGGAGGCGTAATCTACTTAGGCAAAACCCCAGAATGGAACAGCAACCTCTTGTTACCCTTATTCATATTTATGCAAAAATAACATACTTATTTGAAGTATTCAATTGAAAATGACGAAAAAAATACTTGGGATTCACTTTTTTTTGTGCCAATTTTCCCCATGTTGAATATTGCGTGAACGTTTGGACGAAGTGCGTTTGGGGAATTTATTTTATGTTAATGTATGTGAACTGTTGTTTTTTGTTGCTTATGTTTCGTATATTTGTATTATGTGGTTTTGTCTCATGCGAAATAGTGTGTGGACAGACTTCTTGTCCACCGGATGTTTTCCCGGTGATTGGTTATAACGTGTAATTTTTTTATTCAATGTGTTTGTTGAGTATAAGTGCAGGTAAGTTTATTTTCATAGCTTTCGGTCTATTATGTTTCTATGAGCTAGGTATATACTTGTATTTTAAGTTTGTCAAAAAGGATTCTTCTTCCATCTCGAAGAATGAAGCTAGGAAGATGCGCGAAATGAAAGCGGAGGTTTCCCCGGGGATGCATGCTAGGGAAGCTGCACCTAAAGTTCCACAAAGGTCGCAAGGAGCTTCTTCCGATTGGGAGGATTTGATCGATTACCGCAAGTCTGCCAGTGACCCCGTTACTTCTAACCGAAAGGATTTTGTGGACGATTGCCGTGGTCGGGTGGTGGACGCTTTTGGCTCTTCCTCCTCCCAAATGGATTTCTCTCGTTTGGACAGGGATAATAAGCGTTTGGTGGACGATTTGTTGGGCGTAAACACGGCAGCTCCTGCTGTGAATTCTGAAAGCTTGGCTGATAAAGAGTCTGCTCAGTCGGATGTGCTACGGCCTGAAAAAGAGAGCGCGGCCATCGATGAAGATGGATTCTCGGGGCGGAAGGATGCTGTGGATGTTATAGAAGAAAAATCTTCGAGTGACGCTTCCGCAGCGTTTAAGACCGCTTTTTCGAATATAGATTATTCGAATATGATGTAATACTTTATTTATAATAAATTATGGAAGAATTAAATTCAATTTTGGAGGAGTGGGCTCATGATTACACTTGGGTGTTCGGGGAGAAAGATCTTATCTCAAAGGGACATTTCATGTGCTCCAATATGCGTACCTTGGAAGTGGAGTTGACTATGAATTTGAGTGATTCATCGTTCTTTGTCGATGATACTCCTTTGCCTTTTGAACGTCAGTTGAAGGTTACGCTGAAGATGGCCGAAAAGGAGAAGATTGAAAAGGGTGAGTTGGATAAGTTGCGGAATGCGTTGAAGGATTTCGACTGTAAATGTATCAAGGAGAGAGAACAGGAACTCTCTGCGTTGATTGCCCAGGGTAAGCAGTTGAAGACGAACAATCCGTTCCTTGTCTATAAGGACAAGGAGTGATTCCGGCATCTTGTCGCATTGGGCTTCGCCTATGGGTAAACAATGAGAGAGGACATGTCGTAATAGCATGTCCTCTCTTTTTCTTTGTGGTTGGAACAATCACAGTTCACTTTTATTGGATTGTAGCCAAAGGATAGATGAATAATCGCTTCCCCGCGAAATGGGGGAAGGTATAATCGTTCGCTCTTTACCTATTAACATTCAAATCTCTTTTCTATATCCCAAACATGGGCGAGGTCGGAATATCCGCTTTTTATTTTGGTGATGTTTTGCCAGTCGTCGTTAAGATGTAAGAACATCGCATATTTCTCACATAGTTCTTTGTACATCTCGTTTCCTTTCAATAAGTTGTTGAAATACAATACGGAAGCCTCGTCGTGTGTTAATCCTTCGCGGATAAGGGAGATGTAATAATATCTTTTCTCAAGATCCGCTTTTGCGTCATCTTGCTTGATGAGTTGGGATTCGTCGATGAATCTGATCATCATGTTCAAGTGGTTGAAATAATGCTCTATTTTGTAGTACAAAGGAATCTTGTTTATCTCGTTAGGATTGGTTTTGATGAACTTTTGGAAGAGCACAAGTACATCGACGCCTTTAGTGTTGGTGGTGTCTGCGGAGGATAATCCATTCAGCATTTCCCTATGTTCCCTTAAAAATTGGGAGAACATTCCTTCGAAACATAATGTTTTCGAAGTCTTTTGTTGCTCCTCCATGCTTTCTCTCACTTGCACCATTTTGTCGTTTTGGCTCTTCAAGGCATTGCAGGTTTCTTCGATTCCCTTACGTTGCAATTCCAATTCGCCGCGCTGCAATTCCAATTCATTACGTTGTGATTCCAATACATTACGTTGTTGGTGCATGGTGACGACGATTCCCGCGAATGCGATTCCGGTGAATAATGCGCTTATGGCACCGAACATTTCACCAAAAATTCCTCTTTCCTCTAATGGTAGGATGAGGGAGATGCAAATGCCGAACACGACTATCACCGCAGTGACAACACAGACCCAGAAGGGAAAGTTCTCTTTTAATGATTTCATTTTTGTGAGCTTTAATTATTTTAATAATATAAATTGGTTAATTATTTTTATTACAACCGTTTAGATGGTATTCCTTCATCTTGTCGAATAGAATATCTGTTCGAGAGTGGAAATTTACCATTTACCGATATATGAAACTAAAATCTTTATTTTCTCCTAAAAACGACACCCTTTTCGGGAGGATTCTTACAATTCTCTACTTTCACGAGCAAATCATTGTGGTAGAAAAAACTCGCATTTTATTCCCATATGAAAACAAAGGTACTCTTTTTTTATAAAATCCAATACAAATCGTGCTCCTTTTTCTTGCCTTAAAACATGATTCCGGTTAATGTTTATCTTCCTCCATAAGGCATGAATCCATTGTTCCCGTTGAATCTGCCATGGACGCATTTCCTGTTGACGAACCTGTATTGCAACATGATTTCATGGGTGGAGAAGGGTTTGGACACGTCGTCTTCCACGACGAAATCGAATGCGTAGCCGATGTGGAAATGTTTGGTGACTCCCCAGCCTGCGTTGATGGTCACGTCGTTGTTCCCGTATCCTTGGATGTTGTGGCGGTAGGAAACGCCTACCGCGATTTTGTCGTATCTGTCCAATCCTCCGTCGTCCGCCGCTGTCAGGATTGCCGCCGCATGGAGTTCGATTTGGCTCCTGTTCGTGTCGTAGTAGTTGAACAGGGCGCCTCCCAACCAGTCGAAGTGGTGGATGGTGCGGTAACGGTAAGCGGTGTATAGATACATGGAGTTGATGGTGTTGCGGAAATCTTTCCTGCTTAGGAAATCCTCGAGGTTGAGGATGGATCCTCCTACGGTCAGTTCGTCGGCGTCCGCATAGTCTTTTTGTACCCTATGAATCCATTCCACGCCGAAGTTATAGTTGGGTTTTACCTTTTTCTCGCCATCGTAAAAGGCAAGTTCGTCCGCCTCGTTGTCTACCGTCACTTCTTTGATGTCGTAGTCGAAGAAGGAGATTCCTCCTGTGATGCCAAGGTTTACCCTGTCGTGGTCGGAACCTATGCTGTAGGCGTATGAGATGTCCGCTTTTGCTGTTGTGGTGTATCCTGCGTGGTCATATCTAAGCTGCCCGCCGAATTGGGAGGAGAGCTTGCTGTTGAAGAAGGAGAAGTTGGCGCAGGCGGTGTAGGGTTGCCCGTCGAAGCCGAGTTGTTGCCCCCTGAACAGGAATATCCCCGCGTTATAGGGTTTGATGTTCCCTGGGTTGTATAATGACCAGTCGCTCCAAAAATGGCAGGCGTCTGAGTCCATTTGTGCGTTCACTGTCATGATGACGAGTGACAGAAATATGGTTGCGATGATTCTTTTCATTGCCTGATGTTCTATTTTCTAACGGTTAAATATCCTCTATAAACTTCTCCTGTGATGTCTGTTAAGACGTAGTAGTAGGTGTCCGCGACGACGCTCTTGTCTTTGAGGTGTCCGTCCCAACCGTCATCCCCATGGAACACTCTCTCGCCGTGCCGGTCAAATATCTCCACGTCGAATCCTTTCATGAACACGTCGTTGATGTCATCTCCGTTTGGTGTGATGGTGTTCGGAATCTCCAAGTCGATGCCTAAGGTGACCATTTTGTTGTCCATGCATCCTTCTGTGGTCTTGACTGTCATGGTGACGTTGAACCATCTTTGCTGTTGCAGGTCGAATGTGTAGGAAAATTCCTTCCCTTCCATTTCGTTCCCGTCTCCCATTGACCATACGAAGGCGCAGTTGCTGATGTCCTCGTCGGAGAAGGCGATGAATTTCACTTCCGGATTGACTCTGGATATTTTGGACGGGGTCTCCACCAAGCTGACGTCGGGCAATTGGTATTTCCCGACATGGAAAGTGATTGTTTTCTGGCAGCCATATCGGTCTGTTCCCGACACGGTGTAATCGCCTTCCTCGTGGATTTCCGTGATATCGTTGGATGTTCCTGTACTCCAAAGGTACGAGTCCGCTCCGACGACTTTGATTTCCGTGGACGAATTGGGGCAGAATCCGAGATTCCCGTCTATTCCCATCTGGGGGATGTCGTTGAGGATGAGGTACGCCTCGTCTTTCCCTATGCAGCCGAATGTGTCGATGACGGTGATCCCGTATTCTCCGCTCTCTTCGCAGACGATTTGCGTGCCGTGGGTACCGTCTCCCCAAGTGTAGGTGCGGTAGAGTGGATTGGCTTCTATCCTTAGGGTGGCGGTGGCTGGACCGCAGACTGGGGTCTCCGCCCCTTTGATCCGCACGTTTGGTGCGTCATGTCCTTTGACGGATACATCTTTGTGGATGGCGCATCCGAATGAGTCTATTGCCACAACTTGGTATGTGCCTGCGTAAAGAGCCTCTAGTGAAGGGTCTCCGTAAGATAGTGTGTCCCCTTGGGGGGAGAACCACATGAAGAAGGTGGCGCCCTTACTGCTGGCGTTAATTTTTGCCTTGTCCTCTTGTTGGTTACAGATGTCGAAGTCTCCTGCCGTGATTATAGGGTTCGGAGTGTGTACCTTCACTTCATGCTGCGCTTTGTTGCTGACGCAGGAGTGGAGGTCTACAACTTGCAGTGTGTAGATGTTGGCGCTTGTGACGGTGAGGGTTGAGTCTTTCGTCTCGTTATTCCAAATGTGTTTTGTGATTGGGTTGCCTGAAATTTGCCTGCATGACAAACGGATGGAGTCGTCTGCGCATACGACGTTCAGCCCGTCGATTTGGATGACCGGATTGGGGTGGACGACGAATGTGAGCGTGTCTTGCGCCTTGCATCCTGCTCTGTTAGACAATGAGACTGTGTACGCGCCTCCAGTTTTCACCATGATGCTTTCTGTCGTGTCTCCTGTGTTCCAGAGATAATGGTTTTGTAGGAATTGATCGCCTGTGACGGATAGTTGTGCGCTGTCCCCTTCACAGATACTGCTCTCCCCTTTGATACGGATGTTGGGTTTCCCTCGGTATGCGATGTGGACAGAGGTGTCTGCGGCGCATCCATATTCGTTCCATGCCCTAAGGATGGCCTCTCCTGGCTCGCGGATGGTTATCTCTTCTGTGTTTTCTTGCGTCATTGGCCATAGGTAGGATCGTCCGCCTTGCGCATGTAGGGTGGTTGAACCTCCTTCGCAGATTTCGTAGACGCCTGAGATGGTAGGGGTTGGGGTCGGGTAGAATATCAGTTCCGTCGAGATGGAATCGGATAGACAACCATATTTGCTGATTGCCTTTACTGTGTATGTGCTTTCGTCCTTTACCTTGATGCTTTGTGTGGTTTCTTTTGTGTTCCATACGAAATGGCTGATGAGGGAATCCTCGTAGGTGTGTGCCGTGAAGGTGGTGAATTCACCAGGACAGATATGTTTCTCGCCTTCGATGGACATCATCCTAGGGCGAGGGGAAAGTTCCACGGAAAAATGGGCGGAGTCGCATTGCCCGTTGTTGAGGCATCCGATCATGGTGTAAATGCGGCTTTCGTTGGCGTATATCGTGTCGTTCGTTTCTCCTGTGTCCCACCGATAGTAGTTGGCGCCGGAAGCCACTAACATGACCTTCTCGTCGACGCAAGCGATCGTGTGCCCGTCGATGGTGTCGTTGATGAGCGGGTGGGGAACGGGTATGACACGGACGTCCTTCACTGCGCTGTTCTTGCAATTGTTCGCGTCTATGCCTGTGACTTTGTAGTGGCCACCGTCGTTTATCTCTATGCTTTCCGCTATTGTGTCCGGTTTTTCCCAATGATAGGTGAATGCTCCTCCCGCTTGAAGGAAGATGTTTTTCCCTTCGAGGATGGAGTCTGGTCCGGAAATGGTGACGTCTGGTATTTCAAACAGCTGGATTTCCACGCTGTCATGGTTGACGCATCCGAAAGAGGATGTGGCTTTGACTGAATATATGCCTTTGTCGCGGATGATGATGGAGTCTTGCGAACTGCCTGTGCTCCATTGTATGTCTTCGGTGTCGCTGATGACGGATAGGAAGGTGGAGTCTCCTCTGCAAAGGGAGAGGTCTCCTGTGATTTTCACTTCGGGGTTCGGATGGACAATCACTTCGAATCGGATTGTATCTGACACTCCGATGCTGTGGAAGGTCACGATGCTGTAGAGTCCTGCTTGTGAAACCATGATGGACGGTGTGGTGTCTCCGGTGCTCCAGAGGTAGCCGGTGATTCCGTCTCCGATGGCTGTCAGAATTGAATTTTCTCCTTCGCAGAAATCCATTTTCCCGTTTAGTTTCACGGAGTGTTTGGTGACAGAGGTGGACGTGAAATTGTAGCATCCGTTCTTGTCGTACACGATGACGGAGTAGTTCTCCCTCTGGTCGAAATCATTGGAGGTGACGGTGATGCTGGACGACATCTCCTTGGTAGGTGTCCAATAGTATCTGAATGGTGCTTCTCCCGTCGCCACGGCGGTTAGGGTGGTGGAGTCATTTCCTGTGATTTCCCTGTTCCCTTCGATGGTGAGCGTCGGGGCTTGGTTGATTCGTAGATGATGGGACGCTGAGTTCGGACATCCTCTTTTATCGATGCCTTTGATTGTGTATGTCCCTGATTCGTATATTGTTATGGATTCTGAAGTCTCTCCTGTATTCCATGTTTGGGAGACGCAGTCCGGGCAATCTAAGGTGATGATGGTCGTGCCCAATTCGCACAAGGAGGTGTCTCCGATGATTTCCATTCTCGGCCCTGGAATGGCTATGGTCTTTACTTGCGCATGATTGACGCATCCGAATTGGTCCTCCGCGTAAACGGTGAAGATTCCCATTGAGTCTACTTCTATTGTACTGCTTGTGACGTCTCCAGGTTCCCACCTGAATTTCTCCGCTGTCGGGCTTCCCGCATGGAGCGTGATGCTCAGGCTGTCGCAGAATTCAGCCTCTTCCCCCTCTTCTATCGATAGTTCCGGTATTTTCTTGTATTCCACGTCGAAGGTGTCTGGAAAGGAAGCGCAGATGCCGATGAAGGCGGTTACGGTATATTGTCCTCCTGTACGGGAGAGGATGGTGTCGCTGGTCTCGAGGGTGCTCCATTCCAACCTGTCATGCATGCCTTCCACCTGGACGGTTAAGGGCGTGGGAGCACCGTCTTGACAAACATAGTCTTGTCCGATAATTTCCACCTCCGGTACATGTGTCATCTTCACTTGGGTTTTCACCTCTTCGCTTGGACAATTCCAACGGTCATATCCTATCACCGTGTAGCTCTTTTCCTCGTCCGCCTTGTAGGTGTCGGATGTTGTCTCTTCCGTCCCGTTCCAAATGAATCGAGAAGGGGTGCTGTCCATATCAGCGCGTAAATCGATGAAACTGTTCTCGCAATAGTAGATTACGCTGTCTAGGTGGATGACCGGTTTTTCCCTTCGAATGATTCTTTTGGTGACGGATGAACGGCATTGATGGTCGTCGATTCCTGTTAGGGTGACGGTGTCGCTTTTGGAAAGGGTATACTGAGTTCCTTCCTCTTGGGAGTCGTTCCAATAATATTCGGTCGCGTTCCCTTCGGCGGTCAGCATGATGGTCGAATCCGTGCAGAATTGGCTCTCTCCTATGATTTTGATTTGGGGCTTTTTTATGAATTCCACGTCGAATGTGTCTGGCTCCGAAACGCATCGTCCCACATGGGCTATGACGACGAACCGACCTCCTTTCTGGGTTGTGATTGAGTCTGCCTCTTCTCCGTTGCTCCATTCATTGAAGTCGTATTTGTTTTCCACTTTTGCGGTTAGGACGATGGCTTCCCCGTCTTCACAAACGAAATCCTTTCCCTCGATTTTCACGATAGGGGTTCTAGTCATTTCAGTGCGGATGGTGATGGGGGCGCTTGGACAGCCCCATTTGTCGTATCCCACAACGGAGTGTTGACTTTCTTGGTCGACGGATAGGGTTGCGGATTCATCCTTTTCGTCCCATATGAACTTCGAAGCCGCTTTGTCTAGTTTGGCGGATAACTCCGTAGATGAATTTTCGCAGAAGTAGGCGACACTATCGGCGGAGAGGGTAGGTCTTTCCCTTTCCGTCACTTCGTATGTAAGGGTTATTCCGCAGCCTGCTTTGCTGACGGCTCTCAACGTCACGGTGCCGCTTTCGTCTGTTGTGTATGTCTCTTTGCTTTCCGTCTCCTCGTTCCAGAAATATTTGTCGGCGTCTCCCTGTACGGTTAGGCTAAGTGTTGAGTCGCTGCAGAATTCCTTTTCCCCAATGATTTCCGCATTGGGTTTGTCTATGCTGATTTCATGCTCTTCTTCCATTTGGCATTTGTTGGCGTCAGTCACGACAAGGGCGTAATGTCCCGCTTTGGTAATGGATATGCTTTCCGTCTCTCTGTTGGTGCTCCATTTGTATTGGATTGGTTCCGCGCCTGTCACTGTTGGTGCGATGACCAAGGTGTCACCGTAACAGAAAGTGTCCGGAGCGTTCCATGTGATGGATGGCTTTGCGGCTTTGGTGACTGTGACGTGGGTCGTATCGCTGGCGCAACCCATTTTGTTGATGGCAAGGATGTCGTAATTGCCTTCTTCCCTGATGATGAACGCTTTGGTTTCTGCAAGGTCGCCGCCTTTCTCTCCTATGTGGTATGTTTGGTTTTTGTTGGAGGATATTTCGATGTGTTTCCATCTGAAGTAATTGCTCCAAAGGTTTTCCTCGAATATGACGGCTGAATCGCCTTCGCAGAGGATGAGGCTCTCTTGGTCGACAGTGAAACTTGCTTTGGGTTGAATGTCGACCGAAATGCTGATGGATTGTGAGCAGTGGTTGATTTGGTCGGTTGCGGTTACTTTGTAGATGCCTGTTTCGCTCACTTCGAGCTCGTCGTTTGTCGATCCATCCGCCCATTCGTAGTCGCATGCGATGTCTGCGCTTAGGTGAATCTTCCCGCTGGCTCCTTCGCAGATGGTGTCTACTGTATAGGTCACTTTCGCTTGGCTTTTGGAGGCGACGGTGATGGTGGTGTCCGTCTCGCAACCGTTTTGCCCTGTTACGGTTAGCCTGTATGATCCTGATTCGTTTACGCGTAGTTCGTTTTCCGAGCTTTTCTTGATGTTGTCTTTCTTCCATACAAACGCCTTCGCTTCGCTGCTTTGGGCGGTGAGGACGACGGTGTCTGTCTCGTTGCAAAGGAACTGAGGGAATTGTGTGATGGTGAATTGAGGTTTTTCCTTAGACGTTACGACGATGGTTTTCTCCGAAGCGCAACCATGTTCGTTTTCCGCGTGGAAGGTGTATTCCCCTGCTTGGGAAACATTTATTTTATCGTTTTTCGCGCTGAGTATTTTCCCTTCTGAATCAATCCATCTGTAACTTTCTTTCTCTCCGTTCTTCACTTCCACAGTTAGTTCGGCGCTTGAACCTTCGCAGAACGTTATGTTGTCTGGCGCACTTATGACAGGATAATCTGGGAAATTGATTTCTACGGAGCTGTTTGTCGAACATTTGGTTTTGGGATCGCTGACCATACACGTGTAAACCCCCTCTTCCGTGATTGTGATTTCCGGGTTTGTCTTGTCTGGAATATCATTAGGCGCAAGCCATTGGAATGTTATGCCTTCTTCGTATTCCGCTTTGACTGTGATGGTATCTCCTTTGCATGGATGGTAAACGGGGAAGGTGAGTAAAGGATTGTCTTTGACGTCCATATTGAACGTGACGGTATCGCTTACACATCCGTCTTTTGTGTAGCCTGTGACCATATAGGAGCCTCCTTCTTTCAACTTGATGGTCCCTTCCGTCTTCTCTATGAATTCACCGTCCGCTTTTCTCCAGACGAATGTGTTCAGTTTGTCTCCCTCCGCGGTTATTTCTTTGGATTCTCCTGCGCATAGGGTCATGGCGGTGTCGCCGATTATGTTTGTTGGTGGCACATCCTTTATTCTCCTGATCATCTTGTTCGTTTTACCTTGGCATCCTCCTGTGGTCGCTTCCACTTTATAGTCTCCCTCTTTGTCTACGGTGATGAAGGCTTCTGTGCTGATGGGAAGTCCGTCGGGATCGTACCATCTAAACTCTGTCAAAGCGCTGGATGAACCTGTGACCGAGGCTATGAGTTCCGTGTTTTCCTCGCCCGGACAGAGGGCGGTCACTCCTTCTATGTTAACGTCCAACTGCTCTTTTTGACTGATGGTGAAGGTGAGCGAGTCTTTGCATCCTCCCTCTTCGGATTCTCCGACAATGGTATAGTTTCCTGCTTTTGTGATTTGGTTTTTGTTACCTTTGCTTTCTTTCAAATCCTCTCCTCGCCATTCGTAAGAGTCCATTCCGCTTACTTCTATGGTGACGCTTCCTCCACTGCACACAGCGTCACCGCCAGAGACTCTTGTTATCTTTTTTTCTTGCGTGATGACCGTCGATTTGCTCGTGGTGCATCCTTGGCTACTGATTTCCAACGTGTAGTTGCCTAAGGCGTTTGCCGAAAAACTTGAGCCGTTGCCTACATGCTTATTGTCTTTGTACCATGCGTAGGATATCCCGTCTGTCGGCGCCCCGCCTTGTATGTCTGCTGAAAGCTCAACTGTCCCACCTTTGCAAAGGATTCCTTGGTTGCCTTGCGTTATTTCCGATATTGTTATTGGAGTCGCTCCCATGATTTTTACCTGCTGTGCTTCTTCCTTCGGATCGTTGGCCCTTTTTACATAAATACTTCCCCCTTTTTTGCTTTCTCCTATGGTGATTTTGCTTCCTTCTCCGATTTGGTTTTGACACTCCGCTTCGTTGTACCAAACAAAGTCATTGTACCATGCTTGGTTGATTTCAATGGTGACGTCTGTTTGCCCCGGACAAATGTATGCGAGTTCTTGGACACTCCAACCCCATAATGTCCTGTTCATAAATAGTAGTGCCATCAGAAGAATGGCTCTTTGAAGCGTCTTGATTGTGGATATATGCTTTTGAATCATGTTGTGCAAGATTAATATATGGTAAAAATAATGACAATATTTGTTTTATTACCACTTCCTACGTTAAATATATTTAATGAATATCTTTTAGTTTGGTATTCTTTATTTGGAGAGTTGCCTTTACCACATGAAATTTTTTTATGTGAGTAAATGCCAAGGTTACCAATCGCATTCTTAGTTTTCATATCGCTATAACATGTAAATAATACACAAAAATAATATAAATAATTTTAATATGTGTAATTATTTACACAAAAAAATCCTTTTGAATGTCTGTTTGTTTGTAGGATGTTGAGTATCAGGTTGTTGTTGATCCGTTATTAGACTGATTGAAGAATGCTTGATGGAATGTGAAAATTGACATACAGTGGATAGACAGGTGCGATAGATAGAAATGTTCATTGTCTAATAGGATGAATTATCCGTCTGCTTGTGTGGACGTGGCGGGACGGTATATATGCCTATCGTGGTTTTATTTTTCAGATTTGTCCTTTGCTTCCACCTCGTCCAAATGTCCGTTCCACAGATAGTGGTTTGTCTCTTTGCGGATGACGGCGGAGAGGAGGATAACCGATATCAGATTCGGGATGGCCATGAGGGCGTTCATGATGTCGGAGATGTTCCAGACAAGCGACAACCCTAGACAACTACCTATGAATGAGACGACTATCCATACGATGCGATAGGGCTTGATCATCCGTTTCCCGCCTAAATATTCCACCGCTTTCTCCCCGCAGTAACACCATCCCAAGATGGTCGAGAAGGCGAACGTGACGATTCCAATCGTCAGGATAGGGGTGCCTATGTAGGGTATCTGCCCGAAGGCGAGCTGCGTCAGTATCCCCGTCGATTTGATGTCGATGGTGTCGTAGGCCAATATGCTCGACACAATCACCAAACCCGTCAGCGTGCAGATGACCACACTGTCCCAAAAGACACCGGAGGATAAGACCATGGCTTGACGGACGGGGTTCTTGCTCTTCGCCGCCGCCGCGATGATGGGCGCGGAACCCAATCCCGCCTCGTTAGAGAAGAGTCCGCGGGCGATTCCATAGCGCATCGTCGTCATGATCGCCACGCCTGCCGCACCTCCTGCGCCTGCCTTCAGCGAAAAGGCGTCGCCGCAAATCCAACAGAGTGCTTCCCATAGGAAACTATGGTTCACAAAAAGGATGTAAACGCATCCTAAGATGTAGAATAGGGCCATGACGGGAACGAGGCATGAACAGATTTTCGTGATTTTCTTCACACCGCCGAATATGACTACGGTGACTAACCCCGCAATGATGAATCCTATGATCATGCGGCAGGTAGACGGATCGATGAAAGTGCAATATTGCGTGATGTTGTCGCTTATGGCTTTCGACTGCACCGCATTGCCGATTCCGAAGGCGGCGAGGCTTGTGAACACGCAGAAGAGGATGGCTAATTTCTTCATGCCTAATCCTTTCTCTAAGGCGTACATCGGTCCGCCCAAGATTTCTCCGTTCGCCGTCTTCACACGGTATTTCATAGCCAATAGGCCCTCGCCGTATTTGGTGGCGATGCCGAATAGACCCGTCAGAAAGCACCAGAACACCGCTCCCGGACCGCCTAGCGAGACCGCGGTCGCCACGCCGATGATGTTCCCCGTGCCGATGGTGGCCGCCAACGAGGTCGCCAAGGCACCGAACTGACTCACGTCGCCCGCGCTTCCATCATCTCTCTTGACGCTCAATTTTATGGCTGTCAAGATTTTCCTTTGGGGACATTTTAGCGTGATGGTCAGAAAGATGTGTGTGCCCAACAACAACGCGATCATGGGCCAACCCCACACATAACCGGAAAGTGTGTTTATGAAATTTGATATTGATTCCACTAATTATCTATTTTTTGCAAATTTAAATAAATAATGGATGCGTCAAAAGTTATAGAGATTTTCTATGAAATCTGTCATGCGTTGTCCTTCCCCGCATTGCCTTGATCCTAAGATCGCAACTGCAGGAAAAACAGACAAGTTCGTCTTGACAAATTCTATGATATTTCTTGAAATATACTTCATATTGTAGCTTGCTTTTTGCAAAAGTACAAAACAAACATCAGATTCACAGTGAAATATAACAAAAATTGCAAATTGAAAGTTTGAGTTTCAATTTGCAAATCGTAGACATGCTTCAACAAAAAAAGCCGCACCCAGGCGGATGCGGCTTATGATAAAAAACAACTGAAGTTTTTTTTATTTTAACTTATCTTTTATCTTTGATTTAATTCTTTCCCAAGTCACTTTCGCTACAATTTTTACTAAATCTTTGCGAATTTTACTATTTATATCTTGATCAGGCGTCAACGGCATAATACTACTTCTTGTTTTCTGTTTAAATCAATCCATTCTTTTTGAGTGTATCTTCTACGTAAGATTCAGACACGCCTAATTTCTCAGCGATCATTTTGATGACTTTCGCAGCCGCATAAGAGATAAGCAATGTTTTTGCCAATTGAATAATAACTTGTACCATGATATTGAAATTTATATGTTAATACTGTATTTGAGTTTTATCCAAACCACTCCTCACATTTGTTTTCTGCTTTTGCTATTACAGCGTCTGAAGCAGAACCTCTTACTCTACCTACTGCTGCTGCAACAACGCCTGCGTCATCAGTGAATCCTAATGGACCTAATGCGTCTGGAATAGCATCAATAGGGCAAATGAAATAGCCAAGTGCACCTATAATAATAACTCGGTCTGTCATAGATGCTTCGGGCAATGCATAATACAAAATCAACACGTTTCTAATTAACTCGTACCCTGCTTTTTTTGCATATTTTTTGATGTGTGCCCACATTCCTGATTCAGAATAACTTCCGCTGTAATCTTTATCTGCCATAATTAAAAGTATTTAGAGATGTTTTTGTCTATTATCTATTATTAGAATTTCAAGCCTTTTCAGACGTGTTTTTCCTGAAAAATTAAATCTTCTAATGTCAAAATTATGGTAAATGTTCAGATTGTCAACAGATTTGTTGTGATTGAAAAATTCTCAACATACGAACTATTTGTTCATATACTTATCTGTTTCTTTAGATAAATCTTGAAAGAAATCATGTCCAAGAAGGATTGAAATCCTCGCAAGCAAAGCAGTGTCGATACTTTCCCGTTCGAATATCTTGTAGATGTTTCTTCTGTCACAACATAACTTCTCGGCAAACCAAGATACCTTTCTTCCTTGTTCGCGAAAAACTGTTTTAATTTGTTTACCTATGTGCATAAAAAAAGCGTGAACCGTTCGTTGATTGCTTATTTAGAACTGAAGGCTCCGCCAAGAACCGGTAACGATAAATAAGCACGAAACGGTTCACACCCTAAGGCGTGAACCTCCCGCATCGCTTATTCTCTCGTTTGAAAATTTGGCGGATTTTACAGTTCGAGAATAAGAGCGCAAAGCTCAAATATTATATGTAATTAGTTTCTATCTCTTAAAAAATACTTGTTTTTATCTTTTCAACGACTTCGTTAAAATAGGGCTGTTTTAACATTCCTATCTTTTTCAAAACATCTCTTTCTACATCACCGACCAACAATTGACACTTGACATAGCTTGTCTTACTCAAAGGATTAGTCATCATTTCATCCTTTAGTTCATAACAATATTGCGGATTGTAGTCCTTTGAGGAAATCAATGCAAAATACATGAACCCTTCATCCTCTTGCAGTTGATCGTTTGAAACTATCAAAGCAGGGTGTGGTTTGCAAATTCCATCAGGAAATAGGAAGTTAATTTCTACAATATCCTTTTGATGATACTTCATATTTATATTTTATCACTAAATAGTAAAGATGCGTTTCTTCGAGAGTTCTCAATAAACGATTTGTTCTCCTGAGAAATCTTTACGCCACTATTTTCCTTCCCCTTTTCGGAAAAAAAACCGGACTCTAACAATTCTTTTAATAATTGAAGTGCCTTTTTTGACTTTGGATCGTATGTAAGTGTAATCGTCTCCATAATACTACCTCCTTTTCTTGCAAAAATATCAATTCATAGCCATTTCACAAAATCTAAACTAACAAAAAACCGCACCCAAAAGGATGCGGCTTTCGTTCTATTTGTACTCATAACATCAGCATAGCTGAAGGAGAAATATGCAGCCTTTTACACAGGAAACCTGCAAGTCGCAGTGATGGTTCTGCTCTTCCTGTAACAAAGTCACTGATTCGGGAAGGACTTACACCCATCTCTGCTGCCAGTTGCTTTTGCGTCAGGTGGTTTTCTTCTATTCCAAGCGAAATCAGTTCCGCCACAGTCGGTTTCTCTATCGGAAAGTGTTCACTCTCATATTCTATCACAATGTCGGACATGAGCGTCAATTCCACGTACTTAGCATCGCTCTTAGGCGTAGAATCGTCAACTTGTGGCAACAATTCCTCTATTTTTGACAAAGCCAATTCATATTGCTCCTTTGTGATTTCTTTCTTCATATCCTTTGCTTTTTAGATTTGTGAACAATCAATTTTATCGTATTCTTGATGGGTTCCAACGAATCTTATAAAGATATATCCCATTACAAATTTAATAACCACCACCAACCGATATTGATTTCCTTTTATGTTGAACACATAATGTTGGTTGCCAACATAATCCGTAGAAGGGAACTGCTCCTTGACATCTGAAAGGGTATGCCAATCGGCTTCTAATGCGATATGATACCACCTTTCCAATGCAATCTTCGCATCCTCTCTTCCTGGCTCTTGATAAAACTCTCTAAGCTTTCTGTGAGATACAATTTTCATTTACAATACAAAATTAGGCAAATAATTTGAAAAACAAAACTTCAGGCGCTTTTTTAAGTGTGACCGCAAATAAAAGCCGCACCCAAACGGATGCGGCTTTCACTATCATGAATTCAAAAAGAATTACATTCCAAGACGTTGTTTCAAGATAGCCAAACGATCGCTTAGCTCCTTTGGAAGATGTCCAGCGAACTTAGCATAGTGCTCTTCGATACGCTCAACCTCATCTTTCCATTCATCAACGTTAACAGCCAAAACTTGCTCCATTGTCTTCTCATTCCAGCAAGCATCAAGACCTTCGATGTTGATTTGGCCTGGAGCTGGAACCTTACCGATTGGAGTGTCAACTGTCTTACCTTGACCGTTGCAACGATCGAAGATGTAAGCCAATACACGGCTGTTATCACCGTAACCTGGCCACAAGAATCCTGCAGGAAGAGCCTTGTTGCTCTTGTCACGACGGAACCAGTTTACGAAGAAGATCTTAGGCATGTTTTTACCACCCTTAGCTTGTGGCAACTTCTCCATGTCGATCCAGTGCTGGAAGTAGTCACCCATGTTGTAACCGCAGAATGGCAACATAGCGAATGGGTCACGACGAACACCAGCCTTCAAACCGATAGCGGCAGCGGTAACCTCAGAACCTACGATAGATCCCATGAACACACCGTGTGCCCAATCCTCAGCCTCGTGTACCAATGGCACAGTGTTAGGACGACGACCACCGAAGAGGATAGCGTCAACCTTAACGCCCTTAGGAGACTCCCAGTCAGAAGCGATACCTGGGCAGTTAGCAGCAGGAGCAGCGAAACGAGAGTTCTTGTGAGCAACCGGATTCTCATCAGCGTCACGAGAAGCAGGATCGTTTACGATGTTACCCTTCCAGTCGATTGTACCCTTAGGACAGTCGTAACCAATTCCTTCCCACCAAATATCACCGTCAGGAGTCAAACCTACGTTGGTGAAAAGTGTATTCTTGCTACAAGAATCAAGAGCGTTCTTGTTAGTCTTAGCAGAAGTATAAGGAGCTACACCGAAGAAACCAGCCTCTGGGTTGATTGCGCGGAGGTTACCCTCCTCGTCGAACTTCATCCAAGCGATATCATCTCCGATAGTCTCAACCTTCCATCCTGGAATAGTTGGGATCAACATAGCCAAGTTTGTCTTACCACAAGCTGATGGGAATGCGGCGCAAACACACTTAGTCTCCTTTGTAGCCTCTTTAGTAAGCTTAAGGATAAGCATGTGCTCAGCCAACCAACCCTCTTCTTGAGCCATCTTAGAAGCGATACGAAGAGCGAAACACTTCTTACCAAGAAGGGCGTTTCCTCCGTAACCAGAACCATAAGTCCAGATCTCGTGCTCCTCAGGGAATTGTACAATGTACTTGTCGTCGATTGGAGCGCAAGCCCACTTAGCATCCTTCAATCCGTCTGGCAATGGCTTACCTACAGAGTGGATACATGGGATGAAGTCGTTCTTCTCCTCGATCAACTTAAGAGCACCCGCACCCATACGAGTCATGATCTTCATTGAACCAACAACGTATGCGGAGTCAGTGATCTCTACACCAAGTTGAGAGATAGGACCACCCAAAGGACCCATTGAGAATGGGATAACGTACATAGTACGACCCTTCATACAACCAGTATATTTACCGATGAGGATTCTCTTCATCTCCTTAGGATCCATCCAGTTGTTAGTAGGACCTGCATCTTCCTTCTTGCGAGAGCAGATGAAAGTACGACCCTCTACACGAGCCACATCAGAAGGATCTGATTGGAAATAGTAGCTGTTAGGACGTTTCTTCTCGTCCAACTTCTTTGCCAATCCCTCAGCGACGCACCCGTCCATTAGGCGAGTGAACTCAGCATCAGAACCATCACATAGAACGACGTTTTCTGGCTGCATGATGTCAGCCCACATCTTAACCCATGTGTTAAGTTTTGCACAATTTGTTTTAATCATAAAATTTTATATATAAAATGTAACATTATATTCACCAAAAAGCACGATGAAATGTGCCTCTCAAAAAAGCGGTGCAAAGATACGACAAAAAAATAAAAATAAAAACATGTTATCTAACAGAAAGAATATTATCTGTATTCTTTTGTGGTCATTTGTTAAGCGTTCCTTCGCTTCCTTCTGCTTTGTTGTTTGTCAAAATGTGTTTGTGGAATTCTTTTGGTTCGTCCCATTTCGGATTGGACGTTTTGTATTTGGTGTCCGAGGTGACTAGGATCATGCCATTCGCTCCCTTGGCTCCCATGGAGGCGCATTCCGGGTTGGATGGCTTCACATATTCCACGTATGCCACTTCCGACAAGGGCAGCGTGGATATGTCGCTCGTCTGTAGCCCGTCGAGGAAGAAGAGCGGGTCTTGGCTTCCCGTGAAAGAGGTCGACACGTTAGGTTTTGGTACTTTGACGTAGACTGCCGCCAATGTCATGCTCTCGCCGGTTTTTTCGAGGGATTCCTTCGTGAGCATTTGACCACCGTATTCGGAATCTGGCACAAAGGGTGCTTTCTTTTGGACGACATCCACAAAATCGTCTTCCTCGTTTATAAGGAACTCCACACAACCGTCCATGGATAGGAATGTGGTCCTATTACGGGAAACAGTGAAGACAACGAGTGTGTCCTTTTCCGGGTCGGCGTTTTTTAATGAAAAATTGCCTTTCTTATCTAGTGTGGTGCTTTTCCCTGTCCTTTTGTTGGTGAAGGTCACGTCTCCCTTCCCTGTCGGAGTGGATGAACTATAGTGCCCGGAGATGGTCTCTGCGCTGGCGATGAACGGAATGAGACTGAGGGCGAGGATGGCTGTCTTTTTTTTCATGATGGACATTATACTTTGTGTTAATAAATACTACGGATGGTCCTTTGGATCCACCTCATCTATGCCTACGTCCGGCTCTGTTATTGCGGCAAAAGTGTCAGTGTCAATTTCAACCCTAGTTTAGGGTGCTCGATCAAAACCGCTTGTCCGTCGAAAACGGCGTTCATCTTTTTGATCGCTCCGCCGTTCTGGATGACATGGGCCAGACTGTTCTCTTTGGGGTAGAACAAGTAGTAGTTGCCGCCCTCTTTCGTGTTCACGCTATATCCCCATCTTGACTTTCCGTTCCTTGGCATATAGACGGTTCCTGGGAAATGTTCCGGAACGTCGACCATCAGTATGCTCTTGAAATCCCTTTCCAGAATGTTCAATACGACTTTTTTGTTCAATTGCTCCATGCAACTGTTCACGACGAAACTGTCTTGCGAGACGGAAAAGTCGAAAATCGGCACTCCGAATTGAGTCATAAGGATGAGTCGGAATTTACGAGGCGATTCCGCCTCTTGCGATAAGGCGAGGATGCCCGTCACGCTTTTGTCTTTGTAATCTACTTGGGCGGAGTAGTAGCGGGCTGTTTCGTACCCGTCGAAAACAGGCATCAAGTTCGAACGGTGCATTTTGACGGAGGTGGTAGGATGCATTCCCGATTGGTTGAACACCTTGGGCGTGCAACTTGCCAACCCCGCCAAAACCGCCGTGGCAATAATAAATGTTTTCTTCATCGGTTGTTATTTGATGGAGAATATAGAGTCGGCTATTTCCGTGTTCATCTTCTTGTTAGAGAACACGTATTCGGAATAGTCGTTCCTTTTCTGGTTCGGTTTCATCGCCTCGGTCATGCGCATCTTAATCACAGTGAAATCAGATGAGTCGAGGTAGAGGTCTACTCTCTCCGCGAATTTCTTGATGTCGGCGCTGAGCGGGGTAATCTCAATCAGATAGTTGGAACCATCCACGAAATACTCCATCTTGTAGTTGCTGCCCATATTGGCGATGTTTCCGCTCATGCATGCCGAGATGACCTTTTTCAACTCTCCCATCATCGGATTGGAGGTGGCGTCCATCACAACGGGTTTGCCGTTGGATTCCATCATGAGCTTGTTGCCGTTCATGACGAGGTTCTGTTTGAAAGGAATGGTGAATTCGAGTTTGACCTTGTCGTCTTTCTTGTAATAGAACTTTCCGGATGATTTCATTGTGCTCGACATGGCGGACAGATATTTCTCTAGTGTGAAATCACTTTGGATAGAGGATATCTTGGAGACACTTGATTGCATCTTCGTTTTTAATGCGTTCACGTCGGCAACTGGGTTCGCCGCTTCTACTGATGATAAAGACAATGAAGCTAACATCGTAGCTGCTAATACTAAAATCTTCTTCATAATCTTCTGTTTTTTAATTATTTGTAATAATGGACGGATTTCCCGCCTTTCGTATTGAACGGATTGCGAAACCGTTTCGGCTTTTATGTATACAAACCGCCGTTGACAGCGATGGTCTGTCCTGTGATGTATGAAGCGGAGTCGGATACGAGGAATGCGACTGTTGCGGCGATCTCTTCCGGTTCTCCGAAACGGTTCATCGGAATCTGTGTCTTGAGGCTAGCCTCGTCCAAGTCGTGTGTCATGTCCGTACGTACGAATCCTGGAGCTACTGCGTTGACTGTCACGCCCTTACGTGCGACTTCCTGCGCCAATGCCTTGGTCGCCGACATGACGGCGCCTTTGGCTGCAGAGTAGTTGGTCTGGCCAGGCAATCCTTTTTGTCCTGACAATGAAACCATGTTCACGATGCGGCCGTGTTTCTTGGTCAACATCGGTTTGAGGACGGCGCGGGTGGTGTACATGAATCCGTTCAAGCTAGTGTTCAATACTTGTGCCCAATCTTCGTTGGACATCCATATCAACAAGTTGTCGCGGCGTACCCCTGCGTTATTCACCAAGCACTCGATATATTCGCCGGCGTGTGCCTCTTGCCAGTCGGCGATCGCTTTCTCCACTTCTGATGGTTGTGAAACATCGAACTTCATGATCTCTCCGTCGCTTCCTTTCTCTTGGACCATTTTCAATGTGTTCAATGCTTCTGCCTCGTTGGATTGGTAATTGATGATCACATAATAACCCATCTCGGCAAGTTTCACTGCGCATGCGCGGCCGATGCCTCTGGATGCGCCTGTTACTAATGCTACTTTCATTGGTGCTAATATTGCTTTTGTTATTTGTTTTTCGTCTTGTTTTTCTGGGGGTAAAGTTAGGTAATTTTTTGAAATACCAAAAACCGAATCCCCGTATGGCGTTTTTCTGTCGCCCGTATGCCTTTTTTTGTCTACCAATTGGAAGAGAGCTTGAGGCTTGGGGTGTTCATTGTTTGCTTAACCCTTTTTCCCTCTAAGGTATTCTTGCATCTTGGCGATATCTTCGTATTTGGTCGTGTCGTCCACGAATTTAGGGAAGAATGCCCTGATCTCGTCATAGATGGCTTTGGTTTTAGGAGACAACTTGCCGGATGCCTCAAGGCAGTCGATGCCTTGGACGATGGACATGAAGTGGATGGCCATCACTTGGAAGGAGTTGTCGATGACTCTTTTCGCCAGCAAGGCGGAGTTGGTTCCCATGCTGACCACGTCCTGGTTGTCGTTGTTGTTCGGAATGGAGTGGACGTACATGGAGTTGGACAGTGTCTGGCATTCAGCTGTGGTGGATGTCGCGGTGAACTGACAGGCTTGCATGCCGTAGTTTAGCCCGAGCACACCCATGTTGACGAATGGTGGTAGGATGCCGTTGATGCGGTCATGGAACAGATAGTTCATCTGCCTTTCCATTAGCATGGTCAATTTCGTTATGGCGATTTTTAACTTGTCCATCTCGAACGAAACGTAGTCGCCGTGGAAGTTGCCTCCGTGGTAGACGGTCTGCGTCTCAACGTCCACGATTGGGTTGTCCGTGGCTGAGTTGACCTCGTTCTCTAATACCGATGCGGTGTTTTGTATCGTCTCGTATATCGGACCTAGGATTTGTGGCACGCAACGGAGCGAGTAGTAGGGTTGTACTTTGTGCTTGAAGACGCTCTCGCCTTGGTGACCGCCGTCGTATAATGCCTTTTCCCTGCTGAGCATGCATTGGCTACCTGCGCTCCATTCGCGCAATTGCTTGGCGATTTCGCTTTGCCCTGGCTGGCGGCGCACCTTGTTCAGCTTCTCCGCCATGAAGTCGTCGTAGGACGATGCTATTTCGTTGACCATCACTGAGGCGACCACTGCCCATTGAAGGAGCTTCTTGGCGTCGAAGAGGTTGATGAGGCCGATGCCTGTCATGAAGGACGTGCCGTTTGTTACGGATAACCCTTCTCGTACGTGTACGCCCATCGGTTTTAGTCCGAGTTTCTTCAGCACTTCAGAGGCTGGTTGGAATTTGCCTTCGTAGTTAACTTGCCCTTCTCCAATTAGGGTGAGGGCCATGTGCGCCAATTGTACCAGGTCGCCGCTTGAGCCTACGCTTCCATGCTCTGGGATGAATGGGTAGACGCCTTGGTTGATGAATTGGGCCAACAACTCAACCAACTCTGGGTGGACTCCCGACTCGCCTTGGATGAATGTGCCGATTCTCGCGATCATCGCCGCCTTGACGTAGATGTTGGGCAACGGGTTGCCTGCGCCTGCCGAATGGCTACGGATGATGTTGTATTGAAGTTGTACCCTCTCGTCGTCGCTGACGCGGTATTGCGCCATCGGACCGAAGCCGGTGTTGATCCCGTAGATGACTCGGTCTTTTGAGAACTCTTCCAAAAACTCGTAACTTTTGCGTACTTTCTCCATGATGGCGGGCGTGAAGGCGATTTCAGTGCCGTCGTATAGTATGGATTCGATGTCTTTTAACGAAATATACTCTAATTCTTTTTGCATTTCTTTTGTGGTGTTATTTATGCCGCGAAGATAGCATTTTTTGATGTCGATAACAAAACCGCCACCTGACATCGCGTCAGATGGCGGCTAAAAGTAGTTTTTATTTATTGCTAGTGTATGTATATAGTTTCTTTGTTTTGTCTGTTTCGTCCGCGGGTGCTTTAAAGTTTTTCCTTTGTCGTATCCGCTTTGTTTTTTCCTTATGTCACAAATATAAATTTCCACACTCCTTTTTGAAAATGGATTCGACGAATCCCCTTGTTTGGTCGACGAATTAGGTGCTTATTTATATGGGGGATGTTGGCTCGGTCCTGAGGAATGGGAGGAAAACAGGTCTGAAGCCCTTGCTGGTTGTGTGGATTGGGGGATTTTTTCTTCTTCGTTCAAGGGTAAGGACGATATTTTTGGATCGTTATAATGAGGCATTCCCCCTTTATTTTATGGAAGGAAAATGATCGCCGCGGTTCCTCTCCCTTAAGGGAATTGAATATGGATTTTAATGCGTATGGGGGAATATAGGTTGCCTTATTCCTGGTTATTCGGCTATGCCTAACGCTTCTTTCCTCCTTTGTGAAAGGTCTGCCCACTTCGGGTCGGTGTCCAAGACTTTCAGCTGGCGTTCGATAAGCCCTTTGATGTCGGCTCTCACTCGATCCTCTTGTTCTTTCAGTGTTTCGTTCATGTTCTTGTCACGGATACATTGGACTTTGTCTCCGAACGTTTTCAGCCTGGAGAAATACCTTTCGACCTCTTGTAGTGGACTCGTGATGGCGGAGATTCGCAAATCCCCCGATTCTCCCACGCTGTCGATGTTTTCCATGATGGATTTCAGTGTCTCACCTAATCGTAGACCTTCCCCTGCGTATTTGTTCTCCCTGTATTCTTTTTCCTTAACGAGCCAATTGGAGATTTGAGGTTTCTTTATGTAGTTGATGATTAATTCCTTTGCGGATTGGGACAACGGAAGCCCGCCTCTGTCTTTCTCCTTCAGTGTTTCGATCCCTTCGATGATTTCCGTAGTGGAATCGGCGATTTCCTTGCCGAGGTTGGATATGAAGTCTGCGAATCCGTTGAAAGACGGCAGGAACATTTGCACTTGTGTACAAGGAATTTCCGTGATTTGGCGAAGCGTTTCTTCGTTTCCGCAGGCGATGACATGGTATTCTTTTAGGAAGGTCAACAAGAATTGCTTCAGTTCGTTCACTTCCGCTGGAGAATCGAAGTTATAGAAAGTCGGTAGGGGTTGGAACGCTTTTTCCTCCGCTTTCACCTTTTCGTGGTCGATTATAATCTTAGCGTTGAATATTTTTTCGTTAATTTCCTCTCCGACGTTGTCTGCCACCGCGCCTACGAAAGTGCCTTGGGTCAGCGTTGAAATCTTCGAAGCCGGGATCATTGTGTCGTTTTGTTCGCTGATGCTGGTGGAGACGCCGGACGAAGAGTAGCTTTGGCTTTTGCGCCTTTGACGGTTTTTGCCGAAACGTTTTTCCAGTTGGTTGGCGGTGTCGCCCGTAACCTGTCCGCAGAAGATGTTTCCGATAGTGTTGATGATAGCCTTAGCTTCTTTCTCTCCGTAGTCGCGTATCAGTTGGGTGAAGTCTTGGTAGCCTAAGCAGATGGAGACTTTGTTGGAGCGGGCGGTGGCGATGAGGTTGTCAAGCCCTCTGAAGTAGATGGTCGGCAGCTCGTCCACGATTAGGGAGATGGGGTGTTTCCCCTTCTTGTTGATGACTTTCACGATACGTCCGTTGTAAAGTCCGAGGGCGGTAGCGTAGATGTCTTTTTTCTCCGGGTTGTTACCGACACAGAGTACTTTAGGCTCGTCGGGATTGTTCAGGTCGAGGGAGAAGTCGTTGCCTGTCATGACCCAGTAGAGTTGAGGCGAGCTTATGCGAGATAAAGGTATGCGCACCGAGGCGATTTGTCCTTGGAGTTGGTCTTGTGCTCCCCCTTCCCATGCTTCCATGAAGGCGGACATGTAGTTGACCAGGCTAGGGTTCATGCTCATGAGGGGGATGCAGTCGCCGTATTTAGAGTTGATCCATTCGATGACGTGGGGGAGTGTGCAGTATTTCCCGCCTTCTGTCTCCTTGAGATACCAGATGGAGGCGGTCAGGTAGTTGATGGGCGATTCGACGAAGAAGTCGCCCTGTTTCTGCGCCCAGCTCTTGTTGAGGTTCAACATGATGGTGTATGCGCTGTCATAGGCGTCGGTGATGTCGTTCATAAACCTGGGGTCGATTGGGTTGCAGCGGAGGGATTTCCTCGGGTCGTCGAAGTTGATCACGCAGAATTTAGGACGTATGCCGTAACGGTTCTTGAACTGCTCCTCGTTCCATTTCATGTGGTTGTAGACGATGGTGGAGAGGTCCGGAAATTTGAAGTCGTAGCAATACATGGTGAAATTTTTCTTCATGTGTTGGCGGATGAATTCGTTGATGACCGCATAGGATTTTCCCGACCCTGGCGTTCCTAGGACACTGGTGGCGCGGAATGGGTTCACCACGTTGATCCATCCCTCCCTGACTTTCCCTTTCAGTTTGTATTCCGTCTTAAGGTTCACAGAGTATTCGTTCTCGATGAGCTCTTCGTTTTGTTTGAACGATTCTTCGCTCTCGCTGTCGGTCTCCTCGAAACTCCTGCTGACCTTGTGGATGTAGTTTCCGCCGAATATGAAGTATAGGATGCCGAGCCCGCTGACGAGGATGTAGGTGGATATCTTCACTACGGGTAATCCGATGAGGAGCATGACCGGACTGAATAGGATGAGGATGATTCCCCAGACGATGATGCACCAACCTTCCTCCCTAACGGGTTTGATTTTCTCCACTGTCTTGCCGTTGTCATTCTCTTCCCGTACCCGTCCGTTTTCGCCCCTGTCTACGATTCCGGTCTTTTCGAGGATTCCGCACAATGGGGCGATGAATGGGTTCATCTCGATTTTGTCTTCCTTCTTCCCACGTTCCGCCCATCCGTATAGGCCGATGAAGAAGAGGGCGATGGCGAGCGTTATATAGACAGAGGAGAAAAGATGGAGCTTTTGATCCATCATTCCTAAAAAAGCGTATGTGTTTTCGCGGAAAGCCGTAGGGAGTATTCCCTCGAAAAAGGTATGGCAGAACCAGTATATGTTGAGAAGGTAAAATAGGATTCCGATGGCCCGTGAAAAATCTAGAACCTTTTTAAGCCCGTCTTGATTATCTTGCCCCATTGTATTTTTTCGTTGAATGTGTTTATTATATTCTTTGCGCTTATTAATAAAAACTTATTGCATGCAAAAATAACAAAAAAACTCAACAGGATGTGCGAATTTGTGTATTTTTTGCGTAAATTTATCGTGGCGTTTTGGTGAGGAATGTGTTAAGTGGTTAATTATAAGTTGTTTGGATAAGCATCCGGGATGTCCGGTTTTGTGACGTTGTTGCCTAATCCATCATCTTCCGTATAGATGTTCATGGCTGTCGTTCCCCTTGAAATGTGAAATATGGTTAATTTGTAAAAAATATTTTATAATTATGTTGTATAACACAAAAACTATCCGTACTTTTGCATCGTGTTTTTCATGGTATTAGATTTAAGGTTAAAAATTATGAGGCGGGATGTCGAGATGACATCCTTCTTTGTTTTTATAGGGTAGCATGTTTCACATTAGTGGAAAGGATTTGTGTGGGTGCAAAATACATCTTCCTTTTATATATTTTTAAGTACAAAACTTGAAATGGGTTTTCCCAATATCATAAAATTCCTTATTTTTGCACGTTTTTGGTCTAGAAACAAAATAATGTAGACGATTTGCCGTTTCTTTTCTAAAAACCTATTTGAAAGAAAATGATACATTGCAAGAGTAAAATCGGAACATATTTGTTGATGTTGTTCGTCGTATGTCTCACCCCGAATTTGGGACATGCTCAAGACCGTTATGTCGGTGAGCTTGGAATATTCGGTGGGGATTCGTACTATAATGGAGACGCAAATTCCACGAAGATTTTTTATGAGAATCATTTGGCTTTCGGAGGATTATTGCGGTATTTCCTAAACGATAGGGGCGTTTTGAAACTTGACGTGATCCATGGCAAGGCATCCGGCGACACCCGTAATTTCGACAACATGTTGCCGAATGGTGTTGATGTGTCTTTCGAGCAGAGTTTTTGGGATATCGGACTTCAAGTTGAGCATAATTTCCTGAAATATGGTTTCGAGAGTTGGGATAGGGAGATTAAGAGGCATACGCCCTATGTCTTGATTGGCCCGGGCTTGACCACTTTCGAGCATTGGAGAGGAAACATATTGGCGTTCAATGTCACATTTGGAGTGGGATATAAGTTCAAGTTGTGGAAGAGGTGGAACCTCGGTTTCGAATGGTCTATGAGGAAGCTGTTCGTCGACAATTTCGATGTGGTGGACAATGAGACCAAGATTTTGAACGACCCTTACAGGATGGGGCATAGCGCATTAAAGAATAACGACTATTACACGTGTGCCGTGGCTTTCATTTCGATGGATCTCATCAAGCGTAAGTCTCGGTGTAACGTATTAAGAAAATGATATGGATTTAAGGGAACAGATTGATGTCACTCGGGTGCCTAAGCATGTGGCCATTATTATGGATGGGAACGGACGTTGGGCGAAATCTAAAGGTTTGGACCGTATCTACGGTCATAAGGAGGGTGTCGATTCCGTGGATAAAGTAATGGAGGCGGCATCGAACCTTGGCGTTAAATATATCACATTGTATGCCTTCTCGACAGAGAATTGGAACCGCCCTCAGACGGAGGTGAGCGCGCTGATGGAAATCCTTTCCGAAGCGTTGAAGAAATACATTGAGAAAATATCAAAGAATAATGTCCGTATCGTGGTGATTGGCGACAAGAGCCGTCTTTCTCAGGTGACATTGAATAACTTGACCGATGCGGAGAAGATGACGCAAGGCAATACTGGCTTGACGATGGTGCTCGCTATCAGCTATTCTTCCCGATGGGAGATCGTCGAGGCGGTTAAGCGTATCGCCTCGGAAGCGAAGTCTGGGGATTTGAATGTGGATGAAATCGACGAGTCGGTATTCTCCAACCACCTCGCCACTGCGGGTATACCTGATCCTGATTTGTTGATTAGGACGAGCGGTGAACTTCGTATCAGCAATTTCTTGATGTGGCAGTTGTCCTATTCGGAACTTTACTTCACGTCCACAAGTTGGCCGGATTTTAAACAAGATCAATTCTTCGAGGCGATTATTGATTATCAAAAGAGAGAGAGACGTTTCGGCAAAACAAGTGAACAATTGTCATAGGTTATTGGAATGAAGAATTTTTTATACATCTGCATACTTTGTCTCTTCCCGATTGTCTCTTCCGCATCCGTGCGTTCTGTGCGAATTGATGATAAACTGGAGAATTTGGATAGTATCCTGAATGTTGATGACAAGGCCGAGTCTTCCGTTTCGACCGACGCTCCTTTTGTCTCTTATATGACCACAGGAAAAGAATACACTATAGAGGACATACAGGTCGTAGGTGCCGAAGGGTACGATAAGACTGTGCTTATCGGTTATTCCAGATTGAAAGTGGGGGACAAGATCAAAATTCCTGGAGACCAGATTACCAAGGCTGTGAAAAAGTTCTGGAAGCAGGGTCTCTTCTCGGACGCTAAAATATATGCGGACAAAATCGTAGGCGATAAGGTGTGGCTGAAAATCGAATTGCAACAGCGTGACCGCGTCTCCGAAATCAATATCACTGGCGTCAAGGAGAAAAAGAAGGAGGATATCTTGGGCGCTATTGAGTTGAAGAAGAATGGTGTTGTGACTCCTAACTTGATAGCCCGTACCAAAGAGGCTATCAGAAAACATCTGAGCGGCGACGGATACCGCAATGCGCAAGTTGAGATTAACACAAGGAACGACCAGTCCAAGCCTGGATTTGTGGTCGTTAACATCGATATAGACAGACAGAAGAAGGTGAAAGTCCATCGTATCTATATGACTGGATTGAACCAAATGAGCGAGAGGAAGGTGAAAAGTGGCATGAAGAAGACCAAGGAGAAAAAACTTAGGAACTTCTTCAAGTCTAAGAAATTCATTGAAGATGAGTACGCTAACGACAAAGGATTAGCGATCGATAGATTTAATGAGTTCGGATTCAGGGACGCTGTGCTCGTTTCCGACAGCGTGGTCCCTTACAAAGAGAAGCGTGTGGATATCTACATGCATTTCGATGAGGGTAGGAAATATTATTTCCGTAACATTAGTTGGGTCGGTAACACCATCTATTCCAGCGATGTGCTCTCTACCGCCTTGGGAATCAAGAAGGGCGACGTTTATAACCAGAAATTATTGAACGACCGTCTGTCCAACGACGAGGACGCTATGTCTAACCTTTATTTGGATAATGGTTACCTCTTCTTCAACGTGGAACCTATAGAGGTGAAGGTTGAAGGTGACTCCATCGATTTGGAGATGAGAATTTATGAGGGGCAACAGGCGGTCATCAACAATGTGGTGATTAAAGGAAACAATGCCATCTATGAGAATGTGATCCGTCGAGAGCTTAGGACGAAACCTGGTGAACTTTTCAGCAAGTCTAACCTCCAACGTTCCGCTCGTGAGTTGGCTGCTACGGGTCAATTCAACCCTGAGACGATGGATATCCGCCCTGAACCTAATCCTGAGAACGGAACGGTGGACATCGTCTATAACTTGGAGCAGAAGAAGAACGACCAGGTGGAACTTTCCTTCGGTTGGGGACAGACGGGCGTCACGGGTTCCGTCGGATTGAAGTTCACAAACTTCTCTATCAAGAATATCTTCAACAAGGAGGCCTATCGTCCTTTGCCTCAGGGTGACGGACAGAACTTCTCTCTTTCTTTCTCCACAAATGCCCGTTACTATACTTCCGCAAGCATAGGGTTCACCGAGCCTTGGTTGGGTGGAAAGAGGCCTACTTCATTCTCCACGACCCTTTATTGGTCAAAGCAGTCAGGTGTGAATAGCCGCTATTATTCCGATAACTATTATAATAATTTGCTTTACGACAATAGCAATTATAGCACCTATGCAGCCGCTGTTGACCGTGAGAAATATATCATGACTGTCGGTGGTACTGTCGGCATCGGAAAGAGGTTGGATTGGCCGGATGATTACTTCTCCATGTATTGGGAACTTTCTTATCGCCACTATTCGTTGAAGGAGTGGACTTATTTGGATATTTCCGACGGCTCCGCGAATAACTTAAGCTTCGCCGCCACTTGGAGCCGAAATTCGTTGGATAATCCATTCTATACGAGAAGAGGATCGAAATTGTCTTTGATGGCGCAAGTTACTCCTCCATATTCTTTGTTCAAGGATAATTCACGTGTGAATGAGTTGGTGGACCGTTACCGCGCCGGAAGCCGTTATGAGGAGAACCGCGGATTGTCCGACGATGAGTATCTTGAGATGCAACAGGAGTTGTATCGTTGGATCGAATACTATAAGCTGGAGATGAAGATGCAGACTTTCACTCCGCTTTCCTCTAACCAGAAGTTGGTGTTGATGACCCGCGCGGAGTACGGATTCCTGGGGTATTACAATTCTTATAGACGTTCTCCGTTCGAGCGTTACTACGTGGGTGGTGATGGTATGACGGGGTATAGTTATACCTATGCGACCTCTGCCATCAAGTTGCGTGGTTATGGAAATGGTTCGTTGACTCCGAAAGACCCTATCACGCGCCGTGACGCTGGAAACATCTATTCCAGATTGTCTTTGGAGTTGCGTTATCCTTTGATGTTGGAGTCCACGACGACCATCTATGTCTTGGGCTTCGCGGATGCGGGTAATGCATGGAGCGATTTCTCTGACTTCAATCCGTTCGATTTGAAACGCTCTCTTGGTTTAGGCGCCAGGATTTATTTGCCTATGATTGGTCTGATCGGTTTCGATTGGGGTTATGGATTCGATGATCCATATGAGTCTGGTGCCGCTGGCAGCAACTTCCATTTCGTGATCGGACAGGAATTCTAAAAGGAAATTATTGTTGTAATATTAAATATGACGAATATGAAAAGATTGATTATGACATTGTTGGCGGTGGGCGCATTCGCATTTTGCGCATCCGCACAAAAGGTAGCTGTGCTTGATATGGAGTATATCTTGAAGAATATCCCCATGTATGAGTCCGCTAATGAGCAATTGAAACAGATTTCTGAGAAATGGCAGAAAGAGGTTGAGGCTAAGAACGAGGAGGCTAAGGTCCTTTATAAGAACTACCAAACCGAGGTCGTTTTCCTTTCCGATGAGATGAAGGTGAAGAAGGAGAATGAAATCGTGGCCAAGGAGAAAGAGGCTAATGAGTTGAAACGTAAATATTTCGGACCAGAGGGCGAATTCTTCAAAAAACGTGAGAGCCTTATGAAACCTATTCAGGATGAGGTTTATGTCGCTGTGAAGGACGTCTCCGACTCAAAAGGATATCTTGTCGTTTTGGATAAGGCTAGCAGTTCCAATCTTATTTATTTCTCCGTCAAAGTGGATATCAGCGATGAGGTCTTGGAAAAATTGGGTTATTCCAAATAAATTGTTCTAAAAACCGTTAAAGAAGTAAATTATTAAAATAATCAATTATGTGTAAAAAATTAATCGCATTGTTGTTTTTGGCTATGCCTGTTTGGGCAATGGCACAAAACACCCAAATCAAGTTGGGCTATCTTGATGCCCAAACTTTGTTCATGTCTTTGCCGGACGTAGCTAATATCGAGAATTCATTGAAGGAACTCGCTACTCAACATGAGAGTGAAATCAAGAGAATGGAGGATGAGTACACTCGTAAGGTGACTGAGTATAAAGAGGGCGAGGCTAAATGGGACGAGACCATTAAGAAAAACAGAATGGAGGAGATCCAAATGCTCCAACAAAAAACGCAGGCTTACTATCAACAAGCTCAAACTTTGTTGCAACAAAAGCAAGAGGAGTTGCAAGCTCCTATCCGTGAGAAGTTGCGTAAGGCAATCGAAGAGGTTGGCGCTGAGAATGGTTTCCTTTACATCTATGATTTGAATGCAGTGCTTTACAAGTCACCGGATGCTATCGACGTAACTCCTTTGATGAAGAAAAAGTTAGGCGTTAAATAAGTTTCTTGAAAATAGAAGAGAGGGTGTCTTGCCCTCTCTTTTTCTTTACAATTACTTGGTATGGCAAAGTTTCCCACACAATCTGGTCCTATCGGCGTTTTCGATTCCGGTTACGGAGGTCTGACGATTTTGTCTGAGATCCGCAAACGTTTGCCGCAGTACGATTTTTTGTATTTGGGCGACAATGCCAGGACGCCGTATGGTTCACGTTCCTTTGACGTTGTCTATGAGTATACCCGTCAGTGTGTGGAGAAATTGTTTGAACTGGGGTGCCCGCTTGCCATATTAGGTTGTAATACCGCTTCCGCCAAGGCTTTGAAGTCTATCCAGATGTCAGATTTGCCGCTTTGGAATCCTGACCGTCGTGTGTTGGGCGTCATTCGTCCTACCGTCGAACAGATTGCCGCTTATACGGAAACCAAACATGTCGGCCTTTTTGCCACGATAGGAACGGTGCAATCTGAATCATATCCTATTGAAATACACAAGCTATTCCCTGAAATCGTAGTGACTAGTTTGGCTTGTCCGCTTTGGGTCCCTTTGGTGGAGAACTCAGAGTATGCCGACGAGGGAGCTGATTATTTCGTGAAGAAATATGTAGACCAACTTCTGGAGAAGGATAGTAAGATTGATACTATTATTTTGGGTTGTACCCATTATCCTTTATTGTTGCCCAAAATAAAGAAATATTTACCTGAAAATATTCGTGTCATTTCGCAAGGCGCGATCGTCGCTTCCAGCTTAGAGGATTATTTGTCGCGCCATCGTTCGTTGGAGTCTCTCCTGACTAGGGGTGGCGGTTGTAAGTTTTTGACCACTGAGTCTGAAGAAAAATTCAAAAAATCCGCATCCGTCTTTTTGTCCGAGGAGATTGACGTCAGCCACATTCAGCTGAACTGATTCTCAGTGATTTATTGCTCCACGTATTGGCTTAATTTCCCAGTGTGGGTCAATGTCAGTCTATGCATCGCACGCGTACAAGCGATGTAGAGGAGACTTTTGTCCATTTCTGTCTTGTATTCCTTGTCGTTGACGAAAGGAACGACGACGTCGTCAAATTCCAGACCTTTCGACGTGTGGACGGTCGTTACGATGATGCCATTGGTGAAGGCGGCGCTTTCGCTTGAGAGCAAGCAAACTTGGTCTGTCTCTTCCGAAAGTTTCGCATGGAGCGTCAAGGCTTCCTTTTCTGTCCTGCAGATGATTCCGATGGATATTGGTTTGCCGATGTGTTCCATCACGAGTCCTTTGATGAAATCTATCTCCTCGCTTTCTTTCTTGAATGGTTTCACGCAAGGAGCTTCGCCGTGTCGTTCAATCGCCTGCAAATCCTCACTCTTGGATATTTTTTGCGCGAATTCAGTGATTTCGAAAGAAGAACGATAGCTTTTACAGAGTTTCATCACTTCCGAGCCGGACAAAACTTGTTGAATTTGCGTGTAGGAAGTTGAACTATAAGGATTTACGGATTGAAGTGCGTCTCCTAAAATGGTTTTGTTGCAAGGGAATAAGATGGAGAGCACCTTGTATTGGATTGGAGTGTAGTCTTGCATTTCGTCGACTAGCAGATGCTTGATCGGCATCTTATCCTTAATGCCTTCCATTTGTATTTTCAAGTAGAGAAGTGGTGCCACGTCGGCATATTCCAATTGACGGTTTTTCCCTCTTTTGTATAATTCCGGTTTGCCCAGCCAATCATAGAACGCTTGGTATAGTGCCACGTCGCTGTTTCCTTCGAACATTTTTTTGATTTCCGCTTTTATCTTGTTCTTTTCCGTTGCCGTGATTTGTGTTCGCGTAACGGTTTCGATTTCCTTGACGATGTCTTTCGCTATAGGTTCGAATCGTTCCCTCATCGGAATCCTATGGTACGCTTTGAATCTTTCTCCCAGGTACTCTTTCGGGACAGGGATTCTTCCTATTTTCATGTCAACAGGTTTGAAGAAAGTGTTCTCCACATGTAGGATGAATTTGTTCATCAGCCCGATGAATTCAGGCGACGATTTGAACCTGATTCTTTCCACGAACGCCTCGTCGTGTTTCTCCAATATTTCGGTCACTTGTTCGAAGAAGGTCTGGAACTTGTATTTGCCTTGGAGTTGTTTGTCCATCAACTCTTCGAACCCGCATTCTTCGATAGTCTCCTCTCCCAGTTCCGGTAGGACGTTCGAGATGTAGTCGGCGAATACCTTGTTTGGGGAGATGATAAGGATGTCTTTGGAGGTGATTTCCCCTTTGAAACGATAGAGGATGTAAGCCACGCGGTGTAGGGCTATGGAGGTCTTTCCCGAACCGGCCACGCCTTGGATGATGAGCGTTTTCGCCTCTTCGTTTCTGATGATTTGGTTCTGCTCACGTTGGATGGTCGCCACGATGTTCTTCATCCTCTCGTCAGAGGTGCTGCTCAACTCTTTCTGTAGCACTTCGTCTTGGATGTTCACCGAACTTTCCAACATGAATTCCATGACCGAACGGCGTATCCTATACTGCCTTTTCAGTGTGATGTCTCCGTCCATCCTGCCTTGTGGCGCATCGTAATGGGCCGTTCCGGTCTCGTAGTCGTAGAACATGGTGGAGATAGGTGCTCTCCAATCGTGGATGACGTTCTCGTTCTTCTCTGTATCGTAGAAGGAGTGGATGCCTATATAGACGGGTTTGGGTTCTTTCTCGCCCTTTCCCTTGAAGTCTATTCTTCCGAAGTAGGGTATTTCGATCATTTTTCTGATCTTTTTTTTCCTTTCCATGATCGCTTCACTGGATAGGACGGCTTGTGTCACGTTGTGGCGTACGGCGCTTTTTTCCGCACGGTCCAGCTCCGACAGGTTCTCCCATAGGTAGGTTTTGTATTCCTTTAGGTCCTTTACGTTATTGTTGATTATTTCGTCGAGTTTGGAAATGATTACCTCTAATTTCTTGATGACGCCTTTCATATAGGCTATTTCATCTTTCTCTGTTTTGTTGAAAACTGGCATTTCGGATTAATGGTTAATCGTTTTTTTTGTCGGGAACTGTGGATGGGGAAGTCAATCCATAGCCCCTTTCTTTTTGAGGAAATTTAAAGAGGGTAAATGTCTCCTAATTCCCTTTGGGTGGTGTCTGTACAATCACGTCGCGAAATTATAAAAACATTCTTTATGTTGTCTTATTTTCTTTTCCCCTGGATAATGGTGAAGAATAGTGATTTTTAACCTTGATTTCTGTCTTGTTCATCCTGCTTTATACGGAATTTTCATCTGAGAGTGGAATGGATTGGTGTTGTGCCCTTTTAAACAGAGCGATTTTTTTATTGATATTATATAATTTATTGTTGTTTGTTTCGATGATAATTGTAATAAAGAAGTGTATTTTAATCACTTTTATGTTTTTGCCTAAGTTCAAATTAGAAGTGCAAATACAAATGCAAAAAAAGGAGGAGATTCTTCGTCCCCTCCCGAAAGTAAACTACATTTGTATTGCTCATGTACAAACAGTTAACTCGGGAGCAAAGATACACATTAGATCTGTT
>JAZLJL010000007.1:0-16017 GCA_045617845.1 Paludibacteraceae bacterium | reverse complement strand
GTAATCCGACAAACTTACAACGGTAGGCTCGTTTGTGTCGGATGCCTTATCAGAGATCACCGCCATCACGTTGCCGAGGTGGTTGGTGAGCTCGTAATAAGTGGCAGGTGGTGTGGATTCACTCGCATTGGCGACGTTCAGCGCCAAGTCACGTTTCCTCATGCCGAGACGACCGGCTCCGTAAAGGTGCTGCTCGGTGAGGGTGAAGGTGCCGTTGCCCGATTCGCCTCGCTTGTGCTCATACACCGCCAGCACGTTGCCCTGCGGGTCGCGCACGTAGTAGGTCGTCACAAATTTGTCCGTGCCGTCGGTCGTGTTCTTGTTGGTCACCGTCTTGGCGATGCGCTGGCCCATGGCGTCGTAGGCGAAGTGGAGGTCGGGCTTGCTGCTGCCATTGGTGCGGATGACGTCCGACACCTTGCCCGTCACTGTCCAACGGATGCACAATGGACTTTGCCAACTATGACTTACTATGATATTTCCACCGCCGGTTCCCATACTTGCTAAATTAAGGGTTATTCCTTAAATTGGCAAATGGTTCTAAAATTAGACAACAGCAATATCTGATTAGTCCTCTTTTCTGCCTTTGTCATTACCTGAATTTTGTGGAGTATAATAATTACGTCCTTTAACTTTCATTGTTTCAATAAAATCATTCTTCCCTATTATTTGAGTACCATGCCGTATGGCCTTTTGCTGAGGCACAGTTTTATGTTTTAAGTAGGTAACTATATAAAAAGTATCACCCATAATAGCTACTTTTAAGTAGTTGCAAAAATTCACATCTTCATACTTCTTTTTAGCCTCCTCCTTAATTTTAAAATAAGTGTAAGTAACATTGTATTCGGAGTAAGTATATTTTCCGTAATCTGACATTGACCTCTCACGTAAACTAACAATTGAATCTTTTGTGAAATAAGATGCGATATCGTCTTCTTGTATATTTATCGTCGCTGGTTGAAGATATGGGCCAACAGTTTCTTTTGAAGGCAAGCTCTGGTTTTCTCCCATATCCGACAATTCAACATCGTTCATTCCATGAAGACGACCGCCTAATTTTGGACTATAGTCAGAATAAGTACGAACGGGATAGATATGTCCTCTACTAGAAGCGTTGGGTAGCAATATTGCAATTTCGTTATAAGGCTCAATACACACAAAAGAAACTTTTCCCATTTTTATATATGAAAGTAATGAATCATGAGTCACAGAATCAATTTCAAGATACGGTCCTATTATATTTTTTTTTCGAATGACAAAAATCGAATCTTGCATAGATGCAAAACTTTGCAAATAGGCACAAAACGAAAAGACAAACATAAAAATAGACATTTTTATGAATTTACTCTTCTTTATGTAAATAATAGCCGGAATCATTCCCAATTCCCATAATATCTCCAAATACATCTTGATATATTTTATTTGAACATATCCGCTAAATTAAGGTTATATTCTCAACAAAGGAAATATGACAGATAAATTTTTCGCATCTTTTCACTACCTTCGCCTAAAAGATTTTGAGCATGAAACTGAAGATATTGACCGAGAACACGGTATTCCAAGCTAAGATGAAGGCTGAGTTGGGTTTTTCCCTATTGATTGATACGGAAGAGGGTAAGTCCATCCTTTTCGACACGGGGCAAACCAACCTCTTCGCCTACAACGCGGAGATCGGGGGGGTGGACATCTCCAAAATCGACGCTGTCGTCATCAGCCACGGTCACTACGACCATACGGGCGGTCTGGATTATTTCCTCGCCCACAACAGTCATGCGCCTGTCTACGCCAAAGAGGGATTCGACAGGGAACGCTTCGGCACGTGTAACCGAATGATCGGTCTGCCGCAAAGCGAAACGCTCGACCTCTCAAGGGTCATCACCGTCAAGGAAATCACGGAGGTGCTTCCCGACATCTTCATCATGCCTGAAGTGAAACTCTTCGACCCTAACGAGACACACTTCGCCAACATGGAGGTTTCCCACGACGGAACAAGGGAGGAGGACCGTTTCGACGACGAAGAGTACATCGTCATCCGCCACGAAGGGAAAATCACCATCGTCAGCGGTTGCGCCCACCGAGGAATCGCCAACACCATACGTAGCGCAAGGGAACACTTCTCCGAACCTATCAGACTCGTCATCGGCGGTTTCCACACCCTGCACGAACCGCCCCACAGGATCAGCCAAGTCTCCAAGCTACTCAACCAACTGGAGATCGAGGAGATTGTCGCCTGCCACTGCACCGGCATAGAACAATACGCGCAAATCAGGCAAGAATACAAAGGAAAAATTTCCTACGGACATGTGGGGATGAACTTCTTCGTGTAAGGACAGAGGATTATAATGAATATGGGCAATTCCACGAAATATTATTCCTATGTTTTTTGGGCGTCCTTTCAAATATAAAATACAATGCACACCTTGGTCCTACGATATCCGTTTTTTTAAACAAAAAAGAAGGCATGCCATATCCCTACGGGTTGGTATTATCTTTTTCTATATTAACTTTATCTTCCTCGTCATCCTTCTTAAAGACACCCTTGATGGATTTCCAATATGACTTCATCAATCCGGAGAAAGTATCGAAATCCTCATGGTAGACCACGCCGACGCCCTGCGTGTTGGCAGCCTGTTTGAAATAACTGTTATTGGAACGGTTGAAGGCCTTGGTCCTGAAACGACCAGACTTGGACAACTTATACTCGATATCAAAATCCACGATACTATTAGAGATGTTGGAAGCCTCATCCGCCTCGTCACGGTAACCGAAATTACCGTTCAGCAACAACCTATCGTTAAACAACTGCGTAGAAAGAGCCACGTCAAACTCGCTCGAAGCGCTCGTACCGTCAATCGTCGTGGTGGTCGGCTTGTAATTCAAACCGATATTGATGTCGCGGCTCATCTTCGAAATCCAGTTAGAAAGTTGCGAAGAGAGCGTCGAGAATCCGACGGAAGAGAGTTCGGTCGTCGTCACACTCGAAAGAGTAGATCTATCCATCGTGTAGAAATGACCCAAGGCAAGAAGGGAAGCGGCGTTCCTATTTACAGCCTCCTCCGTATTGATCACGCTCTTCAGTTTTCCACGCACATCTTCGTCCGAATTCGGAAGATCAATATCGAATTTAATGATAGGTTGGTTAATCGTACCAGTCACATCCAGCAAACAATGAACCGGAGTCGGCGTAGAACGCAAGTTCGGGTCGTCGATGATATCCGTCAAGGATGCGTTCAAGCCATATTGGGCTTGGATATCTATGAAAGCGTTATAAGGGTTACCCGTCCAACTCACGGTACTACCCGAATTGATGTCGAACTTCCTAGAGATGACACTTTGGATGGTAAACAAATAATCACCCTTATCAATTTCATAACTGCCATACATCTGGAAATCATTATCACGGGAGTTGTAAGTCATATGGAGGTTACCGGAACCGAAAGCGCGGATCAAGTCGCCCTGCTGCGCATCCATGATCAACTGGACCTGCGCTTCAGGCGTAGCCACCACCCTAGCGTCCACCGCAATCTCCGTAGGGGAATCGTCCGCCTTCTCCTTTATTCTACGCAAGCGGTCACGACGAGCGCGGCGCTTCTCCGACATCGTCTTATTCTCATCAGATTCGACAAAAGAGATGAACGTACACTCCTTGGTGGAAGATGTACCTTCGACAGGGATGGTCAGCAACGTATTCTTTTGGGTCACCACGTCAAGATTGATGTTCACGCGGTCCGAATTGCCCGAAATGTTCACCCCACCCTTCACATAAGCCTTTCCAAAAAAAGTCTCGTTATCCTCCTCCTGGGTGTTCAAGCCGAGGAACTTATCGCAAGAGAGGTCAAAGGCATACTTGAAGTTACGGAAACCATCATGCAACAACAAGCCAGACAAGAGCGCATGATTTCCCTCCACATCATAGATGGCGGTTTGGTTAAGGCGAATCGTATTAGGCGTCAGATAAACCGTGTCGGACAAAACATAGGAAGTGTTCAGGTAATCGACATCAAACGCCATGTTCTTGACGAAAGGCTTTCCCTCCAGACCGATATGTCCAAACTTACCATAAGCCTTGACAACACCACAAACCGTACCCGTATTGTTAGGCATCACATTCCGCAGGTAATGACGAAGGAACTTCAAATCGACATTCTTCAGGTCACCCTCTATATAAAGAGAATCCGCACCCAAATAAACCCCGCCAAAAAGATCGGAGCGGTACAACTGCTCATCGTAAAGGGAAAGGAGCTTGGATTTGAACCCGATACATTTTTGTCTCTCCAACCAATAGGAATTGACAGAGAGGTCACCAATCAAATAATCATTGATAGTAGCGTCATACACATAAAGGTCTCCGACGAAATGAGGGGAATCCAGAACCTTAAAGAGGAAAATGTCACCGTCAGACACGCCATCGAAGGTGATGTCATTATTCGCGATGATGTCACTGATGTAATCCAGTTTCAAATCTGAGAAGTGGACATTAATACTATCCTTACTCGTAGTGGAATTCTCTCCGTTAATGCTGAGGAACTGGGAACCATGGTTGAAGAAGAAACTGTCCACCTCGATGTTCTTCTTGTCAAGGGAAATACGACTGTCATGAAGCGACCACTCGACATCATTCAAGATAACCGAAGAAGGCTTGATATGGAAATCAGCCACCAGACCTTCACCCTTCGTATAATCCTTGAAATGGGCATCCACCATAAGGTTACCGCTATAAGTCACATCCCCCGTGTTGCTTGAGGAATATTTAAACTCCAAGGAATCATTTTTGGTCAACGTATTGACCGAGAAGAAATACGGGTTACGCCGACCTTTCACCGATTGGCACGTAGTACGCATCATAGCCTTCAGCTTATCCCCCGGGTTCTCCATCAAGACCATCATATCGGTAAATATCTTATTACCCATCTGCATTTGGTCAGATTCCACCCGCAAACGGAATTTATTAGTCGAATCATTAAGGAATCCCTTCACGCGAGTCTCTTCCAAAATGGAGAAAGGAAGTTCATAGGCATCGTTGATTGGCTCGGTATTATCAATGACAAAATTGAACGTAAAGTCATTGACACGCTTCTTCACCGGCGTCGTCTTCTCCTCCTTCACAATCGAAGGCAAATATTGGTGGGCCAAATTATGGAAACATTTACCAATGGTGGAGAACTGGTACTGTCCCATCACACTGCCATTGATGTAATCCGAATAAATGGTCAACTTACGTTTTTTGCGTTCATCCACTGTGGCGGCGATACTAAGGTTGTTGATGTTCAGCTCCTTATCATCATTGATAAAGACCACATTATCCAAAGAGAATGATCCTTCAATGTTATCGATTGAATTGCCGACCACATTCGTCTCCACATCAAACGAGATACTCGCCTTGTCATATTTCGTGACAAGATGGGTCTCGCTCAAGTTAAGTTTATCGACATGCGAAGAGAAATGGAACAACGGCAAATCCTGTTTCTTGAAATCCGCCTTGCCGGAGAAGCTCACCTCCGCGTTCTTATCGCTCATGATCATCTCCCCATCGAAACCGTCCCCATCGAAACGGCCATTCAAACGGATATTCTCGTAACAATAATTCTTATATGTGATTGAGTCCACCCTTCCCTCCGCATCCACGACAAACACGCGGTCGGAGAGTTTGTTCAAGTCAATATTCAGGCTCATGGTCACATCTCCCACCTGCGAAGAGTTGCCGAACACATCATTCAGATGATAATTACTAGCGCTAACAAAGCCCGTCGCCTTATAAGAATTCAGTTGCAAGTCCGGGGATTGGAACTTCACGGAGACGTTCATATCACCTGCGATGGAAGAGAGCGTACCCTCCGTAATCAGATCCGACAAAGATCCCTTCAGCACACCCTGGTAAGAAACGCTACCCAAAGAATCCAAAGACTTCGGCAACAAGACCTCCCTGTCGATCGCGACATAAAGAATATCGGAAAGTTCCAACGACGAAGAAGAAAGTTTCTGCACATTAGCGTCTATGTAGAATTTAGTCGGGTCCGGATAAACGTCCCGCAATATCACATTACCCATAAACTTTGTGTTCGAACCATATGCCAAATTAAGTCCCCTCACCTGCAAATCAGCAGGCGTTCCGACAAATGCACCCTTAATCTGCAAATCATCGAAAAGAATATCCAAAGGCGGATGCAAAGCCGAGAAATCGGCAGGATGCAAAACGGAAGGTGCGATATTGACAAAACCATTCAGTCTCCTCAACGGGTCGTCGAAGCCCCTGAAATTATCATGGTTGACCACAATTTGGTCGAAACGGAGATGGCTGCGGGGAGTCGCCAAAAGGAAATCCTTCACATAGATACGGTCACGATTAACATCAAGAACTGCGGAAATCGTATCCACCACCAAACCAGACTTTTCCTGCATGGAAATACCGTCGACTATCAAGTGAACGGAATCCGCCAAAAAGGAACTGACATAGACACGACCACATATATCACTGATATGCAAATCATTAGGGTCCAATTTTCCTAACACTTCGTTCTTATATGGATTCCTATATGTGACGTCACATTGATTGAAAGCGACCGACTCAATGTCCATCGACCATTGCCACGAAAGCGTATCATCATCATCCTTCGAAGATAACGCATCCACAAAAAACTGGAAATTAGGCACTTGCAACGAGTCTTTGGAAAGATTCGCCTTCATACCGGAGAACTGGATCGTACGAAAAGAGATGGTGGAAGAGAAAAGCTTCATCAGGTTAATCGTCACCTTAGCCCTATCCCAAGAAAGCATCGTATCCCCACGCTGGTCCTGGATATAAACGTTCTGCAAGACAAAGCTATTAGGGAAAGACCAATCGACATGCTCCATGCCTATCTCGCTGCCCACCTGGGTAGAGAGGCTTTCGGTCAAGAAAGAGACCAAACGGCTCTGGATTTTATCATTCTGCAACGCAGCATAAGCCAACAGGAGCAATAGCGTTATCACTCCAAAGACAGAAAGCAATATGTACGTCAGCTTCTTCATCCCAATAATTATCCGCGAAGATAGCACATAAGAACGATAAATACAGAAGGAGAAGCCTCCTATTGAGTTAAAAATACCTATAAAATAAATAATTTTTAAAAGATGAATAAGACAGAGGCTAAAACAAGAGTCGACCAATATCCGCACAAGCGGAAGAGAGGGGAAAAAAGGGAAGTCCACCGGAAGGCGAAAAGCATTGTCCGACAGCGCATAAAGGGATTTGAAGACATCAATTCGAAAAGAAATTATCAATCAGCAATAAATAGAACGATTGAAAAATTAATTTCCTTTTTACAGAAAAAAAAACTAATTTCGCGGATAATAAAAAAATTGAAATAATAAACAATAAGAAAAATGGCTAAAATCAAAGGAGCTGTTGTGGTTAACAAAGACAGATGCAAGGGATGCCAATTGTGCGTAGTCGCTTGTCCTGCCAACGTTTTGGCGATGTCCAAACAGGTTAACGCGAAAGGTTACAATTACGCCATCATGGCAAATGAAGACGCATGCGTAGGCTGCGCAAGTTGTGGTATCGTATGTCCTGACGGATGTATTTCAGTGTATAAAACGAAAATAGATTAAGATAAAGATGAGTGAAGAAGTAAAATTAATGAAAGGTAACGAGGCTATCGCCCACGCCGCGATCCGTTGCGGATGCGATGGTTATTTCGGTTACCCTATCACTCCACAGTCCGAAGTCATGGAGACCCTCATGGAGGTCGAGCCATGGAAAGAGACTGGAATGGTAGTGCTACAAGCAGAAAGTGAGGTCTCTTCCATCAACATGGTTTACGGAGGAGCGGCCACAGGTAAAAAAGTCATGACATCATCTTCAAGCCCTGGTGTTTCCTTGATGCAAGAAGGTATCTCATACATGGCGGGCGCGGAGTTGCCAGCCTTGATCGTCAACGTAATGCGTGGAGGTCCAGGTCTTGGAACCATCCAACCTAGCCAATCAGACTATTTCCAGACTACAAAAGGTGGCGGACACGGAGACTATCGCTTGATTGCTTTGGCTCCCGCTTCCGTTCAAGAGATGGCAGACTTCGTAGGTTTGGCTTTCGACTTGGCGTTCAAATACAGAAACCCGGCTATCATCTTGGCTGATGGTGTCATCGGACAGATGATGGAGAAGGTAGTTCTTCCGGACTACCAACCAAGAAGGACCGACGAGGAGATTGAAAAACAATGTCCTTGGGCCGCAACCGGAAGGAAGATGAGCCGTAAGAACAACATCATCACCTCATTGGAGTTGAAGCCAGAGGTTATGGAGCAGAACAACCTCCGTTTCCAAGCCAAATACAAACAAATCGAGGAGAACGAGGTACGCTACGAAGAGATTCTTTGCGATGACGCGGAATACTTGTTGGTTGCGTTCGGATGTTCAGCGCGTATCTGCCAAAAGGCTTGCGAGTTAGCTCGTGCGGAAGGCATCAAGCTAGGACTTCTCCGTCCAATCACTTTGTGGCCTTTCCCTACCAAGATTATCGCCAAGTATGCTGAAAAGGTGAAAGCGATGTTGTCTGTCGAGTTGAATGCTGGCCAAATGGTTGAGGATGTCCGCTTGGCTGTCAATGGTAAAGTTCCGGTTGAGCACTACGGCCGTTTGGGCGGTATCGTGTTCACTCCAGACGAGATCGTGAACGCAGTGAAGACTAAATTAATGTAATTCACTTAATCGAAAAAGAAAATGGCTTTAGAAGATATAATAAAACCTGAGAATCTGGTTTATAAGAAACCGGATATCATGAATGACAATCCGATGCACTATTGCCCTGGCTGTAGCCACGGTGTCGTTCATAAATTGATCGCCGAAGTGATCGAAGAGATGGGCTTAGTTGAGGACACTATCGGTGTCACTCCTGTAGGTTGTGCGGTTTTCGCATATAACTACATCGACATCGACTGGGAAGAGGCCGCTCACGGTCGTGCGCCTGCGTTGGCTACCGCCATCAAGCGTCTCCGTCCTAACAAGTTGGTCTTCACTTACCAAGGCGACGGTGACCTCGCCGCTATCGGTACGGCAGAGACTATCCACGCTTGCAACCGTGGCGAAAGCATCGCCATCATCTTCATCAACAACGGTATCTACGGTATGACCGGTGGACAAATGGCTCCGACTACCATCGAAGGCATGAAAACCGCTACCTGTCCGTACGGTCGTGACGTGAAATTGAATGGTTATCCGTTGAAGATCACCAACCAATTGAAGGATTTGGAAGGTACCCGCTACGTGACCCGCCAAAGCGTGCAAAACGCTGCCGCAGTACGCAAGACAAAGAAGGCCATCAGAAAAGCGTTCGAGAACTGTATGGACGGCAAAGGCGGCGCCAACGTCGTTGAGGTCGTTTCCACTTGCTCATCCGGTTGGAAGCTCACCCCTGAGAAAGCCAACAAATGGATGGAAGAGAACATGTTCCCTCAATATCCGCTCGGTGACCTTATTGACAAAGACGCTAACAAATAAAAATCAGACGAAATGAAAGAAGAAATCATCATAGCTGGATTCGGAGGACAGGGTGTCCTCTCTATGGGTAAGATTCTTGCTTACTCTGGTTTGATGCAAGGCAAAGAGGTTACTTGGATGCCTGCTTATGGTCCCGAACAACGTGGTGGTACAGCCAACTGTACTGTTATCTTGAGTGACGAGAAGATCAGTTCCCCGATTTTGAACTCATACGACACCGCCATCATCTTGAACCAACAATCTTTGGATAAGTTCGAGAAGACCATCAAACCTGGCGGAACGTTGATCTACGATCCTTACGGAATCACCAGCGAACCAACCAGGAAAGATATCAACATCCACAAAATCAATGCGATGGACGCTTGTATCGAAATGAATGCCGCTAAGTCATTCAACATGATCCTCCTCGGCGGATTCTTGAAGATCAGACCAGTCGTAGAGTTGGAAAATGTATTGAAAGGTTTGAAGAAAACCCTTCCTGAACGTCACCATCACCTCATCCCGATGAATGAGGCTGCCTTGAAAAAGGGTATGGAGATCATCAAGTAAGAGTAATCTTCCTTAACATAAAAAAGCACCGCGAAAACGGTGCTTTTTTTATATCATTCCCCCAATCATATTTACCACATAAAAGTCCACGGCATATCGCTTCAAACCAATTGTTCCCACCGTTTCCCGCACAACTATCTCACGTAAAACAAACTACCCGCTATCAATAATTGCCCCACATAATACAACGAAAGATTCAATATCCGCAAAGAAAACTTCCGAGAATCACCGAACGTATTAATTATTAGAATAATATCAGATGCGGCGAATAAAACAGCCCCAATCGAATAAACCAAGGAAGAAGCAGAACGTGTCGACACGGCAAGCTGTAAGGCCATCACCGTCATGACAATCACGGCACCCAAATAAACCGCCCCGAAAACTTTAAAGACCATTGTAGGCTTCATTGTCGAATAGAAATAGGAAAGAATCGCAGCCGTAAGAGATAAACCGACAACCACATCAGCGAACAGGCAATCCGTAAGCGGGACAAGCGCAGAAAGATAAAGAATGTGCCCGATTAAAAACAAAACGATTCCACACATAAAGGCGTTCTTTCCACTCTCCTTAAGCACGAACCTCAAGTTAAGGGCTATATCTCCACCCATGCCGAACAACAAGCCTCCAAAGATTCTACCGCCAAAAGAATCACTTGAATAACAAGAAAAGCCAATATAGCCGATGACCACAAACATCAAAGAGGCCGTTCCCTTCAAGATATCCGCAAGGAGATAATGGCGCTTATGCTCAACAAAGATGAAAATAGACTGTATTAGTATTCCTAAAAAAGCGATCAGAACAATTACGTCAGCCATAGGGAACTATGTAAATTATGCATATTCACGTATCTCTAAAGAATAGGCAGAGAAAAGAATCGAAAGTTTCGTCTATAGACGAAGATTGGAACAATTGATTTTCTCCCCTACCACAAACTTACAAAAAATACACGTTCCGTCAAAAATCCATTTCACGTCAAGGCAAAAAGAGATAGAACGAAGCCCCCACTAATCCATCTTATCATAAAAGAAAGACGAACGATGCCACTCTATATACTTTTCGTCGTTACAACATCGCTCATAAGGAGTGAAATTCCTATTCAAGGCCCATTCGTTCAATCTATCATAAAGCAAGAGGTCATAATGACGGACTATGGAAAACAGACAATTAACATAGCTGTCGATATTCACATCAATTCCGACAAAGAGGACCCTATTCAAATCGTAATAGTAAAAAATATTTTGGTATTCACCTAAAAGAGGTATGATACAAGTTCCATATTGCGATTTTTCACAAATATCATCGACAAAAGAATAGATGCGGTTCATCGTTTTGACGATGCTATCCGAATCTTCAATAATGACCGAATCGATAGGAAAAGACTTGATACTATAATAACCATCAGACAACCCCTTTTCAACGCTATTGAAAAGATAATCCTGTCCGGAAACCTTTATTTTGACCGGGAAAATATTATTATCCTCCGCCAGATATTGTCCCAACTTAAAGGCGACGGAATATTCGTCCAAAAAAGTATGGTGCCAACCCTTCAACGCCGTCAGTTTGGATTTCTCGGAAAAAAGCAGGACATCGTTATTTTCCGGCAAATCAGAGACATAATCACCCAAGCCATCCAACGCTTCTTCGTTAGGGACAATAAGAAGTTTACGGGTACCTTCGGTGTCCGAAAGGCTATTAAACCATGCGATATACATTTGCTTTTCCTGGTCACGGTCATAAGGTGTGTAAATCACGATTGGATAATTTTCCCCGGGATGCTTGTCCTCAAAATCCGTAATTCCATGAAGCAATTTATCATAAAAGCCATTATCGCCTAAAGAACAAGGCGGGAAAATAATCGTCGCCTCATACACTGTCGGATCCGAGATTTCACCAGCTTTCTCGCAACTCGACAAACTAATCAAAAAAGACAAACAGATGAAAAGTCCCCCCACTTTACGGAGGAACTTTCCATCTATTGAATACTCAAACATCATTTTCATCATTACAGAGAATAGTGACTTTATTCTTGGGATGTGCCGTTAGGATCCAATTTATAGTCGAAAAGATTAAATGTCTTGAAATCATAGACATCATAAGCGCGGTTGAAGAGCTTTTTACCAAAGAGACTAACCTCCGCACCCAATTCTCCAGCTACGGCCATATCCATTTTCGCATATCCTTCCAATGGAATGTGGTTAATCCAATTACCCAAATCATCGAATTGGCCTTCGTCCCCGATTTCACCAGACAAGTCTGTACGTACACCCAATCCGAGTGTAGGTCCTACAACATTATACAACAAGATACTAGATCTAAGATAAATACCAGCGGAAGCCTTACCACAGAACGCCAAGTGTGATTTTCCGATGAAATCCTTGAAATCCGCAGGTTCATTATAGGTGGCAGGAGTGGAATTGTCTTTACAGAGGTCAGTCACGCCTTTTCCCTTCTCCCATCTGATACCGATAGTGTTTTCGTTATGCTTCTTATAATTGATTGGATAATCCATCACGGCATAAGCCTCATAATTGTATTTGAAGTACAAATTAGGAGTCACCTTAATAGCAACAGGCACCGCACAGATCCAGAAAACGAATGTTTTGCCAGGGAAATAAGAAAGCTGGCATTCACCCGAATAACCTTCTCCCAAGCCGAAACCGATATTGGAAATCTCGAAATCCATAGATCCCTTTTCATATGCTTCAAAGAAATAAGGTCTACCCCAAGAAGTCTTAACCTCCACATGGAAGGTCGATTTCGATTTCAACCTGATGGTGTCGATTTTAGCGTAAGCCTTCATTTTGATTCCAAACTCATCTTGATCACTCGCCTTGTAGAGCTTTTCCAGACCTCCGAAAAGAGCAATCCAACCGCCGTGGTTTCCAATAGATTTACCCATTCCAGGGACAGCGATGACACCTGGGTGGAACTCCTTTTCAAAGTCCAAGATGGTTCCATCGTAAGATGCGTTCGCGTTTCTCAACTCTCGCACATCGATATATCCGTTTTCCCTTAACATCTTATCGGTTTCGGTCACCTGCAAATCGATGGAGTTCACCACCGAACCATTGTTCATCAGAGCGTTGCTCCTATCTTCGATAATGACCATCGGGTGGTGAGTACCCTCTTTGTCATCATACAACGAAACTTCGTACTCATCTCCGTTGGAGAGAGATCTCAAGGCATTCGGATTGTAGTAGATGTCAGTAGATAGCTTATAGTCGCCATCAGGAATCGCTTCAAAAGGATAAGCCTTACTAACGTTCAACAATACACGATCTTCTGTCTCTGACGTTTCCGTCACGCGCAAATAATATGGCTCCTCGTTGATTTTGTTCCACACGACGACAACATTACCCTTCTTTGGGGTTTCCTTATCCATATTTTTTATCAAGGTTGAACTTACCGATATTTGGGAAGTGTCGCCTTTCGTGATCAACACGTCACTTGTAGTTAAAAACTTGTCATACGTGAAGACATATACCGAAGTGGAGTCTTCATGAGTGACCATAGCATCAGAAGAGGGTTTTGGGGCCACTTCCTCATCATCTTTCTCACAGGCCGCAAATATACATGATAACACAGCCAAAGAATAAATTAGCTTTTTCATACAAATAAAATTTTAAATCGTTAATATTTTATAAATTCACTCATATCACATTGATATATATTCCCATAAGATTTTGATCCATAAATGGAGACATGGGATCCAGACGTCCCCAATACAAGTTGGTAATACAAATCGCTTATCCCAATATTGGGTTGTCTGTCAATTGTTTGGATTAGCGTATTGCTAAATCCGTTGGAAACGTATAGCCTCAACTCCTCGTCATAATTAGTTTTGTCAACCAAGGAAGTTTCTTTTGCGTTCGCCGCCGTGATGAACAATACGCCATGATGGTTTTCACACGTTTCGGCGACACTTCCGGAGAAACACGTTTCTATCGTGAAAAGCATTTTCCTATACTTCTTACTCTGCTCCATTTCCGTAAGCCATCCATTCAGTTCCGTGGCGGGAATCGTTTTGTTTCCGTATAACAGTTCATTGGTATTTCCATGCCCGCACCAAAACACAAAAATGTTATCGTCGCTATCGGAGTGTATCACAAACGGTGTTCTGGAAGTTACATATCCGCATAATATATTATGGATGTCAGCACTCGTCAGTTCGTTCAAGTAGTAATCGATGGAGGCGTTTTCGCGAAGGTTAGGTCCTCCCACTTCGTTATGCACGTTCCCGCCATAATAATTTTGGATATTATTCGCGATGTTATCCTCCTCGACAAGTATGATGTGATCATCATCATAACCATGTCGACGTAGCGTCCAATACATTGCAAGCACATCCGCCTGATGTCTGTAATCACTCCAAGAATCCGACCCGGCAATAAGCAGCGCCCAATTCTCGTGTATGTTCGGATAAACATATCCCGACGGGTTATCGTCCACAATATGTTTAATTTGCCACTCCAACGAATTGACATTGGACGTTCCCCCCAAGCCATACTCTTTGGATAAACTGATAATCTCCTCTATGTTAGTATCCACGGTTTGCCAATATATGTAATTGGAGTTTTTCCGTATCGTTCCATATTTGGCATCGAACACGAAAGGACCAGAGGCTCCAGCCACGTCGGGACTCTGTCCCGCCCTAATATTCGCGAGAGCTTGCTTTAGGTTTTGCGCCGTGAAGTTCAATTTAGCGTTGACAGGACTTTGTCTTGTTATCTTTTCTATGGACTGGCTTAACGACTGGTCGCTTCCGGAATAATATTGTTCGCAAAGCGACAACCATGTTAAAAGGAGTGCGTCATAGACTTGAGCCTCCCCGAAAAAAGGACTTTCGTCGAATTTAGCCTGATACATCACACCAAAACCATATTGTGGATCTGCCCCCATGACAACACCGTTAGCGAATTTCATAGAATCAACCAGATTAGGCGACATTGCGTCAGAATAAATTGGGACATACAATTCATTGGAATATTTATCCATCAACAATTGATTTAGTTGGGCGCAAGTTTGCGGGGCGCTACAGCAAATAACCACAAGATTAACGAAACTATCCGAATCTCCAAATCTCTCGTCTACGATTTTACTCAAGTCCTCATTACTTACTAACGTAGGAATAGTGATGCAGCTTGTTATCGGGACAGCGAACTCTGTGGCCACAAAAGGCAACCATATGGAAAAACTCTCCCCATAAGAATCGTCAGAACACACAAAATTTATTTTCATCGAATATTCGGAATATTTATTCAAATAAAATTGAACGACGGAAAGCAATATCTCTGATTGCGTGATATTGGTTTCTGAAAGGCACCATAGCCAATCCTCTTCCACGTTTTTCCGTTGCACGTCCACACTTGTCGCGATTGGAAGGAATAATGGAATGGGGTCTTTCTTGCATTGTTTTTCATAATTGGAAAATATCTGCGCAATCTTTTCTCCGTTGGTTGAAGTCTCCGGACCAATCATCGCCACATATGACGAATCGAAAAGCACTTTTGTGACAAAAGTATTCACGTCCAGCTCACTGGCGTCCTCGTCCATGAAATCAAATTGAAAATCGAATTGCAAACCGTTTCCTTTCTGCGCTTCCTTTATGTTTTCCGATGCCCAAGACAATGTACGTTCCCATCGTTTCCTATTCGAATTGGTAACGAGCACCGCTATCTTTTCCTTCTTTTTCAAGGATCCATCCACCTCCGTTGCCCTCTCTTCATCCTTGTCCACACAAGAAGAAAAGACCAAGCCACAAAAACAGACAATAAGAAGTCGCGCTAATATGGGAAACACACCATTCATACACAACAAAAATACACCATTAAACTAACTATACTCCGCTTTCATATTAAGAAGCTGTTTAAATTTTTTTATTGGAGATTTTTATGAGAGACTTTTTAGGATATTTTGATTATTTCCGATAGGAGCAATGGGGTTCCATTGTGACTGAGGAAATGATTAAAATAGACAAAAAGTATCCATAAAAA
>JAZLJL010000006.1:0-25934 GCA_045617845.1 Paludibacteraceae bacterium | reverse complement strand
GCTTTTTAGGAAGATGGTAGACTATGATGTTATCTTTATCATCTTGACCTACTATTTTTCAGTAATAAAGAGCCTTTGAATCAATTATTTATTGAAATTTTCAAATAGAGTTTCTTCGTGTTAATCAATTATTCCGGCAGAAGCAATGGGAAGTCCGTTGTCACTAAGGAATGGGGAAAACCACAAAAAAAGGAATCTGTTTAATAAATCAAGCAGCAATTAATCGACACTCCATGAGGTCTTTAATGAAGAATAAAATGAAAAGAATTATTGTATGTATTGTGACTTTATTTACAAGTCTGACTGCTTCCGCCACTGATTTAGACCTATCTTTGAAAGGTGGAGCAACCATAAGTAGATTTAGTATAGATGAATCAGAAAACGTACTAGGTTTCACCGCCGCATTCGGAGGTAAATTCCATATTAAGGAGAGCAGGTTCTTCATCATGCCACAGGCGATGTACGCACAAAAAGGGCAAAAGAATGAAGTCGTGTATAATGATCAAGTCACCTTTTTACCAGTTCGATACCATATGCTTGAAGTTCCAGTGTATTTTGGTGCTCAGTTTAACATTCCAAACTCTGAATTATCTATGGATTTTGCCGTTGGACCATATGTCGCATATGATTTTAGGTTCAATTCGATTTCACGCCAAATGGACTATGTGATTTTCAAGTCCTACAGGAAACATTTAAGTCATGGAGATGTGGGAACATCATTCACATTCGCACTCAAAAACAAGAGTTTCTCCGTTTTCTACGATTATGATCTAGGCTTGAGGGATATTACCCAAGATTCTTTTGGTATCGACGAAAAACTTTTTCATAGGAGCATGAGAATCGGTGTCGCTTTCACCTTCCCAACAATCAAAATAGGGAAGTTCGAAGAGAAGTCCGAGCCAACACAAGAACAGACAAAGGACACGACGGACTAAACTCCATCAATTGGAAGGAAGAACGATATTAACCCTATCACTACCATGCATTATTTTCAAATCCAATCAACCAAAGATTTCTTTTTTACTACAATGCCCAATAATTAATACCCAAGACGTTACAGGACAAAAAAAGATTCACACCGGTGTGCCCACCTCAATCAGATTTCCGTCGAGGTCATAAAATCGGACCACCTTCTGACCCCAACTATGCGTCATCAAGCGGTTCACATATTCCGTTTCGGGATACAACCGCTCCAACTTTTCCACGAAAGCCTCGATATCAGCCTCCTCGAAGTATAGCTCCGAATGATTATTATGGTGAAGAGCGTCACGTTTCAAGAACTCCCTCCAGTAACGTTCCTCCTGCAAGGCGAGGCCATCAGAAAGAATCATGTTTCCGTCGTTGTCCTGCAGCAACTCCAAGCCGAACAAGTCGTGGTAATACTTCAACGACCGCTGGGCGTCCTTCACCACAATAAGAGTACACATTAACTTCATACGGATTATTTTTGTTTACACACAAAAATAATACCACAAGGGGAAATAGGCAACTCAATAATTCAGATTTTCCAAGCTATACCCCAAATGTTCGAATCTATCTTTCGTGATGATGTAGCGGTCGCGTAATTGTCTGCTTCCGAACGTGCACTCGATTTTCAGCGTATCACCATCCATGTTGATATTGGGATCGCCGCAACGGTAAATAATCCCTTCCTCCTCCACAATCTGGTAATAGCATTTTTTCAAAACGACATGGGACTTTTCGTTTAACTCCAACAAAAGAAAGTTCTCTTCATTCTGATAGCCGAAACAAATCGATTGCCCATAGTCTTGATTAAAAAGAGATTTAGGCATATCGTTGATTTTCACGATATGGAAATCCTTATAAGCGCTTATGTTGGAAATTGTGTCTCCCTCATCGAAATCAGACATATCGTCAAGATAGTAGACAGGTCCATCAGCCGCCACGACATCTGTCACAAGCTCAGTCGACAAACCGCCAGAGGGCAATTCTTCCCTATCAGAGGCTTGTATTTTGACTAATCCGCAAGAAATAAATAAGACAGCCGAAAAAACATACGCGAATTTCTTCATGATTCTAAAATTTTAAATTAATAGATAAAAAGACACATCACAACCACAAAAATACAATAAAATTCACATGTTTTTAATGATGGAAACACTTTTTCGTTTACCCCTCTTTTTTATGACAAAAAAACGGGAACCCTTTCGGATTCCCGTTTCCTTTATAAAGACGAATTATTAATATTCCATCTTAGTCATACGAACGTATGATTGGTAACGTTTCTTAGCCATTTCCTCAGAAGCGTTGAACAATTCCTGAGCCTCGTTAGGGAATTGTTTCATTACAGAAGCGTAACGAACCTCACCCTTCAAGAAGTCTTGGAACTTGCTGTAATCAGGCTCTTTTGAATCCAATTGGAATGGGTTCTTGCCTTCAGCCTCCAAAGCTGGGTTGAATCTCCACAAGTGCCAGTATCCGCACTCAACAGCCTTAGCCTCCTCAGCTTGAGCCTTACCCATACCAGCCTTCAAACCGTGGTTGATACATGGAGCGTAAGCGATAATCAAAGAAGGACCATCATAAGCCTCAGCCTCTTTAAGAGCCTTCAAACATTGAGCTTGGTTAGCGCCCATAGCGATTTGAGCGACGTATACATAACCGTAAGTGGTAGCGATCATACCCAAATCCTTCTTACGTACTCTCTTACCAGAAGCGGCGAACTTAGCGATCGCGCCGAGAGGAGTAGCCTTAGAAGATTGACCTCCAGTGTTAGAGTAAACCTCAGTATCGAGAACCAAGATGTTCACATTCTTACCAGAAGCGATCACGTGATCCAAACCTCCGTAACCGATATCGTATGACGCACCGTCACCACCGATGATCCATTGAGAACGTTTGATCATGTAGCCAGTCAACTCAGACAATTGCTTGCAGTGGTCACACTTGCTCTTGCCAGCCTCAACCATAGGGATGATCTTCTCAGTGATCTCTTGAGCCTTAGCGGCATCGTCCTTGTTATCCAACCAAGCTTGGAACAATTCCTTAGCCTCAGCAGGAGTGCAGTCAGAAGCGATAGCGTCGTTCATGATGTTCACGATACGAGCGCGCATCTTCTCGTTAGCCAATTCCATACCCAAACCGAACTCGCAGAAGTCCTCGAACAAAGAGTTAGCCCAAGCTGGACCTTGCCCCTTCTCGTTAGTCGTATAAGGAGTTGAAGGAATAGAACCGGAGTAGATAGAAGAGCAACCAGTAGCGTTAGCCACGATTTGACGGTTACCGAACAATTGAGAAAGCAACTTCACGTATGGAGTCTCACCACAACCAGAGCAAGCGCCGGAGAACTCGAACAAAGGAGTAGCGAACTGAGAGTTCTTAGGGCTAGCGGTGATATCGATCAAAGACTGTTTGCTAGAAACCTTCTTAACGCCATATTCCCAGTTAGCAGCCTCGACAGCTGTCTCCTTAGCCTCAGGATCGAATGGAACCATCTTAAGGGCTTGTTTGCCCTTCTCTGGGTTGTTACCCAAACATACGTCAACACAGTTACCGCAACCCAAGCAGTCCATAACACCCACTTGCATACGGAACTTCATGCCCTTCATAGCGGCAGGAGCCTTCATCTCGATCATGTCGCCGTTCATACCCTTAGCCTCATCGTCAGTCATAACGATTGGACGGATACAAGCGTGAGGACAAACGAACGCACAGTTGTTACATTGGATACAATCAGCAGCGTTCCAAGCAGGAACGAATGCGGAAACACCACGTTTCTCATAAGCTGCTGTACCAGCTTGCCATTCACCATCCTCGATGCCCTTGAATGCGGAAACTGGCAACAAGTCACCATTTTGAGCGTTGATAGGACGAACGATCTTGTTGATGAATTCAGGATCATTGTTTGGCTTAGCAGCGTCCGGAGCCAAGTTAGCCCAAGCTGGATCGATAGCCAACTCCTTGTATTCACCACCACGGTCAACAGCGGCGTAGTTCTTGTTCACTACATCCTCACCCTTCTTACCGTAAGACTTAACGATGAACTTCTTCATTTGCTCAACAGCCAAATCAACTGGGATGACAGCCGTGATACGGAAGAACGCAGATTGGAGGATCGTATTGGTACGGTTACCCAAACCAATTTCCTGAGCGATCTTAGTTGCGTTGATATAGTAAACTTTGATATTATTCTTAGCGAAATAAGCCTTCACCTTGTTAGGCAAGTTCTTAGCCAACTCTTCGCCTTCCCAGATAGTGTTCAAAAGGAAGGTACCGTTCTTTTGCAAACCGCGGGTAACATCATACATGTGCAAGTAAGCTTGTACGTGGCATGCTACGAAGTTAGGCGTGTTCACCAAATAAGTGGAACGGATAGGAGTATCACCGAAACGCAAGTGAGAGCAAGTGAAACCTCCAGATTTCTTAGAGTCATAAGAGAAGTAAGCTTGGCAGTGCTTGTTAGTGTTGTCACCGATGATCTTAACTGAGTTCTTGTTAGCGCCGACAGTACCATCAGCACCCAAACCATAGAACTTAGCCTCGAACATGCCAGCGCCACCAACAGCGATCTCCTCCTTCTTAGGGAGAGAAGTGAAGGTAACGTCATCAACGATACCTACAGTGAAGTGGTTCTTAGGCTCCTTCATAGACATGTTCTCATAAACAGAGAGGATCTGAGCAGGAGTAGTATCGTTAGAACCCAAACCGTAACGTCCGCCGACTACGATAGGCGCGTTCTTGTCGCCGAAGAATGCCTCGCAGACATCCAAATACAAAGGATCACCATTTGCGCCTGGCTCCTTAGTTCTATCCAAAACGGTAACGACCTTAGCAGTCTTAGGAACTGCGGCCAACAAGTGTTTAGAAGAGAATGGACGGAACAAGTGAACAGCGACCAAACCAACCTTCTCGCCCTTAGCAGCCAAGAAGTCGATCACCTCACGGATACATTCGGTTACGGAACCCATAGCGATGATGACACGGTCAGCATCCTTAGCACCATAGTAATCGAACAAACCGTAGTTACGACCTGTGATCTTAGAGATCTCCTTCATGTAGTTCTCAACGATAGCAGGAACGTTGTTATACATTGTATTGCAAGACTCGCGGTGAGTGAAGAACGTATCAGGGTTCTCAGCCATACCACGCATAACTGGCTTATTTGGATTCAAAGCTCTTGAACGGAACTCAGCCAATTTCTCTTGGTCGATCAAACCAGCCAAATCCTCGTTGTCCAACTTCTCGATCTTCTGGATCTCGTGTGAAGTACGGAAACCGTCGAAGAAGTTCAAGAAAGGAACTTGAGACTTGATGGTAGACAAGTGAGCTACACCAGCCAAGTCCATAACCTCTTGTACGGAACCTTCTGCCAACATGGCGAAACCTGTCTGACGGCAAGCGTAAACGTCTTGGTGGTCACCGAAGATACAAAGAGAGTGGGAAGCGATGGTACGAGCGGAAACATGGAAAACAGCCGGCATCTTCTCTGCGGCGATTTTATACATGTTAGGGATCATCAACAACAAACCTTGAGAAGCCGTGTATGTTGAAGTCAACGCACCTGCTTGGATTGCACCGTGAACTGCACCGGCAGCACCTGCCTCTGATTGCATTTCTGTTACTGACACTGTCTCGCCGAAGATGTTCTTGCGACCTTGAGCGGCCCACTCATCTACGTGCTCTGCCATCGTTGAGGATGGAGTGATTGGGTAGATGCAGGCGCATTCGCTGAACATATATGAAATATGTGCAGCAGCCTCATTACCATCACAAGTGATGAATTTTTTTTCTTTAGCCATAATTTTATAAATTGAACAATAAAAATTTCAGTCTCCATGCGTCGGAAAATACAATTTCCACGCGAAACGCAAAATTAGTAAATAAAAATTTAATAATTCGGATTGAAGGCACATGTTTTTCGTTTTTTTTCCCGAATGCATAAATATGCGACAACATACCACGCCAAACGTAGGACGACAGTATTAATTATTTTATTCATTCCCCTATTCCGGGTAACCAGTCCACCGTCCTTCCATAACAATCAATAAAAGCGGATCTCGGTTTCCACAAGGAAATCCCCGCCATAAATTAAGTGCATTTCATTTAAAAAAGATTGTTATGTCTATATTACTTCCTTCTTTGATACTTCTAGTACCGATGGTCAGCTCCACACCATAAACATCATGGGAAAGGACAATCTTTTCATTATCACGGGATTTGACCAGGAAACCTTTCTCCTTGAATAGCTTATAAACCTTCATGAGTTCGGTATCATATGATTGAAACTTCGAATTTCGTCCCAACTTGAAGGAGACGAAAGAGAATCGATAACTAACATGCTCCGATACGATAAAATAACCATTGGATTCCGAAGAAATGGCCAGGTAGTCTTTCAATTGGCCGTAGCGCTCGTCGATCATTTTTTGTTCCTTACTGGTCGGCAGTAGATGAAGGAAAATGTTGACAGATTCAAGGTTCCTGAAGAATTGGTCCAACGGTGCGAAAATTTGAATCGATTTATCTTTCAACATATTATAGCGACAAGAAACCGGTTCTAATGTAAGTATGGTATTTCCCATGCTATTAGTAGGATAACCGCTAATCATGAATGAGCCATTTTCATAATAGAGCGTCAGAAGATAAGGGAACAATTGCGAAGAATTGGTTATTTCCACTGGTTCGAAGTCAAAATTTTGCTTCTCACTAAACTTTTTGTAGGAATAAATCAAAGGAACAAGCATACTATTCGTGTCCTGCCGTGTTGTGAGCGAAAGTCTGGGATTCCGCGAGGGAAATAACATTACCGTGTCCTTTTCCCCTGAATTTTCTATTATGAGACAATCGAAAGGAGGAAATTGCCCGAATATCGAATCTTTTTTGACTTGTACGGGTTGGGACTTTTTAGAAGAGGCATTGCCGGAGGTCCGGGTCTGCGCATCCGACACCTGCGCCAAAAGCATGATGGAGAAAAAGAGTGTCGCTATCTGTTTTACCATATTCTTTAAAATTTACATTTACCTACTAAGATGGTCGGAAGTCAATCGATCCGTACGGGTGAAGGGGATGTATATGCAAAAATAGCAAAAAAGCAAAAGTATGCAAATTGTCCGGCAAGGAATATCCTTGTAGACACGTAAAACAGAGGGCTCACCTTTTCATCTCACATACCCAAGAGATTACAACAGAGATAGAAAAAACATCGAACCGTAATTATTAATCGAATTTTTCTTACCTTTGCAACGGAATCAGAGTGGAGGAATCCACATGCAGCGGCAGTTTGGATTATCTTAACAAAGGAAGTTGTATGGTATTGTTATCCACTCTTAAGGGGAAGGCCGTCTTATTTTATTGCTAGTCAACAGTTAACAAAAGTTTTATATTAAAATTTTAATATTATGGTAGTATTCGCTTGCCCTCTCATTTGCGACGCAAATGTCAGAATCAAAGAAGTTCAATATAAAAGCGATGCGGACGTCATCATTTTCAAATGCAACAGCATGGGCGATTCCGACTCACAGAATAACAACTGGTATTTCTGCGATAGCCCGGCGAATGCTTCGCTCAAAGTTTTTTTCGTTCCTAATGCGGCGGACGCACATCTGAAAGTATACTTCTCTCCATTTAGAGCGGACGCGCACTGGATCAACCCTTTGAAGAAAAACTACATCGACAAACTTCACTTATAAAAAACATTGTGGCGGACTGGTCTCCGCCGCCCGCTCGTCCCGTGGCAAACAGGACATATAGGATTTTCGAAAGCGCATCTTCTCGTAGAGATGCGCCTCGGAAGAGAAGTCATCTGCCATTTTTCAGGTTATATTGATTTACTCAAGGAACTGTTTTGTTCGGTCAATCATCAGTATTTTACGGGCATACAGCTTGCCAAAACATTTGTTATGGAAAGAATTCACCTATATTAATAACAAGTATGATGAAAAATTGTAACTTTGCGTAAAATCCAAATTTGTATTAAACTAAATAAAATACAGCATGAAACGCATTCTAAAAATTGGAGGAATCTCCCTACTAGTTATCATTGTGCTTTTGGCTATCCTTCCGTTCTTGTTCAAGGACAAAGTCAAAGATGTTGTCATCAACGAAGTGAATGACATGTTGAACGCCGAACTTTACATGGGCGACTTCTCCATGAATTTCTTCAGCCACTTCCCTAACGCTTCCGTTAGCATCGAGAACGTCGGCGTGGTCGGAGAAGCGGAATTCCAAGGCGACACATTGGCGGACATCGGCGAAATCACAGCCGTCATAGACTTATCCAGCCTATTTGCCGACGCCTATGTAATCAATTCCATCGAAATCATCAATCCTACTTTCCACGCTAAAGTATTAGGGGACGGGAAAGCGAACTGGGACATCATGAAGAGCGACTCCACTGAGGTGGCGGAGGAAGACACATCAAGCTCGGCGCCTATTCTTCTCGCACTAGACAAACTGTACATAGAGAACCTCAATGCGACTTACGACGACAGGAAAGACAGCATGTCCGCCAACGTGGATAACCTCAACATCAACTTGGTGGGTGATTTGGCGCTGGACAAAGAGACTCTCGCCAACATCAAGACGTTTAAGTTGATATTCGACAAAATCTCTTACAAAGACGAAAAATCGGCGATGAGCGCCCTCTTGGAAAAAACAGAGTTGGACTTCTCCGGAAACGTAAGCGAAAGCATCTCGGACATCAACTTATTGTTGGGTGTGGACTCCGTCTCATTTGCCATGTCTGACATTCCTTACCTGAACAAGGCGAAGACGAAAGCCGACATCAAACTGAAGGCTGACTTGAACAACGACAAATACACGTTCGGTGACAATTCAATCTCCCTGAACGAAATCAAAGCCAACTTCTCAGGATTCGTACAGTTGATAGACTCTTCCGCAATCGACATGGACTTGGCTTTGAACACGCCTAACATCGACTTCAAGCAAATCCTTTCGTTGATTCCTGCCATCTACGCGAAGGACTTCGAGTCCATCCAAACCGCCGGCGAAGTAGCCCTCTCCGCCACAGCCAAAGGACGTATGGAGGGTGACACGCTTCCGGCCATCAACGCAGACTTGAAGATTAACAACGCAATGTTCAAATACCCTGACTTGCCTAGCTCCATCAACGATATCAACATCATCGCCAACGTATCCAACCCTGGCGGCATCACGGATTCGACCTCCATCAACGTGGAAAAGCTCGGACTCGTCATGGCTGGCAACCCGTTCGAAATGAGACTCGCCATGAAGACCCCTATCTCCGACCCTGACTTCAAATTCGGGGCGGACGGTACAATCGACTTCGGTAAACTCTCAGAAGTGGTCCACTTGGACGATATGAAAATCAACGGTATCATGACCGCAGCCTTGAAAGCGAACGGAAAGATGTCTTACGTGGACAAGGAGGAATATGACAAATTCTCCATACTCGGTTCCCTCGGCATCAAGGACTTCGTGCTTGACATGTCCTCGTTGGACTATGACGTCAATATGCAAAGCGCCAACCTCGACTTCACCTCACAAAACGTGAAGATGAACGCAGAGCTCGGATTAGGAAAGAGCGATTTGAAACTAGACGGACAATTGCAAAACTTCCTTCAATATGTCCTTAGGGACGAGACCATCAAAGGAAGCCTCAACGTCAGATCAAACATGATCAACGTGACGGAACTGATGGGTGAACCGACAGACAGCACCGCTACCGAAACCGAGACAACAGAAGGCTCTTCCTTCGTGGACATCCCTGCCAACGTGGACTTCTCCTTGACAGCTGTCATCAACAAACTGATATATGAGGACATCGAAGTCGCAGATTTGAAAGGTAACATCGAATTAAGGAACAAGGTCGCGAAGATCCTTACCCTCAACGGAAAAACATTGGGCGGATCATTCATCATGGATGGTGACTACAACGTACAAGACACACTCTCGCCGAAAGTGGACCTCAACTTGAACGTCAACGAAATGAAGATATCAGAAGTGTTCACAAAAGTGACCACAGCCAACAAATTAGCGCCAATGCTCTCTGACGCGAACGGTAACTTCTCCCTAAGCATGAAATTCGACTCCAAACTCGACCATGCGATGACGCCGAACTTATCCACCATAAACGGAAGCGGAAAGTTCACATCCAAGGAGGTCGGTCTGAACGACGTGAAGGCACTCAACACCATCGCGGACAAGATCAACTTCAGCGCTTTGAAAAACCCTCAGATGAAGGACATCAACATCAAGTTCGCCATCAAAAACGGACGTCTGGAAATCGATCCGTTCGAAACAGCGATCAACACAGCGCTCCTGAAAGTGTATGGTTCGTCAGGTCTCGACCAAACATTGGACTACACCTCCACCATCTCACTCAAATCCATCACCGACAAAATTCCAGTCGCATTTGACGTGAAAATCGGAGGCACATTCGCTTCCCCTAAAATCTCCGTAGGTGCAGGTTCTACCCTCGAAAGCCTCAAGGGAACAGTTACGGAAGCTGTAGACAAAGCCAAAGAGAAAGCCATCGAGGCGGCGAAAGCACAACGAGAGAAGATGGTAAACGAAGCGAAAAACCAAAGGGAAAAACTTATCGCAGACGCCCAAAAAGCAGGTAACAAACTAGTGGACGAGGCGAAAGCCAGCTCACAGAAATTACAAAACAAAGCCAGCAACCCAATCGCCAAGAAAGCAGCGAAAAAGACGGGTGACGCTGGTGTGAAGAAAGCCCAAGAACAAGCGAACAAACTGGTTCAAGACGCCACGAAGTCGGGAGACAAACTCGTTCAAAACGCAGAAAAGAACGGAGACAACCTTGTCGCAAAGGCATCAGGATCCAGCAACGCGAAATAATTCAAAAGAAACAGAATGGTTGAAATAGGAAAAATAAATAAGATGACCGTCGTGAAAAACGGTCCAAAACATGTAACGCTCACGTCCGACGACCAAGACGAGACTGTGGAGATTCCTGTCGAGGATTTCAAGGAGACGACACACGAAGAAGGCGAAGTCGTCAAGATTTTCCTCTACAAGGACGCTGAAAAGAAAACGATTGGTTCGGTGCGTTTCCCTTACGCGATCGCCGGAGAATTCGAATTCTTAGCGGTGACGCACGTCTCCACTTCCGGCGCATTGTTGGATTGGGGGCTTCCCCGCAAACTCTTCCTTCCGTCTAAAGAACAGACCAGCAAACTCACTTTAGGCGGGAACTATTTGGTCCACGTATTCTATGACCACAAGACGGAGCAGGTAATCGCCAGCATGCATGTGGACGATTTCCTCGGATTGGACCAACCACACTACGAGATGAACGACGAGGTGGAAATCCTGGTCGTGAAGGAGACGGACCTCGGCTACAAGGTGATTGTGGACGACGCCTACTGGGGCTTGATTTACCATAGCGAAATCTTCGAGCACATCGAATTCGGCATGCGCACCAAGGCATACGTGAAATGCGTGCGCGAAGATGGCAAATTGGACATCGCTCTCCAACCTCAAGGTTTCAAAGTGGTGGATACCATCAGCGAACAAATTCTAGAGGAGCTCAAACGTAGGGACGGATACTTGCCGATGAACGACAAGACCGATTCCGACATCATCTACAACACGTTCGGATGCAGTAAAAAAGCCTTCAAAAAAACACTCGGAACGCTCTATAAACAAAGAATAATCACCATCGGGGACGATGGCATCAGGTTGAATAATGAAGGAAAATAAAAAACCTTTTAAACCTAAAACAGCAAAGCGAGAACTCATCGGATGGGTTCTCGCTTTGCTTTTATAGAGTATAATAATTAGATTCTAACTATCTATCATTGTTGGCAAATATCCACGTATTCGTCATCACACTTAAACGAGACAGGCTTGCACTGCGTATACATGGAAGGATTGTTCACCACTTTGTAATAAGGACATCCCTTGGATTTCACCACGCTCACACCTCTCCATTCCGTGTCATACCCTTTGCTCTGCACTTGTAGGGAAATAATAGTGCCGCGATAAGACTCCGCATCCTCGTAAGGTTGCGCCGTATGGGTCCGCACATTCACCTTGAAAGGTTTGTTCGCCTTGTAGCCATTCATAGGAGTAGCGCCCTCCAGGAAGGTAGCCACCAACTGAGGCGTATAGTAATTACCATATTTAGGGTCATAACGATCTCTTAGGATACGGTAGACACGATCAATGTTCACGTCCACATTGCAAAGATCCAAACATTGTTTCCCCACATTCTGGTCGTGGCAAAAAATCTCGAAAGCCATCAACTCCAACACGACAGCACCCTCGGGAGTGGTAGCCAACTTCTCTTGGGCAGCCTTAAACTCATCAAGCGAGCGAGGGAATCCGGAGAAGGTGACATAAGAAGATTGACCGGCGACATATTTGGTAGGGTCTATCCCACCCTTTACGTCGACAGTAATCGACGAAACAGGAGCGTTATTCTTACTCTCTGCCACAGGAGACGAAGCAGAAGACACAGGCGATGAAGCAGAAGACACAGGAGCGCTACTACCCTCGGTAGGCTGGGAAGCATCCTGATTCGTTTCCACATTCGCAAGCGTCGGAATAGCAGGTACACTCTCCGTCGCTCCTTGAGGAGTGTTATTCCCCGCGTCACAGCCACTCAAAAGAGCCACGATCGCACAGATCGTCAATGTTTGGGTTTTCTTCATAATTCAATTTTTATATTAATAATTCATACTCTACTTAATCTCCCCATCCTGCGTGATAATCTCTTTCTCATCAAAACCATCTGTGTCGTCTTCAAAAAGTCTTTTGCCGCAATAACGGCAGAACACAGCGTCCTCGTCATGCCCCGTCTTATGGCAATGAGGACACGGCCTCATGGAGATTTTCTTCTTGTCCGAAATCATCTGAGCGGAAACGATACCCGTAGGGACCGCCAACACCGTATAACCCAACAACATCACAAAAGCGGAGAGGAAACGTCCGAACCCAGTCACAGGAGTGATGTCTCCATATCCCACCGTCGTGGTCGTCACGATCGCCCAATAAATACTGCTTGGAATGTCATGGAAACTACTACCCTCTAGACCACCTTCTACCATATACATCACCGTACCAATGCAGACCACCAGCAAAAGCACAAAGACGAAAAAGACGATGATCTTTCTGGAACTAGCTTTCAAAGAGGTCAAAAGCAATTCGCCCTCCCGCCAGTAAGAGAACAGTTTAAATATTCTAAACACACGAATCAACCTAAGAATACGGATGGTCAACAATCCATGGGCGTTCGGGAAAATGAAACCCAGATAGGTCGGTACCGTGGCCAATAAATCCACTATACCAAAAAAACTGAAGGCGTACTCGGCAGGCTTAGGCGCACTATAAAGCCTCAACAGATACTCCACCGTGAAGAAAACGGTGAAGACCCATTCCAAAACACTTAGGAAGAATTTGAATGTCGGAGGGAAAAAAGAGAGGCTTTCCAGTATCACTACCAACACACTGACCAAAATAAAGAGAATGAGCAAAACGTCGAACATCTTGCCCATTGGAGTATCCGTATCGTAGATTACCATATAAATCTTATGCTTCAACTCCTCGTTGTGCATAAAATCGTTCCATTTCTTTTTCAATCCAAACATTTCATATTCAATTTAGAGTTTTCAAAATAAAGAGGAAAGCAGACCCGTGTGTTCACAAAAAATCTTCACACCGATACCAATCAAAACCAGTCCGCCAACCATTTCCATGTTCACAGGCAAATGTTTACCCGCAAAAACGCCTATCGCGTTTCCAAGTACAGAGAAGCCGAAACTAAACAGTCCAATCATCAACAAGGCGAAAAGAAAACGTGAGGTTGTTTCCGTAATAAATACGAGCCCAGTCGCCAAGGCGTCAATACTCGTGGCAATCGCCAAAAGCACCAATCTTTTCCAATTCAAAGCAGGCTTCACATCTTCCTCGTTCTTCTCCGTCAGGCTCTCATAGATCATTTTCAACCCGAGGAATACGAGCACGCCCAAAGCGATCCAATGATCGAACGCCTCGATGTATTCCTTAAAACCGACCCCAGCCAACCAGCCGAAAAAAGGCATGGCAGCCTGAAACAGTCCGAAAAGAAAGGCCATCTTCATAATAGGAACAAAATGGAACTGCCGAAGGGCAATTCCATTTGTTATAGAGACTGCGAAACAATCCATCGCCAAAGCGACGGCGAGCAGTATGATCGTTACAATACTCATAAATCAGAGATTAGCACTTAGCCAACGCCTGCTCCAAATCAGCGATAATATCCTCTGGTTCCTCGATGCCGACAGAGAAGCGGATCAAGTCAGGACGAACACCGGCAGCCAACAATTGCTCGTCGGACAATTGACGATGCGTATGAGAAGCAGGATGAAGCACACAAGTACGCGCATCAGCCACGTGCGTCACGATGCAAGCCAATTGTAAGCTATCCATGAACTTGATGGAAGTCTCACGACCACCCTTCACGCCGAACGTAACAACACCGCAAGACTGTCCGTTCGTGAATTGTTTCTGAGCCAACTCGTAGTAAGGATTGGACTTTAAGCCAGGGTAGTTCACCCAAGCCACCTTAGGGTGTTTCTCCAAGAACTCAGCCACTTTCTGAGCGTTCTCGCAATGCTTAGGCATACGTACGTGGAGAGTCTCCAAACCAAGGTTCAACAAGAACGCGTTCTGAGGAGCCTGGATAGAACCGAGGTCACGCATCAATTGAGCGGTCGCCTTCGTGATATAAGCGCCCTTACCGAATGCCTTGCTATAAGCCAAGCCATGGTAAGACTCGTCAGGTTGGGTCAAGCCAGGGAATTTGTCCTTGTGGGCCTCCCAATCGAAGTTACCGCTATCGACGATACAACCACCCACGTTGGTAGCGTGTCCGTCCATATACTTCGTAGTCGCATGCGTCACAATATCACAACCGAACTCGAAAGGACGGCAGTTGATAGGCGTAGGGAAAGTATTGTCGATGATCAAAGGCACGCCATGGGAATGCGCGATGCGAGCGAACTTCTCGATGTCGAGCACGCTCAGCACAGGGTTGGCGATGGTCTCACCGAACAAAGCCTTCGTGTTAGGACGGAAAGCCTTAGCGATCTCCTCCTCGGAAGCGTCCGGATCAACAAAAGTGCACTCGATTCCCAACTTCTTCATCGTCACAGAGAACAAGTTGTAAGTACCGCCATAAATGCAAGAAGACGACACGAAGTGGTCACCAGCCTCGCACACGTTGAAGATAGCATAGAAGCTAGCAGCCTGACCGGATGAAGTCAACATGGCAGCCACACCACCCTCCAAAGCGCAGATCTTCGCAGCGACAGCGTCATTCGTAGGATTCTGCAAACGAGTGTAGAAATAACCCGAAGCCTTCAAATCGAACAAATCGCCCATCTCGGCGCTGGTGTCATACTTGAATGTCGTAGACTGATAAATAGGGAGCACTCTTGGCTCACCTTTCTTAGGTTTCCAACCCTCTTGAACACAAATTGTTCCTAAACCTTTCTTACTCATTTCTTATTTCATATTAATTTAAACCAACATATATATCTGCTAATCAAGCGATTTACAGGCGCTTACTTCACCATAAAAATTCCAAAGGAAGCTCCACATCACACGATCAACATTGGTCACAAAAATACATCCAATAGATAAAACACACAAGAAACAAAACAAATAAAAGAAAAATTAACCAAAAACAGAACAAATCACAGAAAAACAATCTAGAACCAGACTTGACAACACAAAAAAAATAGATTGTTATTCTATCCACCCAATGAATACGTCAAGCAGAACCATAAAAAAAAGTCGCCCCAAAAAGAAGAGGGCGACCAATATTCTAAGCTATAAGTAAAAAATCACTTACAAATATAATAACCGGTACTATCAGAAGTATTCAAATCAGCGCAATCGTTCACTCTCATCTCCTCCTTAATACCGCTGTAACTAGGGACTTCCTCACCTGCCGAGTTGAAATAAGTACAATCGCAATCTTTCTTTGCGCAAGAGAATAACATGGAAATAATGCCGGCCAAGCCTATTGTCAACAATAAATATCTCATTGTAAAAAAACATTAAGTTTCTGCCTACTCTATCGTTTTCGGCAACCCGACGGCAAAAATAATATTTTATTCGTGAATAAATACCTTTTTACATATTTTTCTTATCGGCACATCATCAAGACAGACATACACGATTCCTCTACCTGATTGTCCACAAAGACGATAAAGATAGGCACCGCGGCCTACTTCCTTTTCAGGAAAACAAAGACGCCACCGGCGACAAGGAAGAACAACAAACCCATGATCAACCATTTTAGGCTATTTCCAGACTTCCGTTGTCCATTCGAGGATTCGGCGGACGCCACATTTTGGACATTCGAAGAATCAATCGAAGCAATCTCCTCATCCGTCACAAATTCATACAAGCCCCCAATGAACGATTCATACCCATCCTCCTCATAGTAATCGAGGAAACGGACTTTGGTGATGGTATCAGCCATATTATTATACTCTTCACTCCTCTGAGATGGTAATTTTTCATAACGCCACCATTCGTCCTTTCCATACTTAGGGTCTGTCCAATCCTGGTTCAAAATGGTCGGAAGCACGTTCGAATAAATCGGCATATCACTTTTCCGGTCTTCATCCAATATTTTGGCAAGCAAACCATCAACCGGAGCGAACCACATTTCGCTCAGCCCCGTCTCTTTGCCCTTATCTCCATAATATAGACTCTTCCACGTCAACTTGTACGTTCCGGAATCCAGCAAACAAGGATTCGCCACGCAATTAGAGGTTACCCATCCTTTGGTAGAAGGCAAAGCCGAATAATGGTCTTTCAAGTTCAAATCTTTCGTCTGACCATTAGGAAACTCGATTGTCATCGATTTAACCCTATTTCCATTATCCCATAAAGAATCCCTGAAAGCGCGATAATCACCCTGAATGATAGAATAACCATAATCTTTACATGCGGATCTGACGAACAATTCGTTCATAGAATTGCCACACATTCCGTTCACAAAAAAGGGTCCGACGGCACAACAATCCAATGAGAACTCCAGCCATGCATTTTTCCAATCATTCGAGCGGCAATAAGAATAAAGAGTGCCATCCGTCAAAGCCTCTACATTTTCAACGGATTCCGAGCCCTTGAGATTCGTAATAAAAGGAGAAGGTTTCCTTCGAATCGGAAAATAAGTCGTTAAAAGCTCCTGGTTGTCCCCACAATAGATATACAACCAATCACCTTCGACGGGTTTATAGTTCTCCTTGTAATAGAGGTGATAACGAGGTGTCTTCCAACATTTAAAGGAAACATTTTCCTTGTTCTCCGAGTTACTTGACATTTCAAACGGGGTGAGCAACATAAAAGAGCGCATGCTTCCCGCCCATGTTCCTCCCGTATAAATATCATATTTAAACCCATAGAAAAATTCTTTGTAATCGTGCATCCATATCTCAATCGGATAGGAAACCTTCACATTAGACTCTCTCTTAGAGCTGAATTTCAGACGATGGTGCATATGGAAAGTCATCTCCAACTTACCATCCACCCAACGAGTCTCTACCCCGACATTCTCCACAGACACGTCCGCCCCGTCTTGCTGAATCACAAAATCATGACAAAACGAGAGTTCCTTTACCTGTTCAATCTGATAGAAATCGCGAGCACTCCATACTTTCAACTTCTTTTCCAGATTTTTTCGTTCCTCATCGCTGACAACCCACGTCACATAATGATCATATTCCGGTTCTAGGATTGCCTCATATCGTACATTCCTCTCCAATGCGATGCCATAATAAGCAGCTAACCTATCGGCTCGGGACGAGTCCAAACCCACGTTATAGAAATTATCAAAATCTATCGTCACTCGAATAGGGAAAGCGCAATCCACTACGACCAACTCATCCGACAAATTTTCAAATACAAAATTCGCGGACAAACGACCTTTCCTATCCTTCTTTGACACAAAAGGTTTCTCATCATCGATTGAGACCGTCATCAGTTCCCTTCGCAAGGCTATTTCCTTACTCGGCTCCTTTACGTAGATATTGCCATACGTCCACTCTCGAGGATTAGACGTGCCTCCATCATCCGCAAAAGAGTAGAATGAGAACAATAGAAGACAGAGTGTAAACAAAAGGCGATGGTGAGCCATAAATCACAAAAGTTTTTATTGATTAGTATTCAAAGCTGTTCGAAAAAACACAAAAAAGGGATTCTGAATGGGCTATTTTGGGGTATTACTTATCAATTTTGATTATTTCCTCAGTCACAATGGAACAGCATTGCGTCTATCGGAAATAATCAAAACATACTACGAAGCCCATCAAAAAAACTCTTATAAACAAAATATATTCAGCTTTTATAATTGATCCAAAGCCGCATAAATCGCTGTCTTGTCCATATCTTTGCCAATAAATACCAGCTTCACAAGGCGGTCGCCATAGACCTCGTCCCAATCCTTGCGAAGTTCCTCGCTCTCTTCAAGGAGACGCTTCTGGTCGGCCTTCGGTGCGGTGCAAATCCATTGTCCAGCCTCCTGAACAGTCTTCTGTCTTCCCGCTTGTTCGAAGAGATAGGACATGTCCGGGCTCTCCACGAAGTATAAAATACCCTTGCAACGGATAACACCCTTCGGCCATGATTTGTCTATGAAACGGTCGAACTTAGACAACGAAAATCCTTTGCGTCGGTAATAGACAAACGTGGAGATGCCATACTCCTCCGTCTCACCCTCTCCATGATGATGGTGGTGGTGGTGACAATGTCCTTCGTGATCGTGTTCATCGTCGTCATCGTCATGCTCGTGGCAATGGCACTCCTCACCCTCCTCATGATGGTGGTGGCAATGATGCTCATGCTCGTCATGGTCGTCGTCATGGTCGTGGTGATGATGCTCATGGTTCTTGCGTTCCTTCTCCTCCACCTGCTGTTCGTCAGCCTCCAAAGCCTGAATCCAACCAGCAGACATGCTGACAGCCTGGAAATCAAAACGGTTGGAATTGATGATACGGTCCAAATCTATATTCGCATAATTCGCTTCAATGATTTCAGCGCGCGGTTGCAAAGTGCGAATGACGGCGCGCACCTGATCGAGCGCCTCCTTGCTCACCTCGTCGACCTTGTTAAGTACAATCACGTCGCAGAACTCGATCTGTTGTATGATAAGGTTCTCGATATCGTCCTCCTCCAAATCCTTGCGCACCAAAGCGTCTCCGCTGTTAAACTCGTCATAAAGACGGAGAGCGTCCACCACAGTCGTGACGCAATCCAAGCGGCATACCTCAGGCATGCCATATTTCTTCGCCATGGTAGACATCGCCACGATGGTCTGCGCGATAGGCAACGGCTCGCAGATTCCGCTCGCCTCGATGACAATGTAGTCAAAACGATTCGTATCCGTGATATCGGTAATCTGCTGCATCAAATCCGCCTTCAGCGTACAACAGATGCAACCATTGCTCAATGCGACCAAGCTGTCGTCCTTTTGGGTCACCACACCACCCTGCTGGATCAGGGAGGCATCCACATTCACCTCACCGATATCGTTCACAATGACCGCGATTTTCAAACCTTTCTTGTTCGTTAGGATATTGTTCACCAACGTAGTCTTTCCACTTCCTAAATAACCCGTCAAAAGGGTGATAGGCACAACTTTATTACTCATGACACAAAAAATATTACCAAACATTTAATGACGTAAAATTAATAAGAATAGAAGAAAAACACAATCTTTTTATAACTTTGCCTATAAAGAATAAATGAGGTAACAAGCCAATAAACATTCAGCAAAATGTCCGGCAACAAGGTAATCAAAAACACGGCCAAACTATTATCGGCAGGCATCATCGCTCAAGCCATCGGAATCCTCATCTACCCCTTTCTGACACGTCTATATTCCCCGGAGGACTTCGGGCTGCTCAACCTTTTCCAAAGCATCGCAGGCATATGGGCGCTCATCGCCACGGGAGAATACCAATTCGCCATTCTGCTTCCCAAGGAAGAGAGGAAAGCGGAAGATTGCCTTTTTATAGGGCTAACCAGCCTCCTCGCCTTATTCGTCATTTGTTGTCTGACCGTTCCCTTCGCACACGGCATCGCGAGCATCTTCCACGCACCCGAATTGGCAGAGTGGTATTGGGCGCTCCCCCTCTTCGTCTTAGCCACCGGAGCTTGGTCCATGCTTAATTATTGGCACACGAGGCATAAGAACTTCACGTTGGCCAGCACCTACCAAGTAAGCAAAAGCATTCTGAACGCAGGAATGAAATGGGGCGCTGGGCTTATCGGGTTCCTTAAGGGCGGACTGATCGTAGCCACAGTCGCCTCCGCACTACTCTCCTTGCTTTTCAATGTGGCGAGGTCCATCAAACAATACAACTGGGGAGTTGATTTTTTTAGAAAAGCTAACAAGGAAACAGCCGTCGAATACAAAAACTTTCCAATCTTCTCCCTTCCGAAATCACTCGCCAACTATCTCAGCTCCAACCTTCCCTTCCTTCTACTGACACCTTATTTCGGACTGAAGGAAATCGGCTTCTTCGGGATGGCGCTGACATTGTCGTTCATGCCCATCAACATCATCTATAACTCCATCTACCAAGTGCTATTCCAAGATATTTCGGAGAAAGTGAACAATAAGGTTTCCATCATACGTATATTCAGGCAATTCGTCGGCAGAACGTTACTGATCGTTCCGCCCTTTTTCGTCATACTATATTTCTATTTGCCGTCCCTGACGGCTTTAATATTGGGAGATGGCTGGGAAACGAGCGGCGTCTATATCCAATACATGTTACCATGGCTGCTCTCATCACTCATAGCGGGCTCCACATGCTTTGTGACGGACATTTTCATGAAGCAAAAGGGGTTGCTCATATTCGAAGTCATTTCATTAGCGGCGAAAGCCATCAGCCTTATGATAGGCATTCACTTCGAAGACATGGGCATCGCGATCTTAGGTCTTTGCAGTGTGAGTTTCATCATCAACACGGCACAGATTTTCTGGTTCAGAAGCCTCGTAATCAACTATGAGAAGAGCATCGCCACCAACAAAGAAGGGCAAACAGGCTTGATCACAAAACCTTAAGCAAAAAGACGAAAACAGGCTATCACCAGGCAAAAAAAAAGCGTCCCATACGGAACGCTTCCTTTTTTAGTTGTTAAGACTGATTACTCTCCCTTAGAGATAGCACCTGCAGGACATGCGTCCGCACAAGTTCCACACTCAGTACAAGCATCAGGATTTATTGAATAGATGTCTCCTTCAGAGATAGCTCCTACTGGACATTCGCCAATGCAAGTACCACATGCAACACAATCTTCACCAATTACGTAAGCCATAGTATTTTTTAGTTTTTAGTTAATAAAAAAATTTGTGCTTTCACACTATGCAAATATATAGTATTCCTAAAAGAGAAAGAAATATTTCATGTAAAAAATTCCTAAAAATGCAATATATGGAAGAAGCGTCTTTCATTGGATAATATGCCCATTTCGCTTAACACTTTTCCTTATCTGTAGAAAAACATGTCGAATTTCAAAAAAAACGATAAAAAATATTGTAAAAATGAGAATTTATGTCTACATTTGAAAGATTTCGTTTTCAAGGAATGATAATTAAAAATAGGAGGATTGTATATGGAAGATGAGAAATTGAGGTTTGATACGGATAAGCGGGATCAGGAGATTGTTTATTCGAAAGCGATCAAGGCAGGGAAAAGAATTTACTACCTTGACGTGAAACGCAACCGTAAAGATGAATTATTTCTCGCCATTACGGAGAGCAAGAAAAAAGTAACGGGCGAAGAAGCCCAAGTTTCTTTTGAAAAGCACAAAATCTTTTTGTACAAGGAAGATTTCGAGAAGTTCATGACCGGCTTGAACGACGTGATGGACTACATCGGAAAGAGTTCGGAGCAAGGAGACAATAGGAACGACCCTGTTCCTAGCCGATTCGAAATAGATTTCGGTTGATTCACTTGCCATCGATAGGAAGGTATAGGAGACGCTTCGAAAGTTGCGTCTTTTTTTTGTCCCAACGCGAAAAGAAACAAGACATGGAGGGGAGAGAAAACTTCTCGCCATAAAAAAAAGTTCACTATAAAAAAAGGGATGTGTCCCATCGAGACACATCCCTATAAGCTATTTCAGCAAAAAAAACTATTTCTGCTGCGCATGTTGCACAGGAGCATTAGCAGGCGCTCCATTCGTCGGCTGCTTACTACCGTTAGACATATCGCAAGTTCCCGTGAAGATCGCCTGAGGCTCAATAGACAAAGTCTTCGTGGTGATTTCACCCTCGACCCTAGCAGTAGACTTCAAGGAAAGCGTATCGGAAATAATAATTTTTCCCTTTACAAGACCCATAACATCAGCGTTCGCACAAGTCATCGTACCGTCCATAACTCCCTTGGTACCCACGATTATTTTTCCTTTGCAAACAATCGTACCCTTCACGGAACCATCCAATCTGAAATCGTTCTCAGCCTGGATATCTCCCACAACAGTCGTGCCGTAAGCCAAAGTGTTGTGCTCAGTTCCTGTAGGCATTACATCTTTTCCTATTCCCATGATATTAGATTTAATTGTTAATAAGCTGATTTAAACTGGTTCAGGAATCTCACGTCGTTTTCAGAGAACATACGCAAGTCCTTCACCTGGTATTTCAAGTTAGTGATACGCTCGATACCCATACCGAAAGCGTAACCCGTATATACCTTACTATCGATTCCGCAATTTTCCAAAACGTTAGGATCAACCATTCCGCATCCTAAGATTTCAACCCATCCAGTACCCTTACAGAAAGCGCAACCGGTTCCGCCGCATAGATTGCAGGAGATATCCATCTCCGCGGAAGGTTCGGTGAATGGGAAGTAAGAAGGACGCAGACGGATTTTCGTGCCCTCTCCGAACATCTCTTTGGCGAAATAAAGCAACGCCTGCTTCAAATCGGCGAAAGAGACATTTTTGTCAATGTACAGACCTTCAACCTGATGGAAGAAGCAATGCGCACGGGCCGAAATCGCCTCGTTTCGGTATACCCTACCCGGACACAACACACGGATAGGAGGTTTTTGGCTCGTCATGATGCGGGATTGCACGGAAGAGGTGTGCGTACGCAGCAAGACGTCCGGATTTCTCGTGATGAAGAAAGTATCCTGCATATCCCTAGCCGGATGCTCAGGAGGGAAATTCAAGGCAGAGAACACATGCCAATCATCCTCGACCTCAGGTCCTTCCGCCACGACGAAACCTAAACGTGAAAAGATGTCAGCGATCTCATTCTTCACAAGGGAAAGAGGGTGACGGGTTCCCAATCCGACCGGATCCGGAGTCCTCGTGATATCCAAACTCTCGTCTTTCTCAGAGCTATTATCCAAAGCCGCCTTCAGTTCGTTGATTTTATCCTGCGCAGAATTCTTTAAATCGTTGAGCAACTGGCCCATTTCCTTTTTCTGTTCGTTGGAAACGTTCCTAAAATCATTAAACAAAGCGGAAATCTCACCTTTTTTGCTCAAATATTTGATACGAAGGTTTTCCAAATCTTCCTTATTGGAGACATGTAACTCCTTAATTTCGTCCAAAAGTTCTTTTATTCTCTCTTTCATCTCTATATAAAAATCCTTTAATCTTGCAAAGTTAGTGTTTTTTGTCTATTGCCTTTACTATTTTTTCCAAAAAATCTCTAAAACCTAATATGAAGATACATCTTTTTCTTTTTTTCCTTTCCCTTCAACACTATATTTCACCTACAAATACTTCTTTTCGCTGATTTTATTTTTCCAATTCAAAATTCTTTCGCAATTTTGATGAAAAGAAGAAGGTATGAGCATCACTGACTTTTGGAAACGTAACATCGCCGAGTTGTCCGTGTGGGCGGCAGTTTTCACTCTGCTCACATTCAGCAACATCTCGTTCGACCTGTTCCTCTCCCTGAAACTGGCTGCACTGCTCACTATCGGCATGTTCGTCGTCACCCTGGTGAATAGGGCAATTCTCTTCCCCTACTTCCTGACGAAGAACAGAATGGTCCTTTTCATCATTCTGGCATCGATCATTATCGCTTCTTTCACATTCCTCGTCTACCACCTGGAGGACGCCGCCGTGTCGTCGCACTATACGCCAATGGTATTCGAAGACAATTCACTGTTGGACATTCGTCTACCCTCCGAGACAAGGGCGTTCTTTGAGGGCGAAGATGAATCCACGGAGGCTAGACTCTTCCTATCATCACAATGGAAAGCCCTCATCCTCCTCACTGGCGCCATGATGGTATCCGTCTTGCTGCAATATAGGAAAAGAGCGGAAGAAATCGAAGAACAAAGGAAATCCATCCTACAAGAAAAGGTACAACTGGAGTTGAATTTCCTTCGTTCCCAAATCAACCCTCACTTCCTCTTCAACGCGCTGAACAACATCTATTCCATGGTCTATACAGGAGACAAAAACGCGGCGGACAGCGTACTCACCTTATCGGAAATGCTCCGATACGTCACATATGGTTCCAAAGAAAAACAAATACCGCTTTCAGGAGAGATCAATTATCTTGAAAACTACATAGAGTTCCAACGGTACAGCCACGAAAATGACATCAACGTGATTTTCGACAAAGAGATTTCTCAAGAAGAAATCTTCATCGCACCGATGCTTCTTCAACCATTCGTGGAAAACGCCTTCAAATATAGCGGCATAGGAATCGAAGAGGACGCTTTCGTGAAATTCCATCTAAAAGCAGATGCGAACGTACTGTTTTTCAAAACAGAAAACAGCAAAAGAATTGTAAAAAGAGAACAGAAACACATTAAAGGAATCGGCATCGAAAACGTCCGGCAACGGCTCGACCTCATGTATTCCGAGAAATATGTACTAAACATATCCGAGACCGAAACCGAATTCAAATTAGATTTAACAATTAAATTAGATTAATAATATGGAGAATGAAGTAATACGGACCCTCATCATCGATGATGAATTTCCCGCAAGGAAACTCCTCTCGGAGTATGTTTCCAAAGTTCCAAGTCTTCAGCTATGCGGCACTTGCGAAAATGCCATCAAGGCTATGGACATTCTACAGAAAGAACAGATCGACTTGATACTGACCGACATCCAAATGCCAGATCTCTCCGGTTTGGAATTGGTAAAATCCATGGCGGAAAAGCCACTGGTCATTTTCACTACCGCTTATACTGAATATGCGATCGACAGTTACGAACTGGAAGCGGTGGACTACCTCTTGAAGCCGATCTCCTTTCCAAGATTCCTCCAAGCGATCAATAAGGTTTCCGACAGGATGAAAGCGAGGAGAAAGGATGTTCCTAGCGCTGATGCAACTCCAGTCAAGACTGACCGCGATTTCTTCATGGTAAAAGCGGATTATAAACTTTACAAAATTGATTTCGCCAGCTTGGTCTATGTGGAGGGTCAAAGCGAATATGTCACATTCCACATGAAGGATAAAAGAAGAATCACCGCCTACTATTCCCTAAAAAAGTTGGAGGAGGAACTTCCAGCAAACGAATTTATGCGCATCCATAAATCCTATATTGTTTCCCTGTCCAATATCGAATCGGTGGAAGGTAACATGATCACGATCTGCGGTCAGAAAATAGCCATCGGAAAAAACTATAAGGATACTTTGCTGAACGCATTGAATGGAATATAGTTTACAGACTGGCCAAACGCACAATTGTTTTTGACAAACTACACGAAAGAGGACGCGATTCAGCATCCTCTTTTTTTGTTCAACACAAAATTGGTGGGGAATAAGACACGTTCCAAACTCCTATTAAGCTACAATGACCTACCACGACTCTTCTGCCTCGGCTTACTGTGCGTTTGCGTCTCCCGCCGCGTCTGCGTGGGCTGATGATCCTGCGGCTTGACGGGGACGAGCACGTTCAGCTCCTTGTCCACCTTCACGCACCCCTGTTTCGTGGAAACGCTCCCACCCGACTGGAGCACGGAGCGCTTCGTATCGTCCAAGCCCAGCCTAT
>JAZLJL010000005.1:0-23000 GCA_045617845.1 Paludibacteraceae bacterium | reverse complement strand
ATAATAAATAACATAGTTTTATGTTTTATTTTAAATTTATATTATATATATTTGTATATGTGTAAGTTTAAATGAAACAGTGTTATGGATGTGATAAGAAAAGAAATATTTTGCACGTTTGTGGAGAGAATATTCAAAGGACAGACTCCTGCTGACATATTATCTCCTGATTCCATCGAATTATTCAATTCTGTTGTCCGCGTCGTCAAATTAAGTAAAGGGGAATATTTACAGATTGAAGGCGATGTCAGCAAGTACTGGGGCATTGTATCCGAAGGTTTAGTGCGTGTCTACTATATGGTTGGGGAAGAGGAAGTTACAGAGCAGTTGGTTATGGAAGGAGAAGATTTTATGGATTATGAAAGTTTCTTCGACCAGGTGCCTAGTCGTCGTTTCATCCAAATGCTTGAGCCAACTACCATATTCCTTGTGCCACGTCTGGAGTGTGAGGACATGTGTAACAAGGTAATGGATTTAAGAAACTTTTTCAGAAGGTTAACAGAACGCAAATTATTACATCTTAAGAAGGAAACACGAAATTCTATTTTCAAATCCGCCAAGGAAAGATATGAAAATTTGGTGGAGAGGAAGCCTGGTTTGATTTTGCGTGTTCCTTCCGTTTATATCGCATCGTATTTAGGGGTTACACCTGAGACATTGAGTAGAATTAGATCTAATGTAAAATAGTCCGATTATGAAAAGAATTATCATTAATAAGAAATTAGTCCTGGATGAAGTGCAACGTCTTATCGGACCGGTTGACGTTACGGAAGATACTTTGAACGATCTCTTAAAGATTGCTACTATCCAAAAGGTTAAGAAACATGAAATGATTCTTAGCCCTGGTGAGAATGGGGAGTTTTTTGGAATCGTTTTGAAGGGTATGGTCCAACTTTATCATTATCAAGATAATAAGCTCGTTTCTGACTATTTTGCCACGGAAGGTGGCGGTTTTTTCGAAACGTATAGTTTCCTTAATGGTGTTCCTTCCGATTCTTATATAGAAGCTTTGGAACCTTCCATCATCGCTAAGTTCGAAAGGAAGATTTTTGTCGACCATGATGAAGAAAATCCTATATATGATATGTTTTATAGACGCATCCTTCAATTTGCCATAAAAGGATCTAACGAGAGACTGAATTCCATTCTCCACGAATCCGCGGAGGAGAAATATGTGAATCTGGAGAATCGTATTCCAGGCTTGACTTCACGTGTCAGCGCTATTAATATCGCTTCGTTTATTGGTGTCACTCAAGAGACTCTTTGCCGTATCAAATCAAAACAAGGTGATTTGATTTAGTGTTTAGAATATATAAAATACAGAGCGCCGCAATCATTTGGTTGTGGCGTTTTTTTGTTGACGTGTTATGATTCAACCACTTTTTTAGCTTGTCATTCTAGTTTTTTTATCCTTAATTTGTGGTTGTTATTGTGGTCTTCTTTTGACCTTATTATCACTATTATCGATATACCATGAAAATACGTTTTTTGTCTATTGTTTCTTTGTCCCTTTTAGTCTGCTCCCCTATTTGGGCTGACATAGATATATCCGAACTCTATTTGTCCCATTCGGGTTTCGACGATTCGGATTATTTCGACTATCGCGCCAACGAAAGCGGTAACGTCGCTCAGGAAATCCTACCCGTCTATGGATGGAGTAAGGATATAGGAGTCGATTATACAGTGACTGGGGTTTATGAACTGGGTACTTCCAAGACGTTCAATACGAATGGCAAAGTGCCCGTTACTGGATACCAAGGCTCTAGAGGTGGTTGTCTGGTTCTGAGCACAGGTTGGGAGGAGTCCTTGAAATATTACCAAAAGATCACCTTGCCCGCCGGATCCTACAAATTGCAGGCCGCTTTCTATAATGGAAGTAACTCCACAAATGGTTATAGCTTATTGGGCTGGATTCCGGACAATGGATCCTCTTCCCTATCCCGTCTCTCCTCTTTCCCTTATGATTGGACGCTTGACGAGGTAGGTTTTTCGCTCCCTTCCGAGATGCGTGGCAAAGTCCAAATTGGTTTCAAGGGGGCGCCGAATGGTTCCGCGAATTCCGCTAAGGTGGTGGTGGATTTCGTGAAACTCCTTTTGGTGGGAGATGATAATGACTTGATTGACGAAATGCGTTCCTCATTGAGGAACACAATCTCTTCCGCACGTTCTTCCTATGGTGACGGGAATGGTCGCAATGCCGATAAACTCAAGGAGTCCTTGGATGACGCCCAGGTTGTGTGCGATAACACATCAGCATCCTATGTGGCGCTATTTAAAGCAAATGAGGCACTGAAGAGACAACTGACTGTTTATGGATGGGATAACTCTTCTTCTGACAAACCTGTGGATTTGACGGAGTTCATCGTCAATCCGAGCTTCGAGGATGGTTTCGAGGGTTGGAGCCAATCCGGGCTTCAGACGCAGACAAACACGTCTTTCCCTTTGAAATCAGGTAATTGTTATGTAGAGAAATGGGTAAGCGCTAATTCGAAGGTGGGAAGTGCAAGTGTGTCGCAATCGATTAGTCCGGATATACCTTTAGGCTTATTCACTTTGAAAGTTTCCGCCCAAAACACGCAGAACGGACAAGGTGGACAGACGGGTGCTTGGATTATCGTGGAGGGTGATTCGCTCGCTGTTTCCGAAGCGAAGGATTATTCGCTGAAATTCACACATGTGGAAGAGGGCTTCACCATCGCTTTCGTAGCTAAGAACGCTTCTGGTAACTGGATCGCGCTTGATAATTTCCGCTTGGAGTACAGTGCCGCCTCCCTTGACGACCTTAAGGAGGAGATGAGTCGTCGCCTGGATCTGGCAGAGAACCTTTTGGAGAAGAATATTTTTAAGGCCTATAAAACTTCACTTTCATCAGAAGTCGAACGTGTTAACGCTTGGATGGAGAATCCTGACGAAGCGTCATTGCCGCAATTGGCCTCTTCTTTGCGCAAGTCGATCTCTTCCGCCTTACTTTCAGTGGGTGCGTTCCAACGTTTATCCGACGAAATAGCTTCAGCCAAAGAGGCTTATAGCGCTGATAAAAAGGGAGGCGACGTGTTGTTGGCCGCAATAAATGAGGCGGAGAAGTGTTTGACGGACGAGTCTTTGAGCGTGGATGACGTGGATGGTTGCGTAAAACGTCTGGATGATGCGCTTTTCACTTTCCAAGTCGAAAATGCATCAGGTACCATTCCTCAGGTAACGACGGATCCTCGTCATGTCACGGGCGCCACAATGGCTTTTGGTCGCGCCTCGTTCTCGGGCAATGATATCACGGAGAAGGGTTTCTGTTGGTCTACGAGCTCGAATCCGAGTGTTTTGGACAACCGTTCTTCCCTATGTTACTCCAATAATGGTGACATTTACGTCATGAAGGATTTGGAGCCTAACACGATCTATTATGTGCGTCCTTACGCCATCACCCGTTCTAATGCGGTGGGATATGGTGAACGCATCAAAATTTGCACCTTGCCTAAGGGAGAGATTACTTGGACCTATAATAATGGAGGATCGGATGCTGAGAACCAACGCATTAACGCCGCTGTGGCGGACGCTTGCGACGTGTGGAACAACATCACGAGCATTCGAGGTCTGCATCTCACCGTTAACTATGGGGCAAGCACGGAGACAGCCGATTGCAGCTATGGAGGTTGGATGAGGGTCGGTCCGAACGCCAGCTACCAACGTACTGGTACCATTCAGCATGAGATGTGCCATGCAGCGGGTGTTGGCACGACACAACCTTGGATGAACTCATCGGTTTATAGGCAGGAGGTGACGAAGGGATTTTGGCTTGGTGAACGAACGGATCAGGTTGTGCGTTTCTTCGAGAACAATAATACTGCTCAATTGAAGGGAGATGTGACCCATTTTTGGCCATATGGCATTAATGGAGCGCATGAGGATGACGGAACCCGTATCCTTTACTATGCCAACGCTTCCATCATGCAAGCTTTGGGTGAGGACAACCTCCCACCAGTGGAAGGTGCATTCGCTTCCCCTGCCTATACGTTTACACAGGAGGATTATGAGACATATTATCTTCTGACGGCGGATGAGTCCGCCTCTATGCCTATGATGCTGAAGTCTGAGAATGGTGGATTGAGTCTTGAGGCGAATAATTGGAAAACAGCCGTAAGAGACGATTCTTACGCATGGAAGATACGGTTCAATCCTGAGACACAATATTATGAATTCAAGAACGTGGCTGCTGATAAAACGCTTTCTTGCGCCAATTCACGCGTCTCCCTTAGTTCCTCTGAGCAATATGGCATACAATTGATGGGGTCTCGACAAAACGTGGTGAACAGTTTCTTCAACATGAAATCCTATTGGATGGTCTTTGTGGATGGTACTAACCGACCTATGTCGTTGACAGCCAACGGGAATGGTGTTTCCTCCTCCCGTTTCGACCACCAGAACTCCGCCTCCAAACAACGTTGGATTTTCTTGTCGAAGGCCGAGGTGAAAGCTTTGGCGGGAGATTTGTCGGAGTTGGTGCAGCAGACTTCCGAACGTTCTGGCCTAGTGGTTTATGGTACGGAGGAAGGTATAGTTGTGGAGAGTGTCAATGAAGGGCAATATGTGACGGTACATAACCTTTATGGACAAATGGTGGCGCAATTCTATATGCAGGCTGGTGTTCGAGTCGTAGTACCTACAAATGAAGGGATATATGTCGTGAATGGGAAGAAGGTGATTTCCCGGAAACGCGATTGATTTGTTTCGTTAAGATTTTAGAGCCGGCGCATAACCGGCTCTATTTTTTTCTAAATGCTAGATAGATCGTATTCTTTCTTAAAAATTATAGTTTGTCGTATCTTCTGGAGTTTGTGTTTGCGCTGAGGTGTCGGTCGAATCGGCGATTTCCTGTTCGTCATATGGATATGGTGGTATTTCAATGTCACCCGTCTCTTCTTGGCAAGCCGATAGCGCCAAAGTCAGACCAGCTATGGACACCACTTTTTTCCATCGTCCGCTCTTTTCTATCTCTTTTTCAAGGAAGCGCAATTCCGCCTCGCATTTTGGGCATGTTCCCTTACATTCTCCTTGAAAGTTGCACTCTTGAGTCACGAAAGGGATATCGTTTTCGGAGGCGATACGTTGTCTGATTTCCCTTAAATATTTACATTTTTCCTTACCAGTCATAATAACAGATGTATTTTTAAGTTAATTTTAGCGAAAATAATGGTTTTGTATTTCCCTATCACCCTAATAGATAAATAAATAAAATAGGCGGACACTTTTCTGTATCCGCCTAGTCTATTGAATGAAAATTATTCGAAGTCGCGGTATCTAATGATTGTCTGTTCGCGGTCTGGACCGACAGAGACGATTTTGATAGGCACATCGAGGTAATCCTCCAAGAAATCTAGATAAGCGTTGAACTCCTCAGGGAATTCGTTTTCGCTCTTCATTTTCGTCATGTTGGTTTTCCAACCTGCCATTTCGGCGTAGATTGGTTCAACGGTACCTTCCGTCACGTCGAATGGGAACTCGTCAGTCTCCACACCGTTTACTTTGTAAGCGGTGCAAGCCTTGATGGTATCGAAGCCATCGAGCACGTCACTCTTCATCATGATCAGTTTGGTGACGCCATTGATCATCACCGCATATTTCAAAGCTACGAGGTCGATCCATCCACAGCGGCGTTCACGACCAGTAACTGCGCCATATTCATGACCGAGGTCACGTATGGTCTTTCCAGTCTCATCGAACAATTCCGTAGGGAAAGGACCGGAACCGACACGTGTGCAGTAAGCCTTGAAGATACCGAACACGTCACCGATTTTGTTAGGAGCGACGCCAAGACCAGTGCAGGCGCCGGCGCAGATAGTGTTGGAAGAGGTGACGAACGGATAAGAACCGAAGTCGACGTCCAACATCGTACCTTGAGCACCCTCAGCGAGGATAGTCTTACCTTCAGCGAGCATGCCGTTCAACTCATATTCGCTATCGATGAATTGGAACTCCTTCAACTTAGCCACGCCCTCAAACCAATCCTTCTCGATTGGAGCGAGGTCATATTGGAAATCGTAATGGCTCAAAATCTCTTTGTGTCTTGTGATGGCTTTGTTGTATTTCTCTTCGAAGTTATTCAACAAATCGCCCACACGAAGTCCGTTACGGCTGATTTTATCAGTATAGGTAGGGCCGATACCCTTACCAGTCGTGCCGATTTTTGACGAACCCTTAGCGGATTCGTAAGCGGCATCCAATAGACGGTGAGTAGGTAAGATTAAGTGAGCCTTCTTGGAGATGTACAATCTTTTTTTCAAATCATGTCCTGATTTCTCCAATTCCTCCACCTCTTTTTTGAAAAGAGCAGGGTCGAGAACTACACCATTACCAATCACATTCACCTTTCCGCCTTGGAAAATGCCAGACGGAATGGAGCGCAACACATACTTTTGTCCTTCAAATTCAAGAGTATGTCCGGCATTTGGTCCACCTTGGAAGCGGGTAACCACATCGTAGCTAGGCGTCAAGACGTCGACCACTTTGCCTTTACCTTCATCTCCCCATTGGAGACCCAACAATACGTCAACTTTCATTTGATATACATTTTATGTTACTCGAATGCGCCCATGCGCAACATATTCACTTCTTTTTCGGAGAGGAATCTCCACTGACCGCGTTTCAGGTTCTTCTTGGTCAAACCGGCGAAGTATACCCTATCCAAGCGGACAACCTTGTAACCGAGGTGTTCGAAGATACGACGAACGATACGGTTTCTTCCTGAGTGGATTTCGATACCGATCTTTCTGTGCTCGTCCTCGTCCAGGAAGCTGATTTCGTCGGCCTTGATTTCACCATCCTCCAACATGATGCCTGACATGATCTTGTCATAGTCATCTTGAGTGAGGCCTTTGTCCAAAGTCACTTGGTAAATTTTCTTCTTGTTATACTTAGGATGTGTCAATTTAGCGGCCAAGTCACCATCGTTAGTGAGCAAAAGCACACCAGTCGTGTTTCTGTCGAGACGTCCTACTGGGTAGATACGTTCGTGACAAGCGTTCTTGACGATGTCCAAGACTGTTAATTTTGCGTATGGATCGTCGTTTGAAGTCACACAATCCTTAGGTTTGTTGAGCAAGAGATAGATTCTCTTGTCTGGAGAAACCAATTGGTCGTGGATCATAACCTTATCCCCTCGGAGGATTTTCGTACCCAATTCAGTTACGCTTACACCATTTACTGTAACGACGCCAGCTTGGATCAATTCGTCGGCTTCGCGGCGAGAGCAGATACCAGCGTTAGCGAGGAATTTGTTCAAACGAATCTGTTCGTTTGGATCCTCCACGATGGAACGATACTCGATTGGTCTGGTGATATTCTTGAATTGTTTGTTGTTGCCTCCTTTTTTGAAGCCGCCACGGTTGTTCGGACGTTGACCGCCGTTGTTGTATCCACCGCGGTTGTTGTTGTATCCGCCGCGGTTATTGTTGTATCCGCCACGGTTATTGTTATATCCGCCACGGTTGTTATTGTAGCCGCCATTATTGTTGTAGCCGCCACCATTGTTGTAACCGCCACCATTGTTGTTGTAGCCGCCATTGTTGTTATAGCCGTCTCCGTTGTTGTAACCGCCACCATTGTTGTTGTAGCCGCGGTTATTGTAACCGCCATGGTTGTTGTAGCCACGGTTGTTTGGACGGTATCCTCCATTGTTGCCGCCTTCGTAGTTGCCGTTACCCTGGTTGTCGTTATTGCGGTAGTTATTGTAGCCGCGGTTGTTGTAGCCGCCATTGTTGTCGTAACCACCTCCGTTATTATACCTGTTGTTTGGACGGTATGGACGGTTGTTTTGGTATTCACCGTCATTTTCCATGTTAAAACGGGTTGACTCGCCTATCCTTCTTCTAGGACGTTTGGCCGAAGGGTCAGCATTGTTCCTTACCACCCTATTTTCATTGTTGAAATTTGGGTTGAAACTCTTTCTTTCTTTTTGGATTTCTCCGTCGTTGCTGTCGGCGTTGTAGTTCCTCCCGGAATCTTTCTGCCATTCTTCTTCGTTAGGATACATAATTTTAATAATATAAATACAAAAAAATACAAAATATGTAATAATTCATTCTCGGCTTTGATATAAGTGGCGTTCCATACTTCTAACAGTGTCATTTTCGGTTCTTCTCGCCTAATCATTTCCGCCACATCATAAACCTCGCAAATTTACTATTTTTTCTTTGTTTTTCCTGCTTTCCGTGTAAAAAAAGCTTATTTTTAATTAACTTATTGTTTGTTAGTAGCTTATCTTTAATGCTGTGTCATCTTTATCGCTTTATTAGTCTTAATATTAGCTTTGCTTCTTAATAATTATTGACATTCTATGGATTGTTGTTCTTTCCTTATGATGACATCACATCTTCAATGGATGTGGGGTTGTTCCTTTCGGTTAAATGCAAAATATTTGAATTGAAGTACGATATGGCATGAAATATTGTTTGTTTGAATTTTCAATATAGCCATGCTTATGTTTTGGATGGTGTTATTATTGAATAGTGTTTGGTCGTATGGTGTAGTTTGTTTTTAAATATACGATGAACCTACCTTGGTGTATGGACAAAAAAAAAGGAGGATACTCCCCCTCTTTTTTTTGCAAACTAACAAAACCATCACAATCAAAGTTTAGTTACGTGGTTTTCTAAAAGTTATTCAATATATAGTTTTCATTAACTTCAAAACTTCATCTTGTATCCTTAAATGAACGATCGCTTAACTCTTGTTTCACGTCCCTCATCGAACACATTGCAAATGTAGTTTAGAAGCTGTTTTCGGGTATGTAATATTGTTCCAAACATATGGACTATTTTGCCATGCATATGGACAAAATATATGGATGATTTGTATATTTGTTTGTGTATCATGTTGTTAGATGATGCGTGGTTATGAATATAATTTATCCACAACAAATAATAGAAACCTATTTGGAACCAATCTGAAGATGAAAGAAATCAGTTTATAACTGAAGCCTGGAATGGTCACGATGGACATTTTCCGTTTTTTGATTTGCTTTAAAATCGCTTTGGAAATCTCGACGGGTTGCATACCGTTCTGTTCATCGTGAGCCATGATGTCGACCGCCTTGTTCATTTTTTCGGTATAGGCGGATTCCGGGGAAAGTGCCGCTTGGGTATATTTCCTGGATTTGGTGAAATCTGTCTTGGCGTCTCCCGGAAGGACACAGCAGCACTGCACATTGAACTGTTTCATCTCGATTGACAGTGTATGGGTGAAGATTTTCACGGCCGCCTTGCTGGCGGAATAGAAGCCTTGGTAAGGGATCGGAATGAAACCAGCCACGGAGGAGGTGGTGATGATTCTGCCGCTCATTTGTTTTCTCATGATGGGGAGTACAGCGTGGACGACATTGACTGTGCCGAAGAAGTTGGTTTCGAATTGGAAGCGTGTCTCTTCCGCTGACGTGTCTTCAATGGATCCTGCGATTCCGTTGCCGGCGTTGCAGATAAGGATGTCTATCCTACCCTCTTGTTCCATGATGTTTTTCACGGCGTTGTCAATGCTGGCGAGGTCTGTCACATCCATTTTGATGGGAATGATTTTACCTTGGCTGGCGCTGTCTTCCATGCTTTCAGCCATTCTTCTGGATGCTGAATAGATTTTGTAGCCGTTTTTCATCAGCAATTCGGCTGTCGCTTTCCCTAGTCCGGCGCTACCTCCGGTCAGGAAAACTACTTTTTCTTCTTTCATAATGAATTGATATGTGAAGGGGTATTGATCCAATACCCGTTGATTTACACTGTGTTACTGAATGGTGACTTACGTCAAAGGTTGAAGAGCATTCCTTCATTGCGTTCTAGAACGATGACTTCTGAAGGTGTTGTAAGGGCATTCTGAACGGTTTCTTGTGCTAGTTCTGGTGTATTGTTCGTTTTGCTGAGGTGGCAAAGGAATATCTTTTTAAGGAACGGAGGCGCATTTTTGGCAACCACTTCAGCCGCCTCATGGTTGCTGAGATGTCCACCGTCACCTAAGATGCGGACCTTCAGTTTCGCTGCGTATGGTCCTTCCTTCAGCTTTTTTTCGTCATGGTTGGCTTCTATCACCAAGTAGTCGGAGATGGAAATATAGTTTCTCAGTTCGTCCGTTACGCAACCTATGTCGGTCGCTAACGTGAAACGTGTATCTCCATGTTTGATGAAGAAACCGTTGTTGTCTTTGCTGTCGTGGGGAATGGAGAAAGGAGTGATGGAAAAATTGCCCAATATCAATGGCTCTCCACGGGTGAGGAGCCGTTGATTCCATGGAGAGACCTTCTCCGTGATGCCGTAGTTTGTGTTGATGCCGATGTGTGATGCTTCAGTGGCGTAGATGGGAATGTGTTGTTTTTCGCTGAAAAAGCCGACGGAGCGTACGTGGTCGAAATGGTCATGGGTGACCAAGACCGCTTTGATGCGTGTCATGGGTATACCTATCATTTCCATCCTTTTTTTTATCGTCTTGAATGGAATGCCCACGTCGACTAAGAACCCGCATTCGGAATCACCGAAATAGTAGCTGTTTCCGCTACTTCCTGTCGCCATGCTGTAAAAAATAAAATCGCTCATCTCAACTTACCATTCTAAAAGGTAGTAAATCAATCAATAATCACATCGACATATTCTTGATAACGTACCATTATTTCTTCTACAAAATTATAAACTTCCTCTCCTCGCAGGTAGCCGTGCCTTACAACTGGGTCGTTAAAAAACTCAGGTTTCGCCTTTAATAAGACAAATATTTTCACATCTTCCCATTTTTCTGGGCTTTTCCCGTTCTTTTCGGCTAGCGCCATAGCGTCCCGGATATGACCTACGCCAGCGTTGTAGCTCGCTAGGACAAATTTCGTCCTTTCGTTTCGGTCTTCGATGTAACTGAATATGTTGTCCACCCTCTTGAGGTATGTAGCCGCTGTTTTGACACTAACTTCAGGCTTTCGCATGGATACACTGTCGGTTCCTAGTTTCTTTGCCGTGTTGGGCATCAGTTGCATCAGTCCGATCGCACCTGCCCATGATTTTGCGTTGGGATTGAATCTTGATTCTTGGTAAGCCACTGATGCGAGCATCTTCCAATCCCACTCCAAATCCTCGGAATATTTCTTGAAGTAGGCGTCGTATTCCGATATTTTTTCTTTATTTATGTACTTCGGTTTCTCTTTAGAGTATTGTTTTTCCTGTTCGAAATACTTGTGGTAGAGGTATTGACAAGTATAATCGCTTTGCGCTGACTCAAACCATTTATTTACAGCGGTTTCTAAATCGTCTGAGTTCTTGCGAAGAATCCATGCCGACCTTTGTGTGAAACTTATTCGCATACTGATGTCGATGTTTTTGAAATAGGTTTTGTTCACTTTGGCAATGTTGTCGTCAGCTATCGTGTACTCTATCTCTCCCTTGGATACTTGCTCTATTAAGGATTCTTCGTCTTCTTCGTTCGAGACGGTGATGATTTGTATTCCACCCCCTATCTCATCGTCCAAGTTTTTTAGCCTTTTGTGGTATTTGGAGTTCTCCACGACCACAAGTTCTTTGTTGATCAAATCCACGACATCGTCGATTTGTTCGAATTTATTCTTTTTTTTCTGTTGGACAAGTACTTGGCTGGTTTGGAAGGTGTGCTCCGCATAGGCCACTTTCTCCTTGTTCTCGTTGGTGATGATTACCGGATATGCGACAAGGTCCACAACTTTGTCGTTCAGCATTTTTATCATTTCGGGTTCGTCCTTCGCTGTGACCATCTTCAGTTTTACACCCAATGAATTGGCGAAGCGTTGCGCCAATTCGTATTCGAAGCCCATTTCTTCGCCTTTGTAGTCGAAATAAGATGTTGAGCGTGATAAAGTCACCACACGTATCGTGTCTTCCGCTAGGATCCTTTCCAAATCCGAGCAGGCCGTACCCTTGTCGCTCTTCGAGATACATGCCAGCAACATCGGTACCAAGATCCATATCAAATGGTGTCTTTTCATTTCATCTATTTTGTTCCACAAAGAGTCGGAAGCTCAATAAAATAGGGAATTATACCCTCTTTCTTTCGCTTGAATTAACAAAGATAACATTTTTTTTGCATAATTAACTATCTTTGTAGTGTAAATTATGTTTTGCGATGACACTGAGTGAAGTGCGTATTTTGTTGGCGGAGTGCGATAATTACGTATTGTTCCGCTTGCCGAATGAAAAGACGGGATTTGTCGTTTTTTCCGACAAGGTGACTTCTTATGATTCTTTCCCTTCGTCTTTTTCTGCGATGAGGAATTCTTTTGTCATGTCTCCTTTTTCGTCGGAGTTGCATAAAACGCTTTCCATATCATCCGAAAGGATTATTCCGTTTGACTTGGATGATATACATCTCAATATGGCGGATGACGAGTCTACTCTTCTCACGGAACCTGATAATTCGTACCGGGAGGCCTTTCGTCAGTTCGTTTCCGCAATCCGAGAAGGGCGTTTCGAGAAGTTGGTCCTCTCGCGTTCTTCACGCATGACGATTTCTCCTCAGAATAAATTATTCCTTTTTTGCAAGGCTTGTTCCGCTTATCCGCAGGCCATGGTTTATCTTTTCCATTCTTCCTTGTCTGGTGATTGGTTGGGCGCATCGCCTGAACTGCTTTTGACGGGCGATGATTCGCAGCTTCGCACTGTCGCCCTGGCTGGAACGATGAAAAGTGTTGGTGGACAAACTGCTAAGTTTTCCGATTGGGGTGAGAAGGAACGTCTCGAACAACGTATCGTGGCGGATTATATCCGTGAGCGTATCGCTAGTTTCGGCACATTGAAGGACGAATGGGGGCCTTATTCTGTATCCGCTGGCCATATTTCCCACCTCCGAACGGATTTCTATTTTTTCATGGACGAGGACCGTCGAGCGGATTTTGTCTCCTCCATCCACCCTACTCCCGCCGTTTGCGGACTTCCGAAGTTGGAAGCGCAACGTTTCATTATGGAGCATGAGGGATATGACCGTGAATATTATTCGGGCTTCTTGGGATGGACGGACGCTAACGGAAGGACGCATCTCTATGTGAATCTCCGTTGCATGAAATTTTCCGAAACCGAAGCGATTCTTTTCGCCGGGGGCGGTATCCTAGCTTCTTCCGATCTTTTGTCAGAATGGATGGAGACGGAAGCTAAAATGTCTACAATGAAACGTCTTTTAGTATGAGCGTTATGTATTCGATAAAAGATAATATACGTCAGTTGGTCGTCTTGATGGCTCGCCATGGTGTGTCGGATGTCGTCATTTCGCCAGGTTCGCGAAACATGCCTTTGGCGCAGACCTTCGCTAGCATGGAGGAGATGCGTTGTTATGCGGTGACGGATGAGCGTAGCGCTGGTTTCTTCGCTTTGGGAATCGCTCAACGAAAGAATCGTCCGGTGGCGGTCTGCGTCACTTCCGGCTCCGCCTTGTTGAATTTGGCTTCTGCCGTTTCTGAGGCTTTCTACCAGAGGATTCCTTTGTTGGTGGTTTCGGCCGATCGTCCTGCCGCTTGGATCGGACAGATGGATGGACAGACTTTGCCCCAAACGGGTGTGTTCGGACCTCTTGTGAAGTTCGAGGCTAATTTGTGCGAACCTTCTGACGAAACGGAACGTTGGCTTAACAATCGTTTGATTAATGAGGCTTTGATCGCCTTGCGTAAGGAGGGGGATGGACCTGTGCACATCAATGTGCCTATCACGGAGCCTTTCTTTGATTGTTCGGCGACTGATTTGCCCAACGAACGAGTTGTCCGTCTGCGAAATTTGAAGGAGCATGTCGATGAACTGAGGAATGCTTGGCGTTCGTCGAAATCTCCTTTGGTCGTAGTGGGACAGTTGTCTCCCATCGCTTCTCATGCGCTGTTGCCTCTATTATCGGGCTTGGATGCTCCTGTCCTTTGCGAATCTCTCTCTAATTTGCCTTCTTCGAGGTTTATCCATAATTCCGACCTTACGCTTTTGGCTGATGGCAACCGTGCGGAGTTGGCGCCGGACTTGGTCGTCTATCTGGGTGGACATATTGTTTCCAAACGTGTGAAACAATGGCTTCGTAAGGTACGTCCGTCGTTGTGTTGGCGTGTGTCTGAGAATGGCGCAGTCGAAGATACGTTCCAGTCTTTGACGGATGTGGTGCAGACTACACCTGAGGATTTTTTATCCATGTTGCAAGGGGTGGTTTCCTCAGACCATAATGTTTTTCTAGGGAAATGGACATTAGCTGAACATCATACACGGGAATTGATGGGTATTCCGGAAGACTTCTCTTCGATTCGTGTCGCGACCCTTTTCTGTGCTGCCATTCCGGCTTATTCTTCTTTGGTGTTGGCTAATAGTTCCGCTGTGAGATATGGCCAATTGGCCACACTTGCCGAGGGGGTACAGGTCTTTTGCAACCGAGGTGTGAATGGAATCGATGGTTCGCTCTCTTCTGCGGTTGGAATCGCGTCGGCGGAACCTTCCGTCCCTGTATTCCTGTTAATTGGTGATTTGAGTTTCTTTTATGATATGAATGCCTTTTGGAAAGAGGATTTGCCCTCAAACCTTCATGTCCTGCTGCTCAACAACGGTGGTGGTGGCATATTTAGGACATTGCCAGGTTTGGAGGAAAACGAAGGTACGAACCGCTTGGTGATGGCTTCGCATAACGCCTCCGCGAGAGGTTGGGTGGAGTCGTTGGATTGTCAGTATGTCGCTGTACGGGACGAGAATGGTTTGTTGGCTAACATGTCCGCTTTCATTGAGGGGAATGATGGACCTGTCGTGATGGAGGTATTCTCCGATCCGCAAGCTGATGAAGAGGCGCACCGTCGTTTTTATTGTCGATTTGAATAAATAATCAAAAAAAATATAATCATGGCTACAAGAAATTGGGAAACAATCAAGGAGTATAAGGAGATACTTTTCGATTTTTATAATGGAATCGCTCGTATCACGATAAACCGTCCTCGTTACCGTAATGCGTTCACGCCTACGACTACGGCAGAGATGAGCGACGCTCTCTTACGTTGCCGGGAGGACCAGCGGATAAATGTCGTTGTCTTCACGGGTGCTGGGGATATGGCTTTCTGCAGTGGTGGCGACATGCATGTGAAGGGACGTGGCGGATACATCGATGAGGATGGTGTGCCAAGGCTCTCTGTCTTGGATGTGCAGAAGCAGATCCGTTCTTTGCCGAAGCCTGTCATCGCAGCTGTCAACGGATATGCGATTGGTGGCGGAAACGTGCTACAAGTGGTGTGTGACTTGACCATCGCATCCGAAAACGCGAAGTTTGGACAGACCGGTCCTAAGGTGGGTAGTTTCGACGCTGGTTTTGGCTCATCCTATTTGGCTCGCATCGTCGGACAGAAAAAGGCGCGTGAGATATGGTTCCTCTGTCGTCAGTATACGGCGCAGGAGGCTTTGGAGATGGGCATGGTCAATAAAGTGGTGCCTTTCGACCAATTGGAGGATGAGTATGTCGCTTGGGCTGAAAAGATGATGGAGCATTCGCCTTTGGCTTTGCGTATGATTAAGCGTGGCTTGAACGCTGAATTGGATGGCCAGAGCGGTATCCAGGAGTTTGCCGGAGACATGACTATGCTCTATTATTGCTTGGACGAGGCGCAGGAAGGCGGGAAGGCTTTCTTGGAGAAACGTAAGCCTAATTTCAAGGATTACCCTAAATTCCCTTGATTAGGTTGATTGTAGTTTATATTTGTGTTTAATTCATTGATTGTTAAGTGCTAAAATATGTTCCAGGCGACAATCACTCCTAAGACATTGATTTTTAAACAACCGGCAGGAACATCGCATGGCGTCTACACGGATCATCTTGTTTGGTACATACGTTTGACAGATTCAGAGCGTCCGGGGAAGGTAGGTGTGGGAGAATGTGCCCCCTTGGTGAAACTGAGTTGTGACGACATTCCCGATTATGAATCGGTTCTACAATCTTTCTGCGACCGTTTTGATGGTACCATCGATTATGAGGCGATGAAGCGCTACCCTTCTATGCTCTTTGGGTTAGAGACCGCCTTGCGTGACCTTGAGTCGCGGGATGGAGTGATGTGGCGTAGCGGTTTTACCGATGGACTTTCCGGTATCACCATCAACGGATTGATTTGGATGGGAAGTTTCGAGGAGATGTCCCGTCGGATCGAGGAGAAACTGGAGGCTGGTTTTTCTTGCATCAAATTGAAGATTGGCGCTATCCGTTTCGAGGATGAGATGGATTTGCTGAAGCGCATTAGGAAACGTTTCTCCAAAGAGACGATCACCTTGAGAGTGGATGCTAATGGTGGTTTCACACCTGCCGACGCATTGGCGAAATTAGATCGCCTCGCAGCTTTGGATATCCATTCCATCGAACAGCCCATCATGGCGGGACAATGGTCCGAGATGGCTCGTTTATGTGCTTGCACACCCTTGCCGATCGCCTTGGACGAGGAGTTGATTGGGGTGAACGACATGGAAAGGAAGAACGAATTGCTGGATACCATTCGTCCGCAATATATCATTTTGAAACCATCCTTGCATGGGGGGATAAAGGGATCTGAGGAGTGGATTACGCTTGCCAAGCGTCGGGATATCGGTTTCTGGATTACTTCAGCCTTGGAATCGAATGTCGGGTTGAACGCCATCGCGCAATGGGCTGCCACCCTAGGTGTAACAATGCCACAGGGATTGGGCACCGGCGCTCTCTATACCAATAATGTGGAACGTCCGTTACGGATTGTCGGAGAGAAGTTATGGTTTGTGAAATAGTGGCTATTCTTCTATGAATTCCACGTTGTCGACCCATAGACAATCGCCTACTGCGCCTACATAAGCGCCACCGAATCCTGATGCGAATCGCACGATGATGTGGGTCGGCTGGTCGTTTTCGTCTCCCCATCCTATTTCGTTCACTCGTTTCATCACGCCTTTGGAATTGAGGGCGAAGATCGGATATCCTTCATAGTTGAGCGACATGTAATCTTTGTAGTATGGTTTTGAGGTTATGTCGCCGTAATTCATTGTCAACTCATACCCGTTTACCCAATCCTTCGTGCTTTCTGTGATGCGGATGTATGCGGTGGCTATTCGTTTGCATTGTATGTTTCCAGCTTGGTCTTCCCATCTTTTTTGAAGTATTACGCTGACTTCGGCGGCGTTTTTCCCCTCCACGTCTGTTTTGTTGAGGGCGGAGGCTTTGATGCGTTTCCCGCCTGTTTTCGCCTTGTAGTCGAACTTAACCGCTTTCAGTCTTTTGGTGTAAGGGACACCTTGCGACATCTTCTCCATCGGGTCGTTGATGCTGGTGATCGGTTCAATCAGTTTGCCTGTGAATAAACTGCCTGTCGCTAAGGCGGTGACATGGATAAATCCGAAAACATAGACCTCTTCCAAACGGGTTTCCAATCGGGCGCAGTAGCCCGAATCCCTCTTTTCGGGGAATACGGTGCTGCTAACCTTATCTATTCCCATCACGTGTGCGTAGATACTGGATGTCTCCCACGGAGAGTCTCCTTGTCGCCACGCTTCCGCTTTGGTCAGGTGGGCTTTTTTGCCCACTTCGTAGAGCGTCTTCACCTCACCGCCTATCAATCTGCTCTCCTTGATGTCGCGTTGGACCCAACTGTCCATGTTGTTGTAGGTGAAGTTCTTTGTTTGGGCTTGTGCCGATAAGAACCCTAATGTGGTTAATATTAGGAAGATAACGCTGTGTTTGGACATTGTTTTATGGGCTTTATTGTTGTCAATATTTAGTGTGATGTTTTTGGGGATGTGAAAATCTTCCTTCCTCAAAAACTATTTTTTCGGCATGATTCGGTTGCCGCCGACTGTCACATAGAATGGCAATTTTGTCTGTTTCCCTGCCACGTTGAAATAGGGTTTCATTGAAATTTTCACGCGGCTGGCGTCTGGTTTGTCGCATGCTAGTCCACATGCGAATTCAAGCAAAGCGTCCAAAGTCTGGAAAGAGGCCACGTTGAGAAGGTTAAAGGAGACTGGGACGGATAACACTTCCGTTTGGTTGGCACCGATTGTGAGCTTTTTGTCCATCTGTCCGGAAACCATCTCCCTATCGTCTATCCAAACGATATAGTCCACCCCTTCCAATTTCGCCTCATTCTGATTGGGGTTCTTCACGTTGATATTCACGTTCATGTTCAGACCGATGCTTTTGTCCTTGAAGATGGGAATGAGTTTCAAGAGGTCTACGTAGCTAAGTTCCTTCGGATTTCGCAGATGGGAGACGTCGATGCTGCCTATTCTAACGTTGGTGATACTTTTGTAGGCGAAGTCGCAGTTAGCGAAATTCTTTATTCCTTTTACCGACGAGCAACTTACCAATAGACTTAGGATGAAAAGCAATGGTATGAAAAGTATTTTTTTCATGACTGACAATTATAATGACCATAAAGGGCTGCAAATCCGACTGATCCGACTGATTTGAAGCCGCTTTTTAAATATTGTTTTTATATAATAAATTAATAATCAATTAGATATTGTATCAATTAATGCGCATATTATATTTTGCAATTTACGTTTTTTTTGTAAAACCAACAAGGAAGGCTTTTTATACATAGTGATGAAGCATCGTCGATTTAATTCTTGTATAATGGTTATAGTTCCGCAGACATTGTATTGTACCATAAAAAGTTGGGATCAATGCGAGGGGCTTATATGGTTTTTATATGGAAAAAAATAGTAATTTCGCAGATATTTAGATTAACGAAGAAATAGTAATTTCATCAATGATGAAGATTCAGTTTTTATCTTTTTTGAGAAAACCGATGAAGCTTTGGGTTTTCTCCGCGGTCATGAGTTTGGTTAACTTGGTGTTCCACAATATTCCTTTTTTTTCTTTCGTTCATGAGAATGCGAATTCGGACGGTTTTTCCAACTTCATCTTGATTGTGAGCCTTGTCATCGTCATGTTGGCCTTGAATTTCTTCGCTTGCTATCTGTTGACTTTTCTTTTGCGTTATTTCGGACGTGTGTTGATCGCCATCTTCCATATCCTGAGTTCCGCATGTGTATATTATATTCTAAAGTTCCATATCATCATGGACGACTCCATGATGAGCAATGTTTTTAACACCCGTTATTCAGAGGCGAGCGGTTTCATCACATGGTCTGCGTTCGGATTTCTTTTCCTGACTGGAATTATACCTGCGGTTTATGTCTTGGTGCAGAAAATCGATTATGGCAAAGTGAAAAAGTTTGGAATCGCCGCTGGCGTGAGCGTCGGATTGTCTTTGTTGCTGATTTTGGCGAACCTCAACCAAGTGCTTTGGATCGGTAAATTCGATACCGAGCTTGGTGGCCTTCTCATGCCTTATTCCTATGTCGTCAACACGATTAGGCTTCAGAACCAGAAGAGGCAGGCGAACGCTGAGGAGATTAAACTTCCCGACGCTGTACTTGCGAACGACCAAAAGGAGGTCGTCGTGCTCGTCATCGGAGAATCCGCCAGGAGACACAATTTCCAGTTGTATGGTTATGGACGTCAGACCAACCCGTTATTGTCCGAGCGGAATGACATATCCGTCCTTCAGGCTAACTCTAACGACACCTATACCACAGCGGGTGTGAAAGCCATCATGGAACATAAGGGCGCTTCTGAATTGTATGAGATTCTTCCGAATTACCTCTACCGTACCGGTGTGGATGTGTGCTGGCGTTCCTATAACTGGGGCGAACCGCCTGTGCATATCAAGGAATATTTGACGGACAAACAGTTGGCTGAACTTTATCCTGAGGCTGACCGAAGATATGACGAACTGCTTCTTTGCGGTCTGCGTCAAAGAATCGACACTTGTTCGAAGAACAAACTGTTGATCGTCCTTCACACCAGCACTAGCCATGGTCCATGCTACAGCTCGAAGTATCCGATGGAGTTTGAACGTTTTTCCCCAGTCTGCCATAATGTCGAGAATGCGAAGGACTCCATCGCCGAGATCGTCAACGCCTATGACAACTCCATCGTCTACACTGACTATCTCATCAACAATATCATCGATACGCTCCAAACTGTCACTGACCGAAAATGCGCCATGCTCTATATATCCGACCACGGTGAATCATTGGGCGAGAACAATATGTTCATGCATGGTATTCCGCTTAAATTAGCGCCTAAGGAGCAGTATGAGATTCCTTTTATTGTTTGGTTGTCAGCGGGTTATAGGGAGATGAAGACTTTAGGACAGACAGTAGACCAACATTATATTTACCACAGCGTTTTGAACCTTCTTTCCGTAAAAAGTCCTATATACAATGCGGACTGCGACATTTTCGTGACACCGTCGGATCTACAATAACGTAGGCATTGCTTTCCCTAAAATGTCGGTTATGCCTTTTCCCGTCTGAGGTAATCCAATAGACGGATATTGAACCATTTCCTATTGATCCAATCGTGTGAATAGAATAGATTAAAATAGAGTGTGGCGATTGTGACGCCTATCAGGCTTCCCGCTACCGTGTCCATGAGGAAGTGTTGGGAAAGGTAGATGCGTGAGTAGCAACCAGCTGTGGCGAGGCAGACGAACATGAAAAAAACAATCCAGCGGGAACGTACACGGTTTCCGTCCTTTTGTTTCTGGAAATAATAGTAAGCCAATATCAATGACAACATCGTGAAGAAGACGAAGAAAGTGGACGAATGTCCGGAAGGGAAAGAGTTATGCGCATGCATATGGACTCCCGGCACTAATTGCAGCACTTCCGGTCTATCCGCGAAGCAAGTGATGGGACGAGGCAAAGAGATGATGCGTTTGATGATGAAGATGACGATGGCGGCTGTCGCTTCGGTCATCGCGTAGAGATAGGTCCACCCCGCTTTCCAGAAGAAGAGAGGAAGTGCTCCTATAATGAATACTGGCCATTCCGCGAATTTGGATATGATCGGGAAGAAGGTGTCCCCCGCTTCATTGTGGCATTGGTTCATCATGAGGTGAAGCTCCAATTTGGGATAGACAGCTAAGAGATAAATGGCGCAGATGACTACGATCGCATAGAAAAAAAGGAATGGAGCGAATATCTTTTTCATTATAAGAACTATTAATTAATCATTAGGTGAGCGGAAACGTATATCCAAGTGAATGGCCGTTCCGCTTTGGTAAGGGTGTGCGTCTGTAGGTCCCTATCGACGGCAAAGTTACCAAAAAATAGTATTCTCGACTAAAATAGTATATGAAATGTGGAAATGCGGCATTCAGGAGCCATTTCTGCGCCCTTGGATTTGTAAATGATTATGATAGTAATTAAGTTTGTGGAATATAATTCTAATGAGAGAACGTAAAAGGAGATAGTTATGTTAGCGTTAGTGACAGGTGCAAGCTCCGGAATCGGAGAACAATATGCGACAGAGTTGGCCAAAAGAGGACATGATCTGATTATCGTCAGCAACCAGGAAAAGGAGTTGGGGGAAGTGGCAGTCAGGCTTTCCGAGAAATTCAAGGTAGTGGTGGAACCCATATACATGGACTTGGCGCGGAGTGAGGCGGCTGACGAGTTGTTCGCGAGATGCCAATCCGCGGGAAAGAAGGTGGAGATTTTGGTGAACGATGCCGGCGTCTTCTTTTTCAATCCTTTGACGGAGACCGACATGAGGCGTATTGAGCTGATGGTTCAGCTGCATGTGGTCACGGTGACGAAGATGTGCCGACTATTCGGCGAGGAGATGAAGAAGAATGGTGGCGGATATATTTTGAACATGTCTTCCCTATCCGCTTGGATGATGTTCCCCGGCATTACGGTCTACGAATCGACGAAAGCCTATATCCGTTCTTTGTCTGTCTCCTTGTCCTACGAGCTGAAACAGTTTAATGTGGGGGTGACAGCTGTATGTCCCGGGGCCGTGGACACTGGTCTCTATAATCTGAGCATGAACCTTCGGAAATTAGCTGTGAGATTGGGTGTTTCCATTCCTCCTGAGAAATTAGCGAAGAAAGCTATCGCGAAAATGTTCAAAAAGAAGCGCCAATACATACCTGGGCTTATTAATTATTTCTTTTTGCCTTTTTGTAAGCATTTGCCCGATTTTCTTATATCATTGATTATGAAAAAGATAGAATGCTTTCAAAAATAATTTTAAAAAAAGATGAAAAAAATGTCCGAAAAATTTGGTGGAACACCGCAAAACAACTACTTTTGCAACGTCAAAACGAAAGGACAATGACTCAGTAGCTCAGCTGGTAGAGCAACAGACTCTTAATCTGTGGGTCCAGGGTTCGATCCCCTGCTGGGTCACAAGGCGATGAACCGACAAAGGTAGGTGAGTCTAGAAGAATTGGAGAGATGGTAGAGTGGTCGATTACGCCGGTCTTGAAAACCGGTGTACCGCAAGGTACCGGGGGTTCGAATCCCTCTCTCTCCGCAGAATCCGAAGAAATCTTCGGATTTTTTGTTTTAATGGAGTGCTCCGATTACGGGATGGATTCAAGGTGAAATCGTTTCTCGTTATGAGGTGACAATTTTGACTCAGTAGCTCAGCTGGTAGAGCAACAGACTCTTAATCTGTGGGTCCAGGGTTCGATCCCCTGCTGGGTCACGAAAAATTAAAGTGGTGCATAAAATAGTATAACTACTTGGTATAGTGAGTTTCTCCTTTTTACACTTTTCCCCTTGTTTTGTTAGCGACAATCAATAGAATTTTACGGAATATAATTATCTACGCAATAATCGCATTCTATGTTACGTGCAACCCCTCTGAGGTTGTGTGTGGATGCGGATACGAATTCATTTTTCTACCGACATGGAACCCCTACGGGGTTCTGCGAGAAAAGCGCTTCCGATTCAATTCTCGTTGTTTATTTAAGGGGGGGGGGAATAGAATCCGCAACACAGTATTTACTGGCATTGCGGACTATATTGTTACGCATTTTCACGTTTAGCGGATACCAATAATTATTTTTATTGGTGTCCGCTAAACATTAATATCGTCAACTATACATTCCAGAATACCAGTAAACACAATATTGCGGATTCGCTTTTTTGAAAAGGATCCACTGTCGATTTTATAAATATGCCACGGGCTGAAAGCCCAACAGTTCT
>JAZLJL010000004.1:0-98666 GCA_045617845.1 Paludibacteraceae bacterium | reverse complement strand
CGAACATAGGAATATATATTTATCATCATAAAAAAGGAGGGAAAGTCGTGATTAAACAATATGATGAAAACCATCATGAAGTTAACAAAGACTATTACGAGAAACTTAAATATGACGAAAAAGATAGATTAATACGCAGATGTTATTGCCATAAGGGAACAGCCATCACATGCTCCTACTACCATTATGACGACCATGATAATCTAATCCGTGTTGAAAAAGTTTCACCTGCGGACATTTACCAAATCAGTTATTACGAATAATAGTTTTATACTTATTAAACCATTCACACTATATCATCATAGAGAGAGAAAAAAAATTTTTCCACCTCATCACTTATATTTGAAACAATTAACAAATATCGAAACAAGTATGCATTAATACATAGAGAGAAGCAAAATCCGACTTGGAAAAGTTACGCAAAATATATAATTTTGCATTGTTTCCTGAATGAAAAAAAAATAAAATTGAGCAAAGCATGCGAAAGCATAACATTTTATACACCATAATATTCTTATGTCTAACCGTCGTCACTAAACCATTATACGGAGAGACAATGCGCTTCTCAGCACTAAAAGCGCAATCGAACACGCCATGCAGCAACATCAACGACATCTTTTCGGACAGTTACGGAATCATGTGGCTCGCCACCGAAAACGGTCTGATCAAATACAACGGATACGAATACACCAAATGCGAGCAGGATTCCTCAGCAGAAATATACTACAACAATTTCAGGAAACTATTCGAGGACTCCCAACAAAGATTATGGGTCTGCACAGACAAAGGTTTAGCGATATACGACCAAAAAATCAACAAATACAAGCACATAGACATGAAAGTTTGCGACTCCTACATAAACGGAATCGCAGAGGACAAAAGCCATCATCTATGGATCCTGACCCAATACGGCATTTTCGAGCTAGGTCCGGACGCACAAGTGCTCGCCAGACATGAACTGCCCTACATATTCAGCAGCATGGCCATGGAGAAGAACAAACTTTGGATTGGCTCGCAACAAGAAGGTCTATACACGTTCGACATCGAAACCAAACAGCTTTCTCACATCTCACTTCCCTTCCCAAAAGGGAAAGAACATGACCCACACATCCAAAACATCACCATCGCCTCCGACGGTTCGTTCCACATAGGCACAAGGAACGAAGGTTTATTGCTTTACAATCCGAAAAAGAATACAATCCGCTCCTTTTCAAGAGAGACCCATCCCGACCTCATACCAAGCAATTTTGTGGCAAAGACTTACGAGGATTCAAAGAAAAGAGTCTGGATCGGTTTCGTCAACGGCAAACTGCTCTTCTACGACCCGCTTCTTCATGACGTCTCGGACAAAGGAATCATATTCCCAGCCACCGTGGACAGACTAACCATCAACAGCTTCACAGAGGACAGCAGACATAACCTTTGGGTCGGTACGCACCACTATTGGCTATTCTTCTCTGGTTCCACCGCCAATAGTTTCGATTATTTCAAGCATAGTAGCGAAAATCCGAAGAGCATCTCCAACAACGCCGTGACCTGCTTCGCGGAAAATGACGGGGCAATGTTCATAGGCACCGACGGAGGTGGACTGAACCAACAAAAAAAGAGCACGTACCTTTTCAGCCACGAAAAGGCTTTCGGTAATATCATACTCGACGTCAAACAAGGAAAAGAGAACGAATACTGGATCGCCTCATGGGGTAACAGCAACATCGGTGTGACGAAATACAACACACAAACCGGGGAGAGAAAGATTTACACAAAAGGCGACTCAGAAAACTCCTTACCGACCAACAACATCCACAACCTATTGGTCGAAGGCGATTCCGTATGGGCCGCGACCGATGGTGCGGGCATCTTCCTCATAAACGACGCCACAGGAAACGTCACCAGTAAACTTAACTGCGAATCAGGCATCTGCTCAGCCGAAAATCCACAATGGGCAAGCCATATCACACGAGACAGCAAAGGAAGGCTGTGGATCTGCACAAGCGACGGCGTGGTCTGCCATCACAACGGGAAGAAGGATATATTCACCAAGAACAGCAAAAACGTGACGCTAGCGCAAAACGAATCGAAAATGTGCTTCTGCGACAGCAAGGGAAGAATATGGCTCATCACCACAACAGGCGGGCTGAACATCTTCGACGAAACGGAACAGACCTTCTCCTATCTTCAGGAGGATGAGTACCATCTGCCGCACAACCTGAACGCCATAACCGAAGACAACGACGGCAACCTTTGGATTACCGCCACCAACGAGGTGATTCTATTCAACCCGGACGAAAACCTTATATGCCACTTCGATATGGCCGATGACCTTGAAGGCTACTCGTTCGCCGCCAACGCCATCTACAAAACCCAATCGGGTGAAATCTATCTCGGTAGCAACAACGGATTCTTCTCCTTCAATCCTAATGCAATCATTTCGAAGGGACAATACGAACCAGCCGTCTACATCAAAGACCTCTTCATCAACGGAGAGAAAATCAAAATCGGCGAGGAGAACCTTCTGAAAAAAACACTTACCTTCACCGATACCATACGGCTCAACCACGACCAAAACCATATCGGCATTGAATATTTCGGCATCGACTACGGTCAGACAGAAAACCTCAACTACTTCTATTCGATGAAGGGCCTCAACGCACAATGGATCTTCGTAGGAAAAGAGCGCAGAGCCTCCTTCACCAACTTAAACGCCGGAACTTACACCTTCCTCGTGAAAGTATGCGAACAAAACGGAGAGAGATGCTCCACTTCCAAACCACTTACCATCATCATCGCCCCAGCTTGGTGGCAGACATGGTGGTTCAGAATCATGGCCATCGCATTCATCATCCTAATCATCCACTGCATATTTAAACTTAGGGAAAGGCAGATGAGGCAACGTCAGGAAGAGTTGGAGAAACTAGTGGCGGAAAGGACGGACGAATTGAGCGTCAAGAACAAAAAAATCGAGCAACAGAACAAACAATTGGACGAGACGCTGAACCTAAAGGACCGTATCATATCCATCATCGCCCACGACCTCCGCAACCCTGTCACCGCCATCGTCGGCAACCTCTCTCTCCTTACCTCACCTAATAGGCAATACAACCAAGAGGAACAGAACATCAAGGTGCAACAGACTTTCAAATCGGCGAAGAAACTACAAGACCAGATGGAAAACCTGCTCGAATGGGCAAGAATTCAAAACAAAACAAGCCTCTTCTCCCCTTCCGACTACTATCTGGACGCTCTCACCAGAGAGAGTATCACACTTCTACAGAACCTTCTGAACGAGAAAGAGATAGAGGTGACACTGCAGAACCAAGCGACACACTCGGCGCATATCGACCAAAGAATGGTCTCCTCCATCATACGAAACCTACTCAACAACGCCATCAAATTCACTCCTAATGGAGGAAAAATAGTCATACAAAACAGTGAGGAAGACGAGGAAATCCGTTGGTCCATCACCGACAACGGCGTCGGAATGGACGAGGAACAGATCAAAAAATTAACGGAAGAAAAACATCTCGAATCGACCTTCGGAACTAACAACGAGAAAGGTTCAGGCTTAGGTCTGATGATCTGCCACGAATTCATACAAAAGAACAATGGCCGCTGGGAAATCACCAGCGTCAAAGGAGAAGGAACTACCTTCACGCTACACTTCCCGAAAGGCACGCTCGACCAAGCGAACGTCATGACGGAATCGACGGCTACGCTCACGACGGAAACAAGCGGAACCGACACGAAGCAATACAAGTTGTTGATTGTGGACGATAACGACGAGATAAGGGCTTACCTCGCCGACCTATTCTCCGATTGGTACGACGTGCTCACAGCCAACAATGGCAGAGCCGCCTTCGAAATCGCCCAAAGAGAGATTCCGGACATCATCATCTCCGACGTCGTGATGCCTGAAATGGACGGAAAAACATTCTGCCATAAAATCAAAGAAGAACAACTGACGCAACACATCCCTGTCATTCTCCTAACCACGGAAGCGACAGTGGACAACCAAATCGAAGGCATCAACCTAGGTGCGGACGATTACGTCACCAAGCCATTCAACGGTAACATCCTGAAGGCGAAAGTGGCGGCTATGCTGAAGAACAAGGAGCTGCAAAGGGAACACGTCAGACGAAGCGTGCTCAGCATGCCTAAGATGGAGATTCCCGAAAGCCAAGACGACCAATTTCTCAGAAAGATTAACGAGACGATCAGCGAAAATATTTCGGAGACCAACCTCACGGTGGAATTCCTTGCGGAGAAGACAGCCCTCAGCCGCGTGCAACTCTTCCGTAAGTTCAAAGCCATCACCGGTTGTTCACCTTCGGAATACATCAAAGCGGTAAGGCTACAACATGCGGCAGACATCCTGCTGAGCGGCAAACACAACATCTCAGATGTCGCCTACAGCTGCGGATTCACCGATCCAAAATACTTCAGCAACTGCTTCTCGGAAAAGTTTGGCATGACACCGACGCAATATGTTAAAACGAACAGACCAGAGGAGTGATAATTCAAGTCTAAATCATCTACCATCCACACACCTAACAGCCTCAACGAAACAAAAAAAGGTTGACGAACCAACGCCAACCTTAATACGTCATTAGAGAGAACTCTAATTATTCACGGTAATAAACCCTCTTCACACGTTTGGAGATACCCGCCAGCACTTCGTAGGAGATTGTGCCCAAAGTATCCGCCACACCTTGGATAGGATGTCCTTTACCAAAGAGAATCACGGCATCGCCCTCCTTCACGTTAGGCACATCAGTCAAATCGATCATGCAGACATCCATGCAGACATTGCCCACGATCGGAGCGAAGACACCATTCACCAGAACCTTACCGTTGCGGTTACCCAACTTACGGTTGAAACCATCCGCATAACCAATCGGTATAGCGCCGATGACGGAATCCCTCGTCAAGACACCCTTGCGACTATAGCCGACCGTCTCCGTGGCAGCCACCTTACGAATCTGCAATATGTTCGTCTTCAACGTGCAGACCTCCTCCAAACGGTTCGAATCAACAGCGCTCATACCATAATGGCCGATACCCAAGCGGACCATATCGAACTGGTAATCACTGAAACGTTCGATGCCAGCCGAATTAAGGATATGCGCCATAATCTTATAAGGGAATGCGGCGAAGATTTTATCCTTCATCTCCGTAAAGAGCTTAATCTGCGCCATCGTGCAATCGTCGAAAATCGTATCGTCGGAACCGAACAAGTGCGAAAATACGGAACGAGGTTTCACACACTTCTGAGACTTCAGCAAAGCGATCAGTTCGTCCAAATCCTTCAGTTCGAAACCAAGGCGGTGCATACCCGTATCCATCTTCAAATGGATAGGATAATCAGTAATACCCAACTTCTCCGCCTCCGAAATCATACGCTTCAGCAGAGCGAAACTGTAGACCTCAGGTTCAAGGTTATTCTCAAAAATCTTATAAAAACTATTCGGCTCAGGATTCATCACCACGATAGGAATGTGGATGCCCTCACGACGGAGAACCACACCCTCATCCGCCACAGCCACAGCGAGATAGTCACAACCATTCTGTTGCAAAGTACGCGCCACCTCGATGTCGCCGCTTCCGTAAGCGTTCGCCTTCACCATGCTCATGATCTTCGTTCCCGGCTTCAGGAAAGAACGGAAGTAGTTGAAGTTATTCACCAAAGCGGAGAGGTTCACCTCAAGGACCGTCTCGTGGACCGCCTTCGCCAGTTTATCGGTGATGGTCTCGAAATGGAACTTACGGGAACCCTTCAAGAGGATAGCCTCATTGTCAAAAGGGAAAGAATCTATTTGTCGCATGAAATGCTCCGTATCCGTAAAGAAATACTTTTGAGGCACATTGAAACACTTCTCATACTTGGATATGTCAGGACCAATACCGATGAAACGTTCGATATTCTTCTTTTCGACCAATTCAGCCACGCCACAATAAAGTTCGTCAGGCTCCTTACCTGACTGAAGAATATCTGACAGGATCAACGTCTTGGTCATATTTTTAGCCGTAGCCTGCTGGGCAAGGAAATCCAAAGCGATATTCAATGAATTCACATCCGAATTGTAACTATCATTGATCAATAGGCAACCCTTCACACCATCCTTCACCTCCATACGCATAGCGACAGACTCCAGTTCGCCCATACGCTTAGCGATTTTTTTCGCATCGACACCCAATGCGTACAAGACGCAAAGACAATGCAAGGCATTATCGATAGAGGCGAAATCAGAGAATGGAATGGATACTTTAGACTCTTTACCTTCATACAAATAAGAAATGACCGTATTACCATTGACAATATCTTCCGAAAGGACCTGCAACGTGGCGTCCTTCTGCTTGCCAAAAGTGACGAAACGGGCGTTCGGATGCATCTGCTGGGCGCAGATATCAACCAATTTATCATCCTTTCCATAAATGATTGTACCGCACCCCTTGAAAAGTTTCATCTTTTCGGTACATTTCTGTTTCAAAGAAGAGAAATTCTGCTGGTGCGCTTCACCCAAATTGGTGAAGACACCGATGGAAGGGGAAACGATAGGCGCAAGATTATCCATCTCATCCACCTTGGAAATACCCACCTCGAACAATCCCAGCTGAGTATCGACATCCATCTCCCAAACGGAGAGTGGCACACCAATCTGCGAATTATAACTACGAGGGGAACGGGTAATATGATAATCCTCGTGGAGAAGTTGATACAACCACTCCTTCACGATGGTCTTTCCATTGCTACCAGTGATACCGATGACAGGAGCGTTGAATCGAGCCCTATGCATGGCGGTCAAGCGCTGCAAAGCGGCGACGGTGTCCTTCACCACGACGAAATTCGCCTCCTTCAAATCCTTGTAAGCCGCGACGTCACAAGAGACCATGAAGTTACGCACATTCCTGCGGTAAAGCTCCTCCACATACTTATGGCCATCATCACGAGCGGACTTGATAGCGACAAACAACGTCTCCTCCGGGAAAGACAACAAACGGCTGTCCAACAATAACCGGCTCACATTCACATCTTGGGAACCCACCAGAACACCGGCGGACATCTCCGCAATCTCAGAAATCCTATACATAACACACATTCGTTTAAGTTCCGAAAAAAAATCGGCAACATATATTTTATCAAAAAGAAGAGACGTTGTCAGACAACGTCTCTCCGATTATTCACTCTGTCTTATCAGATTCAGTCTCAGTTTCTTCGACGACAGAAGAAGCGGATCCACCCTTTTCTTCCTTCTCAGCCATCTTCCCCCTCAGTTCGGGAGCAAGCATCTCCTCCATGGACAAACCAGTGATCTTCGTAAGATTGCGGATGAGATACCATAACGCCACCATCATCACAGCCGTAGCGGGCAAGGAGTTAACAGGGAAACTAAGAGCGGTCATCTTAGCCAATTCCTGAGTGAAAGCCTCCGTTCCGGAAGGACTATGGATCACCACTTTCGCCAACACGAAATTCGTGACGGTGGAGAGAAGGAATGACGCAGCGACCAAATAAGTGGAATTGACCAAGACCTTTTCAAAATCCGTCTTCTTGTTTTTCTCTTCCAAAATAGCGTCCACACGCTCCAAATCCATCAAGTTATCATTATACAGCAACTTGCGAATCAAAGGATAAGGAGTCTTCAAGGAAATAAGGACCGCCAAGCCAATCAAGAAAGGGACGGAAGCCTCTTTATAAGCGATCCATTCACTAGGGAATTCAAACACACCGATAATACCCGTCAGGAAAATGCTGACGAAACCGAGGATGGAGATGAAATTAGCCTTGCGGCTCTTGATGAAATCATAGAAGAAATAAACAGTAGGGAAAGCCAAGGCTACAATCAGGCCATAGACAGGTCCAAGCCTATCCTCGGAAGTAAACTTAGATAATATGACTACAGGAATCACAATGTTGAAAATGATGTTCACCCAAGGATTCTCCTTCTGCTTTTTGTTTAAGTTCTCGTTGTTTTCTTTACTACCCATAAATATAATTTTATATACGCAAATTTCGACAGAAAAATTGTATTATGCAACGGGAAGGGGAGAAAGATACGATTGTATTTAGCATAAATTCACACAACTTCCAAGAGAAATGAATTGATGGATAACAAACATTATGAATACGAAAAAAAACATTACATTTGCATAAGACAATAGGAATGCAAATAAAGCATGCAAATCCATTGCGACAGTTATATGAATCAATAATTAATCAATCACTATGATCAAGAAGATTTCGCAACTATTCATGTTCCTATGTGCGTCACTAGGAATCGCCCCGGCGAAACAACTATGTTTCACGGCAGAGACAAAAAACGCATACATCAGCGTACAAAACAACGGAGGCAACCAACCAGACGTCCAATATTCGGACGACGACATGAAAACATGGAAGAAGCTGGGTGAGGGCGAAAAAATATCCCTGAAGGAAATAGGGGACAAAATATACGTCAAAGGAGAAAACCCATTGGGATTTTCCAAGAGCGAGAAAGAATTCACCCGCATCATCATAGAAGGGAAAGTGTCAGCGTCCGGCAACGTGACCAGCCTATTCGACGGGAAAGGGAAACAGAAAGCGATACCGAACGCATACTGCTTCCACCAACTGTTCGCCTCATGCGAAGGGTTGACAAGCGCCCCTAGCCTACCCTCCAAAAAATTAACCGAGATGTGCTACTCTAGCATGTTCAAAGGATGCGCGAACCTAAAGGAAGCTCCTCAACTGCCGGCAAAGAAACTGAGCGCATGTTGCTACAAGAACATGTTCGAGGCATGCGGGAACTTGACGAAAGCGCCCGTTCTTCCCGCAAAGAAATTAGCAGAGAAATGTTACTCAGGCATGTTCAGGGACTGCAACAAGTTGGAAACCGCACCACAGCTTCCCGCAAAAAACATGGAGGAATATTGCTATAGTTCCATGTTCGCCGGATGCAAGGCTCTCACCCAAGCGCCGGAGCTTCCCTCCACTCGTTTGGCGAAAAGATGTTACAGCTCCATGTTCGAAAAATGCACAAGTCTGACAACACCGCCAGTTCTGCCTGCGAAAGAGATGAAGGAGAGATGTTACTGGGGAATGTTCCTTTCCTGTAAAAAATTGTCGAAAGCGCCCCAACTACCCGCCATGGCGTTGGAAAAAGAATGCTACGCATGGATGTTCTCGGGATGCGCCGACTTATCCCAAGCGCCAGAACTCTCCGCCATGCAATTGGCTAACGGATGTTACCAAAACATGTTCTACAACTGTTTCAGTCTGACAGAGACACCCCAACTACCCGCCACGACACTGAAGGCGAACTGTTACGACGAGATGTTCAAAAGCTGCGTCAACCTGACCAAAACGAATGCGCTTCCAGCCACGCAACTAGCAAGCGGCTGTTACAGCAGCATGTTCCGCCAATGCGAAAAACTGAAAAAAGCGATGTCCCTTCCGGCAACGGAAATGAAACCAAACTGCTACATGGAAATGTTCATGGGATGTGACGAACTCGAAGAAGCGCCACAATTACCGGCGGAAAATTTAGCGGAAGGATGTTACGCCTACATGTTCGGCACATGCCGAAGTCTCCGCGACGCTCCTCAATTGCCAGCTAAAAAGATGAAGGACCACTGCTACAGCTGCATGTTCGTCTACTGCGAAAACTTAAAGGACGCGCCTCAGCTTCCCGCCACAGAACTGGCTCCACGCTGTTACGCAGGCATGTTCAACAACTGCACCAACCTAGAGAACGCACCCGAACTACCAGCCACCAACCTAGAGACGGGCTGTTACTCAGGCATCTTCAAAGGATGCTCCAAACTAAACAAAATCAAGGTGGGCTTCACTCGTTGGGCAGACTTCACACTCACTTGGGCGAACGACGTCGACACGAACGGAACATTCTTCTGCCCCGAAACTTTACCAGAGGAATTCGGGGAGAACAGAATACCGGACGGATGGAACGTCATGAAATCCGAGCGATAGGAAATTGCATTCAGTAATTCTTAATTCTTAATTCTTAATTCTTAAATTATTTGTAATTTCGCGGTTACAAATAAAAACGGCGGACCAAGCAAAAGCGAGACCCGCAAAAAGAAGAAAGAAATGGTTAACATCTTAGCGATAGAATCATCATGCGACGACACGTCGGCCGCAGTCATCAGCGACGGATTCTTATTGTCGAACGTGATAGCAAGCCAAAAAGTGCACGAAGCTTACGGAGGAGTTGTCCCGGAATTGGCTTCCCGCGCACATCAGCAGAACATCATACCGGTCGTTTCGGAAGCACTCCGCCAATCCGGCATCAAAAAAGAGGAACTCAACGCGATAGCATTCACCAGAGGTCCGGGCTTAATGGGCTCGCTGCTCGTAGGCACATCCTTCGCCAAAGGATTCTCCTTAGCGCTCGGCATTCCTTTGGTGGACGTGAACCACTTGCAGGCGCACATCCTCGCCCATTTCATCCAGACGAAGGACGACCAGAAAGAGTTGCCTAACTTCCCGTTCATCTGTCTGTTGGTTTCAGGCGGAAATTCGCAGATCGTCTTGGTGAAGAGCTACAAGGAGATGGAAATCATCGGACAAACCATCGACGACGCTGCGGGCGAAGCATTTGACAAATGCGCGAAAGTGATGGGACTTCCCTACCCCGGCGGACCCGTCATCGACCGTCTCGCTAAAGAGGGAGACCCAAAGGCATTCACATTGCACAAGCCACAGATTCCTGACTACAACTATAGCTTTAGCGGATTGAAGACCTCCTTTCTCTATCTCTTAAGGGACGAGATACAAAAGAATCCGAACTTCGTAGAAGAGAGGAAACAAGACCTTTGCGCCGTTTTGCAGAGCACCGTCATCGACATCTTGATGGCGAAACTTCGGAAGGCGGTGAAAGACTACGGAATTAAGGAAGTGGCTGTGGCAGGAGGTGTTTCAGCCAATTCAGGGCTTCGCGCGGCGTTCGAAGACCACGCCCGACGCTACAAATGGAAGATCCACATACCGAAATTCTCCTACACGACCGACAACGGCGCCATGGTAGCCATTGCGGGTTACTACAAATATTTGGACGGAGAATACTGCGACATCAGTCTACCGCCGTTCTCGAAAGTGAATATGTAAGACACCCGATATCAAAAAAAACGCAGCCAAACGGTTGCGTTTTTTTTGATAATATATTTTCCTGTCAATCAATTCATATGGCAAAAGGTTCCTAATTAACCTTAACCCTCTCAAAGCCAATCAATCTATCATAATTAGAGCCTATCGGACGATAATAGACATAAATCTGATACTCGTTCTCCGTCTCCCAAAAACTGCCTTCAGGACGGGAAGGGAAACCGGCGGTCTGACCAGCAGGCACGAAAAGGTATTGGAAATTATAGCCACCATTCTTCAGTACAAGATCCAACTCATACTGATGCCTGTCAAAGTTATAGTTCATACGGTTCGTCTCGTTCAAACGGAAATCGTTGAATCCGCCCGCCACATACAAAGCGCCGTCAATCCACGGGTCTTCCAGAGGATAGGTGAAATGGACAACCGAATAATCAATCTCGGCGTTATCCCAGATATCCTGTTGGTTCACCAAATAGCCACCATTCACGTCATTACCGAAAATGGCGGACTTGCTCTCCGCGAGTTGTCCGGGTCTCATCTCCACATGGTAATAAGGATGATGGAAAGAGATGCGTTCTATGGTTCCGCTGTAACGGTAACGATGGGAGAAATCAGCCACATTATATTGGCAACCGCCTTCGAAGGAGAGCAGACGCTCATCCTCGAAAACCAAAGACTCAGGTTTCACATACGTAGGCTTAATGCCATAAACCTGATTGTCATACCTCCGGTTCTGCCTAACGACGACCGTCAGTTCGTCTGGCAATGCGCTGAAGTTTTGCATGTACATCAATTCGAAAGTAAGATGCTGGTATTCCTTGTTGACGCCATAGACAGACTTTCCATCCACCGAACCCGAAAGCGACACCTTAGGATCCTGTTGTGAGAAACAAGCGACCAAAAGAGAGGAAGAAGGTTCATCCGTATCATATACCTGAACGATATAATTACCAGGGAGAGATAATTTAATATCATCATTAGGCAACTTGAACTCATAATGCGAATAATCGAAAGTGGTGTTCATAGAAATATACGGGTCATCGATGACCACCTCGTTCAAACCCTCCATATACTCCATCTCCGACAATTCGGAGAGCGTCCAATCCGCATTACAATACAAGACGCGGTAAGCGAGATGCCTAAAATTATGCGACATCCAATCAAAGGAGACCGTCACTTGGTCGTTCGTCCCCATGCGAATCACAGGGATATCCAATTGGTCGGAGTTAAGGTAGACCTGAAGCGTCTTGATGTCGGGAGAGAAACATTTATTCGTATAAGGTTGCCCCGCCCAAGACGGAAGACAAGCAAACGACAAAAAGCACAAGAGGCACCAACGTAAGCGTCCCAAAGCAAAACGGTAATTCAACAATCTACTTTTTTCCATTCTCTATGATTTTAGGAAGATAATCAGTTTGGACATTCATCATGGCGTTCCACAAACTAGCCTTGACATTAGGGTTCATCTCCACCAACTTATCCATCACATCCTTCATGGTGGAACGATGGGAAGCATCCTCATAAGGGCAGACGACCTTCTGTGTGACATATTGATGCGCCTGGGCCAACTCCGCCAACTCATTCTCCTCGATCAGCGACATCGGTCTGATGATGCGCATGTCGAACTTGTCCATTTTCAGAAGCGGGGGCATCGTGCCGAAAGAACCTTGGAACGTCAAGTTCATCAATAAAGTACGGAGAACGTCATCCTTGTGGTGCCCCAAAGCGATCTTATTGCAGCCAATCTCCTTCGCCACATCGAAAAAACGTTTCCTGCGGCTCCATGAGCAGAGAAAGCAAGGCGTCTTGCGCTTATCGGTGGACATGTCGAACGACGTGACCGAGTGGAGGAAATCAGCGCCGCACTTCTCGGAAAAAGAACGGAGATAATCCAAATCGGAAAGATAGGCGATGTTCTCCATGGAAACATGCAAGGCAGTCATGGAGAAATCCACATGCCCCGTGCGCTTGTATTGGCCAAGCAACTCCAGAAGAGCCAGGGAATCCTTACCACCCGACAGACCGACCAAAATATGGTCACCCGCATCGATGAGCCCATAACGCTCGACCGCACATTTGAAGTCCTTAAACACCTTATGGAACAAGAGTCCATCTTTCGTATTAGACATAATTTACATGATGATAAAAACACGACCGCAAAAATAACAAAATAGTTAGTTTTGAAAAAAAACAAAAGACAAAGAGCGACGACAAGGAAAATATCGTCGAAAAACACTATTTTTGTACGAAAATACAAAGGGATATGATAACCAGGGACGAAATCATGCAAATCGGACAAATCGTGAAACCCCACGGACTGCAAGGGGAAGTGGCCTTCACATTCACGTCCGACATATTCGATGAAATAGAGCCACCCTTCCTCATCTGCGAGTTGGACGGCATCTTCGTACCCTTCCCGTTAGAGAGTTACAGATTCAAGAACGAAGAGGTCGCTTTGGCGAAATTCGAGGGAATCGACTCGGCGGAAGAGGCGCAGGAGCTCATCAAGGCCAACCTCTACATCGAAAAGAAATACATTCCGGAAGAGATTGAACAGAGCGAAATCGAAGGAATCGACTACTATCTCGGGTTTAAAGTGTTCGACGATGAAGGCGAACTGATCGGCACAATCGAAGGAGTCGACGACTCGTCGGACAATAACCTATTCCTCGTCATCAGTCCACAAAAAGAAGAGTTCTACATCCCAGCCACCGACGAATACATCATCGAAATAGACGACAACGAAAAGACGATGAGCATGGAACTGCCGGAAGGCCTATTGGATTTATATAAATAAAACGGTACAAAGCATGAAAGAAAACGAGATGATATTTGGCATACGAGCCATCATTGAAGCCATCAATTCTGACAAACAAATCGACAAGATCATCGTCAAGAACGATTTGCAAAGCGAATTAGCGAAGGAACTGCTCAACGCCGTGAAAGGGCACAACGCCATACAAATCCAACGCGTTCCCCTCGAAAGGCTCAACCGTTACACCCATAAGAACCACCAAGGCGCCATCGCCTTCGTGAGCCAGACCGACTACCAACTGGTGGCGGACCTCGTCCCATTCCTCTACGAGCAAGGCAAAGTGCCTTTCTTCGTCGTGCTCGACGGTGTGACGGACGTACGCAACTTCGGCGCCATAGCACGAACCTGCGAATGCGCAGGCGTCGACGCCATCGTGATACCGGTCAAGGGAGGAGCTTCCGTCAACGCGGACGCCATCAAGACCTCCGCAGGCGCTCTCCATACGCTTCCTGTCTGCAAGGAAAGCAGTCTGACTTCCGCACTGAAATTCATGAAAAAATGCGGCATCCGCATCGTGGCGGCCAGCGAAAAAGGAACCATCGCCTACACCGCGTCCAACATGAAAGACCCAGTCGCCATCGTCATGGGAGCCGAGGACAAAGGCGTCTCGCCTGAAGTGCTACGCATCTGCGACGAAATGGTCAGCATACCCATCAACGGGAAAATATCGTCCCTCAACGTATCAGTGGCGGCAGGCGTCATGATCTACGAAGCGGTCAGACAAAGGGAAACACTATAAAAAGCAGAGGGATGGAAATCATTTACGAAGACAACCACATCATCGTCGTCAACAAGAACTGCACGGAAATCGTGCAAGGCGACAAAACAGGAGACAAGCCCCTCTCCGAAATGGTACAAGAGTACCTGAAGGAAAAATACGCAAAACCGGGAAACGTCTTCATTGGCGTCACACACCGATTGGACAGACCCGTCAGCGGGCTCGTCGTCTTCGCCAAAACATCAAAGGCCCTCAGCCGCCTAAACGAAATGTTCCGCAGCCATAACCTGACGAAACGTTATTGGGCCATCGTGAAAAACAGGCCGCCCAAGGAAGAAGACACCCTCACCAACTACCTCGTCAGAAACGAACGCATGAACAAGACATTCGTCTACGACAAACAAGTGAAAGACGCCAAACTATCCAAACTCGGTTATAAGATAATCGCCAAATCAGAGAATTATTATCTGTTGGAAATAGATTTGCAGACAGGTAGGCACCACCAAATACGCGCGCAGCTGGCGCACATCGGATGTCCCATAAAAGGAGACTTGAAATACGGCTTCGACCGTTCGAACAAAGATGGTGGAATCAGTCTTCACGCCAGAAATATACGATTCACACACCCTGTCTCCCAAAAGGAAATCAACATCGTGGCTCCCGTCCCGGAGGATACCCTTTGGAAAGCTTTCGAGACACAAGTGAACGCGACAGAAAAGGAAGAGAACCATGAAGCGTGATTTTTTACTCATATTATTCCTATTCATAACCATCGCATCGTCACACGCGGGAATCGACGAAACAAAGATTTCCGTCCTTTTCGATTCGCTACGTACATGCGAGACAGATAGTCTAAAGGATAAGATAAGCGAACAAATCAAGTTGACATTGGGCGAAACGTTAAAAGACGAATCCTCGTTCGACTATCCATTCAGCCAAATCGGGAACCTAGGGAAAGTATACTCAGACGACAATAACGTAAGGATTTACACTTGGTCATACCCTTACACAGACCGCACCAACGGCTATGGAGGATTCATCCAATTCAGGAAGAAAGGTAAAGTGACTACCACACCACTCCTCATGACCAAAGAGGCTTACCTGCCATCCACCCAAGGAAAAATATCCGCCGGAAACTGGTACGGCGCTCTCTATTACAAGATATTCCACGTGAAAAAACGTAAGGACGACTACTACGTGGCTCTAGGATGGGCGGGACATAACGCCGCGGCGGACTTCAAAATCATGGAGACCATCACATTCGACGGAAAAGGAAATGCCTCATTCGGGAAAATGGTTTTCGAGAAAAAGGGCAAAAACGATTCCAGAATCGTATTGGAATACAGCGCGGAAGCGAAAATAACACTCAATTACGACGAAGCATCCCAACGGATCATCTTCGACCACCTCTCCCCCATTGAACCTGGTTACAAGGATATCCGAGTCTACTACGGACCCGACTTCACCTACGACGCCTACCTTCTTAAAAAAGGGATATGGTATTTGGAAGAGAATATAGACGCAAGAAACGCCAGATAAAAAAACATATCATGAGAATTAAAACAGCATTATTCATTATGGCAACAGCATTCATAAGCTCATGCTCCAACAACGAAGGAGAGAAAACAACCATCGAAGAGACTAACTTCGACTACAAAGTGGACAAATTCGCGGACTTGGAAATACTCCGCTACAAAGTACCGGATTTCGAGAATTTAACACTCAACCAAAAGAAACTCATCTATTTCCTTTCCCAAGCAGCATTGGAAGGAAGGGATATCCTATATGACCAGAACAACAAGTACAACTTAACCATCAGAAGAACTTTGGAGGCGATCTTCCTCAATTACGCGGGAGACAGGAGCAACAAGGATTTCCAAGCGATGATGACCTACTTGAAACGTGTATGGTTCTCCAACGGCATACACCACCACTACGCGACCGACAAGTTTGAGCCGGAATTCTATTCCGCCTACTTCGAAATGGTGGTACGCTCCATTCCGGAAAAAAAATTACCTATAGAAGAATATGGCAACAGCGTCGACAAATTGCTTAAAACAATCACACCCGTCATTTTCGACAAGAACCTATACGCCAAAAGAGTCAACCAAAAAGAGGGCGAGGACCTCATCAAGACTTCGGCAAGCAACTATTACGAAGGAGTGACGGAGAAAGAAGTGGACGCCTTCTACGACAAGATGAGAGACCCGAACGACTCAACGCCGGTTTCCTACGGTCTGAACAGCAAACTCAGGAAAGAGAACGGCAAGATCGTCGAGAAAACTTGGAAAATCGGAGGCATGTACACCCAAGCCATCGAAAGGATCGTAGGATGGTTGGAAAAAGCTGTCGAAGTGGCCGAAAACGAAGAGCAAAAGAAAGTAATCAACTCATTGATAGACTTCTACGAAACAGGAGACCTACTCACATTCGACGAATATAGCATCCTCTGGGTGGAGGACACTGAGTCACGCATCGACTTCGTAAACGGGTTCATCGAAACTTACGGAGACCCATTAGGCATCAAGGCAAGTTGGGAATCCGTCGTCAACTTCAAAAATCTGGAAGCGACACAAAGAACCATCACCATCAGCGAAAACGCACAATGGTTCGAAGACAATTCACCGGTAGACCCTAGATTCAAGAAAGACAGCGTGAACGGTGTGACGGCTAAGGTGATCACAGCGGCCATGTTAGGCGGAGACTGCCACCCTGCCACACCAATCGGTATCAACCTTCCTAACGCTAACTGGATCCGCCAAATGCATGGATCCAAGTCGGTAACCCTGGAAAACATCACGGAAGCATACGACCAAGCCTCCAAAGGGAACGGATTCCTGGAAGAGTTTGTTTGGAACGACGAGGAAAGGGAGAGAATCGAGAAATATGGCTACCAAGCGGACAACCTCCACACAGACTTGCACGAATGCTTGGGACACGGTTCGGGACAACTGCTTCCAGGCGTGAGCCAAGACGCGCTCAGAGCTTACGGAGCGACCATCGAAGAGGCACGCGCAGACCTTTTCGGGCTCTATTACGCGGCAGACAAGAAGATGGTGGAGCTAGGTCTATTGCCTAACATGGAAGCATACAAAGCCGAATACTACAAATATATGATGAATGGCATGTTGACGCAACTTACCCGAATCGAATTGGGCAACGACATCGAGGAAGCCCACATGAGAAACCGTCAACTCATCGCCCAATGGATATACGAACATGGTAAAGAAGACAAGACCATCGAACTCAAGGAGAGGGACGGAAAGGTTTACGTCGTAATCAACGACTACGAGAAGATGAGATCGCTCATCGGAACCCTTTTGGCCGAAATCCAACGCATCAAATCGGAAGGAGACTTCAACGCGGCGAAACAACTCGTCGAACGTTATGGCGTGAAAGTGGACCCTACCATACACGAAAAAATACTCGAAAGATATGCAGTGTTGGGAATTGCCCCATACAAAGGGTTTGTCAACCCACGCTACGAAGCTATTTTAGATAACGATGGGAATATCACAGACATACGGGTAAAATATGACGAAACATTCGTGGAGCAAATGATTCGTTACGCGAAAGAATTCTCTTCGCTGCCTTGCATAAACTAAAAAAAACGATACATTTAAGTGTTTTTTTCGACAAGATATATTACATTTGCACTACATATCGTTAAATAGGAAATTAATAAAAAATATATTATCATGAGAATAAAGAAATCCCCCCAAGCGGACTTGAACAACAAACGTTCAATGTTCACACTAATTGGTCTTGTCCTAGCACTAGGTTTCACTTATATCTGCTTCGAATGGTCTAATAGCGAAGTGAAAAAACTGGAAGAAACAGACTTCGTTAGGGACGTGGAAGAAGAGGAAATAGACGCTACGGAACAACCGGAAGAGGAACAACCGGAAGAGCCAGAACAAGAACAACCTCAAGAAACGCCTTCACAAACAACAGAAATCGAAGTCGTAGATAATACGGTAAAGACTGAGGCAACTGATAACTTCAAAGAGGTTGACCAAAACGAGGCACTCACGATGCCTACAGGTCCTGTCGTAGATGAAGCAGAGGAAGATGACGACGCGACTCCATTTATCAAAGTGGATAAGAAAGCATCCTTCCCTGGCGGACCAGCAGAATTGAGAAAATTCCTCCAAAAGAACTTGAGTTACCCACAAATCGCCCTCGATGAGCACATCCAAGGAACCGTAATTTTGAAGTTCGTCGTTGGTAAAGATGGTACAATCAAGAAAGTGGAAGTACTTAGAAGCGTGGATCCATCCTTGGATCAAGAGGCTGTCAGAGTTGTACAATCAATGCCTAAATGGACACCAGCAGAACAGCACAATAAGCCTTGCGCTTCTTATTTCACATTGCCGGTTAACTTCAAACTAAACCAATAATTCAATCCCTCTGGAAAGAGGATGATAAAAGTCACAAAGGGAATGGTATTTGTACCATTCCCTTTTTTCATTTTCAACACAAAGATTATTAGGAAAAAAGAGTAGAAAAATGAATAAATATTCCAAAAAAAAATTAATTTCGCGTTTGAAAATTAAAAACAATTAAAAACTGAATTATAGTGATGGAAATCTTAATGATTGCAGTGTTCATCATCGGATATGCGAGTATCGCGATGGAACACCCTTTAAAAGTGAACAAAGCGGCATCGGCACTCTTGCTGTGTGCCTTCCTTTGGACGATTTACGTATTTAATGCTGAGCCTATTCTCTTAGCCAGCTCAGAGTTCCTAAACCATTTCAATCTCAGCAATCTGGGCGATGCGGTAAACGCTTTGCCAGACCTTCATGAGAAAGTGATTAAATACGTGACGGAAGTACAAATAATCGAAGGACTTGGCGACGTTGCCTCCACGCTCTTCTTCCTTATGGGCGCGATGACAATCGTCGAACTGATCGACGCCCACAGAGGTTTCTCCATCATCACAGACAAAATAGCCACAAAAAACAAAAAGAAACTTTTGTGGATGCTTTCATTCATCACATTCTTCATGTCAGCCGTCTTGGACAACCTCACCACAACTATCGTCATGGTAATGTTGCTCCGCAAATTGGTGGCAGACAAAGCTGAAAGATGGAAATTCGCCTGCATGATCGTCATCGCCGCAAATGCGGGAGGTGCGTTCTCCCCTATCGGAGACGTGACAACCATCATGCTTTGGGTGAAAGGTAACATCACAACCGCAGGCGTAATTCCAAACCTGCTTATTCCATCTATTCTCGCGATGCTCATTCCTTTGTTAATTGAAAGCATCTCCGTCAAAGGAGAAGTTGAAGCACCGAAAATGGCAAACGGACAAAGCGCAACGACTGACATTGTAACAGAAAAAGAAAGAAAGACTATTTTCTTCATGGGAATCGGCGCATTGGTATTTGTTCCAATCTTCAAGACCATTACCCACTTGCCTCCATTCATCGGCGTATTGCTTGGTTTAGGTGTGCTTTGGGTTTATACAGAGCTTCTATACCACAAGAAGAAACAAGTGCCTGAGAATGAAAAGGCGAGAATCAACGTCGTATTGAAGAAGGTCGATTTTACCACCATCCTTTTCTTCCTTGGTATCCTCATGGCAGTGAACGCTTTGCAATGCGCTGGCATTCTTCGCGAATTGGCTACATTCCTCGACCAATCAGTCGGCAACCCTTACCTCATCGACATCATCATCGGTGTTTTGTCATCCATTGTGGACAATGTCCCTTTGGTGGCAGGTTCAATGGGTATGTATGACATAACGGCAACCGGGCCTATGGCAACAGACGGAGTTTTCTGGTTGTTCCTCGCTTACTGTGCCGGCGTCGGAGGCTCCATCCTCATCATCGGTTCCGCAGCTGGTGTCGTTGTAATGGGTCTCGAAAAAGTGGATTTCGGTTGGTACTTGAAAAACATCTCTCTCTTGGCGTTGGCCGGATATCTATCTGGAGCTGGTTTCTTCGTATTACAAGAAGAGATCATCAAACCATTGTTCGGAATGTAAATATAACGTTTGAAGGTGAAAGGGGACATCAGTTTGCTGGTGTCCCCTTTTTCATAAAAAACATTAACAAGAAGCATTGGACAAATATTCCGAGAACAAAAATTGGGGAAAGACCAACATTATTTCTAATTTCGCGGACTGAAATTAGATCGAAAGACAATGAAAAAAGAGATTTTCCTAATTCTGTTAACCCTATTGGCTATAAGTGAGGCAGGAGCGCACAACCACTTATGTTTCACAGCCAACAAAATGAATTCCTCAGTAGAAATCCGAAACATTAACGGGAACACGCCGAACGTCACCTATTCAATCGACAACGGCAAATCGTGGTCATACGCGAAAGACAAAGAAAGCATCAACCTGAGACGCATCGGCGACAAGATATTATTCAAGGGGAACAATCCGAAAGGCTTCTCCCAAAGCGATTCCGTCTACACACGTTTCGTCATCACAGGTTCGATGTCCGCCAGCGGAAGCGTCATGAGTTTGATCGACGGAGAAGGGAACACCACTGAGATTCCGAACGACCATTGCTTCTACGGCTTGTTCTCTTCATGCGTCTGCCTAGCGCAAGCACCGGAACTCACAGCAACGAAACTCAAAGATTATTGTTACGAGAGCATGTTCACAGACTGCAGGGGACTCACCAAAGCGCCCCAACTCCATGCGAACACATTGGCTAAGGGCTGCTACCAAAAAATGTTCAAGAGTTGCAAAAACATGACGGACGCACCAACACTCAACGCTACCTCCTTAGAGGATGACTGCTACAGGTATATGTTCGAAGAGTGCACAAGCTTGTCGACCGCCCCAAGATTACAGGCGACCACCCTGAACAAAGGCTGCTACGCAGGCATGTTCGCAGGATGCATTAGTCTGAACCTCCCCCCCTCTTTGCCAGCCACAACACTAGCGGACAGTTGTTACAGCAAAATGTTCTTGGGATGCAACAGTCTAAACGCCGCTCCGAAACTACCAGCGAAAGAATTAGCCGACTGGTGTTATTTCAGGATGTTCGAAAACTGCCCTAACTTGACGGAAACCGCAGAATTACCTGCCACGGAACTGAAAAATTGGTGTTATGCCTGCATGTACAAGAAATGCGTCAACTTGACGAAAGCGCCCAAACTGCCCGCGACAACGATGAAAGAAAGCTGCTACGAAGAGATGTTCGCAGACTGCGAGACACTCGAGCAAGCGCCACAACTTCCAGCCACAGAATTGGCGAAACGCTGCTACAGGGAACTCTTCATCAACTGCATGAGCCTACTGCAAGCTCCTGAACTGCCCGCCACCACAATGAGCGAATGGTGCTACTACCAAATGTTCTACAACTGCATCCATCTAAAAAGCGCGCCAGCCCTACCCGCAAAAGAATTGTCGGAGTATTGTTACTTCGGTATGTTCACGAGTTGCATCAGTCTTACGGAAGCTCCCGATTTGTATGCGCCAATCGTCAAGAAATCCAGCTACTACAGAATGTTCGCGGACTGCAGGAACCTAAAATCGATTAAAGTCGGATTCTCGGATTGGTACAACCTTTCAGGCTGGATGCAAAACGTCGCCAAGAAAGGCACATTCACCTGTCCGGCTGAATTGCCGAAAGAATTCAGCGAAGACAAAATTCCAGAAGGATGGAAAGTGGAAAAATTAAGGAAAAAATAAGACACTGAGCATATCCTAAAAGAAAATGAGGAGACACCGAATAGGAGCCTCCTCATTTTCTTATCCTATCGTCAATAAGCCATCAGATAACCATGGATAATTGGATACGCCTCCTCGCCAGATCCACATCAATGACCTTCACCTCCACATGTTGGTGAAGTGCGACGACATCAGAAGGATTACTTACAAAATGATCCGCCATCTGAGAGATATGGACCAATCCATTCTCCTTCACGCCTATATCGACAAAAGCGCCGAAATTGGTCACATTCGTAACGATGCCTGGATATACCTGCCCGATTTTAACATCTTCAATCACATGGATAGTAGGGTCGAACTCGAAAACCTTAATGGCCTTTCTCCTATCCAAACCAGGCTTATCCAACTCATCCATGATATCGTTCAATGTAGGCAAGCCAACCTTATCACTGACATAATCGTTCAGGACCAGCTGTTTTTTTAAATCCTTATTCTGAATCAACTCCTGGACGGTACACTTCAACGACTTAGCCATTTTCTCCACGACGGAATAACTCTCGGGATGCACAGCGGTATTATCCAAAGGATTAGGAGCGTCAGGAATTCGAAGGAAACCAGCGCATTGCTCGAAAGCCTTCGCCCCGAGACGAGGCACGTCCAACAACTGCTTACGCGAAGAAAAGGCGCCATTCGCCGCACGGTAATCCACAATGTTCTGAGCCAATTGCGGACCTAATCCGGAAATATAATTCAACAAATGCTTACTTGCCGTATTGAGATTCACCCCCACAAGGTTCACGCTATTCTCCACCGTCTGGTCAAGCGAACGTCTCAACTTCGTCTGGTCCACATCATGCTGGTATTGTCCGACTCCGATAGACTTAGGGTCAATTTTGACCAGCTCAGCCAGCGGGTCCATCAGACGACGACCAATAGAGACAGCCCCACGAACGGTGACGTCATAATTTGGGAACTCCTCACGGGCGACAGCCGAAGCAGAATAGATGGAAGCGCCACTTTCGCTTACGACATATACCTGTACTTTTCTATCGAAACGTATGCTTTGGATAAACTGTTCGGTCTCACGTCCGGCAGTGCCATTTCCGATGGAAATCGCCTCGATATTATACGCCTCGACCAATTTTGAGATCTTCGCCATAGCCTGAGAACGCTCGTTCTGCGGCGGATGAGGATATATTGTCTCGTTATGGAGCAAATCGCCCTTTGCGTCCAAGCAAACCACCTTACAACCCGTACGGTAACCAGGATCAATAGCCAGCACGCGCTTTTCGCCCAATGGAGGGGAAAGCAACAATTGGCGCAAGTTTTCAGAAAAGACCTTAATGGCCTCCTCATCCGCCTTCTCCTTCAAAGAAGAGGCGAACTCAGTCTCGATAGAAGGCTTGATAAGCCGTTTATATGCATCCGCGATAGCCAATTTGACTTGTTGCGACGCTTCGGTCGTTCCCTTCACGAACAAAGGATTCAATTTCTCCAGAGCCGCATCCGCATCAGGGGAAATATCCACGCGGAGGAATCCCTCCGCCTCGCCCCGACGCATAGCCAAAAGACGATGGGACGAGCACTTTCGTATAGGCTCCTTCATATCGAAATAATCACGGTATTTCTCAGCCTCCTTTTCCTTTCCCTTCACGACCTTCGATTGGATGACCGCTTCGTAAGAAAAGAGCCGACGGATCCGACCACGGGCGTTCTCTTGCTCGCTCACCCACTCGGCGATAATGTCTCGCGCACCCTGCAAAGCCTCGTCCACATCCTGAACATCCCCCTTCACAAAAGGCAACGCCTTGCTCTCGACGTCATTATTAAGCTGGCACATTAAAATCTTCGCCAAAGGCTCCAAACCCTTTTCCCTAGCCACTTCGGCACGGGTCCTACGCTTCGGTTTATATGGCAGGTAGATATCCTCGACTTCCGTGAGAGACATACACCCCTCGATGCGTTTCTTCAATTCCGGAGTCAGTTTACCTTGCTCATCTATGCTTTTAAGCACGCTCTCCTTACGTTTCTCCAATTCCGTAAGCTTCTCATATTGAATCTGAATTTCTTGGATATCAACTTCCGTGAGACCGCCCGTCATTTCCTTACGATAACGGCTAATGAAAGGGATGGTCGCTCCATCCGTCAAAAGTCTCAAGGTATTCGTCACTTGTCTCTGCTGAATATTCAGCGTCTGGGCAATGATAGAATCAAACTGCATATAATTATTTTTTATTTACTACAAATATACGAAGAAAATATCTGAAGGCGAAAGAAAATGAACCTCTGTACGACAAACATACAATACAGAAGGGAAAGGAATATCACACAATAAAATAGGGGGAAAATCACGAATCACACCACAAACATCAAAAAGGAAAGGAGATGACAAAAAGCCATCTCCTTAACATATAAACCCTAAAATTTGCAATCGCTAGGTAAATTGATTCTTTTAATAAGGCAAGGTTACATGGTTAATCTAAAAGTTATATTTCATCTTATGTCGCAAATGTATGGTACAAACGTCAGATTCACATGGACAAAAAGAGCAAACTCATGGATTATTAGCGCATTACGAAAAAGGCGTTTCTCGTTTTAGGAGAAACGCCTAATCATAACTTAAACTATGTTCAAAATTTATTTATAAGGCTCATCAACGATTACATAACCACCATTTACAGGTTCGAACCAAGTGTCAGCTCCATACCAATAGAGGCGATTGTTGATAACAACTCGTTTACTTCCCTCTGGCAATTGCGTAACGATATTAGCCTCAGGAATGAATACATCCTCTTCAGGACTGCCTACGATCACATATCCTTCGCTAGAAGGCAAGAACCATGTCTCGTGATAGTTATAGTATGTCGTTCCATTAATGTTTACGCTAACGGATCCGACTGGGAGAGTCGGTACAAAAACCTCACTTTTTAAGACAGCGGCCGGTCTTTCGATAACGGCATATCCGCCAGCTCTTTTAGAGAACCAAACACCATTACCATACCAGTAATCAACGCCACCGAGGTTAACCGTCACACAAGCGAATGGAAGTGCGGCGAGAACTAGGTTCACCGGACGAGTGACCAACTCGAAACCGAAAGTAGGATGTTGGCGATAGAAATGGCCGTTGTGAACATAATATCTAACTCCATGCGCATCGAAATGGCAAGCATGAGGATGCATAGTTGGACGGAAAGGTCTGCCACTATGGTAAACGATAGGAGAAGGTCTACGAGGACCAACTACTGGATGTGGATGATGTGGCAATGTCCTTGGACGAACAGCAGCGCGAGGTGCGGGACCATGGTGAGGAGCTGGCGCTGGACGATGGTGAGGCGCTGGCGCTGGCGCATGACGTTGAGGCGCTGGCGCTGGTGCTGGACGATGGTGAGGAGCTGGCGCCGCAGCATGACGTTGAGGCGCTGGTGCGGGAGCGTGACGTTGAGGCGCTGGCGCCGCGGCATGACGTTGAGGTGCTGGTGCCTGTTTGTGAGGAACAGCGGCACCACTACGAGGAGCCTGTTGCGGGCGAGGACCTACGTTGCTTGGTCTAGAAGCAGCCGGAGATTGAGCCATACGAGGCTGAGAAGGTCTATTATTGGGGGTAGCCGCCGGAGCGTGCATACGTTGTTGGGAACCACCATTTCCACTTCTCATTGAACTATTATTTTGACGGCTAGGTCCTTGATTGCTCATACGAGCTGATGAATTACTTTGTCTTGCGTATGAATTATTATTGTTATTACTAAGAGAACCGTTTCTGGTTTCCATTCTTTGTTGTCCACCTTGACGACCACCTTGTCTTTGGGCGGAAGCTGTAGTGCAAACCATTACCAATGCGGTAACAAGAATTGCTATGAACTTATTTGTTTTCATGACAGTAATATTTAGAATGTTTTACATTTTGTTTTCTATTAGGAATAGTACAAACGCTATGCCAAAAAATAGAAAAACAACTGATTAACAACGTTTTACGGACGTATTCCCTATTCCTATCGACAGAATAGACATTTTTATCGATTAAACCACTATTCACATAGTGTATATAGGTCCTTCCGTGGATTAATAATCATCAAAGGAACAAGCGATTTTTTAATCACTTTCAGCTCCTTTGGTCCAAAGATGATATCGTCGATACTATATTCACGGGAAGCTGATATCATTAAAATATCGGCATTCTGCTCCGTGACGCGGTCCACAGCCTCTAGTTCGATCTTGAAACTATTCTTATGTGAATCGAGTTCCTCATACTCAATAGAATTTTTCTGAAGGTTAGCCATAATAGTATCCGCATTATGACGGGCACGCGTTCCATAATCATTGGCGACCATAAACATAAAATGCGAATGGAACTTCAGTCCCATACCACGGCAATACCTACCCTTCTCCACCTCTTCGACCAAGAAACCGACGGGAACTAAAACCCTGTCGAAGTTAATCTCCTGACCAGGCTTCACGAAATAATAAGGCATTCTAAGCTCACGGCACAATTTCAATTGGTTTAAAGGTTTATTATAAGGAGGGCAATCGGATATCTCAAAAATAATGACACCCGCTTCAACGAAACCCATAAAATCAGTGAAATCATCCTCGAGCACAAAGGTATTGACAGGGAAAGCGATCTTCACAGCCTTCCATGATTCGAAAGTTTCCTCATAAAAAGACCTGGTTTCCTTGTTTCCAAGAATACCCAACAGACATATTTGCTTATTGTGGACTTCTGACAATCTTTGGGCCAGCTTAAGCGCCGTCTCCGGAAAATGGTTCGGATGGGCGGCGACAATGATTTGTTCTTTTGGTAACTCTTCTGCGTTCAACATTTCATGACATTTTTCTATATGCAAAAATAAACAAAATCATCAACTAACAAAGATATTCTGGCAGATGGATTGTACCATATGTTTTAGGAGAACAAATAGAGGGAGGCACAAAAACAAAAAAGGGAAGAAAGTAAGAACTTTCCTCCCTGGTGATTGGTATTTAAATAGATCACTTGTTGTTCTTTTGAGCGGCATAACGAAGGTTCAATTGTTCGATCACATCATTTGTGATATTCAAAGCCTCGTCAGCAAAAAGCACATTGTCGGAATCGGCGTTGCTCAAGATAAGTTTAAACCTCTTATCCGCATTATAGATTTTGAAAAACGCCGCAACCGTATCACGCAATTGCGAGTTCATCTTTTGTTGTTCGGCCATCAACTCTTGGGCAAGCTTCTTCTCCAACATCTGCAGATTTTGGTCTTGCTTGTAGAGGTTAGCCTGCTCACTCTGCAAAGTAGCCTCAGTCAAGAAACCGCCAGCCTGGTACTTTTGCTGGAAAGCCTCATAATCTTTTTGGAGCTTAGCTTGCGCATTGGTCAGTTCCTTACGGGATTTCTCCTGTTTCTTCAACAAAATTTCGTTCAAGTTCTTAGCGAAATCATAACCAAGCAAAAGGGAATCCACATTCACATAAGCGACCGGGAATACGGATTCAGCAACGGAAGCGGAAGAATCGGCAACCGGAGCAGCGAATTCGTTCGTCACATTAGTGTTTTCAGGGGCAGCATTACCTTTACAGCCATAACATACAATGACAGTCAATGCGACAAGCGCAATACAAATTGAGTTAAAATACTTCATATATTTTTCTTTTATATTATTCACTGATTCAGTCTTCATCATGAGGCTTAAGGTCCTCAGCCTTTTTCGTCTTCCTAGCCATGGCGTCCTGCGTCTGCACGCAGTAAATACCTTTTTCGTTCAAAGCCTTATTCCCACCCACATGCATATTCGGGAACTTCTTCCGTTTCGAAAAAAAGGTCTGAACACCTAATAACAAAACGGCGATTGCGACAACCACCAATGTGATGGCTAAAAGGATTCCAAAATTCCCCATACCAATTGTGAAAAAAAACTACTACATACACGAAAGCCATTCAGACTTTTCACAACACAAAGATAAAGCCAAAGAGGATAGACACAACAGACAACGCAATAAAAAATCACATTTTTTTCAGCAAATTATATATTTTTAAGAGAGGCGAGGCGTCAGAAACAAAAAAAGCGGAAATCCCGGCAAGGAAATCCGCTTTCAAAAGTTTATAAGCACTCATTAATGATGGAAAAGACGCACATGGGTAAATGCCATCGTCATTCCATATTTGTCACAAGTCTCGATCACATTATCGTCACGTACCGATCCGCCAGGTTGCGCGATAAAGCGCACACCGCTTTTGTGCGCACGCTCGATATTGTCTCCGAATGGGAAGAACGCATCGGAACCAAGGGCGACGTTATCCATCTTAGTAAGCCAAGCCTTCTTTTCGTCACGGGTAATAGGTTCAGGTTTTTCAGTAAAGAACTGCTCCCAAACGCCATCCGCCAAGACATCATCATAATCATCGGAAATATAGACATCAATCGTATTGTCGCGGTCCGCTCTTCGAATACCTTCCTTGAAAGGAAGAGACATCACTTTCGGATGTTGGCGAAGGAACCAAATATCAGCCTTATTACCAGCAAGGCGAGTACAATGGATACGAGACTGTTGTCCGGCGCCAATACCGATCGCTTGTCCGTCCAATGCATAACATACGGAATTGGACTGGGTATACTTCAAGGTAATCAGAGCGATCAGCAAGTCACGTTTAGCCTCAGGGGTTAAGGTGTTTGACTTGGTAGGGAATTCGGTAAACAAAGACTCGTCAAGCTTCACCTCATTCCTACCCTGCTCGAAAGTGATTCCGAAAACCTGCTTACGCTCTATCGGATCAGGTCGGTAAGATGGGTCGATTTGGATCACATTGTAAGTTCCCTTCCTCTTGTTTTTCAATATTTCCAAAGCACGGTCCGTATAACCTGGCGCGATAACGCCGTCAGAGACCTCACGGTTAATAAGAAATGCGGTCTCCTCGTCACACACGTCGGACAAAGCGATGAAATCGCCATAAGAAGACATTCTATCAGCACCCCTCGCGCGGGCATAAGCCGTAGCCAAAGGAGACAATTTCGCGTCGTTCACGAAATAAATCTTTTTCAAGGTTTCGGACATCTCCACCGCTACCGCGGCACCTGCGGGACTAACATGCTTGAAAGAAGCTGCGGCGGGAAGGCCTGTGGCCTCCTTCAACTCCTTCACCAACTGCCAGCTGTTGAATGCATCCAAGAAATTAATGTAACCTGGACGACCGTTCAAAACTTGGATAGGCAGTTCACCATTCTCCATAAAAATACGGGAAGGCTTCTGGTTGGGATTACACCCATACTTTAACTCTAATTCTTTTGCCATTTTTGTTTATACATATAGGGGAGATAATCTCCCGTTACAACTATCATCTTGAATAATGTTCCTCCACACGGCGAGGAATAACATTGCCCCAATCATCATTGTATTCGTCATAGTAGACTAACACCATGGACGACTCATCAAGTTTACGTATCTCATATTTCCAAGAACCGCTGTACGTGTCGATATGAAGTTCACCATTAGAGAAATTCCATCGTCCATCTATCCAATCAGAATCGGAGCGGCCGAAAGGAGATTCAAAATTGCTACGTATGGAAACATGGCCATCACTTTCGAAGAAAAAGGAGAGGTCGTCATGCGCATATTCCACGTATGAAAAACCATCAACGATATCATCTTCCCACACAGTCTCAGTCCAACGCCAAGATCCGCCCACCAATAAATCTTCGCTAAAAAGTTCTTCAACATATGGGTCCTCATCCACTTCCCCATCTTCACAAGAAACGAAAGCGAGGGGAAAAGACGCCAACAATGCCCAATACACTATCTTTTTCATCGTTTTTTTTTATTAAAGCGAAAAATATTTTGCAAAATTATGAATATTTTCAAATATGGCTAATCGAGACGGCAATTAAAACGAGACGGACATCCATAAGCCCCGCAGTATGTCCCATTATAAAACAAGCGATGCTACTTCACCCGACGCAAAGGCTTTCCCTTTAAGGAATAGCCTAAGCTCCAACATATGAACTGCGCCTTCGTGAAATAAACGGCACGGACGCCCACGCTACCGAAAACAGGTCCATGGGGTTGGATCTTCAAGCCAAGCACCTCATACATACGAGTCAAACCAGTCTCACCTTGTATGAAATTATATCCGATATTCAAGAAAAACGAAAAGCCATGCATCATCAGCTCATTTTTCACGGATGCGCCTAAATTCATACGTTCACTTCTTTCCCCTAGCCAAACACGTTCATACATCTTACCATCATTCTCGTTCAAAACATAATCCGCCTTAGCCCCGGAACTCTCGTCGTACAGGAAGTCCAAACTCAGTCCCACCCGATACTTATATGACCATCTCAACATAGGCGCATAGCTAAACGCAAAAATCGGATGACGATATTGCACATACTGCGTACTCAAATTCGTGCCCGTACCGTCATAATATTTCTGGCGGAAAGAACGAGTCAGGATAAAATCATGCTCAATATGCAACGGGACAATAGGCGGACACAGCGATGTGTCACGAACAACACGATTCTCCGAATCGTTCATGTTATACATTAAAGAAAGAGACAAAGCGTAATTGTTCATGCCTCGGTTAGGCATAAAAGTCGCGCCGTTTGAGAAATGAGTGATAGAAGGTCCGACCTTGACGTCGAAAGGACCAGGAAAGGAGATTTTCAAATAAGGGAAGAGAGAGACATGCGCGTTATGTTTCCATCCAATCGCCACATTATCAGGATTCTCGAATCGATCATAATGGTTCCAGTTAGTGGAATAGCCAAAGTTGATTTCGTAATTAAGCTTCAACCAATCGGTGATACGGCAAATCCTAGCTCCATATGTGGCGAAAAACGACACCGGTTTCCCTAACCGTTCTTCCTGGAAACGGGGGAAAGCCACACCCAACCCATAATATGGATTGCGGTATGCGCGGGCTTGCCATTTGTCGGGACGGACCCCAAAATTGAATTGGAGGATATAGTCAGAAAAATGATGCACTTCATTCTCCTCGGAATAACTCCATGTTTGGGTATTAATGTCAAAATGTCCCCCTTTCACAAAATCATTCGTCGGAAACACACCTCCGATATCCGCCCTAAATCCCCATGAAAAAGGCGTCTTCTCCATCGTCACGGAATCACGACACGCGACAGCGAAGGAATCCATTCCAGTGATAGCCATACAACCGAATAAAAAACAGCGGCAAGCACAAGAACGCAAACATTGGAGCAATCCTATCGAAGGAAATATCTTTTTTCTTAATCTAAACATACCGCGAAAGTAAGAAAAACATGGCAGTGAGGGAAAGGCACATTTGCTTTTTTTTAAAATTCAATCTATTTTTGCAATCTAAGCAAATGAATAAAGAAATGAAAAAAATATTCTTCATAATCCTAACTCTTTTTGTTTCGTGTGCCATCCGTGCACAAATCCAAACACCCGTCAAGTGGGAAATAAACTGCGGCGAGATTAACGCCGACAACACAATCACCGTAACCTTCAAAGCAGACATAGACAAAGGATGGCACATCTACGGAATGCACATGCCTGAAGACGGACCAATCCCAACCACCTTCCGTTTCACCGAGAAAAAAAACGTGCGGCTATCCGGGGAAGTAGAAGCAGACAAGAAAGAGGAATGCGGGAACGATCCAATGTTCGCCATGGAATTATGCGAATATGAAGGGGTTGTAACATTCAGTCAGAAAGTCCAATTGGAGAAGAAAGAGGATGGGTACACATTAAACGGATACGTGGAATTCATGGCATGCAACAACAGCAACTGCCTATCGCCGACCAAAGAGAAATTCTCTTTCCACAAAGACGGACTGAACAGCGGACAAAAAACTGCCAGCGAGGTCAAAGAGCAAGAAGCATCAATAACGCCGATGGCCATAGCGCCGCTACAAATCCCGTCAATGGGAGAAGCGGAAGTGGACACATGGTCACCCGTAATAGACCAAATGAACTATAACAAACAAGATTCACACGAATCATTATGGCTGATTTTCGTCCTCGGCATGTTAGGAGGCTTACTTGCCATCCTAACACCTTGCGTATGGCCGATCATTCCCATGACAGTCAGTTTCTTCCTCAAGAAAGACGGCGACGCTAGCAAAGGTAAACTATCAGCCATTCTCTACGGATGTTCCATCATCCTCATCTACGTCGGGCTGGGCGTCATCCTCACTTTATGTTATGGAGCGAACGCACTGAATGAGCTCGCGACAAGCGACTGGTTCAATCTTTTACTTTTCTTCCTCTTAATCGCATTCGCCATCTCCTTCTTCGGAGGATTCGAATTATCGCTTCCCGCATCCCTGAGCACCAAACTCGACAGCAAAGCTGAAAAAACAGCGGGAATAGCCAGCATCCTCTTTATGGCATTGACATTAGTCGTCGTATCATTCTCGTGCACGGGTCCAATCGTCGGAACTCTATTGGTGGAGGTCTCTACCGGCAACAGCATCCTCGCGCCAGCCATCGGTATGCTAGGCTTCGCCATCGCTTTGGCGATACCATTCACCTTCTTCGCCTTCTTCCCGAAAATGCTGAAGAAATTACCACGTTCTGGAAGTTGGCTGAACACGACAAAAGTCCTATTAGGGTTCTTCGAACTCGCCTTCTCGCTAAAATTTCTTTCCGTCGCCGACATGGCCTACAATTGGGGAATACTCAATAGAGACACGTTCCTGGCCATCTGGATTGTAATCTTCCTTTTGGCAGGACTATACATCTTAGGATTTATCAGGTTCAAAGACGAAGAGAAACTGGAAGGCATCTCTGTTCCAAGGCTATTCGGCGGAGGTGCGTCTTTGGCTTTCGCCATTTATTTGTTGCCGGGTCTTTGGGGCGCTCCACTCAAAATAGTCAGCGCATTCACTCCGCCAATCAGCACACAAAGCTTCAACCTTCAAGAAGAAGTCAAAGCCCAATTCACCGATTACGACGAAGCGATAGCCTTCGCCAAAAAAGAGGGGAAACCGATTTTGGTGGACTTCACCGGACATGGTTGCGTCAACTGTAGGAAAATGGAGGCGGCAGTATGGAACGAACAGGAAGTGCAAGACCTTATCGACAACGAATTCGTGCTCGTCTCCCTCTTCACCGACGATAGACGCGAACTCGACCAACCGGTCACGTTCAACAATAACGGGAAAGAAACAACGGTAACCACCATCGGAGAGAAATGGAGTTACTTGGAAGAACACAAATTCGGCGCCAATTCACAACCGTTCTATTTCATCATCGACGAGAAAGGGAATGCCATTGCGCAACCATATGGCTATTCGGAAGACGTGACCGCATTTGTCCAATTCCTAAAAAACGGCTTAAATAAGTACAAAAACAAACAATAATAAAAATGATCCAAACATTAAAGGATAGACGTACCATACGTAAATTCAAGTCGACGGAAGTTTCGGACGACATTTTGAACGAACTGTTCGAGTCGGCTTTCCAAGCTTCCACGACCGGTAACATGCAACTTTACAGCGTCATCGTCACCAAAGACGCCGAAAAGAAGAAACAACTTGCGCCAGCCCACTTCAACCAACCCGCCTTCGCGAATGCGCCCATGGTCCTCACCTTCTGCGCGGACTTCAACCGATTCACAAAGTGGTGCGAGCTAAGGAACGCCACACCAGGATATGGCAATGCGGAAGCTTTCTCCTGCGCCGTTATAGACACTATCGTGGCTGCGCAAACATTCTGCGTGGCTGCCGAAGAAAAAGGACTGGGAATCTGCTATTTAGGAACAACCACATACAATCCGGACCAAATCGCCGACGTGTTGAAACTTCCCAAACTAGTTGTGCCGGTCGTCACACTTTCCGTCGGATACCCAGACGAAAAGCCAGCTATTTCGGATAGGTTACCTATTTCCGGGATTGTCCACAAAGAAGAATACAACGAGTATTCATCCGAGGAGATAGAAAAACTTTACGCCTACAAGGAGTCACTGGAAGAGAACCATAAATTCGTGGAGGAAAACGGGAAAGATAACCTCGCCCAAGTATTCACGGACGTTAGGTATACGAAAAAAGACATGGAGTTCTTCTCCATAAAATTACTGGATTTCATCAAGAAACAAGGCTATTGAAATCCATTACACTAATCGAACGGGAAAAGAGACTTTCGCTAAAAATTTTTAGGTTTGAATTTTTTTTCGTAATATCGTGACCGAATTATCTAATACAAAACAAAAGGGATTGTGAACACAAAAGAAATAATATCTGAAATCAAGACTCGGCTGCAAATCGACGCCGAAACTTCCGACACACTCTTTAGAGGATTGGCGGAAGCATTGAAGAAGGAATTACTAGACAACAACATTGTGTCTTTACAAGGTTTCGGTTCGTTCGAAGCTAGGCGCAAGGCGGAGCGAATATCAGTCAACCCGACAACCAAACAAAGAATGCTTATCCCGCCGAAACAATCAATCGCATTCAAGCCTAGCAGCACAATCAAAGATAAATTTAACCACTAATTCATGCCATGAACAACAAAGTCACACTACAAGATTTGGCGGAACAATTGGCCGCCACATCGGGGCAATCCAAAAAACTTTCGGAAGGATTCCTGCGCGCACTCACAGAGATTGTGGAAGAGGCATTAGCCAAGGACGGTATCGCCAAGGTTAAAGGATTAGGTACATTCAAAATCATCGCGATCGATGAGCGTAAAAGTGTTAGCGTGACAGACGGAAGCACCGTAATTATTCCTGCGCATAATAAAATATCATTCACTCCAGAGAAAGAACTCAAAGAAGCTTTGAACAAACCTTACGAGCACTTGGAAACATACGTGCTCCCGAACGACGGACCTGTAGACGGACCGTTCAATGATGAAGATGACGAAGAACCAGATAATTCATACGAAGAAGTTAACAACGGCACAGCCGTTGAATCCAATAACACCCAAGCCACAACCATTCAGGCTCCATCTCCCGAGATTGTGACAACCGAGAATCAGGTCATCACGGACGAATCTAAACAGGAAGCAATCAAGGCAGAGCCAAAGATGCAGGATTCCACGGAAGGCCAACCTCTCTCCGCAGCCTTTATTTCGACCACAGAGCCTCAAACCACGGACGGTGAACAACCAACCATTTCCAACACTACCGAAGAGCGTAAGGAAACGGTCATCGAGCCTAGCATGAATGGAACAACCGCGGAAGAAAATAAAAGTTCAGAGACAGCCCCAGAACCTACGGCAGGAACAGTCACTGACAACGAAGTTGTTAGCGAGCAGAGCCAGGCCAACGAAGGAACGGATGAAAGCAAAGAGAGTGAAAACAACACAAACCCGACACCTACTCAAAATGAAGCGCCGCAAGACTCCCCGAAAGAAAACATAGAGGGAACGTCCGCAAACGCTCCACTCTCAGAGCAAGCGAAAGAAGAGGCTGCAAAAGAAGGAAGCGTTCCAGAGAAAGAGAATGCGCCAACCGCCGAAACGACAAACGAGGCGAACCAAGAAGGACAAACAGGTGCCGGGAAGTCCCAGGAAGGCGAAGAGGGAAAAGATGCGCGGCAAAACGTCCCACAAGGTCCTACCGACAACAGTAAGAAAGAAGATAAAGAACCAAAGAATAAGAAAAACAAAAGTCTATTGGTCGTCATTATCATATTGATTCTCCTCATATTCGCCTGTCTGTTTTTTGCATTATTCCGCAATGACAAAGGCATAGGAAATCTCGACGCGATAAAAACAACCATAACGGATATTTTCAACAAACAGGAAGCGCCGAAGCCGGACACGGTAATCACGCCGAAGCCAGAGGCAAAGATAGAGAAGGAAAAAGAAGAATACTTTGAAGAGCTGAACCAAGAGAAATACGAAATGGCGCAAGCCGACCAAGAATTCCCAGAGCAAGTCGTCGAACAAAACTGGGATTGGTTCGACGAGGAATTTAAGAAATTCATAAAAAAAGAATATCCAAAAATCAATTTCGAAGTCAAAGGAGAACCATACACCGATACAATAAAGAGTGGACAGACACTCACATCGATGTCAAGGAAATACTACAACGGATCGAAGGATTTCTGGGTTTACATCTATCTCTACAACAAAGCTACGATACGCAGGCCGGACGACGTGCCGGCGGGAACGGAAATAAAAATCCCGCAACTAGACGAATCTGTGATCAACCCTAGTTCGTACGAAAGCATAAATGCGGCGAAAGATGTGAAAGAAAGCTATTTAAGGCTATTCAACTAACAAGAAGCAAACGTCCGACTTCAAAGGAATCTAAGGAACGGAAAACGAGGGGACACCATTCCCTCGACGCAACAAAACACCACTTGGGCACAACGTTCAAGTGGCGTTTTTATTAAAAAACATCCAAAAGTTAAAGCATTTTAAAAATTTCATAATTGTTATTAAAAGAAAGATTCTATAGGGAAAAATAGGCTTTTATTTTGTACATTTGCGTACCATTAATGAAAAAATAGAAAATATAAATAATAAAAAAATAAGCATTATGAATCAGGCAATTGACTTCAGAGCTTTGAATGAGAAAATCCAAAAGCACAGTGAATTTGTGGATATGTTAACGTCCGGCATGAACCGATCCATCGTAGGGCAAAAACACTTAGTAGAATCATTGTTGATTGGATTGTTGGCAGACGGACACATCCTATTGGAAGGTGTACCAGGATTGGCAAAGACCTTAGCCATCAAAACATTAGGCAAATTAATCGACGCCAAATACAACAGAATACAATTTACACCAGACCTATTGCCTGCGGACGTGATCGGAACCATGATCTACAGCCAAAAGACAGAGGAATTCAACATCAAGAAAGGTCCGGTCTTCGCCAACTTCGTATTGGCGGATGAGATCAACCGTGCGCCCGCGAAAGTACAAAGTGCATTGTTGGAGGCCATGCAGGAAAGACAAGTGACCATTGGTGAAGAGACATTCAAATTACCGTCACCATTCCTTGTTTTGGCGACACAAAACCCAATCGAGCAAGAGGGTACCTACCCATTGCCTGAAGCACAATTGGACCGTTTCATGCTGAAAGTCCACATCACCTACCCGAAGCCAAATGAGGAAATCGAAATCATCAAACAAAACATCCGGAGAGAAGAGGTTAAAATCGATTCGATTTTAAAACCAAGCGACATCATCGAGGCTAGGAAAGTGGTTCAAGAAGTCTATGTGGACGAGAAGATCGAGAAATACATCGTCGACATCGTATACGCCACTCGATTCCCTAAAGAGTGTAACTTGGCACACTTACAGGACATGATTTCCTTCGGAGGATCTCCACGTGCATCCATCAATTTGACTTTGGCGGCAAGAGCATACGCATTCCTACAGAAGAGAGGATACGTCATTCCAGAAGACGTGAGAGCGATTGCGCACGACGTATTACGCCACCGTATCGGATTAAGCTACGAAGCAGAGGCGAACAACATGACTTCGGAAGAAATCATCAGCGAGATCATCAACGCTGTCGAAGTGCCTTAATCCCAGGAGAAACCAAACATTCGCCTGAAACAAATTAGTTATCGAATAGGAATCCACTAATCCTTCAAAAGCCAAACTATCACAAAAAAGCGGTAAAAGGATTGACAGGACACACCGAAGGAGAAACAGAAAGAAATCCGACAAAGATGCAAGACACGAGCGAAATATTAAAGAAGGTTCGGAAAATTGAAATAAAGACGAAGGGACTCTCGCGTAACATATTCGCGGGAGAGTACCATTCCGCCTTTAAAGGTAGAGGTATGACATTCTCGGAAGTGAGGGAATACCAATACGGAGACGATATCCGAAACATAGACTGGAACGTGACGGCACGTTTCAACAAACCCTTCATAAAAGTATTCGAGGAAGAGAGGGAAATGACCATGATGCTCCTTGTTGACGTGTCAGCCAGCGGAGACTTTGGAACCCAAATCCAAAAAAAGAAAGAGATGATGACTGAAATCGCGGCGACAATCGCCTTTTCCGCCATCCAAAACAACGACAAGATCGGAGTGTTGTTCTTCTCAGACAGAATCGAGAAGTTCATTCCCCCACAAAAAGGGAAGAAACATGTATTGTACATCATTCGAGAATTGCTCGGATTCGAGTCGGAAAGCAAGAAAACGAACATCGAGCAGGCGCTACAATACATGACCAACGCCATCAAGAAAAAATGCACAGTCTTCATCATTTCAGACTTCATCGACAAGGACTTCAAAAAATCGCTGACCATCGCAAACAGGAAACACGACGTGGTGGCACTCCAGATTTACGATAAGAGAGAGACGGAATTGCCGTCCGTCGGCCTAATCAGAATCAAGGACGCGGAAAGCGGGGAGGACATATGGATAGACACCTCGAACGCAAAGACGAGGAACATCTTCCACGCAAATTGGAGAGAACGTCAAGAGCGGATCAAACAAACGCTATCCCAGTGCGGCGTGGATTCCATCGCCATCTCCACAAGCGAAGATTACGTCAAAGCGTTAATGAAACTATTCAGGCAACGCATCTAATGTAAAAAGGAAATTGAAGATGAAAAAACTGAGATATTTCATTTGCATACTAATTATTACGTTGGCATCGTCAAACATTATGGCGAACCCGATTTCTGTCAGCGCCACAATCGACTCGACCACCCTACTTATCGGCGAGCAACGAACGATCCACATTGAAGTGGAGCATCCCAAAATTGTAGAAATGCAATTCCCGGATTTCAGCAAGGACAAAATGCTTACGGAAGGCATTGAAATCGTACGCATGACCGACAAAGACACGACCAATCTGAAAGGAGGGTCGATACGAATCGAACAGGACTTGATCATCACGTCGTTCGATGCCGGACGCTACGAAATCGAGCCATTCAAATTCTCCACACCCGACCAATACTACACGACCAATAGGTTCATCATAAACGTTGTGACGATAGAAGAGGATTTCACAAAAGCTCAGCTCAACAAGAGCGAAGGCTTTTTAATACCAAGCATAGATATCCTACGTGCAATCCAACTTTTATCCTTACTGCTAATAGTTGCAGGTATAGTTGGATTCATCGTCCTTTACAAGATAATAGTTAGTAAGAAATCTGATTTAAACTTCGAATTCGACATCAGAGACCGACGCACACCTCAGGAAGTAGCCATGTCATCTCTTAATAACATTAAGGACGAAAAGATCTGGCAACAAGGGCAACAAAAGAAATATTACACTCAGATAACGGAGACATTACGTCTCTACTTCATGGAACGATTCAACATATCCGCCTTGGAAATGACTTCGGACCAAATCATTGAAGAGTTGAGAAAAGACGATGACGCCGCACGTGTCGACGACAAAATCGACCAAGTGTTCAAATTGTCTGATATGGTGAAGTTCGCCAAATATCAGCCGACACAAGAAGAAAACGAGATGAGTATCGTCAACGCGATGTTAATCGTCAACCAAACCGCCCAAAATTCCAACGACGTGTCGAATAATTCACAACAAAATCCAGAGGAGAGTGCCGAGAATAAAGAATTCACGTTATAAAAACTGAAATGAATATGGCAATCACATATGCAAATCCAGCCTACTTGTACCTACTGCTGCTATTGATACCAATAGTAGCTTGGTATATCTGGAAAAACAAGAAGACATCCCCTAGCCTACAGATGTCGACCATAGAGACATTCAAAGGCATCAACAAAAGTTACAAAGTATACTTGCTTCATGTCCCATTCGCTTTGAGGATACTTGCCTTAGCCTCCATCATATTCGCTTTGGCGAGGCCACAGTCTTCGGACAACATTTCCAACGAAAACGTAAAAGGTATCAACATCATGATGGCGATGGATATCTCGGAGAGTATGAAAGCACAAGACTTGAAACCGACTCGTCTTGACGCGGCGAAGAAAGTTGGTGCGGAATTCATCATGGCTCGTAAAAACGACAACATCGGATTGGTCGTGTTCGCCGGTGAAAGTTTCACACAAAGTCCGCTCACCACAGATAAGACCGCACTGATCAGCTTGCTGAACACTATCAGCGACGAAATGGTGGAAGACAAAGGAACCGCCATCGGCCTTGGTATAGCGAACGCGGTGAACAGAATCAAAGACGTGGACGCACCTTCCAAGGTCATCATCCTGCTGACTGACGGTTCCAATAACCGCGGAGAAATCGATCCACAGACAGCAGCCGATTTAGCGGCAACATATAAAATAAAAATCTACACAATCGGTGTGGGAACAAACGCCTCCCAAGCCCCTATCGAAATAGACGGCAGGAAGTTGATGGTTTCAGTAGACATAGACGAGACCACCCTAAAGGAAATCGCAAAGAAAACAGGAGGTCGGTATTACAGGGCGACAGACAACAAATCCCTGAAATCTATATACGAAGAGATAGACCAACTGGAAAAGTCAGACATACAAGTAACAGAGTATTGCAAGAAAACGGAAGAATACTTACCGTGGATCCTAGCCGCATTAATTATGCTCGCCGTAGAAATCGTGCTTAGGAAAACTCTATTACAACACATTCCATAAATCAAGGAGGAGATAAGTCATGTTATTCAGATTCGCCAATCCGGAATTTTTGCCATTGCTATTCATCATACCGGTATTTATCGTTGGTTTCATCTTCACAAGGATACTAAGGACCAAGAAGATAAAGACATTCGGAGACATGGAATTGATGAAGTCTCTGATGCCGGGAGTTTCCAATGGAAGACAAATATTTAAATTCACCCTATTGATGCTTGCGCTAACTTGTATCATCATCAGCGCAGCACGTCCACAGTTCGGTTCAAAACTCGAAACCGTTAAGAAAAAAGGCGTGGAAGTAATGATTGCGTTAGACATCTCCAACTCCATGTTGGCGGAAGACATCAAACCAAACAGGCTGGAGCGTTCCAAAAACATGCTATACCAAATATTGGACGGTCTAGACAATGACAAAATCGGTGTAGTCGTATTTGCGGGAACAGCATTCACACAACTTCCAATCACAACCGACTACCAATCATCCAGAATGTTCATCTCCACCATCACGCCAAGTCTCATCGCGACGCAAGGAACCGCGATAGGCGGCGCCCTGGAGAAAGCCTGCACAGCATTCTCCGAAAAAACAGAGAACGGCAAATCCGTCATCATCATCACAGATGGAGAAAACCATGAAGACGACGCTGAGGCGGCAGCCAAGGAAGCGGCGGAGAAAGGAATACAAGTCAACGTCGTTGGTATCGGATCTGTCAACGGTGCCCCTGTCCCTATCGAAGGAAGCAACGATTACATCAGGGACCAGGCCGGAAACTACATCAGTTCAGCGCTGAACGAAGAGATGTGTATGAAAATCGCCAAGGCAGGAAACGGTATTTACGTAAGAGCCGACAATTCGAACAACGCCCTAAAAATCATCCAAGAAGAAATCAACAAGATATCCAAAAACGAAGTGGAGTCTAAAGTCTATTCGGAATACGAAGAGCAATATCCAATATTCGCTTGGATAGCCGTCATCCTGCTCATAGCGGAATTCTTCATTATGGAGAAGAAGAACAAACTTTTCAAAGGCTTCAAGTTATTCACAAAATAAGGATAATTCGATATGACTAAAAAGAATATAGTATTATTAGGAAGCATCGCATTTGTTGTCATAGGACTGATAATATTCAATATCGCTAACCGACGCAACCTATCATTTTCAAAAGTTGACGACCACATCAACGAAGGAGTGAAATTCGCCCAAAAGAACCAGTTAGAAAACGCCACCACTTCGTTCAACCGCGCCCTCGCCATCGATTCGCTCAGCTATATCGCAGAATACGACAAAGCGGTGAACTACACGATGAAAGGCAACATAAAATTAGCCGATTCGACCTATGCTAACGCAGTACGAAAATACATGGTGAAAAAACAACAAAACGAGCCAGACATAGTCGAACATTTTCCTGCTAGCGCTTTCCATAACAAAGGAAATTTCAACTTCATGAACACAGTTTCGTTAGACACAATCATCATGTATAACGAGATGATCGAAAAAAGCGGTTTTGAGAGCCTAAATCTAAGCAAAGAGGAGATCACGAAACTACAGGGAAGCTACATGAACACGGTAAGAGCCATAGAAGACTACAAAAATGCCCTAAGGGATGACCCCAAAAGGGACGACACAAGATTCAACTTGGCCTTCGCACAAGAATACGAAAAACAGTTAAGGAAGATTTTGGAACAAATGCCAAACAACGACCAAAATCAAAATCAAAACCAAAACGACCAAAACAAGCAAGACCAACAAAACCAACAGGATCAACAGGATCAGCAAAACAAGCAAGACCAACAAAACAATCCTGAGGACGAACGGAATAAAACGGATGAGAAAGGCGGAGAAAAAGACGACAACATCGACTTGTCCAAAGAGAACGCCGACCAAATTTTGAAGGCGATGGAAAAAGACGAGGAGAACACGTTGAAGAAAGTCCGTCTACATCAAAAGCAACAGAAAGGAAGACGAATAGAGAAGAATTGGTAATTCCATGTATCTTCCTTGGCGATGACGGAAGGAATAAAGACCGGATACCGAAGTCAATCGAGGTCCAACGCCATGGTTGTTATATACGCAAAAAAATTGAAAAAGAATGATTTTTTAGTATTTTTGCATTAATGAAGATGAAAATGAAAAGAGAAATGAGAAATAAACTAATTTTGACTTTACTCCTTCTAATAGGAAGCATCAATTTTCTATGGGCAGATAATGAGAATGTAACCTTCTCAATAAAAGCCCCATCGGTGGTGGGAATGAACCAACAGTTCAAATTGGAATATACCATCACCAACGCATCGCCTAAATTACAAGAGCCGGATCTAAAAGACTTCTCCGTATTAGGCGGTCCATACCAAAGCTCATATCAATCGAGCACATATAGCAACGGAAATTACACCAGACAAACCTCTTTAGTAATCACCTACATTCTAACGCCGAAGAAAGAAGGAACGTTTACGATATCGCCTTCAAGCTTTAAGAACAACGGTGAAACCGTCATGTCCAATGCCGTCACCATAAAAGTGGTAGCACAAGAGCAGGCCAATGCGACATCCGGCAACCAACAAAACGGGAGAGGAAACCAATCCGTAGCCAACAATGCGGCGAACGATGTGTTCATCAAAACAATCTATTCCAAACGAAGCGTATACGAGCAAGAAGAGATTACAGCAACGACAGTACTCTATCACAGAGGAAATGTCATGGAAATAGAAGACGTGAAATTCCCTGAATACAAAGGATTCATAAGCAAGGAAATCCAACTGAAAAAAGAGGAACAACCTGGGGAGGAAGTCGTCAATGGCATCAAATACCAAACCTTCAAATTAAAACGCGTCATTCTATACCCGCAAAAGAGCGGCAGTGTGGAGATCGAAAAAGGTCAACTCACGGCCATTCTTCAAGTAGTTAGCGGACAAAGAAGCGTTTGGGGATTCGACAACTTCTTCAACACCATGAAACGCGTAAGGAAGGTGATACCGATAGAGGGGACAAAAATCGAAGTCAAAGCGTTGCCATCCGAAGGGAAACCAGAGAACTTCAACAATGCGGTCGGCTCCTTCAGCATGGAAAGCAGCATCAGCAAGACAGAGACCAAAGCCTATGAGCCTATCACAATAAAAGTGAAAATCTCCGGAACGGGAAACATCAAATACGTGAAGAGTCCAACATTCGAATTTCCGACAGACTTCGACCAATATCCTCCAAAGGAAAACACGAAGACCAACGGCAACTCGGGTTCAAGGGATATTGACTATTTGATCATTCCACGTCATGCGGGAACATTCGAGATACCAGCCGCCACCTTCTCCTATTTCGACCTGAACACGAAAAGATACAAGACCTTAAAGACTGAGGCCTTTACACTGAATGTGGAGAAAGGGGATAACAATACGGACAACAGCCAAATCGTATCCAACTTCACGACAAAGGAGAACGTCCAATACATCGGCAAAGACATACGATACATCAACACCAAAAGTACGGACGTAGTCAAAAAGAGCAAACCATTCTACGGCACAATGGGCTTCTGGATGGGTTACATCATTCCGCTCATATTATTTATCGTATTGACCATCCTATTCAGAAAACAAATCAAAGAAAACGCCAACGTGACTTTGATGAAGAATAAGAGGGCGAACAAACAAGCCCAAAAGAGACTCAAAAAAGCGGACGCCTACATGAAGGAGGGCAACAACGACGCCTTCTACGAAGAGGTGATGAAGGCTTTGTGGGGATACACGAGCGACAAGTTGACCATTCCTGTTTCACAACTGACGAAAGAAAATATCGAACAGGAATTGGTTAAAAGGCAAGTGGATGAAGAGACCATCAAATCATTCAAGGAGATCCTCAACACCTGCGAATTCGCAAGGTTCGCAAAATCCGAAGGACAAAGCTCCATGGAGGAAATATACAATCAAACAGCCGAAGTTATCGGCAAATTGGAAGAACAAGTAAAGAAATAAAATATGAAAAGAACAATTATATCACTCATATTGGCATTGTTCTGCGTCCCAGTTTTCGCAGGAGGATCCGATAAGATGAAAGATGCCAACGACGCTTACGCAGCAGAGAAATTCGCATTGGCGGACAGCCTATACACGGAGGTGATGAACAATGAAGGCGAATCAGCCGCCCTATACTACAACCTCGGGAACGCCAAATACAAGCAAGGGGACATAGCGCATGCCATCCTCTATTACGAGAAATCCTTGAAGATCAATCCGAATGACGAAGACGTGAAATTCAACTTGGACATGGCTCGCTCCCAAACGGTTGACAAAATCGAGACGATAGACAAATTCGTTCTATCCCAATGGAACCAAGACATTCAAAACGGAGCTTCCTCTAACGGATGGGCCATATGGAGCATTGTCGCATTCATAGTCTCTCTCGCACTCTTTGGAGTCTATTTCTTCTCCGGTTCGTCAACCATAAAGAAAATCACGTTCTTCTCTTTCATAGCCACTTTCCTTTTCACCATCGTGTCATTCGCATACGCTAGGGCACAATACAAAGCCATCACCGAGAACGAGGAAGCAATCATCACCGCCCCTACCGTTACAGGGAAAAGTTCGCCGGACGAATCAGGCACAGATTTGTTCGTCCTTCATGAAGGAACAAAGGTTGGCATAAAAAGCAAGATAGGAAACTGGATAGAAATCCAGATGGAGGACGGAAACACCGGATGGATCAAGAGCATTAAGGTAGAGATCATTTAGGCTTCTAAAACACGTATAAAAAAGGAAGATAGAGATAAGCTCAATCTTCCTTTTTTTGTGTCACATCACCATACTTTTTTTTTCCTGCGTAAGAAATAATGCGACATCGTATCATAATCCCCACGTATGGAATGGAAGGACAATTCAACTTCATCAATCTTATTAGAAACCATAGTATAATCTAATCCTACAACCATCACTTCTTGATCGCTATAGACATCATCAATTTCACTATAGGATCCTTTTTCATTGCTCCATCTATATTCCGAAATAGGATAAAGCATAAGTTTACCACCAACAACATAATATTTAGAAGCTGTTTAAATTTTTAAACAGCTTCTTACCCACAGTCAACATGGAATAATCATAACTATCCAGAGAATAATACTTATAATAATTATCCGTAATAAACTCATATCTATTTTTCATAGCGTTTTTGATGAACGAGTCAAGGGTTAACTCAATTTTTGCCTCACCCAATTGTTCCATTTTAAAATCATAGGTTTCCCATTCCCCGACGAGTTGTTTAAAGACATTTATATCTTTTTTCCTAGAAGTTGTAGGAAACTTATAACTATTACTCTCTATTACAGCATCAACCTTTTTCCTAATTTGCATCCAATCACACTCTTCCACAAAAGCGTCGATATCTTCTTTAGCGTAAAGATCAGACAAATAAACCTTTAGGGCAGGAAGGAATTGCGCCTTTATTCTATCAGGATTGGAAGCATATCGCTCCAAATACATTTCAAGCATAAATTGACTTACTAAAAATTCGTAAGCTGTAACCTTATACGCAGGCTCGTTTCCATCGCGATTAAACAGAACGGAATCATCTTGATTAACATCTTTCCCTTCTTTCATCAAATCAAACGTATTTTTATATTTATTGGGTTCAACGACATTATAATTTTTTTCGACAAAAGAGTAAAAGTCCTGTTTATTCGCCACAACCTCAGGCTTCGATAATAATGTATCCTTTTCGAAAATTTCCAAAAAAGAATATATACACATACTATCCACATAATTGGCCTGAGCCGGTACACTTTCCGCATAAGCCACAGATTAAGAACTAAAAGCCATTCCCAATAGTAAGAATCTAAATAACTTCATATAACTAACAAAAACATTATTGATTACATCTACGTTTTCAAAACGTAAACAAATAACGATTTATAAGCAGCAATCCATAATTCAAATAAGACACCAAAACGGCGCATGATGCATGTAATTTAAAAATAGCGGCAAAATCCTCGCGGAAAATTATTAACTTCGCGAAAGAGGGGGAATAGGGTGACGCAAGCACTCCCATCACCCAAGAAAAAGGGAATATATCATTATGGCAGATTTGGATTTCAACGAGACACAAGCGGCGATCGCCGAATACGGAGACGACAGTATCAAGCACTTGGAAGGCCTTGAGCACGTCAGACTACGACCCGGTATGTACATCGGAAAGTTAGGAGACGGAAGCCACTACGACGATGGTATTTACGTATTGCTGAAAGAGGTGCTGGACAACAGTATCGATGAGTTCAGGATGGGAGTCGGAAAGCAAATTGAAATCACCCTAAAAGAGGGAGCTATCACGATTAGGGACCACGGACGAGGAATTCCACTCGGGAAAATCGTAGAAGCGGTCTCCATCATGAATACAGGAGCCAAATACGATAACAAATCATTCAAGAAATCCGTCGGATTGAACGGTGTGGGTACAAAGGCCGTCAACGCATTGTCAGAAAATTTCAGGGTACAAAGTATCAGGGAAGGGAAAACGAGAATCGTCGAATTCTGTCGTGGTGTGTTAGTCAGCGACACAGACGTCATCGATTACGACGGAGAGGAAGGCAACGGTACAATCACCTACTTCAAGCCAGACAATGATCCGAAGATATTCGGCAACTACAAATACAAAGAGGATTTCGTGGAGACAATGCTCCACAATTACTCTTACCTCAACACGGGTCTCACCTTAATCTTCAACGGACAAAAATTCACATCCAAACATGGACTATTGGATTTGCTGAACGCCAACTTGGTGGAAAACCCACTCTACCCAATCGTCCATTTCAAAGGAGACGACATCGAAATCGCCTTCACCCATTGCCTGCAATACGGTGAAGACTACTACTCCTTCGTAAACGGACAACACACCACGCAAGGAGGTACCCACCAAACCGCATTCCGTGAAGCGATAGGAAAAACCATCAAAGAGTTCTACAACAAGAACATGGAATTGCCGGACATCCGTGCTGGACTCGTGGCGGCGATCTCCATCAGCGTGGAAGAGCCGGTATTCGAAAGCCAAACAAAGACAAAGCTAGGATCCAGAGACATGGATCCCTCAGGTAGCGTCTCCGTCAATAAGTTCGTCAACGACTTCGTAAAGGAGGAACTGGACAACTACCTACACAAGAACCAAGACACGGCAGATATACTCCTAAGAAAAATACAAGACGCGGAAAAGGAGAGGAAAGCCATCGCAGGACTCACGAAAACGGCAAGGGAGAGAGTCAAAAAAGTGAGCCTCTGCAACAAAAAACTAAGAGACTGCAGATTCCATTACAACGACACCAAAGGAGACAACTTGGAGCGGACCTCCATCTTCATCACCGAGGGAGACTCCGCCAGCGGTTCCATCACGAAAAGCCGCGACGCTAACCTGCAAGCGGTATTCTCCTTAAGAGGAAAACCGGAAAACAGTTTCGGCAAATCCAGGAAACTCGTCTACGAAAACGAAGAGTTAAACCTACTTCAGGCGGCGCTCAACATAGAGGACGGTATGGACGGATTACGTTACAACAAAGTGATCATCGCCACCGATGCGGATGTCGATGGAATGCACATCCGACTACTCCTACTCACCTTCTTCCTCCAATTCTTCCCTGACCTAGTGAGAAACGGCCACGTATATATTTTGGAGACGCCGCTTTTCCGCGTGAGGGACAAAAAGCAGACATTCTACTGTTATTCGGACGAAGAGCGAATCAACGCCATCAAAACACTCGAAAAGTCAAACTCCAAAGTGGAAATCACACGATTCAAAGGATTGGGTGAGATATCACCGGACGAATTCAAGGGATTTATCGGAGACAATATCAGGCTCGACCAGGTCACCATACACAAAGACGATGACCTAAGCAACATGTTAGAGTTCTACATGGGCAACAACACCCAACAGCGCCAAGACTTCATCATCGACAACCTCGTAATCGAAGAGGACGCACCAAACGATCAAGAATAAACTATAGATACATTACAATGAAAGAATTAAAAGACATGGTAATCGGCATCTGCAACGACCACGCAGGCGTAGAGGTAAAAAATTTCATCATCGAACAACTCGGTGACCAAGTGCAAGCTTTCGTCAACTTCGGCACCAACACAACCGAAAGCTGCGACTACCCTGATTATGCGCACCCGATGGCGGAAGCGGTGGAGTCAGGCAAATGCGACTTGGGAATCGCCATCTGCGGCACCGGAAACGGTATCTCAATGACCTGCAACAAACACCAAGGCATTCGTGCGGCACTCTCTTGGGAAGTGGAAATCGCTAAACTCGGACGCCAACACAACAACGCGAACGTTGTGGGCATTCCAGCAAGATTCATTTCCAAAGAAAAAGCCTTGGAAATCGTGAAAGCATTCCTCACAACTGATTTCGAGGGAGGAAGACACGAACGCAGAGTGGCTAAAATAGCCGTCAAATAATAGGATTTCAAATGAAGAGCCTGTCCAACTAACGGACGGGCTCTTCTGATTCAATCTGACGGCAGACATACCTTGAGAAAGACTAATACCGGGAATACACTCAAAAGGCGCATATAAACACACCTCTATGATGTTTTCATCCATCATTCGCCCCCTCGTCTATCCGACACTACCAATCGGGAATAAAAGGCTGGAGAAACATTTCTCCAACAAACGGGTAATCATCACCGGAGCCTCACATGGCATCGGAAGAGAATTGGCTTACCTGCTAATGGGAGCGAAAGCCGACCTTATCCTAGTCGCACGCACGGAAAGCGAACTCATCAAGATATGCGAGGATGCCAACAAAGCAGGATGCCAAGCGACCTACCGCGCCATCGACTTACGGGAAAGGGAAAAACTGGACGCGTTTTGCAAAGAATTAAGCGAAGACAACCAACAGATAGATTACTTCTTCGCCAATGCGGGGAAATCCATCCACAGACCTATATCCGAGGCATACGACCGTCTGCACGACTACGACCGGACGATTGACCTAAACTACAAATCACTAGTCGCCATATCATTAGCCATACTGCCACAAATGAGCAGAAAGGGAGGCTGCATCATCTACACATCCGCAGTAAGCACACTTTTCCCGCTTGCGCCGAACTGGTCAGCCTACCACGCATCAAAATGTGCAGGAAACGCATGGTGCGATACGGCGGACGCTGAATTCGCGAAACGGAATGTCAGGGTGAAGACCGCCTATCTGCCATTAGTACACACACAAATGAGCGACATCAACCCGACCTATCAAAAAATGCCCGCCTTCTCCGCAAAAGAAGCCGCAAACGTATTGGCGAAACTAGCAAGCGGCCTTTGTTCATCCTACAAACCATGGTGGGCAAGAATCGCAGCTCCCATCTCATATCTACTATCACCGCTCGTCAAATTCATCTATCGTCACATTTAGCCTATGGACACCATATTAGCGAAAGCGCTTTATAAAACACACCTCATCAGTCCGCTAGGATTACTACGTTTAAGCGCAAGTTTTCTGAAAGAAGGTGTGACTCTCATGGCCATATTACGTTTCTCAGCCCAATATTACCCTAACGAATGCGCCTTGGTCTCAGAAGGCAATCGTCTGACATACGGCGAATTATACGGCAAGACAAAAAAATTGGCAAAGATACTCTACCACCAATACGGACTGCGTGCCGGCATGAAAACCGGGGTACTCTGCAGGAACCACGAGACTTCAGCGCTGACCCTCCCCGCACTTTCGCGGTTAGGAGTAAACATCAGATTGCTTAACACCGACATGGTATCCGACAAAATAGGCGAGCTCATCAACAACGGGAAAATAGACCATCTGATATACGATGAAGAACTTCGCGAGAAATGTTTACCCGACAATATCCCCTGCGCCACAATAACGACAGAAGAACTGAGCGTAAGCCTATCGGAAGAGAGTGTGGTCGGCAACAAAAAAATTCCGCACCAATTCAAAGGAGCCCAAATCTCCGTATTGACAGGAGGGTCAAGCGGAGTCTACAAAGAAGCTTCACGCCAAACAGGACTATTCCAATTTCTTCCACCATTCTTCGCCCTATTGAGAGACATCAAAATACATGACTACAAGAGCGTATACGTGGCACTCCCCTTCTACCACGGATTCGGATTAGGCGTACTGATTATCGCATGGGCGATGGGCAAAAAGATATGTCTATCACGCCATTTCAAAGCCATAGAAGCGATCAAGACCATACACGAGGAAGAAGTGGAAGTGTTGCCTATCGTTCCGGCCATGTTAGCCCGCATTTGGCAAATAGAGGGCGCCAAAGAGATGGCGAAGAGCGTCAAGTGCGTGATAAGCGGAGGAGACAGGCTTGACAAAAAAATATATGACGAAACCCAAAATAAACTAGGCGACGTACTATTCAACCTCTACGGCACGACAGAGGCGGGATTCTTCATGATGGCAACGCCCGAATGCTTGGCTCAGAACGAGGAGATGGCCTTAGGCAAGCCCATAAAAGGCGTAAAGTGTGAAATACGCGAGGAAGGAACGGACGGTGTCGGAGAGCTCTGGGTAAGATCCGAATGGGCTATGATAGGAAGCCAAGGGAAATGGCAAGCGACGGGAGACTTGGCGTATAGAAATCCGTCAGGCGTCTACTTCCACCGGGGCATATCACGCAACATGGTCGTATGTGGAGGAGAAAACGTCTATCCGGAAAATGTGGAAAGAATTTTGAACAGTCATCCCGACATCGTGGCGACCAAAGTTTACCCCGCATCCGATCCGGAATTCGGCACCGTGCTCAATGCGCAAATAGAGTTACGAGAAGGAGTCAAGCTCACCGAAACCGAACTGAAAAATTGGGCGTACGGAAAACTTTCGAGGGCAGAGATGCCCCACCGATTCACATTCAAAGCGCTGGAAATATTGTCTACCGGGAAAAGAAGGGCGCAATAAACCCGAAATGGCTAAGTAACAGGAAGACCCGCTATACTTTTTTCCGCAAGCCAACACGCCAACCACTCAGAACACAAGCACACCCTAATCCCACCAGAAGAACCAAAATTTAGATTTAGGCAAGGCATCCGCAAGATTCCAAATCGAATTGCAACCTTGGTCAACGATATCTACGCAATAAGCATACTGTTCACGCGCCAAAGCTTCAGCATCCGCTTCCCGAATTGGCTTTTCGACATAAAACTGGAGCACGTCACCCGCCATGTAACATGGAACGGCGCCATATTTTTCATACCAATATTTAGCGATGCTCCTATGTTCCTGCGGCCCAGGGCAGTCACCACCGCCAAAAGGCAAATAGCAAAACACGTCTTCAACAGATTTTACAGGAATGTCAACCGAATATAACGCAACATCCGAATCGACCTCCACATAAGAAATAGAAAAAGAGTTCGTAACCCGTTTCTCACCAATAACATCCTTCTCCCAATCAATGTCCGATTCATACATTTCCTTTATATCATTCATTCGATTTTGCAAAATAAGAGATGCGTCAGCACAAGGCATCTTCCTATTCTTCCGCACGAAACTTGCCCAATCCGAAAGAAAATCCTCATTTTCATCAAATGCAAAACTTATAATCTGATCCAAATCGACATAAACACGAACAAAACCTTTTTCCCTGCAAGATTTCACTTCACTTAAATACATGCTTGTGATTCGTTGTTTTACGAGATAGCCACTAGTAGGGACAGGGGTTACAACACAACCGACACTTTCCAATGCCGAGATTACATGTTCACGGCTTTCCATCCTTTTATTTTCAAGGCTATCACCACACACCGCAACACTATTCACATCATTACCAGAATTACAATATGTGCCATATAAATCTGATGCGATTAAAGCGACTAAACCGACAACTAATGTGAAAATAAAACAACGAATGGCCAAATTTCTCATATTAACAATTTTTTGTGGGTAATTTGGGGAACAAAGAAAAAGGGGAATCATTTGATTCCCCTCTGATTTAATTTTTTACGATATTTACTAGCGTTCGCCTGATGTTGTTCATAAGTGGCTGCGAAATTATGGTAGCCGGAGAAATCCTCTTTGGCGCACATATAAATATAATCGTGGTTCTCGAAATTCAGCACAGCGTCGATTCCCTCAATGGAAGGGACACGGATAGGGCCCGGAGGAAGACCAGGATATTTGTAAGTATTATACGGAGAATCAATTTCCAAATGACCCTTATATATACGTTTTAACGAAAAATCCTGCAAGGCGAACTTCACCGTAGGGTCAGCCTGTAAAGGGATGCCACGGTGCACACGGTTCAAATAAAGACCAGCCACACGAGGCTTCTCGTCCACCTTTCGCGTTTCCTCGTCGACGATGGAAGCCAGGGTGCTCACCTCCTGCTGGGAAAGTCCCACCTCCGCTAATTTATCGATACGTTCTTCCGTCCAGAACTTGTCATACTCCTTCTTCATACGATGGATAAGATCTTCAGGGGAAATGTCCCAATAGACCTCATACGTATTAGGGATAAACAACGAAATGATATTCTCAAGATTCGTCTCATATTTCGCACAAATATTAGGATCGCAAAGAGCGGTAAGCATATCGCTTTCAGACATCCGAAGGTGTTTGGTCACCTTCTCAGCCAAATCCTTTTTTGTACGCACATTATTGAAAGTCAAGCGTACAGGAGCCTGCTGTCCATACATAAGTTTATGCACCAACGTAAGGGAATTATCGCCCGACTTCAGTTCATAACGTCCCGAAATGACATTAGTAGGATAATTGAGAAGCCAAGACGTGAAGCGGAAAGGAATATCAGACTTAAGAGCCTTCATGCATCTCAAAGAATCAAGCACGTCATCATACGAAGCGTTGTCATAGACATGAAGATAAGCAGGAGAATCCTTCTCCACCTTCACATTAGGATAAAACAGAGCATAGAGGGAAAAGCCCACACCCGACAAGATGACAAGGACAATCAGAAAAGCAACAATATGTTTCCCTTTAGATTTCTTTTTAGCTGTTTTTTTACTCATGGCACATCAATATAGGGTCATAAAGACCACCATTAATAACGAATTATAAGTGGGAAGGACCTATCGCAGGAACAAAAACATTATCGGGCAAAAAAAGGGAACCATAGGAATAGAAAGATATTGCTCAAAATAACACTATTCGGATGGAATCCGGCGTCACATGTGATAGGGAACTGAACCCACCTGACAAAAAAAAAGTTAGCTCGTATCACGAACTAACATATAAAAAAAAGCGGTGAGAGGGGGATTCGAACCCCCGGTACGGTAACCCGTACGTCAGTTTAGCAAACTGGTGGTTTCAGCCACTCACCCATCTCACCAAACCCCTTTCGGTTTTGCATTGCAAATGTAGTATATATTTGCGAATCCTGCAAGAGTGACGCCCATGTTTTTAACGTCAAAACCACTTATTTTTTTAACAAAATCATAATCATTTACTATTTAATCGATTACGATTCCACAATTCAAGACAAAAGAAAGGAAACGAAACGATTTCAAGCTATTTTAGGATGATTAAAGGAGAAAAAGACGTTAATTTCCGAAAATTTCCTTCAAAATTTTATCGGTAGCTCCGCATTTTTCGCGCACATAAGCCGCAGCATGATCAGAAGCGTTATGCAAAGATTCGGAACCATCACGCAACAAATCGTCCATCAACGTATAATACTCCTCCGATTTTGAGACAGGGAAAGCCGCGCCACGCTCCACCATATCGACGGCCTCTTGGAAACGAGTATAATTCGGACCGAACAAGACAGGCATACCATAAACGGCAGCCTCCAACGTGTTGTGGATACCGACACCGAAACCACCACCGACATAAGCCACCTCCCCATACTTATAGATAGAAGAGAGCAGTCCGAAGCAATTAATGATCAAGCAATCCGCCTTAGCGGCAGCAGCCTCGTCCGCATCCTTATAAAAAACATAAGGACGTTTCAACTTAGAAACGATGCTATCCAAATGAGCCTGATGGATCTCATGCGGAGCCAAAACCATCTTCACTTCCGGATGTTCATTGAAATAAGCGCAGATGATATCCTCATCCTTAGGCCAAGAGCTACCAGCCACAATCACTTTAGAATCGCCCTTGAAAGCGGAGACGACAGGTAATTCCTTAGATTGGGCGGCGATATCGGCCACACGGTCGAAACGCGTGTCGCCCGTCAGAGAAGCGTTGTGTACTCCAACAGAAGAAAGCAAATCCAAAGAAGCCTGATTTTGTACGAAAAGATGATTGAAACAATGAAGAACCTTACGGTACCAGCCGCCATACCATTTGAAGAACACCTGTTCCGGACGGAAGATGGCGGAAACGATATAAGTAGGCACACTCCTCTTTTTCAAGCCGGAAATATAGTTCATCCAAAACTCATACTTCACAAAAATAGCATATGAAGGATTAACGATATCAAGGAATTTTTCAGCGTTCCATGACGTGTCGAGAGGCATATAACAAACGATGTCAGCCCCCTCATAATTTTTCCTCACCTCATAACCCGAAGGAGAAAAAAATGTGAGAATGATTTTATACTCAGGTCTTATCCGTCTAATCTTCTCGATGATAGGACGTCCTTGCTCAAATTCCCCCAAAGAAGCAGCATGAACCCATACGTATTTGCCGCCTTTTTCAACTTTTTCGTCTAATAGTTCGAATAATCCGTGTCTGCCTTCCCTAAATTTGGAAGCCTTTTCGTTCCAAAAAGAAGCCACCCACACACCAAACTGGTATATGAGCAGCCCTAAATCATACAAAATCTTCATTTCAATTATTTTATAATCTCCAAAGCTCTATTCACGCGAGCAATGGTCTCTTCCTTTCCAAGGATATCAATGATGTTGAAGATATGCGGACCCTTAGCGGCGCCCACAAGCGTGATGCGGAAAGAGTTCATGACGGTACCGAGGTTATAGCCCTTAGAAGCCACCCAATCCAACACCAGCTGCTCGTTCTCAACCACCTTAGAGTAATCGTCGATGCCGTTGAGCACATCAACCAACTCGCGCAAATATTGAGGGCTCTCGGCCTTCCATCTTTTCTTCAAAGATTTCTCGTCGTAAGCGGTAGGAGCTTGGAAGAAGAAATCGGTCTGATCCCAAAGCTCGGAAGGGAAAGTGATTCTCTCCTTCACCAAAGAGACGATGTAAACCAAATTATCGAAAGAACATTGAACCCCCTTTTCCTTCAAGATAGGTTCAAACATATGAGCGACCTCCTCGTCAGATCGTTTCTGTAGATACTCATGGTTAAACCATTTACCTTTCTCGTAGTTAAAACGGGCACCGGACTTGCTGATGCGGTCGATTGAGAAAAGATTGATGAGCTCCTCCATGGAGAACATCTCCTGATCCGTGCCAGGGTTCCATCCCAAGAGAGCCAAGAAATTGACGACAGCCTCCGGCAAATAACCAGACTCGCGGTACCCCGAAGAGATATCACCCGTCTTAGGATCTTTCCATTGCAAAGGGAATACTGGGAAACCGAGCTTATCGCCATCACGTTTGCTAAGCTTACCATTCCCCTCCGGTTTAAGGAGCAAAGGAAGGTGAGCGAAACGAGGCATCGTATCAGCCCAACCCAAATAGCGGTAAAGCAACACATGGAGCGGAGCTGAAGGCAACCACTCTTCGCCACGAATAACGTGGGTGATCTCCATCAAATGGTCGTCCACAATATTAGCCAAATGATAAGTAGGTAGTTCGTCAGCAGCCTTATAAAGGACCTTATCATCCAAAATATTAGAGTTGATGACCACCTTACCGCGGACCAAATCATCCACTTCGATATCCTCATCAGGCTCCACCTTGATACGGACCACGTACTTTTCGCCGGCTGCGATGCGGCGTTCCACCTCGTCAGCGCTCAACGTCAAGGAATTGACGCCCTGCATACGGGAATGGGAGTCATATTGGAAGTTAGGAATCGTATTACGTTTCTCCTCCAACTCTTCCGGAGTATCGAAAGCGTAGTAAGCATGTCCGCTCTCGACCAATTGTTTCACATAAATCTTATAGATGTCACGGCGTTCGCTCTGACGATACGGGCCATTCGGTCCACCGACGCCGACACCTTCGTCGAAAGTAATTCCGAGCCATTTGAAGGATTCGATGATATAATCCTCCGCCCCCGGAACAAAACGTTGGGAATCGGTATCCTCGATTCTAAGCAACAACTCACCGCCATTCTTTTTAGCGAACAAATAATTATATAAGCATGTCCTCACGCCACCGATATGCAAGGGGCCGGTCGGACTAGGTGCGAAACGCACGCGAACTTTTCTCTCTGCCATAATTCCGATATTGAATTTCGAGACGCGAAGTTACAAAATTGTATACGATAAATGGGCATATCTCTACAAAAATATATAATTTTGGGCGATTTAACCCAAAGGAAGCATGATAGATTACAGCAAAATACCAACCCCATCGTATGTGTTGGACGAGGAAAGATTAAGGAAGAACCTAACGTTGATCAAGCACGTCAAGGACGAGTCAGGCGCAGACATCATATTAGCGTTCAAAGCCTTCGCATTATGGAAAGCATTTCCGATTGTGAAAGAATACATACAATACTCCACGGCGAGCTCACTTTCAGAAGCGCGACTCGCGTACGAGGAGATGGGCAACTATGCGCACACCTACTCGCCCGCCTACACGGACAGCGAATTCGCAGAGATAGCGTCATACAGTAGCCACATCACATTCAATTCCATCCAACAGTACGAAAGGAGGAAACCAGAGATCGACAAAATCGGCAGGAAAATATCATGCGGCATAAGAGTCAACCCGGAATTCTCGCAAGTCGAAACCGAGATTTATAACCCATGTGCCCCAGGCTCCCGTCTAGGCGTCACCATAGACCACTTCGGGGAGAAAGTTCCTGAAGGTATAGAAGGATTCCATTGCCACGCCCTATGCGAATCAACCTCATACGAATTCGAGAAACTCATGGGTGCGTTCGAGGATAAATTCTCGAAGTACCTACCTCAGTTGAAATGGGTAAACTTCGGAGGAGGCCACCTAATGACACGGGAAGGCTATGACGTGGAGCACCTCATCAAAACCATAAAAGGATTCAGGAGCAGGTATCCTTGGCTAAAAGTCATATTGGAGCCAGGAAGCGCATTCGCATGGCAGACAGGCGAATTAGTGTCCAGCGTCGTAGACATAGTGGAAAACCACGGAATAAAGACAGCTATACTGGACGTCTCCTTCGCTTGCCACATGCCCGATTGCCTCGAAATGCCATACAAGCCTGCCATATTAGGCGCAACTGACGAAACGGAAGGGAAACCGACCTACCGCATGGGAGGCAACAGCTGCCTGTCAGGCGACTTTGTCGGCAGTTGGTCATTCGACCACGAATTGGGAATAGGTGAAAGAATAATCTTCATGGATATGATACATTACACCACCGTCAAGACCACCATGTTCAATGGAGTCACCCATCCTTCTCTGGTCTTATGGACCCAAAAAGGAGAAATGGAAGTCTTGAGAAAATTCGGATACGAAGATTACAAAGCAAGAATGGCCTAATTTTCAACTATATAGAAAAAAAGTTAATATTTCGCCCTAAAAAAGTTGCTCGAACGCTTGCAAAGACAAAAAAAAGCAGTACATTTGCACTGCAATTGCGAAAGCAACGGCAACTGCGAAAATAGCTCAGTTGGTAGAGCACGACCTTGCCAAGGTCGGGGTCGCGGGTTCGAGTCCCGTTTTTCGCTCAACTCTCGGACAGAATCTTACGATTCTGTCGTTTTTTTGCCCAGGTGGTGGAATTGGTAGACACGCTACTTTGAGGGGGTAGTGCCGGTTTCGGCGTGTGAGTTCGAATCTCATCTTGGGCACAATTAAAGTTCTTTATGGACTTATGGTCGCAAATCGATTGTCAGTTAATCTTACCAGAATACAATCATTAATATAATAAGGGGGTATCATGAAATTCAAAATTTCCCAAAAGCATATTTTATTGCTTGCTTTATCTTGTACATTATTCTTTTCTTGCAAAAAGGATGATGAAGACGACGAGACATTAAACGAAAAGCCAGAGGAAATAATAGACAAAGATCACGTCGTATTAAACGACAGATACGGCATAACCGCGACGTTCCCAATCGATCAATGGACTAACACATACATGGACACCATGCCCGCAGATAAAAACAGTTATTTCGATGGCTTCAGATACAATGCGATCTGCGCTTCCCTACTCTGCGACAACATGTCGGAAGAGGGCGACACAATCCCTCGTTATGCGACGAGCATCTACTTCATGAGATTCCACGACTCCATTCCCGGCCAAACGGCATGCGACGAATTCATCAAGACATACAAGAAAAAAATGTATGACGATTTGAAAGGTGTCTACTACGAGCAAGTCACAGAGATCACAGACACCATCATCGGTAAGTCAGCTTATGAGACCAAACATTTCGTGGCGACCAGGGGTTATTCACTCAAGCCAGGAATGGAAGACGTTTACTTGATTTACCAAAACCAACGTCTATATGGCGTCAACATCAAAATAGACAAAGATTTAGAGGAAGAGAGCTTAAAGAAATGTACGGACATACTTGAGACAATCTCGATAAAATAAGCATATATAACATTAAACAACGGGTTCGCCCCGCAAGGGGAAATAAAAAGCCACGGATGTCTTTGAAGGCTCCGTGGCTTTTTTTCATATAAACACGCAATCCGAAGGCAAGCAAAATGGGCTAAAGTTTCATCCACCGATATCGCATACCATAAACAATTTATTTTTTCTTACTAGCGTTCACCACACCTACCCCGACAAAGACGAGGAGAGCCGCACAAACTTTTTGCCAAGTCATCACATCCATTCCCCAATAGACTCCAAGGCAAGCGGCCACGATAGGCTGGACATAAGAATAAAGGCTCACCAAAGTAGGGCGAATAAGACGTTGCGCAGTTGAGATGGAAAGATATGCCACGAACGTCGCAAAGAAGACGACGAACAAGATGGACCAAACCACATCGGAAGGGAAAGAACTATAATCCAGGTAAGCTATCTCCATGAAATCAAAAGGCAAAGAGACAACGAAAGAGAAGAGGAACATCCATTTCATGAAAGTCACCACACTATACTTACCAATGACAGGCTTTGAGATGCTCAAGTATATGGAGAAGAAAAGACCGTTCAACACCATCAACGCTATGCCCATAGGCGAAGAAGTCTCGACTCCGGACGAGACTCTCACCGAATTAAGAATCAGCCAGATTACACCGACGAAACTCAAAGCGACCCCTAGCGCTTTCTTCGAAGTGATAGGCTCCTTTAAATAAAATGCCGCGATGAACATCGTAAAGACAGGCGTCAACGAAGCGATGACAGAGATGTCAAAAGGAGTAGTCATCTTGACAGCCATCAAAAAAGCCATCTGGGTCAGAAATAGACCCAACATGGATGACACAAAAATCCGCAGCAAATCATTCCGTTCAACCTTCTCTTTGGGCACGAACAACGAAAGGAGCGAAAAAAGCAGGACCGCACCGAAAGCGCGAAAAGTGAAAAGGCAGATCGGGGAAATCAAACCAGACGACGCAATATGCTTACACGCCAAAATATTAAAACCGAAAATCAAGTAGGAACAGAAAGCGGCAGCATGACCAGAGACCACCTTCCTAGAACTAGGTCCATCCAAAAAGCTACTCATCATAGGAGTTACAAAAAAAAGAAAAAGAGGATAAAACTAATCCTCTTTCCCAACTATCAATTATATAAAAACAACTAATGCTATACTAGAAACACGCTTACGACAGAAAAATCAATCGATTTTATGGACGCAGAGCGCATCATTCAACGCACAGATGGCGTTCGAATAATCAGAACGTTTCAAGACGAACTGCATGTTCACCTGGCGTAAAGACTGAGCGAAACATTCGATATTGATACCATTATCGCACAAAGCCTTAGCGGCACGGTATAAGAATCCCGGATGAGCGATGTTAGTACCCATACAACAAACCAGAGAAACCTCTTTCACCGTCACCTGATAGAAGAGACGTTTCAGCTCCTCGATCAACGGAATGGAAGATTGTTTGTCCCAAATCACCATCGTAATGCTATTGGCGTTAGTAGACTTAAGTATATAACTAACATGATGTTTCTCGAATACCTGCATGATACGAAGGTCGAATCCAACCTCTCCGACCATCATAGGATCATGTATCTCGACAGCGAGCACCTTATCCGTACCAGAGACGATTTCTATGCAAGACTTCTCAGCGACGAAATCCTTAGAGATCAAAGTACCAGGATGTTCCGGTTCGAAAGTATTCTTGATACGAATATTAATGCCAGCCAACTCTAACGGTTTAGAAGCCTTCGGATGGATAGCCTCCATACCGACGTCAGCGAGCTGGTCAGCCACCATGAAATTAGTATGGCCGACAGGGATAGACTTATCTTTGCCCACCAATTTAGGATCCGCCGAAGAGAGGTGGAACTCCTTATGGATGACAGCCTCGTCAGCCTTCACCTCAACAGCGACTTTTGAGAAAGTAACCTCAGAATAGCCACGGTCGAAAGCGCGCATGATACCTTCAACACCTTTCGTGTAACCGGTAGCGACGCAAAGGGTCTTGGAAAAGTCAACGCCGATGAAAGCCTTATGGATACGTTCGTCAATAGTAAGCGCCTCAGAATCGTCGAAACCGCAAAGGTCGATGAACGTGGCGTCGATTCCGTGATTGCGAATGATATTTACAGAGTTAAATGCAGAATGGGCCTCACCAATGGAAGAAAGGATTTCACGAGCGGCAAGGAACAAATCACGTTTGTTCACATAACCGGAAGCCACGACACTATGCATAGCGGAAAGATATGATTTCGCCTTGGCGATCCTATTGATGATGAATTCGTCGGCCACCTTTTGGTCCAACTTAATCTCCTCATACTTACGGTTCAAGCCTATCAACTTCTCACAAAGAGCGTCCAGCGCTTCGTTGTAATTCTCGTCATTGAGGAACTTGACGTAAATACCAGGTTCACCGGTCTTTTTATGCTCCAACAACCAATTGGTGACATTGTTGTAGGCGGACACGACAAAAATACGGTTATATAAATCAGCCCCTGTCCTTTTCCCTATAATGATGTTGTTCAACACATCCTTAAATTCGGACATAGACGTTCCGCCAATTTTTTCTACAGTTAACATACTAACAATTTTTGATTATTTTCGCAAAGATAACTAATATTAAGGATACATTATTTAAAATAAAAATATTTTTTTAAGAGTGTGGAAAACTTTCTAAATGCACAAAAACAAGACCGAATAACTTACTATTTGACGCATAAATAACTAAATCGAGCACAAAAAGACACAACAAGGGTAATATTTTCACCAAAATACGAAAAAAGGCTTTCAATTTGTCAAAACAGAAAGAAAAAAACGCATGAAATTATTTGTGCAAATCAAATAACTTTTCCAATTTTGCATACGTAAAATAAAATAAAATACAAAACTTCGAAAGTGTGATGAAAGCACAAGTCATTTTCTGCAAACGCTTGAAAAGCAAATCAGAGGGATCAATGGTTTGTGGCATTCACATTATACGTAAAACTATACCTGTCGGGTATAGTTTTTTTTTGCAAAAAATAAACAATAACAATAATAAATAAACAAAATGAGTACAGGTACTAATTTTATCGTCGTATTGGTGACGGCCATCATCATGGTGGTAGCCGCGCTGATTATTGGCAAGCTTCTGGCTCCAAAATCAACCAATGCACAAAAGGGAGAGCCTTACGAATGCGGTATTCCGACGAGGGGAACCTCTTGGATGCAGTTCAAGGTCGGCTATTACCTATTCGCCATCCTGTTCCTTATGTTCGACGTGGAGACAGTCCTACTGTTCCCTTGGGCGGCATCGTACACCCAATTCGTCGATGAATACGGAGCGATGGGGCTGGTAAGCGTATTGTTCTTCCTATTCGTTCTCGTTCTCGGATTAGCTTATGCATGGAAGAAAGGAGCGTTGGAATGGAAGTAAAGAATATCAAAATAAAAAACATGAAGACGGAGGACTTCAACGACAATGAATACTTGGAACAGTACGTTGAAGAGCTCCGCGCTGGCGGCGTGAACGTCGCCATAGGCGTGTTGGACGACATCATCAACTGGGGTCGTTCCAACTCTGTGTGGCCATTGACCTTCGCCACCAGTTGTTGCGGAATCGAATTCATGTGCGTCGGTGCCGCAAGGACCGACTTCGCCCGTTTCGGATGGGAGGTCACCCGTAACTCGCCTCGCCAGGCGGACGTGATCTTCGTCGCAGGAACAATCGTCCACAAAATGGCGCCTGTCCTCAAACGTCTTTATGACCAGATGGCAGAGCCTAAGTACGTGATCGCAGTCGGCGGTTGCGCCATCAGCGGCGGTCCATTCAAGGACACCTACCACGTGGTGAACGGTGTGAACCAGATCATCCCGGTAGACGTCTACGTCCCAGGTTGTCCACCAAGACCAGACGCCATGCTATACGGCATGATGCAATTGCAGAGAAAAATTAAGTTAGAAAACTTCTTCAAATTGGGAGACAAAAAACCCGACAATAAAGAAGAAAAAGAACAAGCAGAAAACGAGTAGGCCATGAAGAATATACAAAACATCATCTCATCCGTTGACTCCTCCCTCAAAGTCGAGGAACAACAATACCCTACCGTCTGCGTAGCACCTGACAAATTCAGGAAATTAGCCGAGAAGATAAAAGAGAACGGATACGACGTCCTCCTGAACTTGACGGGTATGGATTACAAAGAGTATTTCGGCGTCATCTACCACTTCACCTCCACTCAAGACAAGAAGGCGATGTTGGTGGTAAAAGTGAACACTTCAAGCCGTGAAGACCTTGCTATTCCTACCGTCAGCGACATTTGGCAATCCGCCAACCTCTACGAGAGAGAGGCGTACGATTTCTTCGGCATCCAATTCATCAACCACCCGGACCTCCGGCGTCTTTTCCTTCGCCAAGATTGGAACGGATTCCCTTTCCGTAAGGATTACGACGCAGACCCTAAGTTGAATCCTGTTCCATTGGTTAACCAAACCTCGGAAGCCATGGAAGAGATGCCAACCCTCCGTTTCGACAAGGATGGCAACGTCATCAAAGACCAGAAAGGCCTATTCGACAAAAACGAATACGTCGTCAACATCGGACCTCAACACCCTGCCACACACGGTGTGCTCCACTTGAGAGTCTCCCTCGAAGGCGAGATGATCAATAAAATCGACCCTAACTTCGGATACATCCATCGTGGAATCGAGAAGATGTGCGAAAGCAAGACATATCCACAAATACTCCAATTGACTGAACGTCTGGACTACCTATCAGGCACCATCAACAGACATGCGTTCTGCCTTTGCGCAGAGAAAGCGCTCGGATTGGAAATCCCGAAAAGGGCGCAAGCCGTACGAATCATCTTCGACGAGCTCACACGTATCGCCTCCCACCTTTTGGGATGGGGATGTATGTGCATGGATATGGGTTCCATCACCGCTTTCATCTACGGAATGCGTGACCGTGAGAAAATCATGGACATATTCGAAGAGACTGGCGGCGGACGTCTGATGGTGGGCTACAACGTTATCGGAGGTTTAGCCAACGAAGTTAGCCCTAAATTCGTGGACCAAGTAAAGGAATTCATCCCTTACATGAGAAAGATGATCAAAGAGTACCACGTGCTCTTCACCAACAACCCAATCGCGAAAGGCCGTATGGAGAATATCGGATTCCTCACGAAGGAAACAGCAGCTTCATTGGGCGTGACGGGGCCGTCAGGAAGAGCATCGGGCTGGTCTTGCGACGTGCGTAAAATCGAGCCATATGCAGGATATGACCAACTGGACTTCGAAGAAGTTCTCCGCAGCGAAGGAGGAACATTCGACCGATACCTCATCCGTTTGGACGAGATCGAGCAATCACTCCGCATCATCGAGCAACTCATCAACAACTTGCCGGACGACGGATTCAGGGCAAAGACCCCGGCCATCATCAAACTTCCGGAGGGAGAGTATTACCAAAGAGTGGAGAACGCAAGAGGGGATTTCGGCGTCTACATCAACAGCAAAGGCGACAAGAACCCTTACCGCGTGAAGTTCCGCTCACCTTGTATGACCTTAATTTCAGCATTGGATCCATTATGCAGGAACGAGAAAATAGCCGACCTCATCATGATCGGAGCCTCTCTGGACTACGTGATTCCTTGTGCGGACAGATAATTCTTTTATTAAAACATAAAAAGAAAGAATATGATTACTTTCGGAGAAATAATAACGAATATACATGAAGGTCTCACAGGGGCTCTCCCTGAATGGTTGGCTTCAACCATTGAATACGTTCTCATCGGAGCGTGTCTTTTGGGACTTTATTGTGTTTTGGCCTTGATACTCATCCTCTTGGAGCGAAAGATTTGCGCGCGTTTCCAATGCCGTATCGGGCCTAACCGAGTAGGTCCTTGGGGACTACTCCAGAGTGTCGCCGACATGGTGAAAATCCTTTTGAAGGAGATCATCACGGTCAACAACACGGATAACATCCTCTTCAAAACGGCATTGTTCCTCGCCATCGCAGGTTCGTTCTGCACTTTCGGAGCGCTCCAGTTCGGAGATGGGTTGGCGTGCATCGACTTCAACGTGGGACTATTCTACATCCTGGCGATTTCCTCGCTCGGCGTAGTCGGAATACTCTTGGCGGGATGGTCATCCAACAACAAGTACACCTTAATCGGTGCAATGCGTAGCGGTGCACAACTGATTAGCTACGAATTGTCCGCGGGCATCTCCATCATGACGATGGTGCTCCTTGCAGGATCGCTCAACATCACAGACATCATCGAAGGCCAGAAAGACGCATGGTTCATCTTCCAGGCACCAATTCCTGCGCTAATCGCCTTCATCATCTATTTGATAGCCGGCCATGCAGAGACCAACCGTGGTCCATTCGACTTGCCGGAGGCGGAGTCTGAATTGACAGCAGGATACCACACGGAGTACTCCGGTATCCAATTCGGTTTCTTCTACTTGGCAGAATACTTGAACATGTTCATCATCGCTGGTATCGCGACAACCGTATTCCTCGGAGGATGGCAACCGTTCCATATCAACTTCGACTGGGCGGAAGGATTCAACAACGCGATGGCATGCATTCCATCATGGATTTGGTTCATGGGCAAGACATTCGCCCTTGTATTACTCAGTTTGTGGGTAAGATGGACGTTCCCTCGTTTGAGGATCGACCAACTTCTGAAATTGGAGTGGAAGATTTTGATGCCAATCAGTTTGTTTAACTTGCTGCTCATGGCTATTTGGGTATTAAAATTTTAAGTTGGGAAAAAGATGATACAATATTTCAAAGATTTATTTTCCGGCATATGGAACCTCTTGCAGGGTATGCGCATCACGATGATTAACTTCATCAGGAAGCCAATCACCGAGCAATATCCAGAGAACCGCGGAAAGAAAGAGTACGCGGAGAGATTCAGAGGCGAACTGACGATACCACACAATGCGGACAACGAGCACAAATGCACCGCATGCGGAATCTGTCAGATGAATTGTCCGAACGGCACCATCAAAGTGGTGACTCGTCAGATAACGACAGAAGACGGCAAGACGAAGAAAGTACTGGACAAATACCTGTACGATCTCGGAAGCTGTACATTCTGCGGACTTTGCACCATGGGTTGTCCCCAAAAAGCGATCGAATGGAGCAACAACTTCGAGCATTCGGTGTTCAGAAGAGAGACTTTGGTCAAGCAACTGAACAAAGAGGGTTCAAAGACACAAGAGAAAAAAGCAGTAACAACCCCTCAACAATAAGACCATGGAATTTTTAACAGCAAGCAATATCATATTCTTCATTCTTGCGGCGGCCACATTGCTATTCGGCATCTTGACTGTTACGACAACCAAGATTATGCGAGCAGCCACATACTTGTTTTTCACGTTGTTCTGCATCGCGGGCATCTACCTCCAACTCAGTTACGAGTTCTTGGCGGCAGTGCAGCTCTCCGTATATGCGGGAGGCGTAGTGATTCTTATAGTCTTCGCCATCACCTTAATCAAGGGATTAGGGGAAGACAAAGAGGTGAACATCGGTCTAAAAAGGATCATGGGACTCATAGCAGCCATCATCGGTTCTTTCACGGTGTGCATTACAATCATGAAATTCGGATTCGTGCTTGACTACGAGACAGCTGAGATTTTGGCACAAGACATAGACATGCAGTCTATCGGAGGAACATTGATGGGCACAAACAAATACGAATACCTTTTGCCTTTTGAGGCATCCAGTATTTTATTACTCGCCTGCATCATTGGAAGTATAGCAGTCGCACAAAAGAACAAGGAGGTTAAACAATGAATATACCAGTAGAATCATATTTCATTCTAAGTACACTCCTATTCTTTATAGGCGTGTACGGATTCGTGGCGCGTAAGAACCTCATCAGCATCCTGATGTCGGTTGAACTCATTCTCAACGCGGCCAACATCAATTTCGTAGTGACGAACCGTTTCATTTTTCCGGAACTTATGGAAGGATATATCTATTCGCTCTTCGTCATCGCTATCGCAGCGGCCGAAACGGCGGTAGCCATCTCAATCATCATCAGCGTCTATCGTCACCACAAGAATGTGGACGCTAAGAGTATTAACGAATTAAAGTATTAATGATATGGAACAAATAGCACCTTTCGTATTGATATTACCGCTCTGCATGTTCCTTATCTTGGGACTTTTCGGTAATAAAATGTGTCCGAAATTGTCGGGCATCTTGGGAACGACCGTATTCGGCATCGTTTCCGTACTTTGCTACTACATAGCGCTCAACTACTTCTTCAGCGGGGATTATCTGGACGGACAGACCTACAAGCAAGTGACGCTCTTCAACGATGAATGGCTAAGAATAACCGGAAATTTAGTCATCAGCATAGGGTTCCTCCTGGACCCGATTTCGGCTATCATGCTGATTGTCATCTCCACCGTTTCCCTGATGGTACATATCTACAGTATGGGCTATATGCATGGAGAAGGCGGTTTCCAACGTTTCTACGCCATCTTATCCCTCTTCTCCTTCGCAATGTTGGGATTAGTCGTTGCGACGAATATCTTCCAAATGTACATCTTCTGGGAGTTGGTGGGTGTCTCCTCCTTCCTGTTGATCAGTTTCTACTACTACAAACACTCCGCCGTGCGTGCGGCTAAGAAAGCCTTTATCGTAACACGTTTCGCGGACATGTTCTTCCTGATCGGAATTTTGATCCTCTCCTACTACACAGAGACTTTCAATTTCGACACGTTGACACAAGTAACGAACGGACACGTAGAAGTCGTGCATGACAAGATGAGCGGAATCACCTTCTTAGGTTTTCCAATCATCTCAGTGGCCGTATTCCTCATTTTCTTAGGAGGTGCCGGTAAATCAGCGATGTTCCCATTGCACATTTGGTTACCTGACGCTATGGAAGGTCCAACCCCGGCGTCAGCATTGATCCATGCGGCTACCATGGTCGTAGCCGGTGTTTACTTGGTCGCAAGGCTCTTCCCTATCTACAATTTCGAAGCGCCACACGTATTAGAGATCATCGCCTACATCGGCGCATTCACTAGCATCTTCGCAGCGATCATCGCCTGCGCACAGACCGATATCAAACGTGTGCTCGCCTTCTCCACGATTTCCCAAATCGCCTACATGATGGTTGCGCTCGGCGTTTCCGGTTACGGAGGCGAGAATGGTTTAGGTTATACCGCTTCCATGTGGCACCTCTTCACGCACGCTATGTTCAAAGCGTTGCTCTTCATGGCGGCGGGCGCTATTATCCATGCAGTCCACAGCAACGAGATGGATGCGATGGGTAACCTCAGAAAGAAATTGCCTATCACCCACATCACATTCCTTATCGCATGTTTGGCGATCTCAGGTATTCCTCCATTCTCAGGTTTCTTCTCTAAGGATGAAATCTTGGTGGCAGCCTTCGAGACCAACAAGTGGGTATTCGCTGTTGAATACTTCGTGGCTGGTTTGACCGCCTTCTACATGTTCCGTCTCTACTACCGCATCTTCTGGTTCGGAGAGCCAGAAGAGGGATACGAGCACACCCCACACGAGGCTCCATTGGTCATGACCTTCCCGTTGATGTTCCTTGCGGCCATCACCGTCATCACGGGTATCAGCTGGATGTTTGGTAACTTGTCATTCACCGAGCTCATCTCCTCCGACTTCACGAGCTACGAGATCGAAACACACTGGAGCATCGCTTTGCCAAGCATCGGCGCCGGCGTCATCGGTATCCTCATCGCCACTTTCCTCTACTTGGAGAAAACAGGCAGGCCGAACAAAGCGGTTTCCTACTTCAAGAGACCTTACCTTTGGGCATACAATAAGTTCTACATCGACGAGGTTTATTTGTTTGTGACGAACAACATCATCTTCCAACGCATCTGCCAACCGATTGCATGGTTTGACCGTCACATCATCGACGGATTCATGAACTTGCTCTCTTGGGTGACAAACAAGACGTCGGAAGAGACCAAGGAAGTACAAAGCGGATATGTTCAACAATACGCTTGGATATTCATCATGGGTGTCATCACCATTGTGTTGTTCTCTATTTATCTCTAATCGAAAAACAGTACGACAATGAATATATTATCATTATTTGTAATCATACCGTTGGTTCTGATGATCGTGATCTTCTGCATCAACGGGGAAAACAAGAAACTGATCCGTTCAGTTATGACGATTGGTGGTTGCGCACTATTAGCGACATCCTCCTACCTGACGGTACAATTCCTGCAAATGCGCGGAGCGGGCGCAAACGAAGCATTCCTTTTCACCGACTCACATTTATGGTACGAAACATTTAACATACACTACTCTGTCGGTGTGGATGGCATTTCCGTAGCAATGCTTTTGCTCTCATCCATTATTGTCCTCACAGGCGCAATCGTATCTTACGCCATCGAAGATAAAGCGAAAGAGTACTACTTATGGTTCTTGATGCTTAGCATCGGTGTGTATGGATTCTTCATCTCGTTGGATCTATTCACCATGTTCCTCTTCTACGAGGTTGCCTTGATTCCGATGTATTTACTCATCGGTCTATGGGGAAGCGGCAAGAAAGAATATTCAGCCATGAAATTGACCTTAATGTTGATGGGTGGTTCCGCCTTCTTAATGGTGGGTATTTTCGGTATCTACTACAACTCGGTTCCCGAAGGTGGAACAGCAACTTTCAACATTCAGGAAATTGCCGCCAATGTGGCTACACAAACTGATCACAGTTGGGAAACCATCTTCTTCCCGCTCACCTTCATCGGATTTGGTGTGTTGGGCGCTATGTTCCCGTTCCACACATGGTCTCCTGATGGTCACGCATCCGCTCCGACAGCGGTATCCATGCTCCACGCTGGAGTATTAATGAAGTTAGGAGGCTACGGTTGCTTCAGAATCGCCATATGCTTGATGCCACACGCCGCAGTCGACTTAGCTGATATCTTCATCGTCCTGACAGGTATCAGCGTCGTATACGGAGCATTCAGCGCATGTGTTCAAAACGACCTCAAATACATCAACGCCTACTCTTCCGTGAGCCACTGCGGTCTCGTCCTCTTCGCATTGTTGATGATGAACAAGGCAGCGATGACAGGAGCCATTCTCCAAATGGTTTCCCATGGTTTGATGACGGCTCTTTTCTTCGCATTGATTGGTATGATCTACGGAAGGACACATACGCGTGACATCCGCGAGATGGGCGGTCTGATGAAAATCATGCCTGTCCTCTGCGTCTGCTACGTGATCGCAGGTTTGGCCTCCCTCGGTTTGCCAGGTCTCAGCGGATTCGTCGCTGAAATGACAATTTTCGTCGGCTCATTCCAACACGCTGACACATTCCACAGAGTATTCGTCATCCTCGGATGTACCTCAATCGTCATCACGGCGGTCTACATTTTGAGAGTCGTAGGAAAGATCTTGATGGGTCCTGTTCAAGACAAGCACCACGAGAGCTTAACAGATGCGGTATGTTATGAGAAAATAGCCGTATTCACGCTTATCGCAGCTATCGCAGCTATCGGTTTGTATCCAATCTGGTTGTCTGACATGATTGGCGGCGAATTCAATAGCATGATTGGCGACAAAATCGACAGCATTGAAGAAATGATTAATACAGTAAACCCCCAATAACAGCACGGAGATATGGATTACAGTAATTTTCTAACGATGAACCACGAAATATCACTAGTAGTGGTTATGATTTTGGTTCTTTTGACCGATTTGATAATCGGCGACAAGAACAAGAAAATCGTTCAATTGTTCTCTATCGGCCTCTTTTTGGCTCATACGGTGATCTGCTTCACCTATTGGACAAACATAGGCGGAACGAGCGAATCATTCTCCGGCATGTACATCACGTCCGACATTCACGTGTTCGTCAAGAACATGCTGAACATAGGAACCCTATTGGTATTCTTCTTCGCATACGCTTGGAACGCCAAAGAAAACAAGAGTCATTCGGGAGAATTCTACTTCCTCACGATTTCAACTTTGTTGGGAATGTACCTCATGATTTCCTCAGGCAACTTCCTCTTGTTCTACATCGGATTGGAGACAGCCTCCATTCCTTTGGCTACGTTGGTGGCTTTCAACAAGAAGAAAAAAGAATCGGCTGAGGCTGCCGCGAAATATGTATTGACAGCGGCATTCTCTTCCGGCGTGATGTTATTCGGTATCTCCCTCATCTACGCCACATGCGGAACACTCTATTTCGAGGATGTGTTCACCACATTCAACGCATTCCCGCTTCAAATAATGGCATTGATTTTCTTCGTTGCCGGACTAGGCTTCAAGATTTCACTCGTACCATTCCACTTGTGGACGGCGGACACCTACCAAGGCGCACCTACTTCAGTGACAGCATATCTCTCCGTCATTTCCAAAGGAGCGGCATCTTTCGCCCTCATGTGCATTTTGGTCAAGGCGTTTTCCAACTACCCTGACGCATGGCAGGAATTCCTATGGTGGATTATCGTAATCACTATAACCGTGGGTAACCTATTCGCCCTAAGGCAAAAAAACATGAAGAGATTCCTCGCGTTCTCATCCATCTCACAAGCGGGTTACATCATGTTGGGCGTAATCGCAGGAACGTCCCAAGGTATGTCATCCCTCGTATTCTACATCTTAATTTACATGTTCACCAACCTCGCCGCATTCGGAATAATTTCCAGCATAGAGAACCAAACAGGCAAATTGACCATGGACGATTACGACGGACTCTACGAAACAAACCCTAAACTAGCCGTTGTGATGATGTTGGCGATGTTCTCATTAGGAGGTATTCCTCCATTCGCGGGATTCTTCAGCAAATTCTTCATCTTCTTGGCGGCGGCGGAACAAGGACAATACTTACTTGTATTCTTAGCGTTGTTGAACACCATCATCTCACTCTTCTACTATCTGTTAGTGGTAAAGGCTATGTTCATCAAGAAATCGGACAACCCGATTCCTACCTTCAAGAGCGATAACATGACCCGCCTAGGGCTCATCATCTGTACAGTGGCTATGCTTGTTTTAGGCTTCATCAGCCCAATCTCCGAGCACATACTGAACATCAGTTTCGGTATGTAACCACATAGATATCAACATTAAAGAGGGTATATCAAATGATATGCCCTCTTTTCGTTTTTAGAGGAGCCAAAGGAAAGAATAGATCCAAAGGAACGTTATCCGCAACGCTTCTGTAACACTTTTTCACAATATCCACGAATTATTGCCCTAAAAACGCGAGAAATCCACAAGTAAATATTATATTTACTTAAACATTAAAATTAGGAAGAAATGGAACACAAATTTTCAGGAATCATCGCTACGTGCGCATTCGCACTCATGATGTCATCGTGCGTGGTGTCATCCCATACCCATAGGAGCACGCCACCACCGCCAGCACCGGCACCAACCTACCGCTATTCACATCCACACCCAGGTCCTGCGCCGAAAAAATATCCTATAGACCAAATGAGAAGAGGTCCACAGGCTCCTCCCAAACCAGGCCATGCTACCCCACCACCGCCAGCACCGGCGAAAAAGACAGTGCGCGACGTTGAAAGGAACAGCATACGCAACAGCGGGACACGAACTGAGCCACAAAGGCAACAGCAGACAAGAAGCAGTTCCACACCACAGCGTAGCAACGTGCAACCGTCTCAACCTTCAAGGTCGTCATCTCCATCCAATTCGAACGTGAACAGCAGTTCAAGTCCAAAGAGCAACAGTTCATCAAGACCAGCAAGAAGCGGAGGAGGTAGAAGATAAAAGGAATGGAATGGGAAGATATACGGCAATACGTCGCACACGAGCTCTCGTCCGACCATAGTGGCCACAACCACCAACATGCGGAACGTGTAGTCCGTAACGCCATGAAAATCATGGGGAAGGAGGGCGGCGACCCCCAAATCGTACTCGCCGCCGCATGGTTGCATGACTGCATCGACAAGAAGCTATTCACCGACGTGGAAGCACAGATTCGGAAAGTGGAACAATTCCTTGGAGAACAGGGTTTCTCGTCCAGTGAGATTGAAGAAGTATCGTATATCATACAAAACATCTCCTTCAACGGAGGAGAAAACCGTCCGCTGAAGAGCCTCAACGCAATGATCGTACGGGATGCGGACCGTCTGGACGCCTTAGGCGCCATCGGAATTATCCGCACCATCGAATACGGGACAACCAAAGGCAGAGCGTTCTACGAAGAGGAAAACCTGAAAAGGATTAATGGGGAATGTAGATGGAACCATTCCACCGACACCACCCTATCCCACTTCTACGACAAGCTGCTGAAACTGGAAGAGCTGATGCACACGCAGACAGGCAAAGAACTCGCCAAGAAACGCTCCGCTTTCTTAAGCGACTTTCTGAACGAGTTTTATGAGGAGATGCAATAGAAAAAACTCATTCCCAACCATAAAGAGCACATACGACAATTCGTCTGTGCTCTTTTTTTATTCATCACCAGCCACGATAATAGAATATATTCACACACAACAATGATATATTAGAATATATTTTAAATTATATTATAACATTTAAAAAAATATTTTTTATATTTGTATTAAGACTAACACAATTAAAAATCTAAGAAATGAAGAAAAAACACATGGGAAAATGTCTAATAGGGGCATTTACAATCATGGCTTCCTTATGCTTCTTCAGCTGCGGAGATGACGATGAGGAAGAGCCAAAAAACAAGCCAGAGGAGCAAGAATTCGTGGCAAAGAGTTTCGAAGTAACATTAGAAAGCACAAGCGGATCAGGTTTCGAATGGGTATGGATGAACAAAGCCGAAGCGGCAGCCGATTCTGTAAGACATGATTATTACGACGACGGGAAAGTTGGTGGCAAGACGACGCACGTCTGGGAATTCCAAACCAAAAAGGAAGGTGCGGATTCTTTGGTCTTCCACTACATGCAACCATGGGAACCAGACAATGTGGAGAACACTTACGTCCACCATTTCGAGAAATGATTTACCCCATGATAGTCAGTAAAATTTGGGAGTAAGCACAACAAGATTAACAAACAACACACATTACAAACTAACACAATTAAAAAATTAAGAAATGAAGAAAAAACACATGGGAAAATGTCTAATAGGGGCATTTACAATCATGGCTTCCTTATGCTTCTTCAGCTGCGGAGATGACGATGAGGAAGAGCCAAAAGACAAGCCAGAGGAGCAAGAATTCGTGGCAAAGAGCTTTGAAGTAACACTTAAAAGCACAAGTGGAATACCATACAATTGGGTATGGATAAACAAAGCCGAAGCGGCAGCCGATTCCGTCAGCGTAAAGGAAGAAATGGATGATGACAAGGACGGCGGAACGACCACCATCACTTGGACGTTCAAAACGAAGGAAGAGGGCGCAGACTCATTAGTGTTCCATTACATTGAAAATTGGCATCCAGAGAATGTGGAGAACACTTACGTCCACCATTTCGAGAAATGATATACCAAAGGTTGTTAGCAATATTTGTGCGTAAACACAAACTAAACAACTAACATCACAAATTAAATTGGCGAGTTCCTGTAATCCTCTTGGGAGGATAACAGGAACTCTTTTTTTCACGCCTCAATATCAGTAACATATATTCGTCGAGGTTCGATGGGAAACAACACAAACAAGAGAGAAAGATAACAATATACATTTCAACACAAGCGCATCATCCGATACTTATTTCAAATCCAACAACAACGTCTTTTCTATCGCTTGGTTAATATCCTTCGGCACCCCATACTCATCAGCAAGGCTGCTCCACTGGCTCACGCCCTCCGTCACCTGCTCGATAATCTGCTCGGATAATTGACTGTTTTTACATTTCAAAAGCAATAATGATATCATTATTTCATATAAACAGCTGCAAAATCTTTGATTTTATAGCATTTAATAATATAACAAAACATACATAAGAAACAAAATAATGAGCTGGTCCCCTTTTTTAAATCAATATTTCACATTAACAATTTGTCATTTAACCAATAATCAATAAATTTGAAAAACTAATTATCATAAAAACACAACAGAATATATGAAGAGTGCAAACATTATCAAGAATGCGGAGATAGACGAAACGGATAGATTCATCGCGGAGAACGGCAGAGAGGTGACCGCATACTACATCAACGTGGATATAGAGGAAGGCAGACAACTATTCAACGACATCACAGGAGAGGACATCGACGAATGCTTCGAAGAATACATCGAAGAGGGCGAAGGCGACGAAGCAAGTGAACTGAGCGGTTGCAACATCTCCCTGGAACTATATACCGACACGGAAGAGGTCAGATGCTTCACGATATCCCCTACCGCAGAATACGATGACGAATTCACGGATTTCGACACATTCGACATCGACGACGAAGATATTTTGGAGGTGATGCTCAAGAAGGCGAGGAACGCATAAAAGACAAGATGGAGAGGACATCCACTTGATTATTTCTAAAAGGGGAAGAGGTATTTTACGCGTCTGATCATTTCAGTTTTAAATTAACTTTTTAGTCAATCATGGGGAATACAAACAACTATAAGTAAAAACGGACTTATTTTGTCGCTAGTCTCAACTTCCAAACAAAAAAGCATACGTTTCCGCAAAAGTACCGAACCTAATAGCAGTCAAATTTCCATACCAGGGAGAGGGCATTGACGAACAACTTATCAGGGTTATGCGAACACACTATCGTCTGGCAAGCATTTTTCACTTCACTATTAATTTCCGAACAGATTGGACACCTTCAGTAGAGATGATTTTCACCCAATATAATCCAGCTGGTAAAAAGAAACCAACCGCATCTCCATTGTTTTGTCGGCAAACAGACTGACCTATTTCATTGAAGATTTCGATGGAATAGATATCCAACACACTCTTGACCACAAAGAAATTTTCCGCAGGATTAGGTGAAATAACAAATTCACTATTTCCCTCTTTAAGAGATTCAGTCCCGTCTATCACAGATAGTGCGCCATTTTCACGATCTTGTCCGCTCCACGACATGGTTGCTTTGGTATATTCAATAGTTCCATTTCCTCCATAAACTTCGCAACTGATCATACAACTACTGAGTTTACCTAAAGTATCCCCGAACTCTTCCCATTTTTTAAAATGTTCTGATATTGAAACGTGAGCACTAGTGCGAGGTGTAGACCTTACAGCATATATTTCATGTTTTGTTGACACACCCGTAATGTCTAATACTTGATAAATGTGTCTATAAAGAGTATAAGTCGCATCATCCAAATCATAAGAACCGATTTCTGTAAACGCTGAAAAAACATTAAACCTGGGTTCAAAAAAATCTTCCACAATATAATACTCCGTGGATGGGAATAATGTATATCCATGAATTCCGATATAAGAATAACTTACAGAACTTCCTGATCTCGTATATTCGTAATCAGCAGTGATTTCACCTAATTCAGAATACGTTTTTGACGCTTGTTTGTCATAATAACCTACTTGAGCTAAGAAATCACCTGATTTTTCCCATCCTGCCTTAAAGGCGCAATCGTCTTCTCCTCCATAAACAATCATACCTCCTGTCGGATTATCTTGGTAAAGTTCATACCCATATCCGTTATCAATTTCCTTTGTCGAAGTTTCCGTAACGACAATTGCACCTTGCTTGATAGTTGTAGTATCGCCCCAAGGAAATTTCTCGTTTTCTATTGACAATGAATCCTCCTCACTTTCATCTCTTGGAATTATTTCCATAGTAGCATAAGAGAAATCGACAGAACCAACGCCATCATTTGCATCAACACAAATTAGAGCCTGAGATAAAAAATTCAGATTAACATCCATTTTTTCCCATTGTCTGAAATGTTCAGATATGTTAATCGTTCCACACTGACGTCGTGTCTGACGAACAGACATTACAGAATTTTGAAAACCCGTTTTTGTCCAAATATCATAGACATCACCTTCAACAATAATCTGACCTTTTCTCACAAACGATTCGTCTAATTTAAATGTGTCGATATCACTCATCCAGTCTTCTATAATATTCCATTGTATCACAGGATCCTTCATGAATCCTTCAATACCAATATACGAAAAAGAGCCCCCGTCATCTCCTGATTTTTCAAAGGCGAAATTTACTATTAAATCTCCACCCAACTGATCCCATTGGGGAAAAGAATCATTAAAAGACTTACCTACACCCGCATAAAACTCTCCTTTTTCATTCCAGGATGCTTTAAAACATGCATCCTTAGGATAAAGTGTTAATTCTCCACCATTGTCAGCTTCATGCCATATAGAATAATAGTAGCCCGTTTCTGTATCTCCATTTACAATAGTGTCTGAGAGAACAATTCCGCCACTTAATGTGGTGAGTTCATTGCATGGACTTACAGCATAGACGTTAATTCCTAACAACAGAAATATACCAATCACAACATTTGTAATTGTCAGAGAATTTATATCTTTCATTACGCTTAATAAAAATTTAAAATATATTGATAAAAGCAATAATAATTTATACGGTTATTATAAAAGAGAAATTCCACTATGGAATTCCAAACGCCAAAAAAAATACTAATTATGAGCATTTCAAAGTCAAATTTAAATAAAATGATATAAAAGACAACGAAAAAAGGAATAAAAATGAAAGTGTCGGAAATAAAGATTTATCACCAAACCTTCCTCCGACACTAAACGCCTAACAATGTAGCCTATTCCATCTTAATTTTTAATTCTTAACTCTTAATTTACTTCGTAGCTCACGAAAGCGAAGCATTTGCTGTCGGGCGACCAAGAGTTGACATTGATGGTTCCCTGTCCGCCGAAAAGTTTCACGATAGTCTTCGGATCGCCACCTTCCGCAGGCATCAGACGAAGCTCCACATGCTTGTTGGGCAAGTGCTCGTCCGGCTTCAAATCACCCTTGTGATAAGCGATATAGACAACCATTTTCCCGTCTGGAGAGACGTGGGCGAACCATGCGTTCATATCTTCGTCGAAAGTCATCCGCGTCTGCTCCGAACCGTCGGCACGCATACGCCAGATCTGCATCAGACCCGTCTTCACCCAATTGAACCAAATGTATTTACCGTCCGGACTATACTCAGGACCGTCGCTCAATCCGTCAACACCCGATGTATGCGCCATCTCCTTACCCGAATTCAGGTCCATCGTATGCACCACATGGGCGTCGCCTCTGAAGGCGCAATAAGCCATCGACTGCATATCAGGGCTCCAGCCATGAAGGTAGCTCGGACCTAGCGGCGTGACGCACCTCGCCTCGCCGCCCTCGAAAGGAAGAATATAGATGCGGGAGTTGCCATCCTCAGCAGTATGGTGGCTCACGGCGATATACTTGCCGTCAGCGGAGACGACATGATCATTGTTGCATTTTTGGGCGATACCCGACTCGATCAGTTCAGGCTCCGACATCCCGTCAGTAGCCAAGCGGAAGAGTCTGCCATTAGAGTTATAGACAAACCATCTCCCATCCGGCGTCCAGTTAGGCGCCTCGATCAAAAAAGGGAATTTCCTTACAACCCGACGCGAAGCCGTCACCACGTCATAGACTTCCAAAACACTTGTTACCTCATTCATTGCCAAAAACATTTATAATCATAAAAAATTCATACTTAAAAATCATTTTAACTATCAACCGAAGTCGAAATCGTCCGCCACATCCGTACCGACCACCTCGCCATGATATTCGAAGTCAGGATTCAGTCGCGCGGTGCGGGTCACCTCCTTGACGATCAGGTCGTCAGGCAAGGCGTTGAAGAAATAGCGGCACTCCGCAGGGTCCTCCGAATGCTCGTCCACATGGATGGAGAGGACGTTGCGATAGATATGCAACTCATCCTTAGCACGCGTAAGCGCCACATAGAGGCAGCGACGCTCCTCCTCGACAGCATCCTCGCCCGTCTCGATGGAACGGCTCGTAGGGAAAGAAGCCGGTGAAGCCTTCAGCAAATAGCAGATATTCGCTTCCAAGCCCTTAGCGGAGTGTATGGTCGTCAGCACGCAAGCGTCCTCCGGACCACTCTCCCCCTGTTTGACGGTCGTCTCCAGCTTAGGATCCAGCACATACTCCGAGACAAACTCCTGGATACCGTTCGTCCCGAGCGCCACCTCCTGCAAGATATCGAAATCCTGTCTACGCCACTTCCACTCCTCCTTGTAAAGCTCCTTCAAGCGTTCCTCCATGGTCTCAAGCGTTTTAGCGATCGCCTTGGAAGGAGAGAACTGCATGGAACTGATGTTGCGAAGCGTCTGGGTAATCTCCGCCTGCAAGCCATTGCCCGCCAGCTTATCGAGACACTTATCCAGCGACTCCTCCTCAATCACGTTGTTGATGATTCGGGAAGCGGAGACCTCACCGATACCACGCCAAAGAAGCAGGTAACGCATCCACGCAAGCTCATCCTTATAGTTCGCCACGATACGCATAGGCGAGACCACATCGCGCACATGCTTAGACTGCATCAAGCCCACGCCGCCGAAAATCACGTAAGGAATCTTCTTCGCGATACACTGCGACTCCACGGTACGCAAACCATAGAGCGAGCGGGAAAGCACCATATTATCAGAGAACTTAGCCCCCTTCTCGGAGAGGCTACGCTTGATCTTCTCCGTCACGTCGTTCGCCTCGTCCCACTCGTTGCCGCACGTCACCATAACCGGCTTAGCGCCCCTACCACGGGCCGCCTCCAAATCCTTGTCATAGTTCAGCGGAGAGCGGCGGAGCACCCAGTTGGAGAGATCCAGGATCTCTTGGGTCGAGCGGTAGTTAATCGTCAGTTTCATCACTTGGGCGTTGGGCACCACTTCGGTGAAATGGTGCATCGTCTTGAAATCGGCGCCACGGAAAGCATAGATGCTCTGGGCGTCGTCACCCACGCAAAAGAGATGCGACGAATCGAAGAACGAGCCCAGCAACTCATACTGCAAAGGATTCGTGTCCTGCATCTCGTCCACCAAAATATGGTCATAACGTCCCGCCACGAAACGACGGGCGTCAGCGTTTTTCATCAAGCCCTTGGAGACCACGTTCAGGATATCATCATAATCCATATACTTATGCACGGTCTTATAGGCCATGTAGCGTTTGATGACATCCTCATAGACAGGCTTATTCAGTTCAATGCTCTTATTGACCGAAACATCATCCTTCGCCGCATTATCATAGAGTTTCATGCGCATCGCCTCTGAGAGGCTGCAGCGCGCGTTGATGGCGAAAGAGTAGACCTCCAAGACAGAAGCCGGTTTAACCACATGATGCTCCTTGTCCTTGAGCCCCTTCCCGCAAAGCAGCTTGATACAGCTCTCACGGTCATCCTCGTCAAGGAGCGTATATTCATGGTGCATAAAGACCTTCGGATTATTCATGATGATATCCATGCACCACGAGTGGAACGTCTGTCCGCGCAACCCCTCGATGGAGAGGCCGCCGATCTCGCACTTGATGCGCTCCACGATTTCGCGCGCCGACTTACGGGTAAAACTGAGAATAAGGATACGGCTAGCGGGCACCCCATGTTGGATGAGATGTTTCGCACGCGCGATGATGGTACGGGTCTTTCCCGTTCCCGCACCAGCCAACACCAAGAGATGCTTGCCATCAAATTCCACAGCTTTGCGCTGCTGTTCGTTGAGTTCTTCGGTCATATGTGATGAGATGAAAATATCCGCAAAATTAGCAAAATCAAGGAGATTTAGAGCAATAAAGAGGAGGTTGAGGAGCAGATGTTTTCAACAAAAGAAGTGTATCGAAAAGACGGTCAGACAGAGCGACCTTCTAATAGCGACCGTGCGACGAGATGTAAGTCATCCTCGCCACGCAAGTAGCGGGCGCCTTGGCGGACCAAGGAATCATTGCCCGCAGAGACGGAAAGCGAACGTATCCGTTCATCCTTGAAATAGGTGGTGAAGAGCGGTTTACCCGCCTTCAAGGTACAATTCGAGACATGCATACTCCCCCCGTCCACATCAGTTTGGACAACGACGGTCGCAAGCGACAAACCCGCCTGGAGACGATCACGCGCTATGAAACTATATTTCGAGAACGACATACCGACAGGGTATTCCGAGAGAAGGAGACCGCCAGCATCGACAATCTCCGCAGCCAAGTTCCTGTTTTCAGGAGGAGACATGATATCCAGGCCATGCGCCATCAGCGCCACCGTCCTACCTTTCGCCTCCAAGGCGCCACGATGGGCGGAAGCGTCGCAACCTAAGGCAAGTCCGGAGACAATACAAAAGCCCTCTTTGACGAACTCACGCGCGAAATAGGCGGAAGCCTTCGCACCCTCCACAGAAGGGTTACGGGTGCCCGCAATAGTAAGACAAGGCGGATTCAAAGCGGAGAGGTCACCTTTCGTATAAAGCAGCAAAGGAGGCAACAATTCGCCCCGTTCGGTTACAGTTCCACGCAAGAGTTCCGGATAAGCATCGTCATAATAGCTAAGAAAGCCGATCCCCAACTCCTCGCTTCTCCGCATAATCTTTTCGGCGCGCATATACGCCTCGTCCAAATGAGAGGCGGTCACCTCCACATTCTTAGCATTCTCGCGGATAGTCAAGCCACACGAGTTCACCCGACGCAACAAATCCCCACCCGACAACTCAGCCACACGGTATATCTTTTTGCTAGCCACTCCGAAGAGAGAACTTAGAGTGATTATTTCCTTAACAGTCAAAGACATAGCTCACAAATCACACATAATCCCTTATTTAACCTTGCGGCAATTCCAAGGGTCACCATTCTCCATATCACCCGGAGGAATAGCGAAAGAAGTGGAATCACCGCCAGAGACCACTGTCGTCACCCGTACTGTATCATGAGAAAAGGCAACATCTTTTTCATCTATTATTTCGCCTTCCATATCATCAATCATAATACTATCTTCCGTGACATTAGACGTTGGTCCACTACCCCAAGTACAAGCTGTCATCGTAGCCAGACCAGTAGCTAGACCGACAAGCTTCACGGAACGTTCCATCCGCTTACGCACGGAAAGTTCCCTATCCAAATAACGCAACTCAGCCTCACATTTAGGACAAGTACCCTTGCATTCGCCCGTAAAAGAACAAGGTGTAGGCTCGTATGGGATGCCATTCTCATCGGCAATCCTCTTCCTGATAGATTTCAGCAAGTCACATTTTTTCTTTCCTCCATCGTTTCCCATAATCAATTTAATTAACTGGTAATCAACACGAAACAGCATAAACTTTAAATTCGATATGATGTTGCTAAGTTATGCAAACCAATGTAAACTTCTTAGCCTAGATGATGATTATTTTTCCACAACGCTAGGAAATTCTTACTATCTTTGTGAAAAACCTAAATTTTTAAAGTATATGGATTCTGTAAACCAAAAGGTGGGCACACCTAATTTGCGGGCCGCGGTACCTTACGTGGCGAGCGACCAAAGATACGACAACATGGTATACCGCCGCTGCGGAAAGAGCGGACTGCTTTTGCCGGCGATTTCCTTAGGATTCTGGCATAACTTCGGAAGCGTGGACTGTTTCGAGACCTCGGAGAAGATCGCCTTCACCGCCTTCGACAACGGCATCACCCATTTCGACTTGGCGAACAACTACGGACCCGTCTATGGTTCCGCCGAGGAGAACTTCGGAAAGATACTGAAACATGGTCTAGGCGCCTACCGCGACGAGATGATCATCACCACTAAAGCCGGATACGACATGTGGCCCGGTCCTTACGGGGAATGGGGAAGCCGCAAATACCTGATGGCGAGCCTCAACCAAAGCCTGAAACGCATGGGGTTGGAGTATGTGGACATCTTCTACTCCCACCGTCCCGACCCGAACACCCCGTTGGAAGAGACCATGGGAGCGCTGGCAGACATCGTTCGTCAAGGGAAAGCCCTTTACGTCGGCATCTCCAACTACGACGCCAAACAGACCCAAGAGGCGATCTCCATCCTCGCCGATTACAAAGTGCCATGCTTGGTGCACCAAGCACGCTACTCCATGATGGACAGATGGACGGAACCCGAATTACTTCCTTTGCTGAAAGAGAAGGGCGTCGGCATGGTCGCCTTCTCCCCTTTGGCGCAAGGCTTATTGACCAACCGCTACCTCAACGGCATTCCAGCCGATTCCAGGGCGGCAAGGAACTTCTTCCTCCAGAAATCGACCATCACACCTGAACTGCTGAAGAAGATATCGTCGCTGAACGACATCGCCGTAAAGAGAGAACAGACGCTTGCCGAGATGGCTTTGGCATGGTTGCTCAAAGACGAGCGGGTCACCAGCGTAATCGTAGGCGCCAGCTCACCCAACCAGCTGTTGGACAGCCTGAAGGCGCTGAACAACCTCAGTTTCTCAGAGAAGGAGTTGAAAGAGATAGAAGAGATCTTGGCGAAATAAAGGCAAGACCCACACACAAAAAAGCAGGACTTACCGCAACGGATAAGCCCTGCTTTATTTTTAAGACACCCAAGTGGCGTCTATTCCAATTCCGAAAATCTCTTTCGTCTCAAGGTCACATTCCGCGGTACGGGTCACCACACTTTTTAACTCTTTCATCGGAACACCAAGAATAAAACACCGATATATACAACAAGAGAGACACGTTTTCACGCATCTCTCTTGTTACTTGTTTCTGTTTTCTTCTATGATTACTCTGCAATGCCGTAACCGACATTATCTATGTTTGTCAAATCAAAGTCAAGTTCCGGACCGCTGGTAGCAATCACATCATTTACCTCTATCTCTATCATCTCCATAGAAGGAGCTTCGAATTGTTCTTTTGTCTTCATATGTTTTTATATTTTATTTCAAATTCCAAAGCAAGTGGGGAAAGTCCCCACCCACTATTTTATTTTCCCTTCACGATGAATTTTTCTCCGTTCACGATATAGACGCCTGCAGCCAAGTTCTCCAAGCAAGTGAAGGAATCCACGTTTTCGCGGACCACTCTACCATAGATGTCGTATACATTAACCAACGAAGAGGTCAATCCGTCATTCTCGACCATCATCACACCTGTGACGTCACCATCGAATGAGACGCCGATCACCGGACGAGGTGAAGGGTTATTCACTGATGGGGTATAATAAAATATAGTTCTAAATGGTTTTACTAATATACTATCCATTTGGGTAAGTTGACCATTTAAGATTCCATACTTTTGTCCGGACAATAATTCGGAATCAACCAAAGCAGTGTAGTAAGAATATATATGACTAAACGAAGGATCGTTCGACATTATTGATCCAGTAGCGTTTTCAATAGAGACATTAACATTATATAAATCATTAACTAGTCTATCTCCTTTCTTACCCAACAAAACGTATGGGAAATCTCTATCTAACGTTTCCTCTTCCACCTTTTTAAAACGGACAGTCTCTCCATCAAATTCGTCTAATTTATATACGGTTCCATTAACATCACTCTTGGAAACCTCGAATGGGAATGCGAAAGTAGCCACATCACTAGTCAAGAAACGCTCAAAAATGATTGTATCATATAATACCGATATAGGTGGTAAATCATAAGGCAAAGAATCAATTATTTTAACTCGTGAGCAGTGCACATTATCAGTTAATGTATCATACATGATAATATTTTGGCCTGTTGATTGGATTATTGAATCCGTAATGACAAAAGCGAATTGGTTATTGTCATAATTTAAGTCAAGATTGATGTAAGCATCTTTAGCTTCAAATTGTCCTACATATTCATTCTCTTCCACCACATAGGTATAAATCTCCCCCTTATAGAATTTTTTTAATCCTAAAGCAGGGAATTCCAACTTAGAGAAAATCTCTCCGCTCAAGAGCTCTTGTTCTTTAAAAGACGTGATATTGTATTCCTCTAAATTCTGAGTTACTGAACCATCATCTAAATAAGCACAATCTGAAAGGACCCCCCAATATGGATTACAATATGAAAATATACTTATAGGATTTACTTCTTTCCCTTCTAACTTTCCAATATTAAAGCAATTCAATATTTCCACGGGATAACCTTCGCAACATATACCGGAAACACTTGTTCCAATTATAGTTCCCGCATTGTAACAATATTGTATTGTTGCATTTTCAGCATATCCACATATTCCACTAGGATTAGGACCTTCCACTATAGCATTACTATAGCAATTATAAACATATCCGCCATAACATAGAGAACATATACTTGCAGAATTTTGTCCTCCGCCAAAATAGCTATTAATAATTCCTAAATTTTTAATCGTTCCATGATTATTACGAATAAAAGCAGTAGGATTTACTGCATTTAACTCATTCAAATAAATTCCACTAATGGTATATCCGTTTCCATCAAAGACACCGGAGAAATTACTAATCGGATTCCAATTATCCACTGACGACTCTTTCGTGATAGTACCTTCATTTACCACAATATCGCATGTTAAAATAGCATTTTTGCCAACAGTATAAGTGCCTTCATCATATGGCAACTGAAAGAACCATAGCAAGTCTTCCTTACTATTGATTAAATAATACTCTTCTCCATCAATTTTTGTTGTGGCAGGTTGATCCAAATTATCACCCCAACAATAAGAACTAGCCATTAAGACGGCCACTAAAAAAGTTAATAATTTCTTCATAAAATTTTTAATAAGTTAATAAGTTAAATACAACAAAGTTATAGAATATCTAATCTAGGCGGCAAGAAACCATCGTTAAAAGGGTAGACAATAATCAAGTACGGAAGGACAAACCACAACTTTAAATTAGATGGTTACCATTCATTCCGCGGTTTGCGTCAACATGGGTTAGTCAAACAAAAACACTTCATTCCCTTTGTGTAAGGGAATGAAGTGTATATATCAAATGTTTTATAAAAACAAACAATTTACGAAAGGAACATATCCTTTATGCTGACGCCTAACACACCAGCCCAAATGAATATCGCTCCCAAAGAAAGAGGGAAGAGCACATAACCTATGAAATAGATGATTTTCCCGGCCACACCAAACTTCTGTTGCAACAGGAGCATCTTTGTGGCACTCTCTGGATGGAGGAAAAACTTCACCGCCACATAAATACCCAACAAGACGATGATGGCGCCAAATATTATCGTGAAAAGATTCATAAGCCTAATTATTTTCTTTTATGATCGTTCTCAAAAGCGGCGAGACGCTCGTCAAGCACATCATATTGGTTATCCTGGATGAAAGAGGTGCATGCGCGCAAACCCTCCTGCTTACTACCTGTCGTGAGCAAAGAGATGACGCTGACACCGTAGTAAAGAAGATCGTGCATCAACTCGCCACCGGTCATGCCCTCGTATCCGACCGTGAAGTAGAATCCGTCACCGATAGGGCGGTCGATGTCCTTGTCGTAGACGATATGGAAGCCATGCTTCAAGAAGATAGCCTTGAGCTTAGCGGCGCGTCGGCCATACTCCTGAACACCCTCCAAGAAATTATACTTACCGTCGCTCGCCGCCTTGAACATAGCAGCCAAGGCGTATTGTGCGGAGTGGGCGGTACCTGAAGAGAGCACGTAAAGGATACGGTTCACGAAGATGGTACCGAATTCACCAATCGTATAACGGTCGGCAAGACCTTGATAGAAACGATGGTATAGCTTATCGGAGATAGCGGAGACACCGATTCGTTGTCCGGCGTAACTGAACGCCTTGGAACCGGAGATCAACAAGATATAGTTATCCGTATATTTAGCGACGGAAGGCTGGAACGGAGCCTGGAACGGCTTACTGAGGTCTTTACGGAAATCCATGGCGAAGTAAGCCAAGTCCTCCATGACGATGACATCGTACTTGGTAGCCAACTCGCCAATGCCCTTCAACTCCTCCTCCGTAAGGCAGAACCATGACGGATTGTTCGGGTTGGAATAGACGATATTACAAATGTTTCCCTTCTTCAAGTAGCTCTCGACCTTCTCGATGAGTTTGGCGCCGCGGTATTCGTACATATCGAAAGACTCGTGCTTCAAACCCAAGACCAACAGCTGAGTCTTCTGGACAGGGAATCCAGGGTCGATAAACAAGACGGTATCCCTCTTCGGGTCACATTGTCCCGAGACAAGGAACGAAGCGTAAGTACCTTGCATGGAACCTGAAGTAGGCACGCAACACTCAGGGTTGACATCCACGTCGATGAACGCCTTGATGAAACGGGAAGTCTCCTTCTTAAGGTCGGGATGACCATCCAACATCGGATATTTGGAAGCGACGCCCTTCTGCAACGCCTCGATTTCAGCGGCGGTTCCGATAGCGTCCGGAGCGAGACCAGGAACACCCATCTCCATCCTGACATACTTTTCGCCTGTCAAAGCCTCCACTTTATTGGCGATTGTGCAAATTTCACGAATCGTCGCCTTACTGAAATCCGGAAGATGCATGCCATCAATCACGGACTTAACCACATTCTTGTCTATCATATCAAATAAAAATTATTTATCATTAATAAGTTGGAAGAGCAGGCAATCCGCCCATCCGTCGCCGTCGCGCACCCAATCCTTCAGCACGCCCGCTTCCGAGAAACCCAAGCCGCGGAACAAACGCAAGCAAGGCTCGTTCTTCACACATACCCTAGCAAGAATCTGATGGCAGCGCAAATAGTCGAAAACATAGCGGCGAACCATGTCGACCACCTCCTTGGCATAACCCATTCCACGAAACTCGTCCGCGATCAGCAGCCCAAGTTCCAAGCGCTTAGCGAGCGGTTCGAAATCGAACAGATCCACCAATCCTACACTTTTACCAGAGACCTTTTCCTCCACCACGAGCCTCAACTCCCTTGAAGTGAATATGTCCGACGCGTTCGCGATGTAATTCTTCAAATCATAGCGGGAGAACGGAGGGACCATACTACCCTCCCCCCATATCGAGGGATCATTCTCCCAGCGGTACATGAAATCCAGGTCTTCCGGTTCCAACGGTCTAAGGGAGAGATGTTCGGTCGAGAACAAAGCCATAGGCGATCAACGGATTCTGTCCAACGAGCGCACCAACGCCTCGTCGCTACCAATGGCACGGATGGCGAGGTAGGTCAAGATGACGTTGATCAAAGGCAATAAGATGGTCCAATTAGGATTGAAAGAACCACCGATGACGCCTTGGTTAGGCATCAAGAAGAAATAATAGAGAGCGAACAACGCATAGATTCCCAAATGGAGCATCATGTTAAAAATAGCGACGCGGATTTGGAAGATACGCTTCTTAAAGAGAAGGATATCAAATGCGGTGACACCCAAGATGATACTAACCAAAGCGAACAACGCCCAAGCGCCCTTCACGAACTGGGTAGAGACAACAGATGTATTCGGGTCGGTGACGATATGATACGCACCAACCGCGTTCAACTCAAATTCCTCAATGACACCGTCCCTCATATCATAGCCCATGGGCAAGAAGAAAAGAAGGACTGTGAGAACAAACGTCACAAGGAGATATATGGTTTGAATTCTTTGAAGCATAATGGATTATTTTTTGTCGGAGATAGCCTTACCAGCCTCAAGCGCCTTCAAATTCAAATTAACGATTTCGTCCCCTTTCCTTCCGAAGATGGAACGGATACCCTCTTGGATCTTATCATAAGAGATGCTCAAGAACGGAGTGGCCGCACCCAACATAACGATGTTAGCGACACGAGGGGAGCCAACCTCCTTAGCGATGGACTCGACGTCGAGGATGACATGGTTCTTCACCTTCTTCACCTCAGCCAATACATCATCGATATTCGGATAATCAGGGATATTGATCAAAGGCACATTGCTTGTAACGACCCAACCATCTTTCTTCAAATAAGGGAGATAACGAAGAGACTCCATCGGCTCCAAGGAGATGATCAAATCCGCGCTACCCTTCGCGATCAAATCGGAAGCGATCGGTTGGTCGGAGATACGCAAGTTAGATTGCACATCACCACCACGCTGGCTCATACCATGAACCTCAGCCTGTTTCATATAAAGGTTATTCTTGATAGCCGCCTCACCAATGACTGCGGCGATGGACAAAATTCCTTGTCCGCCCACACCTGACAAAATAATATCAGTCTTCATAATATTTTAAGTTTTAATTTTTATACACAATAAACACTGTCCGTCTTAACTGAAGCCAGATAGCATACAAAAGTAATAAATTTATCCCACAAAAAGCATAGCTTTCCGTCATGAAAAAAGCGCAGATGCCATTCTTCCTTTAAAAGCGAAGCGGAATAATCTTCTGGCTTATTCGACCGCCTTATAAAGACGGCTATTATTAGAATCGGTCATATCAACCATGACGCACTTCGTGCTATCCTTCTGAACGACAATACGCAAACGTTTCCCTTTCATGTCATAACCGGACAAGCCAGCCGCGACATATTGGAAATCACTCACTTCAAGCTGTGCGGAATAAGGTTCTCCATTCAGGAAAAGCTCATAATTCTTAACGGTAAGAATCTGCTCAAGCGCGATGCTATCCGTAGGAACATACATGAAACGATGGGCATGAAGATAGTCCCACATCTCGCCCTGATCCTTGAAAGAACCAGGCTGATAGGTACCAGTCATAACTTCATTAGCGTCGCCGTTCCTCGATTTGTTCAATATTTGGGTATAGAAAAAGATACCCAAGCAAAGAGCCATCACAACAATCGAACCAATTTTTCTCTTATCCATAACGTATAATTTTTATTCCTTCAATATTTCCACCGTACCATGACGCTCACTTCCGTTACTGAAACGAATAGTATAGAGATAGACACCAGCGTCGGCCGGTTCGCCGCGGTATGTGCCGTCCCAACCATTGTCGGAATGGCAGACCAACAAGCCATAACGGTCATGGATGAAGATTTCATACCCCTCCATGAATATGTCGTTGATACCGTTGCCATCGGTTGGCGTAAAAGAGGTAGGGATCTTCACGTCGTCATCCGAACGGACATGGAGCATGAGGACCACAAGGCTGTCGCAACCATGGGAATTCACATAGAGCGTATCGAAGCGATGCGTGCCGGAAACCTTTTGAGGCGGCAACACGAAGTTCGCGTCGCTGTAAGGATCATTGTAGTAGACGGTGTCATAATAGACATAGTCGGGATGACCTATAGCCTTGACACTCAATGCGATGATACTGTCGCAACGTGTACTGGACTCTAGCGTCAGATAGTGGACACTGAAGCCCTCCTCGTCTGCCACGAAATCGAAGCCATTGCGCTGATAACGTTCATAGAGGCAAATAGAATCGACCATGGACAATTGTATCACAGAGTCTACCTTCAGCGCCAAGACGTGGATGACAGTACATCCATCCTCCGCCAATTCGTTTCGCTCCCAATACTTCAAACCGACAGGCTGGGCGGAAGGAATATCAAAGTCATTCGCGGAATAGGCCTCATTCTGGCAAATACGCGCATATTGCGTGTCACGTTGGGCGGGCGAGACCTCCAGACGCAGACAAACGACGCTATCGCAGCCATTCATGTTGGACAAGGTGATGGTGTCGAAAGAAACGCCCGGTTGGGAAGCAACCAATTGGAAGCCATACTTCTTATAGACGGAACCTTGGCAAGCCACATCCTCCACATACGAAGTGTCCCTAGTTTCCCAGACATTGAGATTCAAGACAACCTTCTGCTTGCATTCTCCGTTATCGACCTCGGTCTCATAAGTACCCGCTTCGGAGACGTCGAAATAATCGTCGTGATAAGTCTGTCCATGGCAAATCGAACGGTTCAAGACAATAGGTTCATTGCTTTGCACATAAAGGGGCTTCTCCACGGAAGTAGAGCAACCACCGACATTGGAGGTGACATTTACGGAATAGGAAGTATTTTCCCGAGGACGGACAACGATAACATGGGAAGTGTCTCCCGTACTCCATTTGAATGAACACGAAGCATTCAGATATTCCACATACTCCTCACAGACGGTAAATCTACGCATCGGACGAATCGGGAAAGCGTCCGTGTACATGGAGACCATAGGATTACCTTGCGTCATGGAGAAAACACAACCATAATAGGTTGTGTAGCCGGTGCTGGTCCAATAATCATCATAAGACAAAGGATCTCCCCCATTATCGTACAAGACATCATCAATGAGAGGTGCATTGACATACAAATAATTCATTTCCGCAGCGGAAGGGATATACCATCCGTCCTGGAAGCCGACCGACCACGCCGCAGGGTACATGGACGAATCACCATTCATGACATACGCTTTGGTATTATCGTATCCGCAAGCCATTTGATAGATACTGTTATCATCCGGCATATTAGGAACCGTTTGAGGATAGAAAAGGCTTTCTATCTGGATGGAATCCACGTCCCGAAGGGCCACCATCGTACCAGTCTTCCCATCCGGGTCAACTGAAAGGACCACACCCATAGCCCCGTCTGAAAGTTGCACCACATCACCCATCTTCACCTTAGGTTCAGTCCAATCCTGTAGTTTCTCCTTCTTCGTGAAGCGGAAATGAAGGGAAGAATACTTATAAGTGGCATAAATATACGTACTACTATTCACCGCACAAATCATCACATCATTATACTCACTGCTTGACGCATAATAGTAATAACCAAGATTGATGGCATCATCGAAATTATAGGTGACCGTATCACCACCTAACGCTCGCAACGAGTAGTTGACGGTGTTGATCGAACCGAAAATCTTACGCAACTCACCGATGGCGGGAATATACCAGCCATGCTCATAATCGACATTCCAAGCCATAGGGAACATATCGAAACCTCCTTCCGCCCTCATCAAGGATGTATGTCCATAACCATCCATATCAGAGAGCAACAAACGCAAATACTGTTGGTTCTCTAGAGAAGGAATATCATATTCATTGGAAGTCCATACGTCAGGATTCGGTTCTTCAAGGGAAACAATGTAGGCATAACCCTCGGCGTCATCGTAGAAATAGACCACGCCCGCCGCCTTTTTGCCGGACACCGCAAACGAATCGATGGACACATACGTTCCATCTGAGCAATAAACGTCACCGATGGAGAGCGCGGAACGAGGACATTGGTGAAGAATCGGCGTGGAGCCTTCCGTCCTGACGGAAAGTTTCACCTCGGACGAATCGCAATAGATTTTCTTCTCAGGCGACACCTCGACGGAAACAACAGGATTCGCCAAAACAGTGAGTTTCAAGATGACGGTGCTATCGCATCCGGATTTGGTCTTCAACGAATAGGTGGAAGTGAACTGTCCAGCCTCCATTTGTTTCTCAAGTCGAATTTCCCCATTGACATACGATTCGCCCACGCAAACCGTATCATATAAAACGTCATGATAAGAAGGATTCGGATAAATGGTATAAGGGACCGCACTCGTTCCACAACCGTTCTCACCGACAATAGTCAATGTGGCGGGCGTCGCGTCCGTGAAATACAAGACAATCTGAGGCGAGTGCTCTCCGCTCACCACCTTCACGTTCTCGGGCAAAGTCCAAGTGTAACGCGACAAATTATCGTCCGTATCCAAATAATAGGTGGAGACTTGATTGGTACAAGGATGCTGTTCCCCTTTTATTTCGTTCGAAAGGTTTTTCGTATCACTGACTACCAAACGAAGGCACACCACACTGTCACACATTCCTTCTCCTCGCTCATACCTCAAAGTGTCGAGCAAGACACCGACAGGAGGACGAATAATGTGGAACCCGTTCTCGACATAATCATCCCCTTCACAGATGGAAGCTTCGATTGGATAATAAGTTTGCAGGATGGTAAGCTCCAGATCCTGCTCCGCCGACGTAGTGCAAGTGTTAGGGTTCAAGAGGACGTTCGTATAACCGAACGTACCCACATTCATCTGGGCAGGCAGGTCGAAATTGTTTTTCGAATAGGACTCTCCCTGGCAAATGGTATCCTTCAGATAGTGTTCGATAGCGGGGTTCGTATCGGTCACAAAAGCGCTTTGGGTAAATTGGCACCCCGTGACGGAAGTCACTTCACAATAGATATTCATGTCACCGCCATGGTAAGTCCGGACAGAGACCCGGGAAGTGTCACCATTGTCCCAACGATAGGAAGGGAATCCGGCAGGTGCCGCCAACGAGAACGTTCCTCCCTCACAGACATCCAAACTCAACTTATTAGGGGCGCACGAAGCAGTGAAGTAAGCATATCCGAAATGGCCCAACAAGAAACAGTCATAGGTGATGAACTGCACTTGCACCTCTTTCCCCACAAAAGGCGTCAGGTCAAGACCGACCTTCGTCCAATCGCGCCAACGAACCATGGAGCCATAGGGGGTCAAGTAATCGTGGAAGCCCTCCAAACCGGCGGCCGCAGTCACGTCATAAACGGAACAATCGTTCACCAACTTTCCATCCTTATCCGTGATACGGATCGTAAAGCGTGGTTGGAAAACGAACTCATGGCCTGGGTCCTCCAACACGACGGCAAAATTCACGAAGAGCAACGAATTATCAGGATCGACGACATAATGGTAGACAATCGCCTCCGACTGTCCGCCGATACTATCATTTCCCAAACGGATGGATTTGAGTTCCCCTTCGGGAATAAATTTCAAGCGATTCCCGGTGTTGATATCATACCCTTGCTCCTCGTTCAAATGATGACGGCTAGGAATCAAGCCTAACGTGTCGAAAGGTTCGGACATCATGCCATGATAGGCATCTACATGGGGCGCGGTAATGTCCATGAAATCAGGGCAACCTTCAAATGGGGCGGCTACAACGGAAGACAGCATGCCCACGAAACAAGCAATCAATGCCCAACACCGAACGAACCATCTCCCAAAGAAATCCATATTCAGAACGTTATTCCCCAAAACGATTATTTAATTTTTACAAATATAATCTTTTTAATTCACATTTCGCATCTTCCAGTTTCTCAATTACACGATCGCACCACTCATCGAACTCCGGATCAAGCCTTTGGCACTCCGGATGCGAAAGGACATAGTCGATGGTCGCTTTCACACCTTTCGAGAAAGGAACGTTCGGCGCGTAGTCCGGCACGACTCGTTTCAACTTCGTGTTATCAAAAACGGCCGAATTCGCCTTGTCTCCTATCAAACTTCCCTCCAAATCATAACGGCCAACGGAAGCCAAGAAATCGGAAGGAACATAGTATGGCCTCAACCCCACACCTAATGCGTGGGCGATAGCCGCATATATCTGATTCCACGTCAAAGTCTCGTCCGACGTGATTTGGAACGCCTCTCCTATCGCATGAGGATTGCCCATCAATCCGACAAACCCTTTGGCGAAATCACTGTTGTGCGTCATGGTCCACAACGACGTGCCGTCGCCCTGGATGATGACAGGCTTCCCATCCAACATACGTTTCACCACCTGCCAACTGCCATTCGCCCCATGGACCCCCAACGGAACGGAACGCTCGTCATATGTATGGCTCGGACGGACAACCGTAATAGGGAAACCTGTTTCGCGTAGTTTCGAGAAGAAAAACTCCTCGCAAGCGATCTTGTCCCTCGAATATTGCCAATATGGATTCGCCAATGTGGTACCTTCCGAGACCACATAGGACGAAAGCGGCTTATGGTATGCGGAAGCGGAACTGATGAAGATGAACTGGTCGGTCACGCCAGAGAACAAACGGAAATCACGCTCAGCTTGTTCCTTGTGGAAAATGATGAAATCACACACCACGTCGAACTTCATCCCTGCGATCTTTGATTTCACCTCCGACTCGTCGTTTACGTCAGACACTTTTATAAACTTCACATTTTCTGGAAGTTGGACCGCTCTATTACCACGATTCAGCAAATAGATGGTGTGGCCCTCAGCCGCCAACCTCTTCGTAATGGCCATACTGATGGTACCGGTACCACCGATAAATAAAACATTCATACTTTAGAAATAAATTATTTTTTATGACGGTTCGCGCGTCTTCTGCGGTACTCCGCCTTCATTTTGGCAGAGCCGGAACCGTGCGCACCCTTGATATAGGAAGTTTTCTTGGCTTTCGTCTTCACCTTCCCGTCATTAGAATTATTCTCTTCATATGACTTATGGAAAATCTTTCCATGTTCTATGATGTGTTCGATATCCATAATTTTCAATATTAAATATTTAACAATAACAGAGTTACAATTTCAGCATCAAAAATCGGCCGAATGGTCAATGACCTTACGCATCATTCCTGTTTGGGGGTGAGGCCGAATTCCTTCGCCTTCTCCACCATGAACTTATAGGCAGGCTCGTATTCATTCGGGATGACGCCGTCCAAGATTGCATCCTTAATCGCCGTTTTGATGTCGCCGATGACCCTACAAGGAGTCAGATCAAAAACACGGATGATCTCCTCGCCGGAGATAGGCGGTTGGAAATTGCGGACGCGGTCCTTCTCCTCTATCTCCCTCAGTTTCTCACGGACGATGCGGAAATTGTCGCGGAACTTACGCACCTTATCAGGATTCTTGGAAGTGATATCCGCGTCGCAAAGCGTCATCAAGGCGTCGATATCGTCGCCCGCATCGAAGAGCAGACGGCGCACCGCGGAATCCGTCACCGTATCCTCCACCAAAGAGATGGGACGCATGTGCAGCTCTACCATCTTTTGGACGAACTTCATGTGTTCGTTCAACGGGAGCTTCATGCGGTTGAAAATCTTAGGAATCATCTTCGCACCCACATAGTTGTGGTTATGGAAAGTCCAACCGATACGGTTGTCCCACTTCTTCGTGACAGGTTTCGCCACGTCATGGAAAAGCGCAGCCCAACGCAACCAGAGGTCGTCGGAGTTCTCCGCCACCGTGTCAAGCACCTGCAACGTATGCAAGAAATTATCCTTATGACCATGTCCCGACTTCTCCTCCACGCCGCAGAGATTATGTATTTCAGGCATGATAAGCTCCAGCAAGCCGCAACGCTCCAGCAAGTCTATGCCCACGGAAGGGCGTGGGGATGCCATCATCTTATTGAGTTCGTCGACGATACGCTCTTTGGAGATGATGGAGATACGCTCCTTCATGCGGACAATCGCGTCGAACGTGTCGGAGTCGATGAAGAAGCGGAGTTGCGTGGCGAAACGGATGCAACGCATCATACGGAGAGGATCGTCGCTGAAGGTGATGTCCGGATCCAACGGCGTGCGGATGATCATGTTGCGGATATCCTCCTTACCGCCGAACGGATCCACCAACTCTCCGAAACGGTCACCGTTCAAGCACAAAGCCAAAGCGTTGATGGTGAAGTCGCGGCGGTTCTGGTCGTCCTCGAGCGTTCCGTTCTCAACGATCGGCTTACGAGAATCCTCACGGTATGACTCCTTACGGGCGCCGACGAACTCAACCTCCATATCACCCCGCTTCACCTGCGCGGTGCCGAAATTCTTAAAAACGGCCAACGTACTACCCTTCCATCTCTTATGGAAAGCCTCGGCCACCTCTATGCCGCTGCCAACAACGACAACATCTATATCATTGGAGGGACGCTCCAAAAAAATATCACGCACAAAACCGCCTATCACGTAGCATTCGACACTCTTTTCATCAGCCACTTCGGAGATAAGCTTAAAAACCTTATGGTCCAAAAATTCTTTCACGACAACAAAATATCTAAAACTCCGCGAAAATACTAAAAATTGGCGAGACACCCAAAGCTGTAGTTAACGGAATGTCAGATGAATATTATTATAGAATATGGGGTATAGTTAACAGAAAAATCAAGGATCCAACAAAAGCGGCCGCCACCTCTCGCCTGTAAATATACATTAGGATAGAAAAACGTCTGAAATTGGGAGCCATAATCGTTGCGGGAGAAAATTATTTTTTTAAATTTGTATAACTTTTAACAAAGCGTATGTCTTTTTACTTAAAATGTGTATGAGTGGCATTAAGCCTGCATTCTGAAGGCGGAGAGAGGTCCGGATCCATCCCGACCCACCCAACGGAAAGAAGTCGCGCCACGATACGGTAAGTGTGTATATGAAATTTTCAATTATTAATAACTAAAACATTTTACGATCATGAAAAAATTGAAATTATTTGCGATGATAGCCGCGGCTTCATTGGTTTCCGTGTCATTCAATTCTTGCGGTGATGACGACGATGATGTAAACAATTATGACGCGTTTGACTCATGCACATGGGACGAACTCTCTAAAGAGGGTGACTTCCTATCCGCATTTCCTAAATTGGAAGGTACATTCAGTGACGGTTCTGTTCTTTTTGATCAAAATAACGGAGATGGTAAGAAGGCTGATATGGCATCATTTACTTATGAATTATCCCAAGACAAACTCGATTCTTATGTCCAAAAGCTTGGCGAAAATAAGTTTTGCCTACAACATTATGGCGACTATTTCATGGCATACAAAGTTGAGAACGGCCATCAATACACGATTCAATATTCAAGCGGGTTGTTCTCAATAATAGGCCTAAAGTTCCTCGACAATTCAGATTACGAGGAAGCGTTGAAGGATTACGAGGAGAATTTGGAGAACATGACTCCTACAGATGCAACTTGGTCTGACGTGGCGGATGAAATCGAATGGTTAAAGAATCTCCCCGCACCAGACTGTCGTTTCACCAACTACCGCATCGTTGATGACAACGAAGTGGCACTAACCGGATCTTTCTCTTTGGTATCTCGTGAAACATACGCCCAAAAACTTGAGGCCGACGGTTTTGTTGAACAGCCAAACACTTCACGCACAATGTTCAAGAAAGACGTAGACGGTGGTGGATATTATTTCGTTACTATGAATGACGTAATGATTGACTTTAGAGATTTCACAAATACGGACAACGATGCAATAGTAGTGGAAGATTGGGAGTATTAGTATATACAAAAATGCCTGAACTTTTAGTTCAGGCATTTTTGTATTTGAAGTATTATACTTATAATCAACATTGATTTCTCTCTGATTTCAAATTATTCCACTACCACTCCTTAATTGAAGTAGATTTCGTATCCATCATAGGTACTGTGCACTCCGCAATGAGACGAAAAAAATCTTACCATATTTAGATTGGAAAGAATCAATAGTCATTGAATCTATCTTTATACATTCAACACCCTCCATAATATGATTGAGCGTTTCGCCTACAATCGTTGACCTCGGATTGTCAACATTTGGGAAAATTTGCGGTTTGGGTATGTAGAAAGAAAATGAAGCCACAGTAGAGAAATCTTTTTTCGGAATCATCTCTACTGTCACAGGACATGAAACAAATAAGTTGTCATAACTGAAGGTTTTAACATAAAAATTATCAAAACTCTTCAACGATGCTCCTGTCTCAGCAAGTGTAATCTATTATTGGTGTCCGCTAAACATCAAAAGGCATAACAAAACAGTCTGCAATGCCAGTAAATACAAGTCGGAGGCCAAGCGGTCTTAGGAAGACAACACATCACATCAACTCCTTGGCTCACAGATCGACATGGCTACGATCCGACTTAACTCTTCAACGATGCTCCTGTCTCAGCAAGTGTAATCTATTATTGGTGTCCGCTAAACATCAAAAGGCATAACAAAACAGTCTGCAATGCCAG
>JAZLJL010000003.1:0-47120 GCA_045617845.1 Paludibacteraceae bacterium | reverse complement strand
GTCGTACAGGTTTTGCCGCTTCACATCTATCGGATTCCCATCACTCCCCTCTTTATAACCATCGATTTTCTTGAATAAGTTCTCTCCTATCTCCTCTGTTTTGGACTTACCAGTCTCCACGACAACGTTCATGTTCGAGCGATCGAACACCACATCCGTCGTCTTCGTCTCCGCCTTCTTGACAACCACATTGCTGAGCATCAGATTGTTCGGATGACTCTCACGGTAGGCGAGCTCGGAGGAGAGTCGCTTGTTCAGGCTGTCATACAAAGGAGAGGGTACTTTGCCAATTTGCTTTTTAGACTTATCTATTTGCCTTTTCAGTTGTTGAATATCTCTATTAAGATTCTTGAGATTCTCTTCCGCCTTTTTCACATCATCTGGATTAGGAGAACTTTGGATTATCTCCAACGTATCTAGTTTAGCCTTTTGATGGCAGAAAAGGTTGCGGCGTAGATTCAGTTGATTATTTCTCTCAATAAGATAATCATATTCAGATCTGGAAATCATATTATTCTTTAGTTGCAAGGCATCATTTGAATTTCCTAAAGAGACCACTATTAAAAAACCATTCGACAAACACTCCATAAATTTCTCTTTAGGAATATAGAATTGTGTCATCCCACCCTTGCCATAAGCTGTATTCTCAGCAGTTTTTCCAGTCTCTACCTCAAAACTCTTTTGAACCTCGAACATCGCCACCTCTTTTTTGTAAGAACAAACATCATTTTCCAGGTTCCTATATGGCGCTATTTGCAACCCTTCATTAAGAGTAATGGAATCATTATCTACTTTATCCAACAAATCCTTGGGAAACAAATATTCACAAGCCCTAGGATTGTCATTGGACCAATTGAATACCAAAGAGCATAACTGCGTGCCCGGTTTCAATTCTATTTTCTCATAAGAATCTATACCCGCATACTTATCACTTCCCTGCCAATCCGAGGCGGTCTTTAATTTTTCTTTCCCTTCCATAACAAACAAAACCAAGTTAACTATTTACATATAATATTTCCTACAAGTCATCGTCAGCTTCGATCTCCTTATCCAATTCCGCACAATCTTCTTCCGTCAAATTATCGTAACGTATCGTAATATAAATATCGGGCTGATGCATTAAATTAATACAGGAGTTGAAAGCTCCCCAATCCACTCGGAAACAATTCTCTTTCCGCTCATCCATGCAGCCATTATCCAAGCCCGTCTCATGCAGAAGGAATTCATCGTGAAGGCGTTTAACGTCATAGGCCGCCTCCTCCCAATTTCCTTCATAGGCGCGTTTATAATAATCCAGATATTCTTTAGAGTGTAAAACGATTTCTTCTACATACTTTTTTTCCTTATGGATATCGCTACGAATAAATACAGTCATATACATTTTATACCCATCAATATCAACATCCTTGAAGCTGAAAAATGGATCATTGACATCGAAATTCTCCTTGATCAAATGCTCCGAATTGAAGAAATCGGAAGCCATGAACTCCTCCCTCGTCATGAAAGGATGTAGCTCCCACCCTTTCTCCGCGTTGATGACGAATCGACCTGTCTTTAAATCTAACATACGCCTTTATATTTTTATTGGTTTATTATTCGGTTAATTGATAGGACAAATATAAGGAAGATTTCTTGCGAATACAAATATTTGTGTAGTTTTTACATTGTAATATATAATAAAAAAGCCTGGCAATTACTTGCCAGGCTTCAGACTATTAGAAATTGATAATTAGTCTTTTAATTTAGCGGAGATAAACTCACGGTTCATACGAGCGATGTTGCTGATAGAGATGCACTTAGGACATTCAGCCTCACAAGCGCGGGTATTGGTACAGTTACCGAATCCCAACTCATCCATCTTAGCTACCATTGCCTTTACACGCTTAACAGCTTCAACGCGTCCTTGTGGAAGGAGAGCGAATTGAGAAACCTTAGCGGAAACGAACAACATAGCCGAACCGTTCTTACAAGCTGCGACACAAGCGCCACAACCGATGCAAGTAGCGGAGTCCATAGCCTCGTCAGCGTCAACCTTAGAGATAGGAATTGCGTTAGCGTCCTGAGCACCTCCACAGTTGAATGAAACATATCCGCCAGCTTGTTGGATCTGGTCGAATGCGTTACGGTTCACCATCAAGTCTTTGATGACAGGGAACGCAGCTGAACGCCAAGGCTCAACAGTGATAGTCTCACCATCCTTGAAACGACGCATATACAACTGGCAAGTAGTAGCGCCAGTCGCAGGTCCGTGCGGGTGACCATTGATGAACAAAGAACACATACCGCAGATACCCTCACGACAATCATGGTCGAATACGATAGGCTCTTCACCCTTCTCAACCAAACTCTCGTTCAAGATATCCAAGGTCTCCAAAAAGGAGGTATCAGGTGTTGTCTCTACGCCCTCGTAAGTAACAAAATCACCTTTTTCTTTCGGGCCGGCTTGACGCCAAACCTTCAAGTTGACTTTCATATTATTATCTGCCATTGTTTTTTCCTTTTAAGTTGATTATGATTTATAATTACGAGTTTGAACTTTGATAGCCTCATAAGCAAGAGGCTCTTTAAGCAACTCAGGATCCTTGTTGTCGTCGCCAGCGTAATTCCAGCAACCAACATAGAAGTAGTTCTCGTCATCACGTTTAGCCTCGCCTTCCTCAGTTTGGTACTCCTCACGGAAGTGACCACCACAACTTTCGTTACGGCTCAAAGCGTCGCGAGCGATCAACTCACCCATTACGATGAAGTCTCTCAAACGGAATGCCTTGTCAAGCTCTACGTTCATACCTTCCTCAACTTTACCAGGAACGAACAAATTGGTCTCGAACTCCTTACGCAACTCTTTCAACTTCTTGAGCGCAGTCTCGAGTTTCTCCTTGGTACGACCCATACCAACATATTCCCACATGATGTGACCCAACTCCTTGTGGATGGAATCTACGGAACGTTTTCCGCCAATCTTAATCAAAGCTTCTTGCTCCTTCTCACACTTAGCTTGAGCGTCCATAAACTCCTTGCTGTTAGGATCGAAACGTGGAACAGTGATTTGGTCTGACAAGTAGTTCTGAATAGTGTAAGGCAATACGAAGTATCCGTCTGCCAAACCTTGCATCAATGCGGATGCACCCAAACGGTTAGCACCGTGGTCGGAGAAGTTACACTCACCGATTGCGAACAATCCCTTAACGGAAGTCTGCAACTCGTAGTCTACCCAAAGACCACCCATCGTATAGTGGATAGCAGGGAAGATCATCATCGGATTGTAGTACTTAACGCCGTCGATTTCCTTAGCGAACTCACCTGGGTTCACGTCAGTGATCTCCTCGTACATATCGAACAAGTTACCATAACGTTGACGAACTACGTCGATGCCCAAACGGTTGATAGCCTCGGAGAAATCCAAGAACACAGCCAAACCAGTATTGTTCACACCGAATCCCTTATCACAACGCTCCTTAGCGGCACGTGAAGCGACGTCACGCGGAACCAAGTTACCGAACGCAGGATAACGGCGCTCCAAATAGTAATCACGTTTTTCTTCAGGAATATCAGATCCCTTGATTTCACCACGTTGCAACTTCTTAGCGTCCTCGATGTCTTTTGGAACCCAAATACGACCATCGTTACGCAAAGACTCTGACATCAAAGTCAACTTAGATTGCTTGTCGCCGTGAACAGGGATACAAGTAGGGTGGATCTGAACGTAGGAAGGGTTAGCCATGTAAGCGCCCTTACGATATGCCGCGATAGCAGCTGAACAGTTACAACCCATTGCATTGGTAGACAAGAAGTAAGTGTTTCCGTAACCACCAGTTGCCAAAACAACTGCGTGTGCTGCGAAACGCTCGAATTCGCCAGTTACCAAATTCTTAGCGATGATACCGCGTGCGCGTCCATCCACCATCACGATGTCATGCAACTCGTAACGGTTGAAGCTCTTCACCTTACCAGCCTTGATTTGGCGGTTCAAAGAAGAGTAGGCGCCCAACAACAATTGTTGTCCGGTCTGACCTTTAGCGTAGAATGTACGGGAAACCTGAGCACCACCGAATGAACGGTTAGCCAACATACCTCCGTATTCACGAGCGAAAGGTACACCTTGAGCGACACATTGGTCGATGATGTTAGCGGAAACCTCAGCCAAACGATAGACGTTTGCTTCACGGGCACGATAGTCACCTCCCTTTACAGTATCATAGAACAAACGGTAAACGGAGTCACCGTCGTTTTGATAATTCTTAGCGGCATTGATACCACCTTGCGCTGCGATAGAGTGCGCACGACGTGGAGAATCTTGGATACAGAAATTCAAAATATTGAATCCCATCTCGGCTAATGTGGATGCTGCGGAAGCACCTGCCAATCCTGTTCCAACCACGATAATGTCCAACTTACGTTTGTTGGCAGGGTTCACCAATTTTTGGTGAGCTTTATAGTTGGTCCACTTTTCTGCTACTGGACCTTCTGGAATTTTTGAATTAATTTCAGCCATAATTATATATCTTATTTTCTTTTATTACTTAGATTATAGACTTTGAAGATAACCTGCTACCGCAACAGCACCGAAGCACAAGAACACCAAAGTAGCGACAACGTTAGCCAAGCATTTCAAACGTGGGAACCAAGTTTTGCCGTCCCAACCGATCGTTTGGAACGCACTCCAGAATCCGTGAGTCAAGTGGAACCAGATAGCGGCGAACCATACAATATATAATAAAACAATTACAGGATTTGAGAATGTAAGCTTAATCAAAGCAGCTCCATCAGCGAATTGACCAGCATATTCAGCTTCTGCACCCATGATTTCAGGCAATTGCATCTTCGCCCAGAAATGAGTCAAGTGCATAGCCAAACCTGCGATCACGATGAATCCTAAAACAAACATGTTGCGGGAAGCCCACTCAACCTTTGGTTGATTCTGTTGGTAAGAATAAGACTGCGCGCCACGCGCTTTTTGATTACGCAACGTCAAAATCGACGCAAAAATAATGTGCAAAACGAAGCCTCCAGCCAATACCGCAGTACCGATAAGAGCATACCATTTAGCACCTAAAAACTCACATATCGAATTATAAGCATCACCATTGAAAATGGCGACGGCATTCATCGACATGTGAAACAAAAGAAACAAAATAAGAAAAAGGCCAGTGATACTCATTACCAGCTTTCTTCCAATTGATGAATCAATTAGCCACATAAGTTTTTGAATTTTAAATTAGTTATTTTTGTTAATATAAATTTACGTTTATTCACGCAAAAGTAAATGAAAAACCTATAATAAACAAAAGAAAAATTCATAAAAATAAGCCGTTTATTCACTTTATTTTGTCGGTGGAAAGGTTTTTTTCAAAAAATCTAATATTCTTCTTCTACCTCTTTATTTATATTGTTTTCGAGCCATTTTTAATACGCCTCGAAGCTCTTTACTTGCCAGATTTTTCAATCCATTGATTTTCAAATTATCTTACGCCTTTTCCAACCTTTTCTCCATACTTGTTAAACATTCTTTGTTTTATAATGTGGACACTTTGCCGAATCTTTTCCATTTACTCCCCAAATTTAATCCTATACCTTTGCTCTTCTTATCGAAGACGTGTTTATCAAATATTAAGCCGCCCATTTTCCCTTTTCTTTGTTCTTTGACTTATTTTTTCGTCTTTTTAATGGTGTCTCTCAATAATGTTGAAAAACATACTTAAACACTGTTGATAACATGTAGGTCTTTTCACAGAAAAAATTAATAACTAAATTTTCATAATTGAAATTTCTGTATATACGGACCATTTTACTTTGCTTCCAAATTAGTTTTCCCTTTTTTAACTTGTTTTACTGACAGATTTTTTGTCGATAAAGTTGAAATTTCAGTCATTTAAATTTGTAGATTTGTATGTTTGTTAGGAATGTTTATAAAGTAACGAGTCTTTTTATTTTCAATACTTTATTCTTAACAATGATAGGAGGATAGAGGGGATTATTTTTTAAGTATGGATTTTGCAAGAACTATTTTATAAAAGTTTTAACCATTTCAACACCCTATCATACTCCTACCTTTAGTATTTTTTATTTTAAAAGTTAATTTGAATATAAGAATAAAAGAAACTCATATGGATTTAAAGGAAGAAATTGTTCGTTTGAAGAAACAAAAAAATGCCATTGTTATGGCGCATTACTATACGACTGGCGATATTCAAAGTGTCGCCGATTATGTTGGTGATAGTTTGTCTTTGGCTCAATCTGCTGCAAAGACTGATGCCGATATAATCGTTTTGTGTGGTGTTCATTTTATGGGCGAAACCGCTAAGATTCTTTGTCCGAATAAAAAGGTTCTTGTCCCTGATATGAAGGCTGGTTGTTCTTTGGCTGACAGTTGCAACGCTTCTGATTTTGAAAAGTTCATTCACGATAATCCTGGTCACACAGTTATTTCTTATGTTAACACAACTGCCGCTGTCAAGGCTTTAACTGATGTGGTTGTCACTTCTTCGAATGCCAAACAGATTGTTGATAGTTTTCCTAAGGATCAAAAGATCATTTTTGGTCCTGACCGTAATTTGGGTAGTTATATTAATAGTGTGACTGGTCGTAACATGAAGCTCTGGGATGGCTGTTGTCATGTTCATGACCGTTTTTCTGTTGATAAAATCCTTTTGTTGAAACAGGTTTATCCTAATGCAAAAGTTCTGGTTCATCCTGAATGCAAAGGTTCTGTCGTCAAATTGGCTGATAGGGTAGGTTCTACCGCCGATCTTCTCAAATATGCTTTGAATTCTGATTCTAATGATTTCATCGTTGTCACTGAATGTGGAATTTTATACGAGATGCGCCGTAAAGCTCCTAATAAGAATTTTATTCCTGCTCCTCCTGATGAAGGTTCTAACGGTTGTAATGATTGCGAATATATGAAACTTAATACATTACAAAATTTATATGATTGTCTCCTGAATGAAAATCCCGAGGTTTTCGTCGATCCTTCAATCATAGAGCGTGCGTGTTTGCCTATTAAACGTATGTTGGAAATCAGTGCAAAATATGGAATCTGATATTACGCTTCGTTCTCTTCAATCAATTGTTGATAATTGGATAAAAACTTATGGTGTCCGTTATTTCAACGAGTTGACAAACATGGCTTGTTTGACGGAAGAGGTCGGTGAATTGGCTAGGGTAGTGGCTCGTAAATTTGGTGAGCAATCTTCTAAACAAACTGATTTAAATGTTTGTTTGGAGGAAGAAATGGCTGATGTGCTTTGGGTTTTGGTTTGTATGGCTAACCAAACTGGTGTAGACCTTACCGAGGCTTTTAAAAAAAATATTGAGAAAAAAACTAATCGTGATTCTCAACGTCATTTAGATAATTTTAAACTGAAATAATATATAATGGATCGTTTTGATGCTCTCTTCGAAAAGTATGACATGAATTTGGATATGAATGATATCCAAGCTGATGTTAAGAAAATTCTTTTGGATAATTATGATAAGTATAATCAGAAAGCTATTTATAGTCAGATACTTAGCTTGGTTGATATAACTTCTTTGAATCCTACTGATTCTGTTAATTCTATTCTTTCTTTTGTCGATAAGATTAACAAGTTTGATACAAAATTTGAGATTTTGCCTCATCCCGCCGCTATTTGCGTTTATCCCAAATTCGTACCTGTAGTTAAAGATAGTCTTCTGGAAGATCTTGAAATTGCTTCTGTTGCTGGTGGTTTTCCGGATGCTAATACTTTTATCGAAGTTAAAGTTGCTGAAGTTTCTATGGCAGTTATGGAAGGCGCAACTGAAATTGATGTTGTTATTCCTTCTGGTATGGTTTTGAATGGTGAATTCCAAGATATTTTCGATGACCTTTCTGAAATTAAGGCTGCTTGTCGTGACGCTAAGTTGAAGGTAATTTTGGAGACTGGTGTTTTATTGGATCCTGTTCTTATTAAGAAAGCTGCTTTAGTTGCAATGAATGCTGGTGCTGATTTTATTAAGACCTCTACTGGTAAGGTTTCTGTTGGTGCTACGTATGAGGCCGTTTATGTAATGTGTAAGGCTGTCGCTGAATATAATGCCTTAAACAATGCTAAAGTGGGTATAAAAGTTGCTGGTGGTGTTTCAACTACTGAAGAGGCGGTTTCTTATTATGCTATTGTTGCTTCTATTCTAGGTCAGGATTGGTTGGATTCTGATCATTTACGTTTTGGTGCCAGTCGTTTGGTCAACTCTTTGATTTCTTCTTTGTCTGGTTCTGAGGTGAAATATTTTTAATGGATAGATTTTATTTATACTGACAGTGGGGATTTTCTCCACTGTTATTTTTTTCTTTCTATCGTATGTTCAATCAATTGCTCAAGTGATTGTTTAATATCTTCTTTTTTAATTGTCTTGATTATTTCTACTGCTTCATTTTTATATTCAACCATCTTATTTTCAGCGTATTCTATTCCTCCTTTTTCAATCGCGAATTTTGTGATTGTCTCGATGTTTTCATCATTTTTTTCTTTCTTTTTAATGATTTCGAGAATATCATTTTTTTCTTTTTCTTCGCAATTATTGAGCGCATATATGAGTGGTAACGTAATTTTACCTTCCCTTATATCGTTTCCCACTGGTTTTCCTATCTCTTTTTCTGTCGCGATATAGTCGAATATATCATCTTTTATTTGGAAACAGATTCCGTATATTTCTCCATACTTTCTCATCATTTCCAAATCTTTTTCTTCTGCTCCGCTTGTTATGGCTCCGCATTTGGAACAGGTGGAAAGTAATGCAGCCGTTTTCATTTTTATGACTTCAAGATATTTCTTTTCGTCATATATGCTGTTTTGCATATTAGTAATCTGTTGGATCTCACCTTTTGAAATTTCTTTTCCCAAATTTGTGATTTCTTCGATAATCCTAATATCGTTTGTTTCTTTGGCTGTATATAATGCTTGTGAAAGTATATAATCTCCTGTTAGTATCGCTAACTTATTGTTCCATATAGCGTTAACAGATTTTTGTCCTCTTCTTTCGAATGTCTCGTCAACAACGTCATCATGTATCAAACTTGCCGTATGTAGCATCTCCATAGCTATTGCTGTCTCAATTGTTTTTTCGTTTATTTCACCTACGGCTTTAGCTGACAGCAATGTTATGATTGGTCTGATTTGTTTTCCTTTTTTATTGAGTATATGTTTGTGGATTTGTTGTAATATGATATTTTCTGTCTGGAATTTTTTTTCATATTCCTTCCCGAATAATGCAAATTCTTCCTCGATCGGTTTTATTATTTGCTCTAACTTTATCATATTTCTTTCCTTTCACCGCGAATTTAATAAATTAATCCTAATTTTCTTTTGCTTTCCATTCATCATTCTCTTTTTTCTATCCATTTTCGTACCTTTGTTATTATAATTGTTTTCTTTTTATGGACAAAAAGCTTTTTTTAATTGACGCTTATGCGCTTATTTATCGTTCTTATTATGCCTTCATTAAGAATCCGCGCATAAATTCAAAAGGTCTTAATACTTCTGCTATTTTAGGCTTTGTTAATGTTTTGAATGATGTGATTAAAACTGAAAAACCTACTCATATAGCTGTTGCTTTTGATCCTGCAGGTCCTACTTTTCGTCATGAGGCTTACCCTCAATATAAAGCACAACGTGAGGCTACCCCTGAAGATATAAAGCTTTCTGTTCCTTATATTAAGGATATTATTTCCGCATATAATATTCCGATTTTGGAAGTTCCTGGTTTTGAAGCTGATGATGTGATTGGTACTGTTTCTAAATTAGCCGAAAAACAAGGTTTCACAGTTTTTATGTTAACTCCAGATAAGGATTATGCTCAGTTAATTTCAGATAAGGTTTTACTTTATCGTCCTCGTCATGGTGGTGGTTATGAAACGCTTGGTTGTTCCGAGGCCTGTGAAAAATGGCAATTGAGTGATACTTCCCAGATTATCGACTATTTAGGTCTTATGGGCGATTCTTCCGATAATATTCCTGGATGTCCCGGGGTAGGGGAGAAGACCGCCGTCAAGTTGTTGCATGATTTTGGTTCTATTGAAAATTTATTATCTCATACTGATCAGTTGAAAGGTGCTCTCAAAACTAAAGTGGAACAAAATGTCGAGTTAATTAATTTTTCAAAATTTCTTGCAACTATTCGTTTAGATGTCCCCATCGTTTTTGATGAAGACTCTTTAATTTGTAACGAACCTGATTCGGAAAAACTTCGATCCATTTATTCCGATTTGGAATTCAAAAATCTAATTACAAAATTAGATAGTCCGAAAGTTTCTAGTTCAAAATCTGAACCTCGTCAACTCTCTCTCTTTGATGAATATGTTGACGAAGGTACGGGAAAAATTAAATATTCAAATCTCAGCGAGTTAACTTCGGTTCCTCATACTTATCAACTTATTGATAATGAGGAACTTATTACTAATTTTTTGGCTATTTTGGCTCAACAGCAATTTTTTTGTTTTGACACCGAAACGACCGGAATAAATACGATTTCTGATGATTTAGTCGGTTTTTCCTTTTCTTGGAAAGAATTTGAGGCTTATTATGTTCCAATTCCAAAAGACCGTAAAGAAGCTACAAATTTTGTTTTACGTTTCAAATCGATTTTTGAAAACGAGTCAACTTTAAAAATTGGTCAAAATATTAAATTCGATTTGTTGATGCTTCGTCAATATGGAATAGATTTGAAAGGTTCCATGTTCGATACCATGATTGCTCATTATTTGTTGCAACCGGATTTGCATCATGGAATGGATTATTTGGCTGAGGTCTATCTTAATTATAAGACAATCACTTATGAGGAATTATGTGAAGGAAAAAATCCTAAGACCACAGATATTCGCTCTTTGGATATTCATCGTCTTTGTGACTATGCCGCAGAAGACGCAGATGTTACTTTACGTCTTAAGAATGTATTTGAGAAGGAGTTAATTAAAAATAAGTTAGAGTATATTTTCTATAATATAGAAATGCCTTTAATGCCAGTCCTAGCCGATATGGAAAGTAATGGCGTAATATTAGACGTGAATGCTCTCAAACAATTTTCTGTTTCTTTAAATGAACGTCTTCTTTCTAAAGAAAAAGCTATATTCGATTTATCTGGCTATGAATTTAATATCGCTTCTCCACGTCAGGTTGGTGAATTAATTTACGATCGATTAAAAATTGAAGATAAACCTCGTAAGACTAAAACTGGTCTATATTCCACATCTGAAGAGGTTCTTCTTTCTTTAAAGGGAAAACATCAAATCATTAATTTAATATTAGAACATCGCGGCCTAAAAAAATTACTGACAACTTATGTTGATTCTTTACCGGATTTGATTAATTCTAAAACAGGAAGAATTCATACTTCATATAATCAAACTGTCGCTGCTACTGGTCGACTTAGTTCTAGTAATCCTAATCTACAAAATATTCCAATACGTGATGAAGATGGTAAGGAAATAAGAAAGGCTTTTATCGCCCAAGATGGATGTTCTTTTTTATCTGCTGATTATTCTCAAATTGAATTACGACTTATGGCTCATTTAAGTGGTGATGAGAATTTGATTGAAGCTTTTCAAAATGGATATGATATTCATACAGCTACCGCAGCTAAAGTATTTAAAGTAGATTTAGCCGATGTCGATAAAGATATGCGTCGAAAAGCTAAGACCGCTAACTTTGGTATTATTTATGGTATTTCAGCTTTTGGTTTAGCTGAACGTTTAGATATTTCTAGAAGTGAAGCAAAACAACTAATTGATGATTATTTTGTTTCTTATCCTAAAATTAAATCTTACACCGAATCTATTATTCAGTTTGCTCGTGATCATGGTTATGTGGAAACTCTGTTAGGAAGACGCCGTTACCTTTCAGATATTAATTCACATAATAGTGTTGTGCGTGGTTATGCAGAACGAAATGCTGTAAATGCTCCAATACAAGGAACCGCAGCGGATATTATAAAGATTGCGATGATTAATATTTCAAATCGTTTTAAAGTCGAAAATATTAAATCACAAATGATTCTTCAAGTACATGACGAATTAAATTTTAATGTTTATAATGACGAATTAGATTTAGTTAAAAAAATTGTTACTGAAGAAATGGAGCATGCTTATAAACTTAGTGTTCCATTAATTGCTGAGTGCGGTATTGGAAAAAATTGGTTAGAAGCGCATTAATGACTTTTTTTAAAATAGTTTTGTTCCACGTGGAACAAAACTATTTTGTTTTTTTATTAGTGTCCGCTAAACTTGAAAAAACATATCAAAATAGTCCGTAATGCCAGTAAATACGGTGCTGCGGATTCTTTTTTGAAAACCAAGCCCCCTAATCGAACAACGAGAGCTAAAAAGGAGGCTTTTTCTCGCAGAACCCCGTAGGGGTTACATGTCGGTAGAATAATGGATTTGTATTCCCCATCAAACAACCCCAGAGGGGTTGCACATAACATAGAATGCGATTATTATGTATTATTAATTATATAAAATAAACACATAAAAAGTTTAGCGGACACCAATATTTTTTTTTATGATAGTTTTTTATGTTCCACGTGGAACATATTTATATCATATTAAATTTATTTTCGATTCCATCGATTATTTCAAATAGTTCGTCTCTTGTTTCAGCCCTTAACATTGCTATTCTTGTTTGTTTGAAATTATCAATTCCTTTGAAGAGTGGGGAAGAGGCTAAATGTCTTCTTGTATGTACTATTCCTCTTTTTTCGTCCAGCCATTCTATATTTTTATTCACATATTCTTTTAATATCTCTATGTAATAATTAAAAGGTTTTTTCTTCATTTCTTCTCCATGTTCTAAATAATATTTGATATTTTCAAATATCCATGGCTGTCCGAATGTCGCTCTTCCTATCATTACTGCATCCACTCCGTATTTTTCGAAACATTCTTTTGCTCTCTGTGGTGTTGTGACATCTCCATTTCCAATGATTGGAATTATTATTCTAGGATTATTTTTCACTTCTCCGATAAGTGTCCAATCCGCATTGCCTGTATACATTTGTGATCTCGTCCTTCCATGTATAGCTAATGCTTGTGCTCCGCAATCTTGTATTTGTTCTGCTAGTGTAGTGATTATTTTATTATTTTCATCCCAACCTAGTCTAGTTTTTACAGTTACTGGTGTGTTTACCGCTTTTACTACAGCTTTGATTATTTCCAACATTTTAGGAACGTCTTTCAATAATCCTGCTCCTCCTCCTTTTCCTGCAACTTTTTTAACCGGACATCCGAAATTTAAATCTATTATATCAGGTTTTGCTTCTTCAGCCATTTTTGCTGCTTCCGCTATTGGATCCGGTTCTCGTCCATATAATTGAATGACAACCGGCCTTTCTTCTTCGTTTATTTTAAGTTTTCTTTCTGTACTTTCTATATTTCTTATTAATGCGTCAGCTGAAACAAATTCCGAATATACCATATCTGCTCCAAATCTTTTACATAATAATCTAAAGGTAGGATCAGTTACATCCTCCATTGGAGCTAAAAATAATGGATATTTACCGAATTCTATATTTCCTATTTTCATATTTTCGATAATTGTTTCACGTGGAACATTTTTGTTTCTTATTGTTGTGTATCGATAATTTCCGATGAATCCACCATTTTATATAGTCTATCGGATGGTCTAACTTTACAAGGTACTTTAATGGAAAATAATTGTCCTCTTTCACATTGTTCCACAATAGAATCGTCTACATGTAATTCCTCTATTGTGGTTTCTATTACTCCTGTTGTTGGTCCGGTAATGATGATTTCATCACCTTTTTTAATTCCAAATTTAGTTTCAACTAAGAATTCGGCAACCCCTAATTTTGAGTAATATTTCATTCCTTTAGCGATATATACCTTTTTCTTTGTCGCTTCTGATCCGTATGTCGGACTCCATTCTCCAAGACGCTGTCCTAAATAATATCCGTTCCAAAATCCTCTATTGAATACTGTCTTTAATCTTTCATCCCATTTGCTGATTTTTTCTTCCCCGAATGTTCCGTCTAAATAGGAATTTATCGCTTCGTTGTAACAAGAAACTACCGTTTTTACATACTCTGGTCCTCTTGCTCTTCCTTCTATCTTCATCACCCTAACTCCTGATTCTATCAGTCGATTTATAAAGTGGATAGTCTTTAAGTCTTTTGGCGACATTAAGTATTGATTGTCTACCTTAATTTCTAAATCTTTGTCTTCATTGATAAGCCGATAACCATGTCTACATACTTGGTAACATGCTCCTCGGTTGGCTGACGCATTGAACTCATGTAAGCTCAAATAACATTTTCCTGATACTGCCATGCACAATGCGCCATGACAAAACATCTCTATTTTAATTAGTTCTCCTTTTGGTCCTTTAATCTGTTCTTTCTCGATGGATTCGAATATTTTTCTTACTTGATCCATGTTACATTCGCGTGCCAAAACAACAACATCAGCATATTTGGAATAGAATTTCAATGCTTCTATGTTGGCTATGTTCAGTTGTGTGGATAAGTGTACTTCCACTCCTTTTTCATATGCGTACATCATTACCGCCACATCTGCCGCTATGATGGCCGATACTTCTACTTCTTTCGCCGTATCGACTATCTCTCTCATCAACTCCATATCATCATTGTATATGACTGTGTTGACGGTCAGGTAACTTTTAATGTTATTTTCCTTACAAATTTTTACGATGTTTCGTAAATCTTCTGTGTTGAAATTACTGGCTGATCTGGAACGCATATTTAATTTGTCTATGCCGAAATATACCGAATTCGCACCAGACTGTATTGCTGCCTGTAGACTTTCATAGCATCCTACAGGGGCCATTATTTCGAAATCTTCTCTTTTTAAACTCATATTTTTCTTTATTTATTCTCTGTTTTGTGAATCTATCCATATGGTGACAGGCCCGTTATTGAGTAATTCGACTTTCATATCTGCTCCGAATTCTCCCGTTCCTATCGTTTTCCCTAATTGTTTTTCCATGCTGGCACAGAATTTTTCATACATTGGTATGGCAAAATCGGCTTTGCTGGCTCTAATATATGAGGGTCTGTTTCCTTTTTTTGTCATTGCTTGCAATGTAAATTGACTCACAACCAATATCTCTCCATCCACATCAATCACCGATTTGTTCATCACTCCATTTTCGTCATCGAATATGCGAATGTTGGCTATCTTCCCAGTCAACCATTCTATGTCTTCGTCTTTATCCCTGTCTTCTATTCCGACAAGTACAAGCAATCCATTTCCAATCTTTGACTTGATTTTTCCGTCGATTGTGACTGATGCGTGTGTGACTCTTTGTATTAATACTCTCATATTATAGAATGAATTATTTTAACTTTATTTTAATTTGATAAATTTTGTTTTTTACTCTCATTGAAATATTCTACAATGATTGTTGCTTTTTTTATACCTATTTCAGCCGCCAAATCTTCAACTGTCAACTCTTTGATGCGTTTCACGCTCTTGAATTTCTTAATCAGTTGTTCTTGCGTCTTCTCACCGATTCCCTTGATTCCGTCCAATTCGGTTCGTGTCATGTTTTTACTTCTCTTTTCACGATGGAATTTTATGGCGAAACGGTGTACTTCGTCTTGTATTGAGGCGAAGAACCGGAAAGTTTCATCTGTAGGATCAAGGTTAATAATCTTCGGTGGAAAGCCGAAAATTAACTCTTTTGTGCGGTGTTTCTCGTTTTTGGCGAGTCCAGCGATGGGTATGTCTAAGTGTAGTTCGTCTTCGATTACTTCCCGGATTACCTCCATTTGTCCGATTCCGCCATCCGCTATGACTAATTGGGGTAGCGGTTGCTCTTCTTCCATTAGCCTCGTGTATCTTCGTCTGACTACCTCTTTCATCGATGCGTAGTCATCTGGTCCTTCTACTGTTTTGATGTTGAATTTTCGGTAGTCGTTCTTGGATGGTTTTCCCATCTTATAGACAACACAAGCTGCGACAGCATCGCTTCCTTGTATGTTGGAGTTATCAAAACACTCGATTTGAACGGGCAATTTTTCGAGTTTAAGAAGATTTTGTATCGATTTGAGTAGTTTGGTCGCCCGTTGTTCCGGGTTGAATTTCTCCATTTGTTTCATCCTGTCGAATCGATATTGCTTGACGTTTTGTATGGAGAGGTCCAACAACTTTTTTTTGTCCCCTTTTTGCGGCACTGTGATGGTGACGTTGTCGAATTGGTATCCTATCTCAAATGGTACTATTATCTCTCTGGAATAGCTTTTAAAACGTTCCCTCATCTCCGTGATGGCTGTCGCTAAAATATCTTCTTTTTCTTCGTCCGTTCGTATCTTGTATTCTAGCGTGTAGGCTTGTGATATGGTGCCGTTAGTTACCTTTAGAAAATTTACAAAAGCATCGTTTTCATCGATTTCTATGGCAAATGTGTCGATGTTCGTGAGCGATGGGTTTACGATTGTGGATTTGGATTTATAGCGTGTTAACGCCTCCAATTTTTCTTTGATGGATTGCGCCTCTTCGAACTTGAGTTCTTCCGCAAGTTCCATCATCTTTTTTTCCAATGTTTTTTCCAGTTCTCCTAATTCGCCTTTTAATAATAGTTTGATTTCACCGATGTTTTTATTGTATTCTTCCAAACTTTGTAGCCCCTCGCAGCATCCTTTGCATTTTTTGATATGGTATTGTAGGCATACTTTGAACTTTCCTTCGTTGATATTATCGGGTGTTAAGTTCAGTTTACAGTTCCTGATAGGATAGAGTTCAGAAATGAGCTCTAACATCGTATAGACGGCTGGTAAATAGGTATATGGTCCATAATAGATGGATCCGTCTTTCACCACATTCCTTGTTTTGAATATCCTCGGAAAGAATTCGTTCTTCACACATATCCATGGATATGTCTTTCCGTCTTTCAATAGTATGTTATATCGAGGCTGGTGTTTCTTTATCAGGTTGTTTTCTAGGAGGAGGGCGTCTTGTTCGCTGCCGACTACGATATATTTGATGTCGGCTATCTGTTTCACCAATACTTTTGTCTTGATGCTCTGCTGTTCTTTATTGAAGTAGGATGAGACTCTCCTTTTTAGATTTTTCGCCTTTCCAACGTAAATTATCTCGTTTTTATCGTTCAAATATTGGTATACGCCGGGACTTTCCGGCAACGATAATACGATTTGCTTTACGTGTGAAACCTCCTTTCCCATTTGTTATCTTCCCATTAAGATTAAGAGAATGTTGATGTCGCTCGGCGATATGCCAGGAATACGGCTGGCTTGTCCAATGGTTTCAGGATCGATGCGTTCCAGTTTTTGTCTCGCTTCCGTGGAAAGGGATAGTAGGGTGGAGTAATCGAATTTTCCTTTGATGTTGATGTTCTCTAGACGTTTAAGCTTGTCTGCTATCAACGTTTCTCTTTCGATGTATCCGGCGTATTTGATTTGGATTTCGGCTGCTTCGGTGATTTCCTCTTTTCTGTTTGGTATCTTGTCCAATGCGGCTTTTAATGGTGCGATCCCTTCCGCTAATGTGTCGATCGTCAGCTGAGGACGGTTGACTAGATCCACAAGTTTACATCCATTCTTCAGTGCGCTGGTTCCGTGTTGCTCCAAAAAGTCGTTGATTAGATTGGCTTTGATTGAAAAATTGTCGATGAAATCAACAATTCTTTCCACTTCCTTATGTTTCTCCAAATAGAGATCGTAGCGTTCTTTTCGTGCCAGACCTATTTCGTATGATTTTGCGGTTAGTCTCGCATCAGCATCGTCTTGCCTTAATAATATCCTATATTCTGCTCGGGAGGTGAACATTCTGTATGGTTCGTCCACTCCTTTGGTGACTAGGTCATCTATTAATACGCCTATGTAGGATTCGTTTCGGTTGAGTGTGAATGGTTTTCCTCCGTGGCAGTTGATGTGGGCGTTGATTCCGGCTATGATTCCTTGTCCGGCTGCCTCTTCATATCCTGTCGTTCCATTTACTTGTCCAGCAAGGAATAGGTTTTTGATGATTTTTGATTCGAGATTATGGTTGAGTTGCGTCGGATTGAAGTAATCGTATTCTATCGCATAACCTGGGCGATATACGACCGCATTCTCCAATCCTTTGATTGTTTTTAACGCATTTAATTGAATATCAAGCGGTAACGAAGATGAAAATCCGTTAAGGTAATATTCTTGTGTTGTCTCTCCTTCCGGTTCTAGGAACAATTGGTGTTGTGTTTTGTCGGCGAAGGTGACGATTTTGGTCTCGATGCTTGGACAATAACGTGGACCGATACTCTTGATTTGTCCGTTGAAAAGGGGAGAATCTGGTAGTCCAGCGCGGAGTATTTCGTGTGTTTTTTCGTTCGTGTGTGTGATGAAACAGTCTCGTTGTTTCAATGGCCTTGGCTTGAAATCCAAGTAAGAGAATTTATGGAAATCGTCTTCTCCGCCTTGGACCGTCATGACGGAGAAATCTATGGTTCTTCCGTCGATTCTTACGGGTGTTCCTGTCTTCATCCTATCTGTTCTGACACCGAGTTCCCTTAATTGTTCGGTCAATCCGTACGAAGCCGGTTCAGATATTCTTCCGGCTTTTATTTGTGTCCTACCGCAATGGATGAGTCCTGTCAGGAATGTTCCGGCGGTTAGGACGACGCATTTCGCTTTGAAGGTGGCTCCCATGCCTGTTACCACACCGCGGATTTCATTGTTTTCGATGATGAATTGGGTGACGGAATCTTGCCACATGTAGAGATTTTCTGTGTTTTCGAGAATGTTTCTCCATTTCTCGCTAAATTTTTGTCTGTCAGCTTGTGAGCGCGGACTCCACATCGCCGGTCCTTTTGATTGGTTGAGGAGTCGGTATTGTATGGCGGTGAGGTCGGTGACGATTCCCATTTGTCCGCCCAGTGCGTCTATTTCCCTGACTATTTGTCCTTTAGCTATACCTCCCACGGCTGGATTGCAGCTCATTTGAGCTATTTTATGCATGTCCATCGTGATCAGAAGCGTTTTTGAACCCATATTTGCCGCTGCCGCAGCAGCCTCACAACCGGCATGACCGGCACCGATGACGATTACTTCGTATGTAAATTCCATGTTCCCAATCTATTTGGAATGCAAAGTACGCATTTTTTTGGTTATGGGGGTGTTAGTGGAGTGAAGTATTTTTTATAAATATGTTATTCTATTTTGTTTTTTTGTTATTTTGCGTTTGTTTTCATGTTTTGCGGATTAATAGTTTATTTCTGATGGAGGAAAATAGTCAACATTTATTGAATATTTACAAGGCTTCCGCTGGTTCGGGGAAGACTTATCGCTTGACGATTGAGTTTCTCAAATACATCATTCAAGATCCTTCATCTTTCGAACGTGTTTTGGCTGTGACTTTCACTAATAAGGCGACGGCTGAAATGAAAACTAAAATCATCGTCTCTTTGTATGGCATAGCCAATAATTTACCGGAAAAACAGACACAGAGTGATATTACTTTAATTTCCGATGAATTGGGGAAAATTGATAGAAAGTTCTTAGTCCGTGATTTGATAGTGGCGAACGCTAAGACAGCTTTGTCGCTTATGCTTCATAACTACAGCAAATTTCATATAGAAACCATCGATTCTTTTTTCCAGACGGTTTTGAGGAATTTCGAGAAGGAGCTTGGTTTGGGCACACATTTGAATATCGAATTGGATTCTGATGCTGTTTTGTCAGAGGCTACTGCCGCTTTATTGGATAACATTACGGTTGATAAAAAGCTTTGTAAATGGGTTTCCCAATTTTTGATTGAGAAATTGGATAATGGTTCGAGTTCCAATATCGAAAAGGAGATTAATAATTTCGGGAAATATTTGTTCTCTGAAGAGTTTAAGAAAAAGTCTCCTGCTCTTTTCAATCTTTTGAAGTCCGACAGTAGCTCGGAGAGCGATAGCAAGATTAACCATTATCGTCAGAAACTTGTTGACGTCCGAAGTGGGTTGGTTGACGAGATTTTAGAGTCGGCTGCCCGTTTTGACAGACTTTATATCCTTTATGAATGGAAGAACGAAGATTTTTACTATAAAGACAAAGGAGTTCCTTCCTATTTCAAGAAAATTTTGAATTGTGATTTTTCACAGACTTTTAATAGTTATGTCTTACAGGTTGTCAATGGCGAAAAAGATCCCGGAAACAATGTGTCGGTTAATTCCCATAAGGATGAGATACTTCAAATTCTCGATGAAACCGAGAAAATACGAAGTGCTAATTATCTTATGATTAATACAATCGATCTGATAAACGCAAACCTCTTCCATGTTGGGCTCCTTCATTATTTAGAGAATCTGGTAAGAACGATAAACCAGGAAAAAAATCAGTTTATCTTGTCTGATACACAAGCTTTGCTTAATTCCATGGTAGCGGACAGCGACGCTCCGTTTATCTACGAGAAAATTGGTACTTCACTTGACCATATCATGATTGACGAGTTTCAGGATACAAGTGAAACACAATGGGCTAATTTTAAACCTCTTATCTCGGAATGTGCTTCCCGAAACATGTCTAATTTGGTGGTTGGCGACCAAAAACAGTCCATTTATCGTTTCAGAAACGGAAAATGGCAATTATTAGGTAATTTAGCCGATGAAATGGCTCATATTAATTCTCAGGTCGTTCCTTTGAACACGAATTGGCGAAGCGAATCGAGAATCGTGGAATTCAATAACATGGTTTTCAAATATGCGCCTGACTTGTATCGGAATGTCGATCATCCTTTGTTGGACAGCATGATTGACGCTTATGCTGACGCTTCCCAAATTTCTAGGATGGGCGAGGTTGTGGATCTGGGATATGTGAAGGTGCAGTTTTTTGAAAACTCAAGTGATGATGATGGTGATTATCAGGAGAAAACTTTGCGTGCGTTGGCTGACGAGGTGAAATCGATGCAGATGAAAGGGATTCGTCCAGAACAAATCACTATTTTGGTTAGAAAGACCAGCTTGATACAAGACATTGCCGAGTATTTCGGAGAGTATAAACAAATTGAGGGCAATGACGAGTTTTGTTTCGATTTGATTTCCGAAGAGGCATATATGTTGGAAACTTCCGAATCGATCCAATGTATCATCAGCGCTATGCGCTATATTGCTTTGCTGAATGGTGATATTATGGATGATAGGACACGCAAGAAAAACAGATTAGCGATAACCCAACTCCTTCATGCTTATGCAAAAATTGATAGTTTCGACCAGGAAATGACGCCTCCTAATCCTGATAATTTATCAGATGAGCAATCAAAATTCATCGCTTCCATCGCAAAATTAGGTATTCTTCCTCTTTATGAGATGGTAGAGGAGATTTACCGTGTCATGCGGTTGGAACGTATTCCACACCAGGAAAACTATTTCTGTTTTTTTCTGGACAGAGTCAATGAGTTCATCACTAAGAAATCTTCCGACCTTCGTCTTTTCCTAGTTTACTGGGATGACTTTCTCCATAATCGTTCCATCCCTAGTGGCGAAGCGAATGGTATACGGATCATGACTATCCATAAATCAAAAGGATTGGAATTCCATTCTGTCCTTGTCCCATTCTGTGACTGGGATAGAGGTTTGAGTTCTTCCTCACAAAAACGTCCGATTCTATGGGAAGACACAAAGAATTTAGTGACGCCTTTATGTGAATTCCCTTTGGTCGCCGTCAAGGCCTCCAAAAAAATGGCTGAATCTTATTTCGCCGAATCATTAGAACGGGAAACCATCGAGGCGTACATGGATAACTTGAATCTTTTGTATGTCGCTTTGACACGAGCGAAGAAAAACATGGTGATTTTCGGAAAGAAAAAGTCAGAGGGTAGTAAAAATAAGAAAAACGACAATGCCAACGAAAATTCCCTCATTTCCTATGTGTTATTCGATGTCTTAAAAAATCATGGAAATGAATGTTGGCACGATGATGAGGCGCTCTATCTCTTCGGGAAACTATTGGACGACGAAACAGAACAAGCCGCAAAACGACCTACTGGAAATGATGCGGAAAATGACAAAGAGGCGGTATCTAAAAATCCTTTTAAGCGTTCCGCTAAGAAATATCCTTTTGTTTGTGTCAATTACCAGCAAAAGGGACAATTCCGCCAGTCGAATAAATCAAACGATTTCATTGAAGATATTGACTCTTCTTCTGATTCTGAGCATAACGAATATATTGACCGAGGAAAGCTGCTCCACTACCTTTTTTCCAAAATTACTACCTATAATGATGTTGACAGTGTGGTCGAACAAATGGATTTTGAGGGGTTGTTCGAGAGTGACGAACAGAAGAACAATATTTTGGATTCCATGCATAGGGTGATGGCTACGGAGAAAGCTCAAAAATGGTTTTGTCCGGGATTAACGTTATATAATGAGTGTTCCATATTATTCCGTGACGAAAATGGGGAGTTGCAAGTCCGTCGTCCTGATAGGGTGATCCGTGATGGTAATAATATGATGGTAATAGACTTTAAGTTTGGTAAAGAGAGAACCAAACATGTTGAACAAATAAATGAGTATGTTAATCTTTTATGTCGGATGGGATATAATGCGAAAGGTGACATTTGGTATCTAAATGACTTTTTTTCTAGAAATTGATACGATTTTCTATCAATATGGAGTTTTCTTCTATTTTGAAATATGATTAATTAATCTTAAATTTGCCGCGGTAAAGGGAGACGTGTTTATATATACGTCTGTTTAATAATCGTTGAGTTGAAGTAATTCAATAGAATTATGTCTGATAAAAAGAAGATAGCTTTTGTGTCTAACACCTCTTTTTCTTTGTATAACTTCCGAATTGGCGTTATCCGCCATTTTGTGAAGAATTACGACGTTGTGGTGATTGCTCCTGAGGATGAGTATTCTGATTTTTTTAGAAAAGAAGGTATACGATATATCCCAATTGTTATGGAAAATAAGGGTACAAGCGTCGTGAATGACATGCGTTTGATGAAAAACCTTTATAATTTATACAAAAAAGAAAAGTTAGATTTTATTTTCCATTATACTATCAAGCCTATCATTTATGGTTCTATTGCTAGTTCTTTGCAATCCATAAAGAGTATTGCTATCACTACAGGCTTAGGATTCGCCTTTATGAAGGAGAGTCTTATCAACAAGATTGTTAAAGTCATGTACCGGTTTGCAGTCCGTAGGGTTTGTGAGGTGTGGTTTTTGAATCATGATGATTTCCAGGTATTTATCAGCAATAAAATAGTAAAGGAAAACAAAACTTTTATTTTGAATAGCGAAGGTGTCGATATGGAGCACTTCTCCGAAATGGAAAAGTCTTCTAACAATGGCAATTTCACTTTCTTATTGTTTTCCAGATTAATTGTCGAGAAGGGTATCCGTGAATATGCCACGGCGGCAAAAAAATTGAAGGCCAAATATCCCGACATCTCTTTTTCTTTGCTTGGAAAGATTGATGTGGGAACAAGCGGTAATATTTCACAGGAAGAAATAGACGAGTGGGTAAGGGAAGGATATATTGATTACAAAGGTTATTCCTTGGAAGTACGTCAATTCATCGCGGATTCAGATTGCGTTGTTCTTCCTTCCTATTATCGAGAAGGAATTCCCCGCTGTCTCATGGAGGCGATGAGCATGAAAAAGCCGATCATCACTACGAATAATGTTGGTTGTGTCGAATTGATCGAAGATGGCGTTAACGGATATATGTGCGAGCCTAAATCAGCCGACGATTTGATGGAAAAGATGGAACGTCTTTTTTTGCTTTCTAAAGAGGAACAAATTAAGATGGGCGAGAGCGGTCGTGAAATTATTAGAAAAAAATATGATGAAAAGCTTATAATTGAAACATACGAGAAAAGAATTTCAAAATATCTATAGAATGACATGAATTTTTTTTCTTCTCCTCGAACTATTTCTTTAGCGTTAGGATGCTTTCGCTTTTTGAAAATGTTTTTGGGATTGGTTGTTTTATATTTATCTATTAGATATTTTGGAACTTCTTTTGAACGTGACTCTTGGGTTTTAACTCTTGCCTTGTATTGTGTGATTGTATCTTGCCTTTATTCGCCAATTAACGAAATTTTCCGAACGAAATTTATTTTTATTAAAGAGCAAAAAGGTGAAAATTATGCGGTGAAAACGGTAAATTCTTTAATGAATGTTTTCAATTGTAGTTATGTTGGTATAGCCTTGTTGCTTTGGGTTGCTATGGATCCAATTACCCGCATGTTGGCTCCTGGATTCGATCAGGAACAGACTACTTTCCTATCGGTGATGATCCTTTCGTTGATTCCCTATTTCGTTTTCCAACAACAAGGGAATGTGTTGATAGCATTGTTAAACACTTATGATTCTTATTTTTATCCAGAAATCGTCTCTCTTTTTGCGAGCGTTATCAATATTCTTTCGATTATATTCTTATCCGAATATTTGGGCATCTATTCCTTGGTTGTCGCTACCGAGTTGAATGGTTTAATTCTAGTTTCAGTACTTTCTTACATGTTGCATAAGAAGGTATCCTGTTTTCGCCTTTTCTCTTTGGAAACATTATCTTTAGCGAAACCTTATGTCATCTTTTCCCTTCCGATGTATTTTAGTGCTTTATTTGTCCAGTACTATATTTTTGTCGAAAAATCAACATGTACCTATTTTGGGGAAGGTTCTGTATCTGTTTTCGATTATGCAAGGCAAATAGCTAGTTTGCCTCACATGGTTTTTTCTTCCATTGTGCCGATTGTGATGACTCCTTTATTATCGAAATGTTTTATTACTGGTGACGAGGAGACTTTTTCTGATGAATTGCGGAAGTTTGTGAGGTTGATGCTTTACTTCACTCTTTTTTTGGTCATTGTTTCCAAAGTGAATGGAATTCAACTATCCTATCTCCTCTTTTCCGATGAAAACGTCGTGTTTATTAAAATTCTACCATTTTTTGCCCTATCCATATTTTGCCTCGTCTTTTCTATGATTTGCGGACAATCGCTTATTGCCCGTGGTTCTGTTATCAGTTATGTGTGTCCTACCATTTTAGGTCATATCGTTTGTATTCTATTGTGTAAATACTTCTCGCAAACCGTTGAGTTGGAATATCTCGCTTATTTTTATTTAATTGGACAAGCCATCATCTCCATGATTCTTCTTGCTCTTGTGAAATTGAAGCATAAAATATTGTTGATAAAGGATTTATTGATTATCCTTTTAATTGGTATTATATCATTTTTCGCTTTGAATGGTTTCCAAAAGATATTGGATGGTACTGTGTTCTCTTCCAATGATAAAATATATGCTGGTATGGACTTCATGTTATGTTTATTGTTTCTATTTTTTATAATTTTGTCTCTATTGTTGATATTTGGAGGAGATGAAAGAAAAATGATTTTAAATTTCGTTTCACAGTTGAAAAATAAAAGAAGTAAGTAATGTTACCATATATTCTTTTATATGTTTTAGCTTTTATATGTGCTGCGACTGACGTTTTCAAAACAAGGAATCGTATAATCGTCCTTATCCCTTTTTTTGTTTGCATGTTCTTGATGGTCGCGTTCCGAAATCGGTTGGGTGGAACTGACTATAATATGTATGAGATGTTTTATTCTCGTATCGTTCCACTTCAAGATTATCTTAATGGCCTTTATCAACCGTTTTATCGTACCAAATCTTTCGAGGAGGGTTTTATTATCTTTTCTTCCATCGTGAAGACTTTTGATTTTACTAATGGCCCTTTCTTTTATATGTTTGTCATAGCTCTCGTAAATTTCTGCATCTTTTACCCTTCGATTAGGGAATATACCCCTTTTGTCCTAATCGCTATATTTTTCTTCCTTTATAAGGCTTTCTTCTGGCATGAGTTCACTTTGTTAAGACAGTTGTTTGCTATTTCATTGTTCACCTTCTCAATTAGGTATGTCCTGAGAAAGCAGTATTTAATATATATTTTGATTAATATAATCGGGTTTTTTTTCCATTCCAGCGCTATCATACTCTTACCTTTATGCTTTTTTTTGAATCATAAATTAAGTATAAGGGTCATATTATTTGTTTTCGCTGTTGCCACCTTGATTAGTTTCTTTACTCCTTACTTATGGAATTTAGTTATGAATATTACTTCCATGTTTGGTATATCTGATAGATTGTCTGAGTATTCATTGGGTAAAAAGGTCATTAATCCAATGAATTTCATTGAGATATTTATCTTTTTATTTATCGCCTTGTTTTATAGACCGTTTTATGAGTCGAAAGAAAAATATTTTAATATATTTCTCAACCTTTTTATCTTTTCCTCAGCGTTAATTATAGCATTTTCCTCATTTGAGATTTTCGCGAGAATTAAAGAATATTTCGTTATCTCGTATATGGTTTTAATATCTTATTTTATCGGCCATATTTCGTCAAATAGAACAAGATTGGCTAGTTTCCTGATTTTATCCGTTTATATTATGCTAGGCTATTTCCGATATATCATCATTTTTGACGATGGTTCTTTAATGCCATATTCTTGGATATTATGGTAACACAGAATACTAAAAATACGGTTTGCTATTTCTTGAAGGATGATTTGATTGTTTTCGCATTCTTATTTATTCCTTTCCTCACTTTTTCTCCAGTTGCTGCAGGAGTTATTACCCTTGTTTCTTTGGTTTCAATCTGTGTTTTTTTCTTGAAAGGAGCCCGAATTGAGCAGGTCCGATGGAACCCTATTTCTTTGGCTATATTGGCTTTTATGGTGTTCTCTGCGATATCGTCCTTGTTTGTCGTTGACGAGATGAAATCATATGTGAGATTGATGTATGAAATTAGGCTTCCCATGATTTTGTTTTCTATCTCTTTCTTATTTCGCGGAATCCATGGCTTTGATTGTCGTCGTGCTTTGTTGTTTTTCGCTTTAGGCGCATGTGCTTCTTCTTTGGTTGTCGTATTGGTTTTTATCCATTCGTTATTTACAGCATTTGATAATATTTCCTATTCTTTTTTTAATATACAGCTCTGTTTCCAATCAATTTTAAGTATGATTTCCCATCGTACTTACATATGTTTTAACCTTATTACGGCATTAGTCATTTTTTATTATTTGTATTCTAGCGACTGGTCTCGGGAAAAGATCGTTCGTTTCCTCCTTTTGGCTTCTTATGTTGCGTCATTTGTGTTTTTAACTGAAGCGCGAATTTCTTTATTGACTTTGGTCTGGGTTGTGCTTTTTGTCGTTTCACGTGAGTTGAGACGCTATTGGAGCAGTAATATTTACATACTCTGTGTCGTTATAATTTGTGTCGCTTCTTTTTTTGTTATTTTCCAAAATGCGAGGGTGAATAATTTTTTGCTTTCTTTTTTCTCTGACCCTGCCAATTTGAAAGAGTTAGATCCTCGTTTTAATATTTGGAGTTGTGGTTGGAATTCGTATTGTGCTTCTTCTTTCCCATGGATTGGCGCAGGGACGGGTTCTGCCAGTGAGATTTTGAATGAGGAGTATCGCCGTACGGGTTTTAGTCAAGCTTTAGATTACCATTGGGAAATGCATAATCAGTTTTTGGAGGTTCTGTTGGAAAATGGAATTTTGGGGCTGACACTTTTCTTGGTGATGTTATTCCTACCGATTTTCCTAAAAAATAAACTACGCTTACTTTATGCGATTTGGATTCCCGCTTTATGCCTGAATCTCTTTTTTGAATCTATGCTTTCCCGCTCAATTGGTACTTATCCTATTGTTTCTATTTTAATTTTGTCCGGAATCGCCGATGAAAAGGGGAAGAATATTGCCTCTGGAGTCCCAATGAAGTTTTTCTTGTCGCTTACCTTCGTCGCAGTTTTGGCGGTTTCGGTTAAATATATGATGAAAGATAAACGTGATGAATTTTCTGGGTTTCAGCGTTTCTTTGAACGGGTGGACGAACTTCCAGGTGATGTTCCGGACGAAATCAGTGGCTGTTATGGATTAAAGATAGATAATCGTACAAAGGCTTCCAAATGGACGACTTGGGCGACTATGTATCAATGTTTTGAAAGGCATTCTTTTAATAGAAATGAGACATTCTATTATTCTTTGTATGTGTATGTATCAGAGGATTTTAATGCGGATTTGTTTACCATTAGTTATGAGGAGCGTCAGAAAAATGCCCAGTATTCGTACTACGATTTGGAAAGGAAAGGGACTTGGCAGAAACTCGAACTATCCGGTGGTGGTTTGAATGGTAATACGATTTTCTTAACAACTTGCTCGAAAAATAATTGTTCAGATTTTTCTGGTCTCGAAGGATATGCTATTTTTGTTAATCCAACTATTGAAATTAAAGAAAATTAATGGTAACTATTTTTACGCCAACATATAACCGCGCAAAGACATTGGAACGGTTATATAAGTCTTTACTCGACCAAACTGATAATCGATTCGAGTGGCTTATCATCGATGATGGTAGTACCGATGATACCGAACAGGTTGTGCGTTCCTTTATCCAGGACGGAAAATTGAATATCAATTATTATAGACGGGAGAATTGGGGTTTGTCCCAAACTATAAACCAAGGCTTGGATATGTCTAAAGGTGATATTTTTTTCCGTATTGACAGTGATGACTATGCGACTGATAATGCGGTGGAACTTATTAATAGCAATTGGCATTTGGTTGAGGCTGATGAGAAGTTATGTGGGTTAGTTTTCCTTAAGAATTCACTGGTGCAGTCCCAGTCGCCAGTTTGTTCTTTCTCTGATAATGTCAGGACTAACTTTTTTGATTTTTATAACAAATATGGAGGGAAAGGCGATATGGCTGAGGTAATCCGTACTGATGTTTTCCGAAAATATAAATTGCCTAAGTTTGGTAATGAAAAATTTTGTCCGGAAGGCGTTGTTTGGAATAGGATGTCAATCGATTATGACGCTATTTATATTCCTAAGGTCATTTATATGTTCGAATACATAGAAGGGGGATTGACCCAGAATGTGCGGAACAACTTGAGGCGAAATCCTAAGGGTGTCTCTACCTATTTCGCTGAAATTTTCCATCACAAGTGTAAATTCCCTTTTTTCTTGAAAAATTCCATTTCTTATTGGCGATATGCCTTTTTGAATGGTAATGGCTTATTTGTAAATCTCAAAGCGGTTCCGTTGGGAGTTTCGGTTTTGGGATTGTTTCCGGGTTATATCTTGTGTGTCATTGATGGTATGAGGGTAAAATGATGTATTGGCATTACATTTTTGAACGATTTATTGTTTGGATGCGATGGTAAAACGGTGATCAACCATGATTTTTATGCGGAAATTAATTCCGCTTCATTGTGTGGGTAAGTCCGTTTCCCCGTAACCGTATTTGTCATACGGTTTCCCTTTATCGTAAGCCTACGGTAAACCCGTATAGGAAGTTTGAATAATAATAGTAGAAGTTTCGACTTCTAGTATGAATAATTGTTAGTAAGATCTTAGTAAGGGTCGCCGTTGGTCGGATCGCAACCCATGGCGTTTCTAACAAGTCCGCTTAGCGTGTGGAAACTCTTGCGCATGTCCGTCGTCCTCAAACTCAAAGGCTTGGCGCCATGCGTCCCCTCAAGCACAGGGAATGGTGCGAACTCACTGCTTGCCGGCAGTTGGATGAACTCTCCGACGTTTCCGTCTGTTTCCTGTGTCTTTGCGTGTCGTGACTTGGAAGCGTAGAACTTCCACTAGGGGATCCCGAGTTCCTTCAGTCTTTGGGTATACGTGACCTTCTCACTCCTGCAATGTAGGACTATCTCCGTTACTTCTTCTTTTGTGAGCATAGTTTTTTTGCCCACAAAGCTATGGCGTTATTGATAGACAGAAAAGGCGGGGTGCACCGTAGGCTTACCCTTTATCTCTTATTTTGAATAAATTACCTTCTTACCGTTCTTTATCAAGACTTCGTTATTTCTTGGATTGGATATTTCTCTACCATTTATGTCATATATGTTGTTAGTTGGGAGGTCGGCGGATTGCCTAATATCTAAAAGACCGTTATGCCCGTTATCGAGAATTGTTATTTGGGCGTCGATGACTTCTTCGTTTAGGGTGACGGTACCTTCTTCTGCCATGTATTTAGTTATACCTTCCTTTGGGGAATAGGTAATAACTTCGCAAATACAAGGATTCCCGTCTTGATAGGTGAAGGACATCTTCCTATTTTTAAAATAATAACCTTTGAAATTCCCTTTCACCGGTTCTTCGTTCATGAAATAAGGTACGTCTGATTCGATTTTTAAGTCAGCGTAATCGTTTTCCTCCCATATGTAACCTTTTAACATATTTTGAATAGGTTCTTTTCTGTCATAACTCCAATTTGATAGTGACTCCACGGATTCTTCCCAATTATCGTAATAATGGTATTCTTCTTCGTAGGTCTCATTGTCCATCTCACAAAGTTCTTTATAGAATTCCGATTGGAAAGGGATTTCATATCTGACATTTTCTGCGACGGAGTCTACATACGCATGAAAATTGTCTCCCCCGAAATAGGTGCCACATGCGATAAGTAGTCTATCGCAGACTTTTTTCCTAAATTCTATGTTGTTGCTTAACTTTTGGAATGTCGCCTTTACGAAAATTTCCTTTTGTTTTTCCGAAAGAAGAATGCCGATGTTTGATGCTCTAGGGTTAAGTCCAGACCAATCAAAATCATTTATGATAAATTTCCATTTGTCATTCTTCTTTTTTTTCCAGATGATGCAATTGTTTGTTGGCCAATCCGCATTTTCGGCAAATATCTCAATAAGATAGTAATCAATAAGGTTGTCTATGTCCATCACATTAGCCAAATCTTCGTAACTGCTTTGGGGTGAGTCAATTAATTCTTTTAGTGTAGTATATTCTATGGAATCATTTTCTGTTTTGAATACCCAATCAATAGTATTACCAATTGTGCCCAATTTGCAATAATTGAGATCTTCTTTCTTATAATCATACTTAGATTTTAAGTAATTCAGATTCGTTGTCTCGGTGAGGTCGTAGATGCCGTAATAGCGTTCATTGATGAATAAAACTATTTGTCTTGTTTCTTGGTAATCAATTTTTGACATGCTATTCCTTCCGAATAGTGAGATGAATACATTGTTGGCGAGACCTGTGAAATTGGGATTTCTTCTATGATATAAGGATGCTACATTTCTCAATTTCAAACTTTTATATTTTTCGACGCCATTGTCAAAAAATAGGTTAGGTATGTTCTTTTCTCCTATTGTTTTATCCGCTTTTATTTCGTAGCTTTTTACATGTCCCCATTTGCTTCCGCTTCCTGCGATTTGGATACGAATATCTTGTTTCAAAAGTGTATCTCCATTTTCAATGAATATAATCTTACAGGTGGGTTCGTATTCTTTCGAAAGTGTGTTTTGTATGATAGCGAAAGAATCCGGGTTTATTGTGATTGAAACTATTGGTAGTTCGATATCGTGTTCGGTGACTGCATTAGCATGGATATGCGGGAATAAAACTAGAAATAGCACAAGGGATAGTCTATGTGTTTTTTTATCAAATCTTTTCGAAAAATAGTTTGCTATAACAAACGTTAATTGATCTGTTTTCATTCTGTTTATGTTTGAAAATGTGCGTTCTATTATATTTAACTCGACTTTCGCATTTGAATCTGTAGGCGGATGAAAATGCATTATTTTACAAAAAAATGCTAAATTTCTTGTTTAGTTCATTGAATTATAGCAACTTAGATTTACTACAATATATAAGTACTAAAAGAAAACTTAGATATACAAACATACACAAATAAGTTCGGAAATCAAAGGATTCTTCTCTAATAATCGTACACGTACATTCAAATGCCAAGTGCAAAAATATCATAAAGAATTAAAGAAGACTTTAGAAGTGCAAGAGAAATTCAATTTTCTCTAGGGCGACGATTCAGTTTAAGCTGCACAAATTTAATAAAGCCATCAAAGAGGACGTCTCAAAATCAGCCCTTTAGGGATTATTTCCTAATGAGTTTGTTTGCGTTTTCAATGGAACCCCATCATTGCTCCTATCGGAAATAATCAAAATATCCTAAATAGTCTCTCATAAAATCTCCAATAAATAATTTTAAACAGCTTCTGAAAAATGCGATATCTTTACCTTGAGGATGGTTTAAGGATAAAACATTATTCTTGCAAAGAAGACCTGATATTGTTTTTTGATATTTTACACTTCACATATGAAAGTACAAAGTGTGCAAGATGTCATAATTCGTTGCTTCGCTTGCTTCTGTAAACGAAACTGTTTACATTTGCAGAGTGTGACGTTGAATATTGTCGCCGTTTATTTTGACGTATAGTATAGTTAGAAATATTGAGGGAAGAACATATTATGAAAATAGTATATATTCTGACGGGTTTGGGCGTGGGTGGCGCAGAAATTGTCACTGTCGACATCGCTAATAGAATGGTTAATTCCGGACATTGTGTTTCTATTATTACCCTTTCGGATATTAATCAGCTTCAGGATAGAATCGATTCTCGAATTGATGTTTTCAGCATTGGCATGGGGAAAACCCCTTTTTCTTTTATTAAGGCGATTATTAGTGCTAGAAAGTATATTAAGGGTAAGTGTCCTATTGTTGTTCATGCCAATATGGTTCATTCGAATATCTTTGCGAGGATACTTAGAATTTTCGCGAAAATCGGATTTTTGGTTTGTTCGGCCCATAGCAATAATGAAGGTGGTTATTTGAGAATGTTGGCTTATCGGATGACTGACTTTTTATCCGATTTGAATACCAATGTCTCAAATGACGCTGTCCAATATTATGTGCACCATAAATGGTTTTCTAAGAAGAAAAGCATCTGTGTTTATAATGGAGTGGATCGATCCGTATTCCATAAGAACGCCGATGTGAGAAAGACGATGAGAAGTTCTTTCGGTTTGTCCGACGATGATTTTTGTTTTTTGTTGGTCGGTCGTATGACTGAGGCCAAAGATATCCCCAACTTATTGCGGGCTTTTGCTATTATCGCTGATAAGTATGCAAGTGTTAAATTGTTTTTGGTCGGAGATGGAGAACTAAGGTTGTCGATGGAGTCTCTCGTTTCTTCTATGGGCTTGGAGTCCAGCGTCGTTTTTGCTGGACGTCGTTTGGATGTGGTCAGTTTTTATAGTATGGCAGATTGTTTTGTGCTCCCTTCCGCATGGGAGGGTTTCGGTATGGTCTTGGTTGAGGCTATGTCCTGCGAATTGCCGGTTATAACCACTGATGCTGGTGGATGCGCAGAGATTGTTCCGGACAAACGTTTCGTAGTGCCTGTTAATAATTCGGAAAAACTTGCTCAATGTATGGAAAATATGATGAAGCTGGATGCGGATGATCTGAACGCATTGAAGGAATCAAATTTGAAATATTCGGATCGTTTCTCTTTGGAAAAGATTGCCAATCAATGGGAATCCATTTATAATGAGGGACTTAAAATGTGATTGTTGTTTTTTGATAAAAAAATCTTTTATATTATTCCTACTTTCGCGGAAAAGCACTACCTTTGCCGAAATTTAAGAAACGAAGTGATTTTATTAAGTATACATAGAAACAATGTTTTGGGCAAGTCTGTAGAGATTGCCGATTCATTTCGTTTCCGTTGCCATTGCGTTGAAGTTTCTTCAACGCATTTTTTTTGTTTAGGTACACAGTTAAGTTTTAAAATTTGAGAATATGAGTCAGAAGTTTAAGAAGGTCATTTTGCTCGGTTCCGGTGCATTGAAGATCGGACAAGCAGGCGAGTTCGATTATTCAGGTTCGCAGGCGTTGAAGGCTTTGCGTGAGGAGGGCATCTCCACAGTTTTGATTAATCCTAACATTGCGACTATCCAAACGTCGGAAGGCGTGGCTGACAAGGTCTATTTCTTGCCTATCACCCCTTATTTTGTTGAGGAGATCATCAAAAAGGAACAACCTGATGGTATCTTGTTGGCTTTCGGTGGCCAGACCGCTTTGAACTGCGGTACTGAGCTCTACACCTCTGGCGTGTTGAAGAAATATGGCGTCCAAGTTCTCGGTACTTCCGTTGACGCTATCATGATCACGGAGGATCGTGACCTCTTCGTGAAGAGCTTGAAGGAGATCGACGCTAAGACTCCGGTTTCTCAGGCGGTTGAAAATATGGAGGACGCCTTGACGGTCGCTCGCCGTATCGGTTATCCGGTGATGGTCCGCTCCGCTTACGCTTTGGGTGGTCTCGGTTCCGGTATCTGTGCGAACGAACAAGAGTTTATTGAACTTTGCGATAGCGCCTTGGCTCACTCTAAGCAAATCCTCGTGGAGGAGTCTTTGAAGGGTTGGAAGGAGATCGAGTTCGAGGTGATCCGCGATAAGAATGACCACTGCTTCACCGTGGTTCCGATGGAAAACTTCGACCCGCTCGGCATCCACACGGGTGAGAGTATCGTTGTCGCTCCTATCATCTCTCTTTCTCAAGATCAAATCAATTTGTTGCAGGATATCGCCAAGAAGGTGGTTCGCCACATCGGTATCGTCGGCGAGTGCAATATCCAATACGCTTTCAACGCTGAGACGAACGATTACCGTATCATCGAGATCAACGCTCGTTTGAGCCGTTCTTCCGCTTTGGCTTCCAAGGCTTCCGGTTATCCGTTGGCTTTCGTGGCAGCTAAGTTGGCTTTGGGTTACTCTTTGGATCAAATCGGTGAGATGGGTACGCCTAACTCGGCTTACGTCGCTCCATCCGTTGATTATATCATCGTGAAGATCCCTCGCTGGGATTTGTCTAAGTTCGTCGGCGTTGACCGTGAGATCAACTCTTCCATGAAGTCTGTCGGTGAGATTATGTCCATCGGTAAGTCTTTCGAGGAGATCATCCAAAAGGGTCTCCGTATGATTGGTCAGGGAATGCACGGTTTCGTAGGAAACCACGACATCGAGTTCGCCGATCTCGACAAGGAGTTGTCACACCCTACCGATTTGCGTATCTTCGCTATCGCCGCTGCTTTGGAGAAGGGTTACTCTATCGAGAAGATCGTTGATTTGACTAAGATAGACAAGTGGTTCATCGGTAAGTTGAAGAATATCGTTGACTATACGAAGGTGTTGGGTCAATACAAGAAGATCGAGGATATCCCTGCTGACGTGATGAAAGAGGCTAAGAGACTCGGTTTCTCCGACTTCCAAATCGCCCGCTTCTCCGAGAATCCTTCTAATAACATGGAGAAGGAGATCCTCCGCGTGCGTAATCTCCGTAAGAAACAGAATATCACGCCTGCCGTTCGCCGTATCAACACGGTGGCTTCCGAGCACCCTGAGTTGACCAATTATTTGTACATGACTTATGGTGTTTCCGAGCATAGCATCGATTACTCATATAGAAATGACAAGAACATCGTTGTTCTCGGTTCCGGCGCATACCGCATCGGTTCTTCTGTGGAGTTCGACTGGTGTTCCGTTAACGCTGTGAAGACTGCCCGCAAATTGGGTTACAAGTCTATCATGATCAACTACAACCCTGAGACCGTATCTACGGACTACGATATGTGCGATAGACTCTACTTCGATGAGTTGAGCTTCGAACGTGTGTTGGATGTCATCGACTTGGAGAATCCTAAGGGTGTGATTGTCTCCGTGGGTGGTCAGATTCCGAATAACTTGGCGATGAAGTTGTACCGCCAGAACGTCCCTGTTTTGGGTACTTCTCCGGTTTCCATCGACCGCGCCGAGAACCGTCACAAGTTCTCCGCTATGTTGGATCAGTTGGGTATCGACCAGCCTCGTTGGGGCGAGTTGACCAGCTCTGAGGATATCGACAACTTCATCAAGGAGGTCGGCTTCCCAGTCTTGATTCGTCCTTCTTACGTGTTGTCTGGCGCTGCGATGAACGTTTGCTACAACAGAGAGCAGATGGAGACGTTCTTGAAGATGGCCGCTAAGGTTTCTAAGGAATATCCAGTGGTTGTTTCTTCCTTCTTGCAGGGCGCTAAGGAGATTGAGTTCGATGCTGTCGCAAAGAATGGTGAAATCATCGAATACGCAATTTCGGAGCACGTTGAGTTCGCCGGTGTCCACTCTGGTGACGCTACGCTAGTCTTCCCTGCTCAGAAGATTTATTTGGAGACTGTCCGTCAGATTAAGAAGGTCAGCAAGAAGATCGCTAAGGAGTTGAACATCAGCGGTCCTTTCAATATCCAATATTTGGCCAAGGACAATGCGGTGAAGGTAATTGAGTGTAACTTGCGTTCTTCTCGTAGCTTCCCATTCGTTTCTAAGGTCTTGAAGAGAAACTTCATCGAGACGGCTACTAAGATCATGTTGGATGTGCCAGTTGAAAAACCGGATTCATCTACTTTCGATATTGATTATGTGGGAGTTAAGGCTTCCCAATTCTCATTCGCCCGTTTGCACAAGGCCGATCCGGTTCTTGGCGTCGATATGTCGTCTACCGGTGAGGTGGGTTGCATCGGAAAGGATTTCGACAGCGCATTGATGACTTCCTTGCTTTCTGTCGGATACAAGGTGCCTACGAAGGGCGTTTTGGTCTCCTCGGGTGATATCCGCGGTAAGGTTGATTTGTTGGACGCTTGCAAGTTGCTCGCTGCCGGTGGTTACAAGATTTATGCGACGGAAGGTACGCAGAAGTTCCTCGCTGATCATGATGTCCCTGCCACTACTGTTAGCTGGCCAGACGAACAGAACCACAATGTGAACATCATCTCATTGTTGCAAGAGCATCAGGTTGACTTGGTTGTGAATATCCCTAAGGATCACACGAAACGTGAGTTGACGAACGGTTACAAGATCCGTCGTTCGGCTATCGACCACGCAATTCCTTTGATGACCAACGCCCGTTTGGCGAGTGCGTTCATCAAGGCGTTCTGCAACATGAAAGAGAATGACATCGAGGTTAAGACTTGGCAAGAGTATTAATCATCGTCTCTTTAGAAAGATAAGGGTATGTCATTTGACATACCCTTTTTTTGCCTTTACCGATCGATATCACAAAAAGTGTAATGTTTGCAAATAATATAAAATCGTGTGCCGGATTACTGACTTATTTTTTTTATCTTTGTAAAGTGAATTATTTATGACTTCGTCAGTGTTCTGTTTAGGCATTTCCCATACTTATTGCCTATTCTTGGTAAGGCGGATTCATGAATGTGTCATTTTTGCTAATAGACAAAATGAGCAGATGATATAACGGTAATTGTTGGATGCAAGACTGAGATAATGTCTAAAGGAAGAGTATTACATATATCGAAATTTTATCCTCCTTACAAAGGAGGAATTGAGGACGTATGTTATAGTATCGTCAGTTCTATGGTCGATTACGACCATCATGTTCTGTGCTTTAATACGGGAAAGGAGACTATACGGGAGATTTATCAAGGGATTTCCGTCACCCGTCTTGGGGTGCAAATGCAGCGTTATAGCCAGCCCATTGCTTTTTCATTTCCTTCTGCCCTGAAAAAGGAGTTGAAAGAGTTCCAACCGGATATCATCCATCTTCATACTCCAAATCCGTTCGCTTCATTCCTCGTTTGCCATTATATCCCTGTTAATGTGAAATTGGTTGTTCATTGGCATTCTGACATCGTCAAGCAACAGTTGACGTATTCCGCATACATGCCTTTCGAACAAAAATTGCTTAAAAGGGCGAATGTGATATTTGCTACGAGTCCTAATTATGCCGAGCACTCCTTGCCACTGAGCAAATTTATGGAGAAGGTGAGTATCGTGCCTAACGGAATAAATGAGGATAAGATTGTTGCCCGTGAAGGGGATGAGAAGCACATCGAAGAAATCAGACATAAATACGATGATAAGAAAATTATCTTTTTCATGGGTAGGCACGTTTCTTATAAGGGCATCGATCGCTTGATAGCCGCCGAAAAAAAGATAAAATCCGATTGTGTGATCCTTATCGCTGGCGAAGGACCGTTGACGAATGAATTGAAGAAGGTCACGAAATCTCCGAGAATCCATTTCATCGGGAAAATTAGTGATGATGAAATACGTCTCTATATGAGGGCGGCTTCTGTTTTCGCCTTCCCTTCCGTCTCTAAGAATGAGGCGTTTGGAATCGTTTTGGCTGAAGCAATGTATTGTGGTACGCCTCCGGTCTTGTTTACCATCCCTGGTTCTGGCGTCAATTGGTTAAATGAGAATGGCATCACAGGCCTTGAGGTCGCTAATGGCGACGTTGAGGCTTTCTCTAAGGCAGTCGATGAGCTGTTGCGTAATCAAGACAACATCTGTGAAAAGATGGGTATGAACGCTCATGATCGTATTGTGGAGAACTTCACGATGACAAGGGTCAAGAATGTTATCGCAAAGGAGTATGACGCTTTAATTAGTTAGGGCAATGAAATTTTGGGCATTCTTTTTGGATTTTATTTTTTTCTCGTTATGTGCCCATGCCCAATATGAGGTCGAAAAACTATGGAAAGATAATCCGACTCACCGGGAAAAACGTCCCGAATTGCGGATTTTCGCTCCTGCGGATTCTTTGCGTAATGGTACTTGCATATTGATTTGTCCTGGTGGAAGTTACCATCATCTAGGTTTGAAAAATGAGGGGTCGGAAGTGGCTGAATGTCTTCGTGATTGGGGTTGTACAGCTGTTGTCCTCCGTTATAGGGTTTCCATGAGAGGTAACCATCATCCTGCCATGATTGAGGACTTCCAACGCGCTATGCAGATCTTGCGGGAGAATGCGGATAAGTATCGTATCGATCCTAATAAAGTGGGCTGTATGGGATTTTCCGCAGGCGGCCATTTGGTGACTATGGGTGGCGCTTTTTCTTCCCATGATTTCTTGGCTGACCGTGGTATCCGTACTTCTGTTAGTTTGCGTCCAGATTTCGTGGCTCCTATTTATCCGGTCGTCTCTATGCAGGATAGCATTGCTCACGTGAAGTCAAGGGTGAACCTTTTGAATGAGGGATTTTCTAAGGCTTTGGTGGATAGTTTTTCGATGGAAAGGCATATTCCTGATGACATGCCACCGGTTTTTTTGTTGGCTTGTAAGGATGATGATGTCGTCGACTACCGCAATAGTGTGGTACTATACGATGCGCTATCCGCAAAAAATATTATTTGTGATTTTCATTTGTTTGATAAGGGCGGACATGGTTTCGGCATGATTCGCACCCGCTCTGAAGAAACGAATCATTGGAATTTATTGTTGAAGGCATGGCTCTATGAAATTGGGTTCTTGCCGAAAAAATAGGAGATGTGTTTATGGGTCAATTTGTTCCGGAAATTGAATTCCAACCGTTGGATGTGATTAAAACTTTTCAAGAGGGGAAATTGAGGGAAGACTTGGCGTATCTTTCCGCTAAGTCGGTCTTCTATCAGGACCTTTTCGCGAAAAATAGTATCGACGTCTCAAAAATTAAGACGTTAGAGGATTTGCGTTGCGTTCCTTTTACGACGAAGGAGGACCTTCAGACGCGTAATAAGGATTTTTTCTGCGTGGAACCTTCCGATATTAGGGATTATATCACCACTTCGGGTACTTTGAGCGATCCTACGACTTTCGCTATGACGGAGAAGGATTTGGTGCGTCTCGCCTATAACGAGGCTATCTCCTTCACGGGTACGGGTGGTCATTCGGGTGAGATTTACCAGTTGATGACGACGATTGACAAACGTTTCATGGCGGGTTATGCTTATTGTATGGGTATCAGGATGATGGGTGCCGGTCTGGTGCGTGTGGGCAACGGAATTCCGGAGTTGCAGTGGGATACGATCAAACGTATCAAGCCGGATGCGATCATATGTGTGCCTTCGTTTATTCTACGTATCATCAAATTCGCTGAGGAACATGGTATCGATTATAAGAATTGTAGCGTGAAAAAAGCCGTTTGCATCGGGGAAAACCTTCGTAACGACGACTTCTCGCTCAACCTTCTCGGAAGCAAAATCAAGGAGAAGTGGGACATCGAGCTTTATTCCACTTATGCCTCCACCGAGATGAGCACCTCTTTCTGCGAATGTTCCGCCGGCATGGGTGGTCACCATCATCCTGAGTTGATTATTTGCGAATTGATTGATGAAAACGGCAATCCGGTGGCGGAAGGCGAGGCGGGCGAATTGGTCGTCACGACTTTAGGTGTCGAGGGTATGCCGCTGCTCCGTTTCCGTACGGGCGATGTGGCGCGTTTCCATTACGAGCCTTGTTCCTGTGGTCGTACGACTATGCGTATCAGCCCGATTATCGGTCGTAAGAAACAGATGATAAAATTCAAGGGCACTACGTTGTATCCTGCTTCTGTTTTCGATGTGTTGGATAATGCGGATTATGTGGAGAACTATCTTGTGGAGGTTTCATCCAACGAGATTGGGATGGACCATCTGACCGCCTACATCGGAGTGAAGAATCCTGACGATAACATGATCAAGGAGTTGAAGGACCATTTCCGCGCCAAACTGCGTGTGGCGCCTGACTTCAAGTTCATGCCTATCGATGAGATAAGGAAGATACAATTCCCGGAGATGAACCGCAAGCCGGTTAAGTTTATTGATAACAGAAAATAATTCGCTTATGGTTGGAAATTTCGATTTTGAGCCTGTACGCCCTTATAATGACTCCGAAGTGCCGGCTGCCGTTTCGGCTATCACCCGGGATCCGCTTTTCCCGATGGTGGTCAAGTATTGTATGCCTTTGGCTGATGTGAAGGAGGTGATCGATTTCATCTCGAACATCAAAACGGTCAACGAGTTTCAGGTGGGGGTCATGCATCCTGCCGTCAAGGCGGTCGTCACGAAGACGATGACTGGCCTTTCTTCCGGTGGATTCGATCAAATTGATAATTCCCAACGTCATATTTTTATTGCTAACCACCGCGACATCGTTTTGGATTCGGCGTTGTTGGACCTGATGTTGTACGAGCGGAATATTGATACGTGCCAAATCACCTTCGGCAGTAATCTGATGAAGGGGAATATGGTCATCAATATCGGTAAATTGAACAAGATGTTCCGTATCATCCGTGGCGGCAACATCCGCGACTTCTACAAGAATTCGCTGGAGGTTTCCGCTTATATGCGTTACGTGGTCACCGAGCTCAAGGAGTCTGTGTGGATCGCCCAACGTAACGGTCGTACTAAGGACGGTAACGATAAGACGGAGATGGGTGTCTTGAAGATGTTCTCCCTCAGTAGCGATAAAGGATTTGTGGACAATCTCGACGAACTGAGCATCACGCCGGTGGCGGTTTCGTATGAGTATGAGCCTTGCGATTTCTTAAAGACGGCCGAGCTTTATATCTCTAAGTTCCAGAAGTATGTGAAGGGGGAGAACGAGGATCTGAACAGTATCCTTACTGGTATCCAGCAGAAAAAGGGTCATGTCCATATCGCCATGACGAAGCCTATCACGAGGGAAGAGTTGCAAATCTGCGATGAAAAGGAGAAAAATGAGAAGATGGTCGCATTGGCTAACATGATTGACCAGCGTATTTACAGTAGCTATCGTCTCTATGGCACGAATTACATCGCTTATGATATGGTGAATGGCGGTAATGAGTACGCCGACCATTATACAGTACAGGAAAAAGCCGATTTCATCGATTATATGAACGATGGTCTTTCCCATCTTGGCATCGAGGCGGACCATTCCGAATTGGAGCAGATTTTCCTGCGCATCTATGCGAATTCGGTCACAAATTGCGCACGCCTGTAAGCTTATATAGACGTACTATTTGATATTAAAGAGCCTCGAATAAATTCATATCCGAGGCTCTTTAATCAGAAAAATGCAATGTGTGTTGCACCATTGGGGTTATTTCACTACTACTTTCACTGCCTGACCCTTTGCGGCTACCAAATAAACGCCCGCCTTTCTGACGGTGACGCGCGCTTGTTCGTTCGTGTCGGAACCCACCAAAATACCTGAGCAGTCATAAACGTTGACTGTCTCATTCACGTCATTTACGCAGATGGTGGAGCCGTCCACGTAGAGCTGAACCGATTCGCCCCAAACGACTGGGAGGCCGTTGATAGGATTGAAGCGGAAAGTGTATGTGCTTTGAATGCTTTGATTATTGGTATTTTGGAGAACTAGGGTCAATGTTTTCGTCTCCGGATCATATACTTTCTCCACTACTTTCGTCTCATCAGACAATTCGTATACAAATGTTCCCTCATTGTAATCGCATTGAAGTGTGTAATTGTATTTGTTTGAAGAGAAGGTATCCACTTTGATTCCGTCTATGGAGAGCGAAGTCATGTACGATTCGTATGGCTTGAATCGGAGGCGGTACTGATGGCTATTTTGATGGTCTTTGCTTGTGACGGTGACGGTTAGGATGTTTGTCTCATAATCGTAAGACTTTTTTGAAGTCGCACCTTCGCTTAAATCATAGTTTACCTCCAAATAATAAAAGTCCGAGAAGTCATATTCAAATTTACCTTGTACGAATGTGTCCACCCTAGTTGAATTTACAGTGAGCGAGGTCATGAATGCGTCAGCGTCAATATGAAAATATTTATTCGAATGCAGACTATAATAATAATTGGAAACTGTCGTATCGGTTGCATAATTGTCACTCTCATTTCTTTTGTAGACTATTGAACATTGTTCCACCAAACCATATTGGTTGTACTCAAAATCGTAACTTGTCGTTCTTTCATCATATGCCTCGATAGATGTTTCCGTATAACTAGACATGTAGCCAGATTGATTATACGTATAACCATATGACATATCAGGTCCATGAAAATAAACTCCTCCTGAATAATCAGCACTGATACGTCGATTTTCTTTATCAAATTTTTCATTAATCTGATATTCATAATGTTGAGCTCCGTATTTAATGCTATACCCAGTTCTACTCTTGCTATATTGAGTTATTTCATCTTTGTATGTATCAGCATATACTTCTAGCATATGTCCTATTTCCGAAAAGTTAAATCTATCTAAGATGCCATAGGTAGGTTGCGTTTCTAAAAACGGATAATCGGAAACAAGATAGTTCGACGTATCAGCGTTGCCCCATGCCGAATCGACCGATTTCCTTGAGAACTTCGTGATGACAAGTCCGCCTTCATCGTCATAGTCGAAATAGGTCCTTCCGATGGGGCTTATTATACTATCGATACGAGGATATAAATTCGAATTCAACGAATCTTCGTTTGCGTTTGATTCTCCGGCAATAGCCGAAACTGAGGATAACGAAAGGAGTGCTCCGATAATCAATTTTGTGATGGCGCTTCGCCCGGAATAGCCATTACTTTTAATACATAATTGTTTCATAAGCGTTCATATTTTGTTGTTTTATATCTCTAATTCACACTACTAAAAAACTTGGACTAACTTTCGTGAGAAATGTGTCCTGTTTTATGTCAATTGATTCTAATAAGTGATAGTATTATAGTTGATTAACCGAACCTAAATATTCTATTCGTTTGAATTTTGTTATGAACGGATATCTTTTGTTCCAAAGCAATCACATTAGAGATAACGGGATTAGTTCCATATATTTTTTCACTAAGATAAAGAATAAATTTCCCATTCGCAACAATTTATTGGGATTTTTATGTTTGCTATTTTGGAATTCGTTATTGATGTTGTCTGATGTCTTATTGATGTAAGTTCGGACCTTTTTATGTGAAATCTATCTATTTACCGCATAATCAGTGAAAGTTTTTTTGTAATTTTGTGCGAATTTTTGCAGAAATAACGTTTTTTTAAAACAGAGTTTTATGTCCAACAGTAGTACAATCGTGGGCTCTAAGATTAAAGGAATCAGGGAGTCCAAAAACATCTCCATCGAGGAGATTTCCGAGCGTAGCGGCCTTTCCGCAGACCAAATCCAATCCATCGAGAACGATCAGTATTTGCCTTCTTTGGGGCCATTGATCAAAATCGCGAGAGCGTTGGGTGTACGATTGGGTACTTTCTTGGACGATAACGAAGAATTGGGACCTGTAGTGTGCCGCGCCGAAGAGCGCAACAGCAGCATCAGCTTCTCTAACGGTTCCGCTGACGCGAGAAAACATATGGAGTACCACTCTCTCGCTAAGCAAAAGGCTGGGCGCCACATGGAGCCTTTCATCATCGACATCCAACCTTGCGAGGAGAAGAACTTCAAATCATCCGCTCATGAGGGTGAGGAGTTCATCTATGTGATGAGCGGAGAAATCGAAATCGATTATGGTAAAGAGAAATATCTTTTGAAGGATGGAGATAGTATTTTCTACGATTCCATCGTGGAACATCACGTGCATGGCGTGGCTGGGAAATCAGCGAAAATACTTGCCGTCGTCTATACTCCATTCTAATTCCTTACGCATATGCAGCAATTATCAGAAAGGACGCTGGGGCAATGGCTCGAATATTGGGCTGAGAAAACCCCTGACAAAGAATATATCGTTTATTCCGACCGTGACCTCCGCTTCACGTGGAAGGTCTTCAACGAACGCGTGGACAACTTGGCGAAAGGTCTTCTTTCCATCGGCGTGAAGAAGGGTAGTAATGTGGGTATCTGGGCGACCAATGTGCCTGATTGGCTCACTTTCCTTTATGCTACGGCGAAGATCGGCGCTGTTTTGGTCACCGTTAACACGAACTATAAACAGAATGAGTTGGAGTTCCTTTGTGAGAACTCCGATATGCATACGCTCTGCATCACCAACGGTACTTGGGAGTGCGATTATGTCGACATGACTTACAAGATGCTCCCTGAATTGAAGAATTGTGAACGCGGACATCTTAACAGCCAACGTTTCCCTAATCTGAAAAACGTTGTTTACATCGGTCAGGAGAAGTTCCGCGGTATGTATAATACGGCGGAGTTGTTATTGCTTGGTAAAAACATCGACGACGAACGCCTTTCTGAGGTGAAGAAGAATGTCACTTGCCACGATGTGGTGAACATGCAATATACTTCCGGTACCACTGGTTTCCCTAAGGGCGTCATGTTGACCCACTATAACATCACGAACGATGGTTTCTTCACGGGTGAGAACATGAAGTTCACGCAGAACGATAAGTTGTGTGTCTGTGTGCCTCTCTTCCACTGCTTCGGCGTGGTGCTCGCCACGATGAACTGTCTGACGCACGGTTGTACGCAGGTGATGGTGGAGAAGTTCGATCCGTTGGTCGTTTTGGCTTCCGTCCATAAGGAGCGTTGCACGGCTTTGTACGGCGTCCCTACGATGTTTATCGCCGAACTGAATCATGCGATGTTCAGCATGTTCGACATGAGTTCGCTCCGTACTGGAATCATGGCGGGTTCTTTGTGCCCTGTCGAGTTGATGAAGCAGGTGAGCGAGAAGATGTTCATGACCATCACGAGCGTATACGGTTTGACGGAGAGCTCTCCGGGTATGACGCAGACGACCATCGAGGATAGTTTCGAATTGCGTTGCACGACGGTGGGTCGCGACTATCCGTTCGTTGAGGTGAAGGTCATCGATCCTGAGACAGGCGAGGAGTGCCCTGTCGGCGTGCAAGGCGAGATGTGTTGCAGGGGCTTCAACGTCATGAAGGGTTATTACAAAAATCCTCAGGCTACCGCCGAGGTCATTGATAAGAACGGATTCCTCCACTCGGGTGATTTGGGTGTCAAGGACGAGAATGGTTACTACCGTATCACGGGCCGTATCAAGGATATGATCATCCGTGGTGGCGAGAATGTTTATCCGCGTGAAATCGAGGAATTCCTTTACCATATGCCTGGCATCAAGGATGTGCAGGTGGCTGCTGTCCCTTCCAAGAAATATGGCGAGGAGGTGGGCGCTTTCATCATCCTCCAAGAGGGTGTCAAGATGGAGTCGGAGGATGTGCGCGACTTCTGCAAGGGTAAAATCGCGCGTTATAAGATACCTAAATATGTATTCTTTATCGATGAGTTCCCGTTGACGGGTTCCGGTAAGATTCAGAAGTTCAAACTGAAGGAGATGAGCTTGCAGTTATGCGAGAAGATGGGCATAGAGGTAATCTGATTAACTTCCAAAAGGAACTGGATAAAATCATAGAGGCATGCGTCTGTGGGGGATGCGTGCCTTCATTGTTGTTGCATAGTTGTTGCGCGCCTTGCAGCAGCTATACGCTCGAATATCTTTCCCAATTCTTTAAAATCACGGTCTTCTATTATAATCCGAACATCTACCCGGAAGAGGAGTTTTTCAAGCGCGTGGAGGAGCAAAAACGGCTGATAGGCGAATTGCCTGCTAAATATCCTATCTCCTTTATCGAAGGTAACTATGATCCGAAGGAGTTTTACGGGGTGACGAAAGGCTTGGAACATGAGCCGGAAGGGGGTGCCCGTTGTACGGAATGTTTCCGTTTACGTCTTGAAAAAACGGCGATTCTATCGAAGGAAATGGGTTTCGATTTCTTCACGACGACATTGACGATAAGCCCCTTGAAGGATGCTCAAAGATTGAATGCCATAGGTGTGGAGATGGCGGAAAAATATGGGATAAAATTTCTCCCTTCCGACTTCAAGAAGCGCGGAGGCTACCAACGCTCCATCCAACTCTCCAAAGATTATAATCTTTACAGGCAAAATTATTGCGGCTGTCTATTTTCTCAGCGACAGGATTAATACCTAACAAAAAATTAAAAATCTATCTAAATCCCTTTTTTTGCGATGGAAAGGGATTGATTGATATTATCGGAACATTATGATTTTCTCTCATGCTTTTTTTGTGCATCTTTTTGAAACATATTTCAATGCAGAATAATTCTATTATCTTTAAATTTGTCATATAGTTATTAAATAATGAGCAGTTTTTCATTAGTTATTAACAGGTATGACTTTTGGAGGATGAACGATCAACCTGAACCTTTTATCCATTTTCTGGGACGTATGCGTTGATGATGGTGTGGGGGTACAGACAAGCGGTGTTTCGGGCAATGATACGGATCTGTTGGAATATAGGTAATTTTATGTATATGCATGTGTATGACGGAGCTGTCAAAAGTGGCGTTACGATGTGACGTGTACTCGTTGCAAGTAATGTACACTTTTGTATGCTGCTCGTCGGAAATTTTCTTTAGATAGGATTTAAGTGTTGTTTGTTGGCGGGGAAGATGTGGTCCCGATAGATATTTCCTAAACAAGAGTTTTCCTTTATTTTCTTTATTTTCAATAGTTTCATTACTTTTGTGTTATCACTTTAGGGGATTTCTATAAATTGCTTTGTAGCTATTTTGAAAGTTTTGTCAGACAGATTGATGATTTGAACGAAGGAGCAGTGCGGGCACTGTGACTGAGTGAAAATCAGCAAGATGGCGACAAAAGTTCAAAAGCGCACAA
>JAZLJL010000002.1:0-59140 GCA_045617845.1 Paludibacteraceae bacterium | reverse complement strand
GGTAGAATAATGGATTTCACCCACGCACAACCCCAGAGGGGTTGCATGTAACATGGAATGCGATTATTACGTATAGTTAATTATATAATACATTTTTCGCAAAAAGTTTAAACCCATAAAAAGTTTAGCGGACAGTAATAAATTTTTTCAGGAGAGTCAACGTTATCCATATTTCCGACAATCTAATATTAAAAAAGAAAGGATAAGACGCACCCAATAGATGCTATCCTATCCTATTCTATTCTTATCAAATATTACTTAATCTTCACAATCTCAACGGAGCCATTCATCACGGTACCATCAATCATGACTACCCTATAGAAGTAGACGCCAGGATCAGCGTTATGACCCTTATGCGTACCATCCCAACCATTCAGACCTTCAAACACCTTTTGACCATAACGGTCGAAAATAGTGACAGGGTGACGCTCCATGAAGATATCGTTCAAGCCATCCTTCGTAAACGGAGTGAAGGCGGTTGGAATACGGTTGACGACATCCACACGAATCAACTGGCTGGAAGCTGAAGGACAGACACCGTCATCAACAGTGACATAATAGAAGGAAGTGTCCTCCGGCATATCCTCAATGTACGAATTCTGAGGCGATCCTGTGAAGAGCAATTCATCCTCTTCGTCCTCCAACTCGAAGCGAGTAGTATCGGAATCGAAATCGTATTCATATTCTGCAGTTTGATTATCGAAGAATTCACGGTCATAACGATTCACGACCTTATACCAAGAAGAATTGATGAATTCATACTTCGTATTCAGTTTAAGGGTAACAACTTCGCCCTTCCAAATACGGACAGGATTACTTGGATCCGTTGCCACCGCGATGCTGTCAGGCAAATAACGACGATGGATATCCAACAAGATGGAATCATGGACAAACAACATATCCTTCTTAAAGAGTTCATAATTCTCAACGGAACCAAAGAAGCGTACGGAATCTTCCCTCTTCCTTTCACCGAATGCGGTATCATGACCCGCACAGAGCATAAATTTAGAATTCAAAGAAGAGGTTGATCCACATCGGTTCTCAAGCACATAGGCAACGACAGCGCCGTCGTATTCAGGTCTCATAACGCCATTAGTACTATCGTAGAAATTAAATGGCAAGCCATTCAAAGTCCAATAACTAGTATCCTCTTTAGCACCCATCGTATCCTCACAAATGATGGAAGGCAAGTCCAAAAGATTCTTTTCACACTCAGAGATCGAACCGCTTTCAAGGCGAACACGAGGCGCCTCAGCGATATTATAATATGCGGTAGCGGTATCGGAGCAACCCGTGGAAGTATCCATGGCAACCAAAGTATAGAAATCACTTTGACTCCTATGGCTCAAAGTCGTCGCAAATTGGCCAGCCTTCTCGGCATCTCCACCAAACCTAGCACGCAAATCATCGAAACGATGTCCGTATGTGGAATAGTTATCACTAAAAATCAAAGAACTAGGGTTAGCGCGAGTGCCCCTATAATAATCATAGGACAATACACTAGGAATACTACGGATTGAACCATCGTACCTGTTCACCTTAATGTAACCATCAGCATAATGGGTTCCTGAAGAAGACAAAGAGAATGTCACGGAGTCATTCACACAAGTATCCGCAGGGAAGGCGGCAACTGTAACGACATAAGAAGGCTGAGGCACATACAAAGGTCTAGAAAGACTATCCCTGTTACCGCACCTATCAGATGCATAAATCCAAAGATCCATAGTATGATCCACTCTAGAGCCCGCAGGCGGATACTGAGTAATTGTGATATTCTCAAGTTCCGTACAATTATCAGAAACCAAAGAACGAGCCGCAGCAGTCACGTCTGGCGCACTAAACTCACAATGTTTAAGGAACAACGCCAAGACAGTGTCCTTCCAATCAACAGGAATCGTAAATTTCGGTCCTATCGTATCACGCACGAATATAGTCTGAATGAAAGAAGACTCATTACCACATCGGTCTTTTGCCGTATACTTACGGGAAATTTCATAATTGAAATAATCGCAAGAAGAAGGATCCACACTACGGTTGTTAGTTTCGGAAATCGTCACAACAGGATGAGGATCACAATTGTCGACGGCCGACACCACAACTGGCTCAAAGATATCCTGGTCGCACAAAATCGAAGTATCACGTAAAGTGACAACGAATTCAGGAGACGTGGTATCCTTCACAATGACCACCTCATGGCAAACGATATCATTATGGCGGAAGTCATCCACATGATATGTACGAGTGTATGTCATCAAGCAAGAATCACCAACAACCGTATTCTCGAAGCGGAAAGTATTAGGCAACAATTTTTCCTCATTCGTGAACGAACCACCCGCAGCCTTAAATGAAACATAATCACCATAAGGCTCAGGAATAGCATCCACACAAGAGAACACCTTTCCATCCAAATCGTTCGGGCAAAGAAGATCTTCAATCAACCAATCCTCGACAAGAACAACTTGGCTACAAACGCGGACATTATCAGAAGAGTCCTTGAATGTCCATACGATATCTACAGGATTACCCAACACATAATTGTCCGTCAAATCCTTTCCATCACTACGAGTAGCCTCAGCTGTAATCAAGCCATCACAAGCATCTTGAACGGTAGGCGTTTCTAGACCCATAGCGACAACCTCGCCATACGAAACCTCAGTTTCAGAAACGGAAGTCATCGTGATTCGCACCTTAATCGTATCCTTCAAGGTCTCGCACAAGAATTGAGGAGGGAAAGTATCCTTCACAATAATGTTCTGAGGGCAAGTCTTAGAGTTTACACTAAATGGACTGGTAAATGTCCAATCAACCACAGTGACGCCCTTCGTATAAACGGAACTCAACGATACGCTATCACGTCTAGCACCTACACCATACACCAAAGAACCCGTACAAGAATCAGTAGCAACAGGAACGTTAAGAACCAGTTGACCAGCAGACAATTCACACTGATCTAATTCAAGGTAAATGATAGTATCCTGTAACGAAGAACAATCAAAAATCGGCTCCGCATCACCCTTCACCAAGATAGATTGGTCACAAACTTTCGGAACAGCATTCAACAAAGTATCTTGGAAAATCCAATGAATCTGCAAAGTTTCGCCTACTTTAGCGGTAACCTTGTCCACAGGGACACAACCATCAGCACCAACATTCAAAACCTCGCCAGAAGGAGAGGTAACCTCACAAACATAAGCCTGCCCATGGACTTCAGCCCCCGTACAAGAGTCGATAGCGACAGGATCGCCCAAGAATGACACAAACTCATCCGAAGGAATCTCGCACAAACCAGTTCCAGCCAAAATCACAGTATCCTTCAAAGTAGAACAATCGAAGGCAGGAGCAACAGAGTCAAGCACTAAGAAACGTTGAGAACATGTGATAATCTGTCCGAAGAAATTATAATTCCAATAAACGGTGTCAAGACCAACAGTAAAGTTCTCGTCCATCGTCTTACCAGACCAACGGGACAAAGTAGGCGTAATCAAAGAGTCCGAACAAAGGTCACGGACCTCAGGAACAGAGAAGTTAATCTCGTTCCAAGAAATCTCACAATCCGTAGCAGGAAGAATAATCGTTGTATCCGGCATATTCTTACAATCCACAGGCATCTTATTCACATCACCAACTTGGATGACAGTGTAACAAGTGTCTACATTCTTGTACATCGTACCAGAATTATCGGTGAACACCCACGTCACGACAGTGACGCCAGTACGGAAGGAGTCCTGGATGGCCCGACTATCCGAACGATAAGGGACACCCCAAATCGTATCAACCTTAGACTGTTCAGGACAAGGATGCAAAGCGAAAGGAGTCTTCAAATCGACAGGAGAGAAACATTCACCCTCCTCGACATCGACATTGATAGTGTCATCATTCGTATCAGAGCAATGCAAATCCAATTCTTGTTTAGTCAACAAAGTGACTTCCTGGATACAAGTATCAGCCAAATCAGAGTATGGGCTAACAAAAATCCAACGGATCTGAGTAGTACCGACAGGATAAACGCCATACAAATCGCCCTTATCAAGCCTCATACCGACACCAGCGACAGAATCATTCGTACAAGCATCGAGCGCATAAGGAGTTTCAATCGTATTCTTTCCGAGAGTCGTATCACAACCCTCTATCAAAATAGGGTCTTGAACCAAAGATTGGCAATCGAAAATCGGTGCTTGGTCTCCCATCACAAGCAAATACTGTGAACAAGTATCCGCTATCTCATTAATGGTCTCATCAATGAAAATCCAAGTGAGGATATGCTCACCTACAGGGACAGTGAACGAAGAAGCCTTAGTCAACTCCTGGCCATCCTCCAAATAAACACGTCCGTCGATTTTCTGCTGATTACATACATCCTCGGCTTGAGGCCATGGGTTAGGAAGAGAATCGAACACCGCACTCGAGTTAGCGAAACACTTACCAGGAAGAGAAGGAACGATGAGAGGTTCCAAATTCTTACAATCATAAATCGGAGCCATGCTATCCTTAACCGTAATCACCTGATCGCAGACGAACAATTGACCTTGGAAGGAATATGTCCAAAGAACCGTATCGACACCGACAGAGAAGTCTTCCGCCGTAATGGTCACGATGGTATCGTTTCCGACAATAGAAGTCGTAGCGTTCATCGCCTTACCGGAAGAACGAGTCACAACAGGATCGATGATATTATGAGAACACAAATCGATCACGCCAGGGATCTTAATATTCATCTCCGCCCATGAAATCTCACAATCATCAGGGCTCAAACGATATACCGTATCAGGGAAATTCTCACACTTAACCGGCATCTCGTTCACATCACCGACGCGAACCCACTGTGAACACGTCATGGTATCATTTATGATTGTCGCCGAAGGATCGATGAATGTCCAAACAATTTCAGTCAATCCCACATAGAAAGAAGAATCCAACGACATGCCGAAACGTCTGGAAGGGACACCCCAGATAGTATCGACACCAGACTCGTTTGGACAAGGATGAAGCGCAAACGGAGTGACCATCTTATCCTTAATATTCGAAGCGTCAACCGTACATTCGCCCTCAGCGACATCCACCTTAATCGTGTCACGGTTCAAAGAATCGCAATCGAAGATCATATCCAAAGCGGTCTTGACTACGACATCCTGAATACAAGTATCTTTGATACCGCCCGTAAAGTCGGAGAATACCCACTCGATGGAAGTGACACCCAAATTAAAGGCGGCGTCAAGAGGTTGATTATCGGAACGTTTACCATCGCCGACTCTCCAATACTCAGGGTTATCCTCATCAAGAAGACAAGGGTCAGCCACCCTAGGCGTATCAATCACAAATGTCAAAGGATCCGTAGGACCGCAATCCTGCAATGTGTCACGACGGGTTGGAGTGAGAACATCACAATCCAAATCGAAATGTTTATTTCCATAGATTGTAACATCTTGTTCACACCATAAAGTATCGTTGATATTCCAAGGACTCACAAACCTCCATTGGATATGAGTCACACCAGAAGGGAACAACGTGTTAATAGGCATCTTATCGGAACGGATACCGTAAGCCTCGTATTGACCACCAAAGCCAGAAAGGACAGCACAAGAATCAGTAGCCGTAGGAATACGTAAATTCAAAGTCTGCGCGGAAATGGAGCATGACGCGGAATCAGCCCTAGCCGACGTATCCTTAATAGAGCTACAATCATATTCGATGTTATTTGTATGGGAAGGAATAATATACTGAGGACATGTCTTCTTATTATTATCCTTATCCACAAACAACCACAACAATTTATAGGTGATACCTACTGACATCGTATAATTATCCGGGAGTTCCTCATTACCATCAATAGTAAGGAGACCAACTACAGAGTCACCAGTACAAGCGTCATAAGCTTTATAAGCGAGTTTATCGAGCACATCATGCTTCAAATCCGCGAATTCCACCTCGCAATCACCCTTATAAGCTTCAGGACGCAACGTGTCAGGATTAATGCTATCACAATCGAAATAAGGAGCAGTATAATCATGGACGGTCACCGTCTTCTCGCAAGTATCCGAGTTACCAGTCTTATCGGTGAAAATCCAACGCAACATAGTCAAACCTTTAGGGAAAGGATCCACATCCCACATACGATTGACACCATCTGCGACCATCGTGGAATCATACTTATAACCAATCGTATCACCAGCGGAACCAAGCACCACGGTTGAATCGATATACAATCTTTCGATGATTGGGGTCATCCAAGAAAGACCTGTCTGAGCCAAATAGTCATCACACTCGTCATAAGCCTTCGGCTCACGGATATGAGACTTCACATTCTCTGGATCGATGGCGCAGATATCACCATCAACCGTCAAATGGATGCTAGGGTCAACATCACAATCCTCAATCACCGGTATAATATGATCCACAACCGTCAAATCCATCCGACAGGTATCCAAATTCTCCGCATTATCCTCATAAATCCAAAGGAACGTATGAGTACCCACAGGATAGGTGACGGTATATAACTCGTCATTATAATACAAAAGATACGAACCATCAGGTTGATAAATCTTAGCCTCAACCGTCGGAGCGATTTCTCCGTCGCAAGGATCCACAATGGTCATGCTCTCCAAAGAAGGCAAATTCAAATCTTCATACGGAACCGCGCAAGTCACGTCGGCAGACACCTCTTTAGTAGGAGGAGGACAAACAGCCGACGGATCAGGAGGTGTTGTATCCTTGATACTCATTTTTTGGTTACACTCAAGTCGGTTGTCAGACTTATCCGTAAAGGTCCATACAATCGTATAAGTAGTATCCTTCTTAAAAGACTCGTACAATGGCACATAAGCAGTGTCGCCAGGAAGCAAGACGTTCGGTACGCCAGGAATATCCCCGTCACAATCGTCAACAGCGGTATGAGAGCCTAGCGTGGCCTCTACCAAAGACTTAGGTGCGGCGCACATCTCACCAGGCAAAATAACAACCACTTCCGGTAACTTACCGCAACTATCGAATACAGGCGCAGTCCTATCCTCCACAATCACATTTTGAGAACATACCGTGTTGTTTCCTGCAGCATCCGTGAATGTCCAAGTGATAACGGTCGTACCTCTAGGATATGGATCAGAGAAAATCTCCTTGCCATCACTACGGACACCTGAGCCTGGAATCGGTTTCCCTGTCGGTGAACACTTATCGTCCAACGCATAAGGGATATCAAGGCCAGCCGCCTGAACAGATTTAGCAGCAGCCTCGCAATTAGTTTCCGTCTCAACGACAATATCCTTCAACAATGAACAATCGTAAGCAGGGCCCGTTGTATCGAGCACTTCAAATCTCTGTTGACAATAACTACTGTTTCCTGAAGCGTCCGTCACAATCCAAGTCATGGTAGTGACACCCATCGGAAGAGCGTCCGTCAAAGCCACGTCGGCAGTGATGTTGAACTTACCCCAATTCCTATTCCACGTAATGGTGAAATCAGACGGGTCGGAATTGCAATTATCCTTCACATTCAAATCCTCCAAAGAAGGCTTCTTGAACCAAGGAACAGAATCAATCGGCACAACACATTCGTCGTTAGCATATAATGTAGCGTCCTTGTTCCAGTCGCCACAATCCAATGTAGGTGCGATGGTATCCTTCACGTAGATACGAACCACACAACTATCCATCTGCATACCATCCTTCACATCTTGGAAACGATATATCAAATCATAATATCCTTTCGTCAAAGACTCGTTCAATACGACGTCAGAAAAATGGTTCTGGGTTTTGACCGGGATAGTACCACAAGTGTAAAAATGGTCCTTACACTCGTTACGGGTTTCCCCATTCTGACTATACCATCCAGGAGCGATAATTCGGGAAGGAGCGGCATCGTCATCCATATACTCATTAGACACTTTCTTTACAGAATTGCCTAAAGAATCTATCAATTCGACCTCGAAAGGATAACCCGTATACATAACGACGTTAGTCAAACTGTTTGACTCGGAAAGCACCTTTTGGTCACCACAATCAGGGGTGTCACTCCAATATTTCCACTTGTTCTGAGGAGAATCCTTGAATGTCTTCCAATTATCATACCCTTCACACAAGGTGGCGATAGTCAAATCATCAGTCGTATGAGCATTCGGACCGCCATTCGGACCACTGCCGGAATATTTCACCTGTAAGCCACTGATGTTATTAGGGAAATAATCATCCACATCAGAGCAACCAGACTCATCACCATTCTTTCCAAAATGTTTTCCGGAAATCACACAATGACGGAAATTAAACCAAAGGCCCTCCTGGTTAACCGGGATTTGGGCAATAGGCATTTCCGATTTATTCAATTGATACTTGACCTTACAATCCTTGTCCGCATACAACGTGATCTCCTTCTTGTCGGGACAAGTCGGGATCGGAGTCGTTCCCGCAGTAACAATCACGGTTTGCGAACATGTTGACTTATTGTTGTTCTCATCAAAGAAAGTGTACGTGATAGTATTCAAGCCGACATAGAACTTGAAATTCTCAAGTTCGCTGAATTTCTTAATATTGGTTGTAATCTCGCTGCCTTTCTTTTTAGGGTCCGGACCGACTACAGAAACAAGCACATCAATCTCCCCTTCGCAGTTATCATGAACTTCGTCCGGCTGAATCATACGTATATCACCGTTAGCGAACGCTTCCTTCAATGTTCCGGTATAGATGACATCTTCACCCTTTAGTTTTTCCGCGACATCATCCTTTGAGGCATACTCCAAATATTCAAATCCACGATTCAACGGCTTATATGAATTGGCGGTCACACGAATATCCTTCAACGAAGAGCAATCAAAGTAAGGTTCCTCATTATCAATCACAGTGAAATGTTGAACACAATCCTCATATACATTGTTCCGGTCATTCAGTTTATAGAAACGCCAAATGATGTCGTAAGATTCGTTCACATAGAAGATGATATCATCAAAATTACCATCATTCACCTCCGTGAACTCCACATCGTTCACATTCCTGTAGAACACAAAAGGCTTCAACTGCGTTCCCACCGTACATGTGTCATGAGCGGAAGGGAATTCCTTCATTTGTGAAATCAACGAATTGATGGACAAACCACAATAGCCAGGTTTATTGTTGACGTCACCTAGATCCGACATCGGACAAGTTACCACAGGAGGACGGTCATCCTCCACTTCGATGAGTTGCGTACAATAAGCCTTATTTCCCGCAGCATCCTTAAATTCCCAAAGGATATATGTCTTACCTATTTGGTAGTTATCATTCAAATCAATGTTTTTATTAAACAAAGTGAACAATGGAGGTGTAGTGGTAGGTTCGGAAGACGGATTTAAGACACGTCCAAGGTAAACACCCGTGATCGTACCATCGACGCCATTCAAGTCAGTCAATTTAGGAGCCACCAATGTAGGCAACGAAACGTGATGGTTCGTCTCGGCATCACAACCCTCTTGGAGTGACAATTTTGTCGCATAGGATTGGATATCGTCGCAATCAAGTCTCGGAGGAGTATTATCGATGACAGTGATAGTCTTCTTACAGTAAGCCGCATTACCGCAACCATCAGTCACCGTATAGGTGACGGAACCAGTTCCAGAAGGCAAATCAAACGACTTGTCCATCTTATCCATCTCAGACTTCTTCCCTTCGAAAGTCTTTTTGATTGCACTGCCCGCATCAGGTGTAAACGAAATCTCTATCTTTTGGGACGGATCCTTTTCACAACCAGATGTATAATCCGGGAATCTGAGCGTAAAAGTCTTAGTTTTCTCCTGTGCGCCCAACACAGCAGTAAGTTCACCGTCAGATATGGATTCGCAATCAATTGTAGGTTTCTCGACCTTACCGACCTTCCAAGTTTGGAAAGCAGTCGTAGGACATCCGATTCCGTTGATCTTCACGTCCACAGAAGCCTTGTGAGTCTTATAACTTCCATCACAAGCGCCCAAAGCAGGCAAATCTATGACCGCAGCGTCCTCTTTTCCTGTCTTACCGTCATTCCATGTATAGACATACTTATTGACGTAGTTGGAATAGAAACCGTTCTTCACGTCGGCCACAGCCACCACCTCATGTTTGTGTTCCGTAGGGCAAAGCTCTATTTCAGCTTGCTTCAACGGGTCGGTGTTTTTCATATATACCTGAACCTCAGGCGTCTTATAGACCATGAACGTCTTCTTTAACGGGCTACCCGCCAACGCTTGGTAAGGCTGTCCGTCCGAACCCATCATCATCTTGATCGGTTGCACGGTCACCTCGTATTCACCCTCCTCCGCTTTGTTGTCGAGGATCAAGAACACGGAACCGCCACGGTAGGTCGTATCCAACTGACCACCATTAAACAAAATCTTTTCACTACCGAACTTCTCGCCACTAGGGGTTTCGAATGACCAAGTATACTTCACGGCAGGATTGGCATCCATCGGATAGACCTCAAACTTGCCATCATTCTTAGAGTTCGGGATACAGAAAGGATTGGAAGGGCCCTTGATGTCGGTAGGCTGTACAGGCTCACAGTTCTTACCCGTAACAGTAAATTCGATGGGTTTTTCCAAATTAGGGATGTTGTTCACCCGGTACTTTCTAGCGCCAACGAAATCAACAGGGATGGAGATGAATTGTTTATCCGCGCCAGCCTGTTTGAAACCATTTATATAAAGTTGTTTCCACGTTCCGTTGTTATCTTGGTATTCCCATACATAATTCGCATCCTTAGGGAAACCGGCGGCGTTAACCTCCGCAGTCTCACCCACGCAGACAGCGCCACGTCCTAAACAGACATTGGCGGCCTCACCCGAGATATAGTCCACCGCAACCTTGGCACAACTAGGCCATTGTTGGAATTCCGGATAAATCTTCAATTCCTCCTGGTTACGTGTCTTGAACTCTCCATAGAAGATAATTTCCATTCGGATGACTTTATGGCCATTCCTATTGAAATCGTTCCACACATCACTTCCCAAAACCAGTTGGTTATCCAAGTGCTGGCCATTGGCGCACTTCGCATAGTCCCTCAAATGTTGACCCGTTATACCATCGTACATCTCAGCGTCGACACACAAATCGACCGGATTACCGAAACTTGTACGGAAGTTCACCTTCGCCTGTGGATCAAAAGCTCCACACCCGCTCACATCCAAATATAGACGCATCGTGAAACGGAAAGTCTTATTCAAATACCTGCCCCTATCGAAAGTAAGGAAAAATGGCGTGTTGCTACACTCTCCTCCATTAAACACATAATAATAGTTGCGTCCGACCACCTCTTCCTCCTTGTCTCTATCCGTAGGAACCGATTTCCCTGAGTTATCTTTCGGTTGCCAACCTTTGACAACATGCCCGGCGGTACAACCCTGGAAAGAGATACCATTGGAGGCAAAATGGTTCTCCAAGCAATAATTGTTGCTGAAATTAATTTGGCTTTCGTTGCAACCATCCGACGGATTGAAATCCGTTCCCAAGTAATACTCACCTGTCGTCGTCGTATGACAAATCTCCGGACAGTCATCATTCACATCAATCGTGACGGTATTACTCTTAAGGCTAGCATTCTTCTGGTCGACGAACTGGTAGTACACCCGTTGGCTAACCATATCCTCGACAAAAGTGTAAACACCCGCCTTATCTTTCGTCGCGGAACCGATAGCGGTCCATGTCGAACCATTATAAGACCGATAGACGTCCACAATGTCGCCAACGGCACTGTTGGTCAAACGTCCGTTCATCACAATAGGTTCGTCAAGGCATGCCTTCGTCTGCATGGTTCCATCGACCATCAACGTGATAGCATTACTCTGCGCGTTCAAGGTCATCGCCCCGAACGAAAGAACTGTCAACGCACAAATGCGCCTAAAAAATTTGGAAAACGATTTCATACTGAAACGTTTTATAGTGTTAAATTTTAATACTCTATCCATCTCAAAACCAGTGATTTACTCAATGGTGTAAATAAAGACCACTTTGTTTCAACATTTCTGCGCCATGCACAAAAACATCTCCCTTTTTATCTTCTAAACTTATACATGACCGTCATTGACGTCACTCAAAAATCTACAATACACTCAATCGACAAAATTAAAAATTTAGAACCAAACAAAAAATTTTTTTCCACATAGATTTACAATCCATTGACATTTTTTCAAGAGAAGAATTCAAAACACAACAAAACAAAATCAATTTTTTATATAATCTTTTATTCTATCTTTCATAATAATATAAGCGGAGTGTCTTAGGGCCATTCCGTCAGAAGAACAAAAACGGGAATTCATATAACCATTCACATCGACAAAATCAGGATATAGATTCAAAAAGGAATACCCCTTTTGATTGGCCAACAATTTAAGAAGGATGTTCAATTTCTTAACATTTTCCGCCATATCAACATTAAACTGGTTATCATGTTCTTTCCACATAGGCAAAACAGACATGATAATCACTTCCGTAGAAGGGAATCTCTCTTGGATTCGGGAAACGAACGCACCATATTCCTCCGCAAAATCACCCACATTTTTTCCCTGCAGTAACTCTTGTTCCCCATACATCATAAAAATTTCAGAAGGAGTCACATTAGGGAACAACAAAGCAAGTCTTTTACTATCATCATCAAGATTATTTCCTTTAAAAGCCAACGTTTTACAAGTCTCATCAGCTAAGAATACAGACCAATCACAATTAGCCAATCTATCCTCCCCCATAAAAATCACGTCATCATCGTTCACACTGGTTTGGGACAAAAACGCAGGGGCACTTCCCGACTCCGTATTGGACGATTTGTCGATAACTTTTCCCAAAGACAAATACAAGCAAAGCACCGCCAATATGACATTCAAGGCCAAAGAGCCGATAAACAACTTATTCTTCATCACTTAAACAAATTTTTACGATGTTTCAAAAAAGCCTCACGATTTTCCATGTCCGCCTCTTGTCCTTCCTTACGCATCACATACCTTTCGGGATGTCTATCGTACTCAAACAACCTGTTCTGTTGGATTACATCTATGAGAAGCTGCGGGTAATTAGGATTTGTGGCATACCCCGCCTCTTTTAGGCCTATTGCCCACGAACGGTAATCCGTCACGGAAAAGTTAAACAGGAAAGCGTAGCGACTACGATTGACAAGGAAAAGGGAATGGTCACGATACGATGCCTCAGCATGCTCATACACCCTAAAGCAATCGTCTTTCTTGTCATCATCTTTCAAATAGCGCTCCCCCACATAATCACTCGTGCACTTAATGCCAAAATGGTTATGTGCGATTGTGGACAAATCGCTTTTCCCACTTCCCGACTCCAGTATTCCTTGAGCCAATGTGATGCTTGCGGGAATACCGAAAACATACATCTCCCCTATAGCCACCTTGTAAAACGAATCAATATAGGCATCCGTATCCTCGGACACATACCAAAGAGGCTTCTGGGCAGAGACAGAGAAGGAAACGAGGGCGAAAAGCCAAGGAAGGGAAGACTTCATCCTATCAAAACATCAACAAGACAAAGTCTTCAAAACATCCATTAATTGGAAATCAAATGGTTTATCGTCCTTTATCGCCTTAGTGAAAGGCACATATACGATTTTATCATCATCCACACCCACCATAATGTTACGTTGTTCCTCCATCAGCGCATCAATTGCCGCAGCGCCCAATCGGCTCGCCAAGATACGGTCGTGCGCAGAAGGAGTGCCACCTCGCTGGAGATGTCCAAGTATAGTGATACGGGCATCGTATTCAGGATGGTTTTTCTTCAATCTTTCAGCGATTCCAACCGCGCCACCCGTCAACTCGCTTTCGGCGACGATAACGATACTACTATTCTTTGATTTACGGAAGCCACGCTGGATAAGAGCCTCAAGTTGGTCTTCTCCGGTAACGATTTCGGGGATAATGGCAGCCTCCGCGCCAGAAGCCAAAGCGGAATTCAATGCGAGGAACCCAGCGTCGCGGCCCATCACCTCGATGAAGAAGAGGCGTTCATGGGAGTTGGCCGTATCACGGATCTTATCGACCGCGTCGACGATGGTATTCAGAGCAGTGTCATACCCGATAGTATAGTCGGTTCCGCACAAATCGTTGTCGATCGTACAAGGCACTCCGATAACAGGGACATTAAATTCTTGAGCGAAGACACGGGCACCCGTAAAAGTACCATCACCACCCAAAACGACCAATGCGTCTATCTCCTCCTGTTGCATAGTCTCATACGCTTTCTTACGTCCCTCCTCGGTCATAAACTCCTTGCAGCGAGCGGTACGCAAGATTGTTCCACCCTGTTGAATGATATTACTTACGCTTTGAGTCTGGAATTCATGGATCTCATCCAAGATGAGCCCACGGTAACCACGATATATTCCTTTAACTTTTATTCCACGGAAAATAGCAGCACGTGTGACGGCACGGATAGCCGCATTCATACCAGGAGCATCGCCTCCAGACGTCAAGATTCCGATACAATTAATTTGATATTTCATAATGCCACTTGTTACACTTATACGTAATAATTATCATATTGTTCAATTTTCTTCTTAAGCGCCTCCATCAACCACTTTGGAGTGGAGGTGGCGCCACATATTCCCACAGACTTCACTCCGCGGAATATGGTATAATCCACATCCTCCAAGTCGGAGACCATATAGATGTTTGGATTCACCTTCTTGCATTCATCGAACAGGACCTTCCCGTTCGAACTCTTTTTTCCACTAACGAACAGCACCAGTTCATGTTTCGCAACAAAATTAACTATTTTAGGAATACGATTGGCGACCTGACGACAAATCGTATCATTATATTCGAAACTACCACCCGGACGCACACGTTTCCCTATGGCCTCCACGACTGTATTGAATCCGTCAATGGACTTAGTGGTTTGGGAAAACATCCGTATATTCTTGGAAAAATCTATTTTTTCAATATCCGACAAACCCTCGACGACGACCGCAGTGCCCTCAGTCTGCCCCACCAGACCATTTACCTCGGCATGGCCATTCTTACCATAAATGACGATTTGCGTATCATCATTCTTGGATTCCTCATAAGCCTGTTTTATTTTTTTCTGGAGGTTCAGCACCACGGGGCATGTGGCATCGATTATTTCCAAATCGTTTTCCTTGGCATACTGATAGGTGGAAGGTGGTTCACCATGCGCTCTGAAAAGGACTTTTTGATGGCGAAGCCCCAAATAAGTATCTCGATCGATAGAAATCAATCCCTTGGCCGAGAGACGTTCCACTTCCATGCTATTATGGACGATATCGCCCAAACAATAAAGTTTAGAGGTACGGGACAACTCCTCCTCCGCTTTCTTTATCGCAGTGACGACGCCGAAACAAAAGCCTGAATTATCATCAATTTCGATTAACATTTTGTCCTCTCCCGGAAAATATCGAGCAACCACTTACGCTGTTCCTCGATTGTCATCTGACCATTATCCAACTCAACCGCATCATCGGCCTTCCGCAAAGGGCTCTCCGCACGCGTTTGATCCAAATAATCACGTTTCTTCACATTCTCTAGGATATCCGCATAAGGCTCCTCCATCCCCTTCTGCTTCAACTCATCATATCTACGTTGAGCCCTGATTTCGGGGGATGCGGTCAAAAATATCTTAAGTTCGGCATCGGGGAAAACAACGGTGCCGATGTCTCGGCCATCCATCACGATACCTCTATTCTTGCTATATGACTGCTGCAAGGCCACCATGGCGCGACGAACGAAACCAATAGAACTAACGATACTAACCTGATTGGAGACAGCCAATGTACGAATTTCATCCTCCACATTCTCGCCATTCAAATAAGTCTCGTTACGGAGCCTCTCCTCACTAAATTTGAAATCAATCCGAATTTCAGAGATTTTGTCTTGTAAAGTCTTCTCATCCACGACATCATTGACAATCAAGCCATTTCTCTGGCAATACAAAGTGACAGCACGGTACATCGCACCGCTATCGACATAAACATAACCGACACTTTTCGCCAAATCCTTCGCCATCGTGCTTTTCCCGCACGACGAAAACCCATCTATCGCAACAATAATCCGTTTCATTTCTTTTTAAATTTATCGATATCAGCCGTCAAAGACAACGTAACCATATTCGCCGCAGGGGCATACTGGGAATATGCGAAATCAAGATTGAAAGCATAGACTTTCAAACCAGCGCCGAAGGAAAATCCATTTGCGCCCCTTGTCTCAGGCAATTTATACTCCCTATTTCTACGATGATTATACGCAGCCTCCAAATAGAAATTTTTACCAGGGAGGATCTCAACACCAAAAACAAGATGTCTGAAAAGCATGTCCCCCCATTTTATCTTGTCATTGTCAGGTTCTTCACCGGTGACATCCGACTTGATTACTTGCCTGTAATAATCCAAGTTCCAATCGTTCAAACGATCGTATGTGACAGAGAAACGGAAAGGAGCGTGCTCCAACCCCTTCGTCACGCCCAATTGGAGATTGAAAGGAAGATCCTCCTTCTGGTCCGAATCATAATACGTTTTGAACTGGGCACCATAATTTCGCGCCGCCAAACCGACGGAGAAGTTCTTCTGAGCGTTAAAATAATTAAAGCCCACATCGACAGCCAAGCCGAAACTGCCATAATCCCCAATATGGGAATAGACCGGCTTGATGGCGGCTCCCAATTTTATGTTCGAGCCGAGATACCTGGCGTAAACCAAGCCCAAGCAGAAATCAGCCGCACTGAAATTACCAGTCGGGTTACCGAACTCGTCATATCCCTGTAAATCACCATAACCTAGGCACAAGGTAGTGACTCCGAAATAATTCAAGCTATCGGGAGTATACGAATAGGCGATAGATGCGGCGTTCGCATCATCAAGATAATTCAAATAAGAGGCAGACACATGGTTATGCACATCAGACGACAACAATGCAGGGTTCACAGAAATCACATTCACGTCCGAAGCCTGCAAAGAGACATTCTCGCCACCTAGGCCAGAAAGTTTCGCGTCAAACGGCAGTCCCAAGAAACGATACACACCTTTCCCCGCTTCGGCACTTGCCAAGAAAGGGACCATCAAGCATGACAAGGCGAGCAAAACACGCTCAACCCATATAATTATTTGTCTTTTCGCCATATTCAATTATTTCGACCTCAAATATAGTAAAATTCCACCATCTACACATCTTTGCACAAAGGAATTTTTATATAGAAGGTAGTCCCGACATTCAACTCCGACACAAAGCTAATTTCGCCCCCCGCCACATCAAGAATGCTCTTCACGATCGCCATACCCAAGCCCATACCACTTGTCTTAGTCGTGAAATTAGGGATGAACATCTTTTGCCGCGCCTCTTCAGAAACCCCACAACCATTATCCGCAATGGAAATCATGGCAAAGCCACCCTTCTCGGAAAATGAGACATCCACATGTCCGAACGTCTCCTCCGGGATTGATTGGATCGCGTTACTGAACAGATTAGAGAACATTTGAAGGGAATGATTCTCGTCGATCATCACATAGGAATGCTCGAACCCGTTCTTTTCCAACGTAAAGACGACACCATCTTCATTATTCGCGAACAAATCCACAGCCTGCCCCAGTTTCTGTAGGATATCCACTTTCACCAAATTGGACTGGGTAGCCTTTGCGAAAGAAGAGAACGATGTGGCGATTTCAGCCAACGTGTCAATCTGCTCGATCAATATGTTGCAAGACTTGTCAAAATACGCGTCGAAATCAGGCGATTCCAGTTTTTTCTTCCTTTGGCATTGCTGCACGCAGAGTTTCATTGGAGTCAATGGGTTTTTCACCTCGTGGGCGATACGGCGCGCCATATCACGCCAAGCGAAATCGCGCTCCGATTCCACCAATTTCTTGGCGCTCTCCTCCAATTTTCCGACCATCTTATTGTATTGGCGGACTAGATCCCCCAATTCGTCCTTAGAGTCATAATGGATCATCGTGTTCTCACCCGTCAGGCGCACCTCGGCAAAACGTTCCGTAAGCATGGATAACGGCTTCACCGTCCTCCTAGTCATCATCCAGATGATGATGATGGAAAGCACCATCACAAAAAGATAGATATCCACAATAACCACCATGATATTGAACAACTGCGTCTTCACATGGTAATAGCTCCAGATGGAGAGCAGTTTCAAGTAGCCGACACATTCGTTCCTATTATTGTAGACAGGCACATAATTAGAATAGCAATCCATCTTACCGAACTTCTCCAACACGTACAAATCCTGGATTTGGCAGAACTTCATCCTTGGGTTCATCAAGACCATCCGCATCTGGTCACGCGGTGTAACGATAGGTCTGGAACAAGAGAACAATTTCCCCTCCGTGTCATACAGCAGGACATCCATCTGATAGAAATCGGAGACATTCCTGACATACTCATCAATATCCTTCTGATGCTCAGATAATTTTGTGGAGAAACCGATCACATCTTGAAGGTTATGTTGTGCGACATAAGACTTATCCCTCATATCCGTGTGGTGTGTCTTCTCATATTGTTCAGAGAAGAATGGGAATGTCACAGCGGATAGGATGAAGAATGAAATCACCATCGGGAAAATGAATATGGTCTGCATAGTCGCCACAAAGGAACGCTTCCCATTTTTCTTCCGCTCCCTAAGGTTATTATAGAAGAAGTAACATACTGAGATAAACAGGTAAACAGAGAAAAGGAAGGTGACGAAAATCACATAAACATAGCTTTGCCTGTCCGGCACACTTGTAATAGCGAAGATTTCCCCATCCTCCAAATAATACACATAATGCGTATATCCATTCCCGTTCATGGTATAGCTCGGTTCTTCATCCTCCGAGACATATGGGCGAGGCAACCAATTGGAATTGGCTGGATAGCGGTAAATTCCATCCGAATAGCACAACGCAGTGCCACAATATTTCGCCATGGAATACTCCACGCCTATCTCCTTCTTATTTCTTCGAGGAACGGACAAACCATGGATTTCGCGGGTCAGTTTAGGATATAGTTTGATGTACAACGTTTTCCCTCCCATAGGGAAAATCCCTAAGAAAGTAATGGTAAACGCCTCGTCGACACAAGAATAGAAATGAGAGTCAGCGTCCAGAAGTTTAAACGATTTCTTCACCTCGTCAAAAGAGTCATAATTAACCGATCCGAACCCAGTACGCCACAAATTGAATCCTTTATGTTCCCTATCCTCTATTTGGACACGGATATTATAGGATTCCCGAAACACCCTCAGATAAGTGTCCGTCAAATGGGTAAGAGAAAGAGAATCCCTCAACGGGCTCTCCGAGTTCACCCTACGGAGCAAAACGGAATCATTCTGTATATAAGCATCATAATCCTTCAAGACAATTTCCGAAATAGGGTCTTCCCTCACGCAATTATTCAAGGCCACATCCTTCGCCATCTTCCCATATTCCGTCGTACATTTCCTCTCACTATGCCAATAAGTCAACACAACAATAAGATTGACCAGCATAAAGGATGTGATGACAGTCCTGACAAACATATTCATCTTCAGGTACACATCGCCTATCTCCATATATAGGATAACAAGCGAAGATAGAAGGAACAGACTTCCATCCATCCATGAGACATAATAGCCAAACAACAAGAAGGCGATTACCGTCAAAATGAGGTGGGAGAATAAAATATACTTGATATTGGAACGAGCGACGTACAAGACACGGAACTTATCCGCGCATTCGTACAAAAGGAAGGCCCACAACATCATCAACAGGACAGAACAAACCGACATACGGTTCACCTCCTGGATGGAAGGGACGGCCAAATTCACATTGGAATCGTACACCAAACTTAAGATATACAGGTACAATGCGGAAAACGCGACAAAAACAACGAGTTTCAAGAAAAAGACCTTCGTGAAAGCCCGCATGACAGGTTCCCCTTCCACCACATTTTTAGGGAGCGACAAATTACGTCGCAAAAGCGTGAGGAATCCAGAAAAGAAAACCGCATAGACGAACAAATGCTCCGCAGATGACGCCAATGCCGACGAATACGACAAAGAATCGGAAAAACGTTGGAACAGCACAGGCGGCACATGGAAGACAGAGAAGAAATAAAGCATGGCAGGGAAAAACAGGCACACCCAGAGCCAAGCAAAGAATTTTTTCCTTCGGGTATTCAACCCACGCCACCGCAACAACGAATCCGCGAAAAAGAACAAACACCCGACACCCGCAATCCAGAAAAAGACACTTATGGCAAAAATAACACTGTCCCCCTCAAACAAAGGAGTACACTGTAAAGAAAACAAATAGTTGCCTGATAGCGAGAATATAGGAGAGAACCCATCCTGCTGGACCTCCGAGACGATGACATTTCCCGGCAAGTCAAAGGCCTTGGCGAACGTATTCCATTTGCTGTTCTGCGACTGATAAAAATTCTCCTTTATCTTTATCAACGCCATACAACGGTACTCACGGAAGTAAGACTGCATAGCGACCATGCTCATATTATCAGAACGCACAAACGTGCTATTCTCCAAATCGAAATCTATGTCACTTTGCACACCAACCGCATCGCTTGTCCAAAAGATCAACGAATCCCCCTTATACACATGGAAGGCAACCTCGTTACTCTCCGACTCGTCATACAAAGACTTGTCATTATAAAATGCCGACAACTGCCCCTCCGCGATCTTCTTCCGGATACGTTCCATCCACGCTTTGGAAAAAGTCTCCTTCCCATAAAGACAATTCTGGAAGGCAGACACATCGACGGTCCTTAAAGATTCCTTAAAATAAACATATTGGGTAAAAAGGCCTACGGCGAAACAGAAAAAAGACAACAACAAAGGAATAGCCAATTTGCGCCGCTCCTTCGTCGAAAACAAGAATTCTACCTTCGTTTTCAGTTCTCCAAATGGGAATGTCAGGTTCTTTAGATGATCCATTACCACATCGCACCGGTAAACAACAACATTAAGTCAAAACCAGTTCTAGGCAAAAATACATAAAACTCTCCTATTTCGATTCAGAAGAGATAAAAAATTTCAGTTTCGTCAAAAAAAACTATCTTTGCCGTAAGATAATGGACACAGAAGAAAAATTATCCTACAATAAAAACACAAGAAATGGAAATAAAAAAAACATACCAAACTTTCGGCACATGTTCGAAACTGATAACAGTCACCGTGGATAACGGGATCATCAAAGATGTACAATTCCTGGGAGGATGCCACGGGAACACGCAAGGTGTGGCAATCCTAGTACGCGGCATGAGAGTGGAGGATGCGATCTCCAAATTAGCCGGCATAGACTGCGCAGGCCGAGGCACCTCCTGTCCTGATCAATTGGCACGCGCTTTGAAAATGTTTTTATAAGAATTCCCCGTTGGGCAAAAAAAAAGATTCGGGAGGAATCCATCTTCCCGAATCTATATATTTGTAATTCCCCGAACAGGCTACAGACTATCTGAGGAGGCGCACAACCTCCTAAAACCAAGCGTCATCGGGGATACGCCAATCACATGACGAACCGGCCGCTAGCCTTCGCCATCAAGTACGCATCAGCCACAACCAAGGCAGCCATCGCATCCACAATCGGGACGGCACGAGGCAAGACACATGCATCATGTCTTCCCCTCGCCTTGTATGTCACGCTATGGCCCTCCACATCAACAGACTCCTGGTCCATCAACAAAGTTGGGACCGGCTTAAACGCCACCCTAAAGAAAATATCCTCACCATTACTGATTCCACCCTGTATGCCACCCGAATTATTGGTACGGGTATGGATGGAACCGTCAACTCCGGATTCGAAAATATCGTTCAGTTCAGACCCACGCTTCGACACGCCATCGAAACCACAACCATAATCAAAGCCCTTCACCGCGTTGATGGAGAGCATAGCCGCAGCCAACTTCGCATGGAGTTTACCGAACTGAGGTTCGCCTAAACCGACAGGACATCCTTTAATGACACAGGAAATTATTCCACCAATAGTGTCCCCTTCATTCTTCACGCGGAGAATCTCCGCAGCCATCTTTTCCGCCATTTCCGCGTCAGGGCAACGGACAGGATTCGAGTCGACCGAGTCAAGATCCAACAAAGAGTAAGGTTTATCCAGAGCCACCGCCCCCACTTGGGAAGTATAAGCGTAGACCTGCACGCCCAAACGGCGCAAGAGCAGCTTCGCGAAAGCTCCGCCAGCCACTTGAGAAATAGTAGTTCTTGCGGAAGCCCTTCCCCCACCCGTGTAATCACGGATACCATACTTCATAGAGTAAGTATAATCCGCATGGGAAGGTCGGTAAATATCCTTCAAAGAGGAATAGTCGCCAGAACGTTGGTTCTCATTCCTCACTTCGAAACCGATAGGCATCCCCGTTGTTTTCCCTTCGAACACGCCGGAAAGGATCTCCACCCGGTCAGCCTCAGCGCGTGCGGTAGTCAAAGCGGATTGTCCCGGTCGGCGTCTGTTCAACTCGGATTGGATAAAATCCATATCAACGTCAATGCCAGCAGGGAAACCATCCAAGACGCCACCAATAGCGACGCCATGCGACTCTCCGAAAGTGGTTAATCGTAATATCTCGCCAAAAGTATTCATTCCACCCAATTAATGACAGCAATGTCCTTCTCCGCAACCGCCGCCACAATCGCCGGAACCCTCTCCGCAACCGCCACAGCTACCACAGCCGCCTCCACAATGAGGATGCAAAGCGACGGCGATTTCCTCTTCCGTAGCATCGCGGAGTTCCAACACCTCACCCTTGAAATTCAAGTTCTCGCCAGCCAATGGATGGTTGAAATCCACCTTCACTTTATCCTTACCAATTTCCAGGACAAGGCCGTTGATATGCTGACCGTCAGCATTAATCATCTCCACAATTTTGCCCTCTTGGACATGCTCATCATCAAATTCCCCGTCCCCATTAAAGAAGATAGTCCTGTCAAGGTCGACAACCATAGCCTCCTCATATTCTCCGTAAGCCTCTGCTGCAGGGATTGTGAAATCGAAGGTGTCGCCCAACTTCAAACCGCGAAGGTTATCCTCGAATTTATCCAACATCATTCCCAATCCACAAGTGAATTTCAAAGGAGCCCCAGCAGGAGTCTTCTCCCACAACTCAGGTTTTCCATCCTCGCCATCCACATAAAGCTCGTATGAAACGGCAACAAATTTTCTGTCTTCAATTACCATAAAAAGTTCTTATTAATATTTCACAAATCACCACAACACAAAATGTATTCCTACGCACGAGGTGCGATCAATCGATACGGAGTTCCTCTTTATCCTCCTTCTTGAAGGAGATACGCTCGAACGGATTCTTGATGCGCGAACCGAAGTCAGGCATAGCCCAACCCAGACCGACTTGGAAACATTCGACACGGAATAGATGCGTCTTCAAGTCAGTAACCAAGAAAAACTTAGGCGTAAAATAGAAACGAGTCACCAACTTGTTGTACAAGATGCTCTCAATCCTGTTTTCGTTTTCAGCGCCATGTTCGTTATATTTAGGAATCTTAATCTTAGAATAGAAATATACACCCGTGTGTAGACCGACAACAACCCTATCCATTCTCAGTTCATTTGCCAAAGCGACGCCCCCACGCAATTTATTACGGAAACGGTCCTTGTCAATGAAATTGTAACGGACATTAGACTCACGTTGGTCGCCGTTATACGCACCATTATAGAAGGCATCCGTCGAAAGTCCAAGGCGGTAAGCGTTCGTGATCGGCATATAAGCGCCCGCACAAATATTGGCGTTCAGGAAATAATCCTCGTCACGCTCCAATTGGTTTACAAGAGCTGCGCCATAAGCCTCCAACGCCAAGATATGTTTCACAGGTCTCGCAGGGTATTTGAGAGGAAGAGGCCAAACGTTAGGCGTATACTTCGCCCCCAAGAAAACATCTGCGAAATAGATGTTATGGGACTTACGAGTAATGTTACCATTATGGAAAGCATCCAAATTACCGCCCAAACAAATGCGCCATTGCGCCAGAGGCTTGCCATAACGTTTGGAGAGCGCTATGTCCATATTGAGGCCGACATTCCAGACCCCGTAAACAGGCACAATCGATTCCGTAGAGTCCCCCTGGGAAAGATAACTACCCATACCACTCCCCCACTTAAGGTTCAACGCAAAACCGTTTTTATGGATAATGGGGAAATGGAAATAAGTTCGCGCATCAACAGAAAACCTAAGGAATTCGGGACGTTCGAACTGCCTTCCGGCTATAGCGAAACCAACAGTCGGGAAATTGTAAGTATACTCCCAATTATGGTTGCCCAACAAAGGCAATTCCATACCCACCTCACCACCGATGAGATCGCCACCGTCATGGAGGTTCCATCCATAATGGCCCTCGGCCTTCGCTCTAAAAATAGTATTTTGCTGTGCGATCACACACTGTCCTCCCATAAAAAGCAAGACGGACAATGTGATAAAAAGCTTCTTTAACATATTGATACGTATATAAATACAAAAACACGCAAAAGTAATAAAAACTTATACGATTTCAGTATCTTTGCCGAACAAAAATCAACGATAGAATGAAAACGGAAGAGGAAGCAAAAGCCGAATTGGCCAAGATTCTGACGGAGAAAGGGAAGACAATCGCCACCGCCGAAAGTTGTACAGGCGGCAACATCGCACATCATATCACACTTTGTCCCGGCAGTTCCAACTATTTCAAAGGATCAGTCGTATCCTATGCGAACGAAGTGAAAATCAATGTCCTAGGAGTAGATGAACGGAACATCGAAAAGTATGGGGCTGTCAGTCAGGAAGTAGTGGAGCAAATGGCAAAAGGAGCTACAAAAATAATTGGAGCCGACTATGCGGTTGCGACATCAGGAATCGCCGGCCCCGGGGGTGGGAGCGAAGAAAAACCGGTGGGGACTGTTTGGATGGCCGTTTCCGACGGCACACATACGGAAAGCCGATGCTATCATTTTGGAGAAGGCCGAAAAGAGAACATCGAAGAGGCGACAAAAAATGCAATATTTTTTCTGAAAGAATTTGTTTCGAAATAAAAAAGTTGTAATTTTGCAGACCGATTGAAAGGTGTAAAGATGCAAAGCACCAAGAGATCGGAAAGAAAGAACAAAAGGGTCCATTCTATTTGGATTTCTGATAGTTACGCTGCTTTCTGAGAAGAAAGATCAGGATAGGATTTGGCCCCGCTTATTATATGTAATAACTTATTTTAGATTAACAGCAATGTCAAGATTTTGTGAAATTACTGGTAAGATGGCGCAGAACGGCAATAACGTTTCCCACTCTAAGAGGAGAACGAAAAGGTTGTTCAATGTGAACTTGTTCACTAAAAAATTCTATTGGCCAGAACAAGATTGTACAATTAGTTTGAAAGTTTCCGCTAAGGGACTTCGTACAATTAACAAGAAGGGACTCAACGCCGCATTGGTGGATGCAGCCAGAAAAGGTATTTTGTAATAAGGGAGGAATAAAAAATGGCAAAAAAAGGTAAAGAAAACCGTGTACAAGTAATCTTGGAGTGTACGGAAATGAAGGATAGCGGAATGCCAGGTACTTCCCGCTACGTTACAACTAAGAACAGAAAGAATACTCCTGACAGATTGGAATTGAAGAAATACAACCCAATCTTGAAGAGATACACTATCCACAAAGAAATTAAGTAATTAATCTTAAACTGATTTAAGCTATGGCAAAGAAAGCAGTCGCAAGTATGCAGAAGGGCGAAGGCCGTTCATATGCTAAAGTGATCAAGATGGTTAAGTCCCCTAAGACTGGTGCTTACTATTTCGATGAGAAAATCGTTCACAACGATGATGTGAAAGCATATTTGGCTAAATAATAGAGCCAATTATCCATAAAAAATGGTATCCATATGGGTACCATTTTTTTTTGCCCTTCATGTTCCAAGCATAGCAGAATCAACACGAGGATTAGACAGGGAGTCTCTCTTGTCCATTCCAGACAACCAGCATAAACCAACTATGCAAGTCAATAAGCCATACCATAGATTCCCAAGAGAGCACATACAAGCGTAGATATGCAACGCTTCCCATAAACCTACCATAACACCACACAATCAGCAAAAGATATTTTTCGGAGCAAGTTCAACAGAGGGAAGTTATCTGTCAAAACTCTTTTGCAAGATAACCTACCATAAAATCCCAGTAAAAACAAACGGGAAACAAACATCAGGCTAAGGAGTATATTACCGACCAGTTATCCCAAAATCCTATTAGGCTAAAAAAGCGCATCGTCCATCACAAAAAAAGACATCATCGCATAATTGTTTGCGATGATGTCCTTACAGGAATACCTTTTAGGCAATAAGCCGGACTATTTCTTCGTGAACTTTTGGGCGAAACGGCCTTCGGAAGTCTCCAAAACGATCACATACTCACCCGGCAGCAATTCTGAAACATTGACTGCCACATCAGAACCATGGCAATCGTCCGTCTTAAAGGTCACACCAGAGAGATTCAAAACCGAATAACCCAGCATATCCACATTCTCGGACTTCACGAAAATATCGTTTTCGACCAACGTAGGATAAACTGATATTTTCACGTCAGAAAGCACGTTCTCCACTTTGTTACCGGCATTCATTTGGATGACAAACGGCAAGGACTCAGATCCATAAACCGCATTCTCCGCATAATAAAGCTTAGTAACAGCCTCAACGTTAGTACCACCATTCATCATGAAGAATTGGATAACATCCGACGTGTCGGCTTCGATAGAGAATGTGATACGTCCGTTCGCGTCAGTAGAACCAGCGGATAGACATTTACCATTCACGAATGCGCCAATAGCACAATTCGCAAGGATGGAATCATTGTCCATCAAGACTGCATTTACAACGACGCCATGCTTCTCAACCTCCGCAATCGTCGTATCAGCAACAGGTGTATCTATGTCTGGAGAAGAGGCAGCAGACATACGGATAACGAAAGGATTGCTCAAAGAGCCGTAATTGGCATCCTCGGCGTAAGAGACAGTAGTATAGGCCACACGCTCCACACCATCCGCCATCACCTTGAACACCAAGGCATCAGAAGAAGCGTTAGCGTCACCCGAGATAGTCAAGAACAACAATCCCTTCTCGTTAGCGACAGAAGAAGCGCGGCACTCTGTTCCCACGAAGGCGCCGACCTCACAATCGCGCAGCACAGTATCATTGTCGCTCACAACAGCCACAACTGTCATGTTGCCTGAATAAGCATGTGCATCCACCGCAGAATAAGCGCGGGAAGCAGGAGATACTGGAGCGGCAAGGATTCTCGGTGCAGCAAGGAAACCTGGGAGAACAGACACGGAAGGATAAGAGAACGATTTAACGCTATCAGCCGTACTGTAATACATATATCCCCTACCAGGCACCAAAGAAGTCAACGTACCGACCCACTCATAACCTTCAAAGTAAGCGAAGCCGGACTGTCCTTTGATAAGGTCCCCATTTTCAGGGTTAAGTCCAGCCAAAGCTTGGTTCAAAGAAAGAATTGAAGAGCTATTATAACCAATCCAATTCCAGCCATTTGCCACCTTGACAACCTCACTAGGCAAATCCAAAGAGGCACCGACCACACTAAGGGAAGCATTCTCCATCATATTGACCTTATACATCGAACCAACTTCGATGGAAGGAAGCGTATCCCTCCAATAATTCCATATTTAAAAAATTACAACTCAGCAGCTTTGGCCTCCACCGTCTTGTCGATTTTCCTCATCAAACCGACGAGAGTAGTGCCAGGGCCAACCTCGGTAAAGCTATCGGCACCAGCGGCTATCATGTTTTGAACGGACTGCGTCCACTTCACGGAAGAAGTGAGTTGTTTCACCAAATTCGCCTTGATGACGTCCGGGTCATTCTCTCCTTTCGTCGAAACATTTTGGTATACAGGACATATAGGAGCACTAAACTTCGTGGATTCAATCGCCGCAGCCAACTCAACCTTGGCTGGTTCCATCAACGGAGAGTGGAATGCGCCACTGACAGGCAACTTCACCACACGACGGGCGCCCGCCTCCTCCATCAACTTACAAGCCTTATCAATGCCTGCCATCGTCCCGGAAATCACCAATTGTCCAGGACAGTTATAGTTCGCAGGGACGACCACCTCGTCGGTAATCGTTGCACAAATCTCTTCAATCTTATCATCAGCCAAACCAAGTACAGCCGCCATCGTCGAAGGGTTCATCTCGCAAGCCTTCTGCATAGCCATCGCACGTTTGGAAACCAAACTTACACCATCGGCGAAATCGATGGCGCCAGAAGCCACCAAAGCGGAGAACTCACCCAAAGAATGTCCAGCCACCATGTCAGGAGCAAACTTCTCCCCCATGGATTTAGCCAAAATAACGGAGTGGAGGAATACCGCAGGTTGCGTCACCTTCGTCTGCTTCAGTTCAGACTCCTCCCCTGAGAACATGATGTCCGTAATTCTAAAGCCTAAGATATCGTTCGCCTGTTCGAACAAATCCTTAGCCAACGGGATAGAGTCGTACAAATCCTTACCCATTCCGATAAATTGAGCGCCTTGCCCTGGAAATACAAATGCTTTCATAAAAAAAACAGTTATGATTAATGGTTAAATTTATGTGTGTTAGAATAATTCAAATAGGTGGCTTCCGGCCATTTAGACAAATCGGATTGTTTCTCACACCTATTTTGCAAATCCCCATCCAAATTAGAGAAGAAATCTATTCCAGTCATCTTCTCCACTTCATCGACGGTAGTGACGAACTCCGTGAAAGGCGTGTCGGTATCCTCATTAGGGATGACGAACGCTATCATCTTCTCCTTCCCCTTCTTTGAGAAATCGTAGAGTATTTTATAAAATTTATCAGGGACAGTGACGTTCGTCTTCACGTCCTTCCCATGATTCGTGGCATACATCTTTCTAGACTCTTTCGAATTCTTCGGAAGGACAGGACCAGTCACCACATAGATACGTCCGTATTTCTTCGTCCATGCGCGGACCTGCATTTCCAAATCATTCCAAACACCCTGATTGAAGCCCTTCACCTGGGGAGAAATATTGCTTGTGTAGAAGCACTCATCCATAGCAGTTTCACTGAACTTCATGTCTCCGGCCGGAGCCAAATGCCCCCTGTCAAAACCACTGTTTTGGTAATCATCCGGATCAGCGGATTGAGTCTCCACAATCGGATCAGGAGAAAAGGCGTCACGTCGGTCCGACTGGCCTCCGACCTCCGACCGCGAAATTTCATAAGCGACCCACTCCGACTGCTCATCCTCCTCTGAATACGAGAAAGAATAATTCGTATGGTGATACGTCTTCCCCTTATTGTTCGAATGGACGAACAAGGCATCCCCTATAGAAGAAATCTCGGAGGATTCACCCTCCTCAACAGAAGAAAGAGCGTTCCCCAAGTCTATAGCCCCGTTGGAATTGGAGGATTCAGCGACAGGGCCATCCGTAGGAAGAGCCATGCATGAACAAAAAAGGGTGGCAAAAGCCACCTCTATAAATAGTTGGAGTCTCATTTCACCGCCTTTAAACTCATATCCAAACCCTTGACGGAATGAGTAAGCGCACCCACAGAAATAAAGTCAACCCCACATTCCGCATACGAGCGCAAAGTCTTGAAAGTGATTCCGCCGGAGGATTCGGTCTCGCACCTGCCATTGATGATCTCAACAGCCTTACGTGTAGTCGCAGTATCGAAATTATCCAACATGATGCGGTCCACGCCACCGATTTTCAGCACTCTATCCAACTCATCAAGATTACGGACCTCCACCTCGATTTTCAAGTTTTTCCCGTTCTCCTTCAAGTAACGTTTCGCATTAGAGACCGCATTCTCGATGCCTCCTGCGAAGTCGATATGGTTATCCTTCAACAAAATCATATCAAACAGTCCAATACGATGGTTACCGCCACCGCCTATTTTCACGGCCTTCTTCTCCAAAATGCGAAGTCCTGGGGTCGTTTTACGGGTATCGATAACCTTAGTATGCAAGTCTTCGATTTCCTTAGCATATTTATTAGTCTGAGTAGCGATGCCACTCATTCTCTGCATGATATTCAATACAATACGTTCGGTCTGCAACAATGAGCGTTCCTTTCCCGTGACATAAAAGGCCACGTCACCGGGCTTCACATGAGCGCCATCTTCAATAAGCACCTCGACCTGGAGTTCAGGATCGAACTTGGCGAACACACGTTTAGCGATTTCCACGCCAGCCAAAACACCCTCCTCCTTAACCAAGAGTTGAGCTTTCCCTATTTTCGTTTCAGGAATGCAACAAAGCGTGGTATGATCTCCGTCACCGATATCCTCGGCGAAGGCGAGGTTCAACAGATCCTCAATTAATTCATTTTCACTTTTCATTTTTTCAGCACAATTACAGATGGATGTTCACACCCTCAATATTATTAAAATTAATACTTTAAAACCTTTGTTAAGCCAAAGGATTGAGCCATCAATTGGAAGCTGGTTCAATCTTCAGTTGACTGATGGATTCCTTCGTTCCCTCTTTCCTAGTAAGAATGAGGATTTGGTATGTACCGGAATCAGTATAGAGCTTGCCCATCATCAGACCGGTCTTCTCCTTTTCCGTCTTATGGGTTACGGCGAAATTGGAAGGACGATGCTTCCTAAAGAAAGAGGATAACGCATCTTGGGCCTGCGCCTTATTCTTCGAGCCGCCGGAACAGTCTATGGTCCAATCCACACTACTGTCCAAAAACGAATTAATCCGCTGCACGTCTCCCAAGGAGAACGCCCTTACAATATCCGGATTCGCATGCGCAGAAGCCATCACGGTTCCGAGCAACAGAATCAGGACGATTCTTTTTGCTGTTTTCATACTCCTCAATAATTTATGGCACGTTCACTTTTAATTTAATACTACAAAAACGATGCCTAAAATTTCTTTTTATATACTTTCGCGTCAAAAAATAATGCGAAAATGAGAATAACACTCCTTACAGTCGGCAAAACTAATGATTTATCTTTTAAAAATGCAATTTCGGAGTACCAAAAGCGACTAAAATTCTACATTTCTTTTGACATAGAAGAGATACCTTGCTTAAAAATACGAAAAACTTGACGGAAGATAATCAAAAACAAAAAGAGGGGGAACTGATTCTAAAATATTTGCAGACGGAAGACGAGGTAGTCCTATTGGATGACAAAGGGAACGAATTCACCTCCAAGCAGTTCGCTTCATACATAGAGAAAAAATCGACTTCGGGTCTAAAGCATCTCGTGTTCGTCGTCGGAGGTCCTTACGGTTTTTCGAAAGAAGTATATGACAGGGCAAACGACAAAGTATCGCTCTCCCGCATGACCTTCTCGCACCAAATGGTACGTCTAGTCTTCACGGAGCAACTATACAGGGCAATGACCATCCTAAAAGGCGAGCCATACCACCATGAATAAGCAGGGAACCTCGGCCTGCGCCATAACATCGGGCACCGGGAATCAATGGGAAAACAAATCCGCCACCTTAGCGGCATAAGTTTTAGAGACAGGTATTATTTCGCAGGAATCGCCCGAGTCGAGTTCCAGCACAAGGCCTTCCGTCGATTTTCGCAGCACACGCACCTTACGGAAATTCACCACATAAAACCTATGGCATCGAAGTATATTGAATTCCGAATACATCTCTTCGATATTCTTCAATGAATTCCTCAGCATATACTTCACCTTCTCACCCCTATTGTTCAAGTAAACGACATTGATATAATTATCCGCAGACTGAGCGTACAGGAAGTCTTCAATACGTATCGAAATACGGAAAACGCCCTTTTCATCGTAGAAATTAAGCACCTCACGTTCCCGTTCCACCACCTTTTCCTTGGCAGAGAACTGGCTAATCATACGTTTTTTCTCCTGAAGGGCAAAATAGAGCCAACAAATAGTATAAGGCAAAATAAGGATGGATACCGAAGAGATAAACGTTCGCATCAAAATCGTACCAAACGGACGGTTCGACGAGTCCATCGTCCATCCGAAAAGGGAAAGGCCCAACGAAATGAATACGATTTCCAATACGATCCACCAACAGAACTGACTGAAAGTGAATGTATAACACTTATTTATCTTGTAAAAAGCGACACGGCTCGAAACCATGATGACATATCCGATCAACAATAAAGAAAATACATAATAATAAGACTCGCCGCTTCCTTCGAAACCACGCAAGAAGAGATTGGGACGATAGACGTAGGAAAACAAACAAGCCAAAAGGAAAACCAAGCCAAGAAAACCAACGATATCCCTCTTTTCCGTCATAAATATGGGTATATGCCTCTCCATCACGATTCACTTTTACGCAAAAGTAGGCAAAATATCGAGAGCCTGCAATTTTTTATGAAATCATGTGGCTGAATCTTGCGTAAATATAATTAATTTCGCCCCACAATAATGGATTTTGTCCCTTGGGGAGATGGCGATAGACCTTTTATTTTCTCGATGGAATTGGCCGTTTTATCTTTGCGGTGTCAAAATCGAAGTACAGACGTACGACGGGAATGACGAGCAATTATGCGGAGCTCTGATCCGCGGAAATGAAAATAACGGGAATGAAAATAATAGGAACAGGAAGCGCAATTCCAAAGATGGAAGTCACCAACGAAATGCTCACGGGGTTCTTGGACACGAGCGACGAGTGGATATCCACCCGCACTGGAATAAAGAGCAGAAGAGTGTTATCGACAGGAGAAGACATCACGGAACTCTCCATCCAAGCGTCGCTGAAAGCGTTGGAGAACGCCCATATATGCGCAGACGATTTGGACTACATCATTTGCCACAACGTGGCGAACGACCATAAGACACCGGCTCTCGCATGCGTCATACAAGGCGCCATCAACGCGAATTGTCCGTGTGTCGACATGAACGGAGCTTGCACAGGCTACATCTTCGCACTGGATTTCGCGAACAGCCTGATGAAAGCGGGTAGAGCCCGAAACGTGCTCATCGTTTGCGCAGAGCAAATGAGCAAGTTAGCGGACTGGAGCAGGAGGGAAAGTTGCATACTCTTCGGTGACGGCGCTGGAGCCACAATCGTCTCCAACGAAGGTGAGGAATGTGAAATCAGTCTATCCACCCAATACAGCGACGCATTGTACTGCTACGCCGAAACGATAGACACCCCCTTCGACAAACAAGGGAAAAAATACGACAAACTGACGATGAAAGGGAAAGAGGTATTCAAACTCGCGGTGCAAAATTCAGCCAACGACATCATGCATGTGTTGGAAAAAGCGAAGATGAAAGCAGACGACGTGAAATACTTCGTACTTCACCAAGCCAACCTCCGCATCCTGGATTCTATTAGGAGCCAAATGAACCAACCCGAGGAAAAATTCCCGCATAACATCGAGAAACGGGGCAACACATCTTCGGCGAGCATTCCTCTCCTATTGGACGAGATGAACCAAAACAATCGGATCAAAAGCGGAGACACGTTGGTGTTCAGCGCTTTTGGAGCAGGATTCTCCTCGGGAGCATGTCTCATCAAATGGTAATTTTTTAATACGATAATATATGATTTCTAGTAAAATTTGTGATTTAATCGGAATTCAATACCCTATTTTCCAAGGCGGAATGGCCTGGATATCAGACGCAAAACTCGCAAGCGCAGTGTCGGAAGCGGGAGGTTTAGGCATCATTTCCGCCATGAACGCCAACGCGGAATATGTAAGGGAAGAAATCCGGAAATGCAAAACGATGACAAAGAAACCTTTCGGCGTAAACATCATGCTACAAAGTCCATTCGCCGATGAGGTGGCGAAAGTGGTCATAGAAGAGAACGTGGCTGTCGTCACAACTGGAGCGGGCAACCCTTCAAAATTCATGAAAGATTGGTTGGATGCGGGCGTAAAAGTTGTCCCAGTTGTAGCATCCGCCGCATTCGCCATCCTCATGGAGAGAATCGGAGCCAGCGCAGTGGTGGCGGAAGGCTGTGAATCAGGAGGACACATAGGAGACCTAAACACCATGGCATTGATTCCTCAAGTAGTGGACGCTGTGAAAATCCCAGTGCTCGCCGCAGGTGGTATCGGAGACGGAAGAGGATTGGCGGCAGCGATCATGTTAGGAGCCGAAGGCGTTCAATGCGGGACATGCTTCCTAGTGGCGGACGAATGTTGCGTATGCCAGACATACAAAGACAAGATTATCTCCGCCAGCGACACGGGAACAATCGTCACAGGAAAGAGATTCGGTCACCCCGTACGTTCTTTGAAGACACCGTTCTCCAAAAAATTCGCTGACATGGAAAAAGACACCAACATTCCGGACGACACTATCTTGGAGTTTGGAGCCGGTTCCCTTAAGAAAGCAGTCATAGATGGTGATCTGAAAGGCGGATCATTCATGGCAGGTCAAATCGCGGGACTTGTCAAAGAACAACGTCCGGCACGCGCCATCGTCGAATCAATGGTGAAAGAGGCGGAAACGCTATTAACCCAAGCTATCAACAGAACGAAATAAACAATGAGAAGAGTAGTCATCACTGGAATGGGCGTCATTTCACCTATAGGGAAAGACATCAAGACATTTTGGGAGAACCTGAAGAACGGGGTTTGCGGCATCGACTTCATACAAAACTTCGACACTTCCAACATGGAAGTGAAAATCGCAGGCGAAGTGAAAGATTTCAACACCGAAGAGTTCGGCATCGACAAAGGAATGGCTCGCAGGTCTGACCGTTACTGCCAATTCGCCCTCGCCGCCGCGCAACAAGCGATGGAAGACAGGGGAAGCCTCAACTTGCCGAACGACAGGGTCGGTGTCTACGTCGGATCCGGCATCGGAGGAATGCAGACATTCATCACAGAATGCACCAAGATGAACGAAGAAGGTCCAGGACGAGTCTCCCCCCTGTTCATTCCTATGATGATATCCAACATAGCGGCGGGGAACATCGCCATCGCACATCATGCGGAAGGTCCATGCCTCCCCATCGTGACCGCATGCGCTACTAGCACACACGCAATCGGAGAAGCCTACAGAGCCATCAAATATGGTTACGCGGACGCCATCATCGCCGGAGGCGCGGAAGCGGCCATCAACCCATTGGCCATCGGAGGTTTCACCAACTGCAAAGCGCTATCAAAAACAAACGACCCGAAACACTCCTCCCTACCCTTCGACGCCAATAGGAAAGGCTTCGTCATCGGAGAAGGTGCCGGAATCGTCATCCTAGAGGAATACGAACACGCCAAAGCATCGGGCGCGAAAATATACGGCGAAATCTGTGGCTACGGAAACACATGCGACGCCTACCATTACACGGCGCCTAAGCCAGACGGCACATGCGCCTCGAAAGCGATCAAGATGGCTCTCGACGAAGCCCAATACAGCGAGAAGGACACGCTCTACATCAACGCGCATGGAACAGGCACACCGATGAACGACAAGTCAGAGACCCAAGCCATCAAATTGGCCTTGGGGGATTTTGAGGCAAAAAGAGCGCACATCAGCTCCTCTAAATCCATGACGGGACACATGTTAGGCGCCGCGGGAGGAGTGGAAGTGATCGTCTCCGCATTGTCGCTCCAAGAAGGGACCGTAACACCCACCATCGGACTAGACAACCCGGACCCTGAATGCGACCTGGACTACACGCCAGGAAAAGCCACAAAAGCCGATTTGACCATCGCCATCTCCAACTCACTTGGATTCGGCGGACATAACGCATGTGTCGCCATTAGAAAAATTTCATAACATAACAACCTACACAACCTAAATCCTAATTAATTAAATACAATAGACGCAACTGCAAAACTATTCGTCCGACAAGTTTTCATTTTCGGGGAGACCTATTACCGCTCCCTCTTCAGGACGAAGCCGATCTAAACCTATGACTACCAGATAATGCCGTATCCGTAATGGCCACGTCATTATCCCGAAGAGGATGTATGCAAATACACATCCTCTTTCGGCGTTTCATGAAAGAAAACGCAACTTAACTTAAATTTTCATAGAAAGATTCAAAAAAAAACATATATTTGGGAATGGAATAAACAACGACAAAATGAGGTGACAAATTTCTGGAATTTAAGGAACGGATGAGCACACAAAAAAAATAATCTCATATACCATCAAAGGGAAGGGATTCACAATGAAAAAGTTAATTTTCAACATACTAATATTCACGTTCTTGTTATCCGGAACATTGGAAGCGAGGAACTATTACGGGACACCACACCAAGTGACGCAACCCGGCGGAGACACTGTAACCGTTTATCTTTATGGATCAGAGTTCTACATCGAAGCCGAAAGCGAAGACCATTACACCCTTGTCAAAGATTCCAGCAGCTCGAAAATCTGCTACGCCATGCTTTCCAAGGACGGCAACGAATACGTTTCTTCCGGAATCGTCTACAAAGGAGGCGCCACACCGGAAGAGGTCAAGATGATCATCACCCCCCATGTCCGCATCAACAAAGAGAGCAGGAACAAAAAAATAGCGGAGACGAAAAAAAAGCTCAACAAACCAGACTCCATATCCGGAAGTCCGGTACTAAGAGCCGCGCAAGCCACTAGCGACACTGTCTACGGGCTATGCCTGCTCATCGACTTCAAAGATGTCAAATCCAACGTGACGGTTGACCAAGTCGAAACATTCCTAAACGGAGACAACAACCCCATATTCGGCAACAAAAGTTCCATCAAAGAATACTTCCAGTGGATATCCAACGGGAAACTCACCTATATCAATTTCGTCCCTGAGCAATATTACACCGCAAACGGGAACAGGGAAGATTATGCGCCTAGAAACGCCACCGACTACACAATAGACCGCTTCTATCCGGAAATCGAGGCGGCAATCAACCAATGGGCAGAAAAGAACCCGGACAAATTCGCGAAACTGACCGTCAACCAATACGGCGGCATAAGGGCCATCAACATCCTCTATGCGGGCAAATGCCCTAACGAATGGGCCACAGGACTTTGGCCCCACCAAAGTTATTTGGGTATAAACCAAATATACATTAAAAATTGGAACCAATCAACTCCATGGTACCTACAGAACCAAATTTACCATGGATACCAAATTTCCGACATCGACAGCAAACTTACCATGGGCACATTCGTGCACGAGAACGGTCACCTCATCTGCGAATGGCCAGACTTCTACCAATACGAAGAGCATGAGCCCGCCAACAACGCGTCCGAATATAACATCGGAGACGCCTTCTACATCAGCAGCGAGACCAACCCATCCTACCCTAACCCATGGGCCCTCGACCAGATGGGATGGTTGGACGACACAAAAATCGACATCACGGACATCAAGGATGGGCGACTCATCACATTGGAGAAAGGTTGCGGTAATGTAGCCGTCTACCGAGGCCAAGGAAAAAACAACAAAGAAAAATACTATTTGGAAATAAGGGACAAGCATTACTACAAGAACAAGACCAACAACGAAACGGGCATATTCATCTGGCATAGCTACGACGACGGGTCGAACCTAGAACCCGGATATGACGAACTACTAGATTGCCGTCCCGCCCAACTGAAACATCCATTCTGGACCAAAACTAGTGGTCCCGCCATCTTCAACGACGAATCCGACCCTAGCGGGAAATGGAGGGACGGAGCCAATTCCGGTGTCTACATTTGGGACTTCAGCGAAGGCGGAGATGTCATGACTTTCCGCTGCGGAGAATACATCGAGAATCCTGAATTCATCACTTTGAAAGTCGGCAACGCCTTGGCGAACATTCCATACAGCGACAGTATCTACATCCAAGGTGGCGACGCCCCTTATGTGTTCTCTGTCTACGACGGAGCATTACCTACCGGATTGGAATTAACTAAAGATTGCGTCATCGAAGGAATTCCTACCGAAGAAGGAGAGGCGACCTTCACGATCGAGGTGACTGATTCGAACGGGAAAAAGGCTTATCAGGAGTATTCCATAACCGTATATAAGGCCTATCCGCTATACGGGGAGCCATTCGACATTCCAGGCTCCTTCCAAGCGGAAGACTATGATTTGGGAGGAAACGGAGTCGCTTACAGCACATACAGGAGCGCCGACGTCAACAAAGTCAGAGATGCCCGGGAAGACCAACAATATTTCCCTATGGCCCAAATCAGCGACGGAAACTACGCCACCGAATTCGCAGAAGATGGAGAATGGACTCAATATAGCATCAACGTGCTAAAATCAGGCCTATACGACATAACAATCCAAAACTCGACAAAAAACGATGCCTATATATACATTTTGATCGACTATACCCAATCGGACACAATGAAGATTCCAGGAGCCTCAACAAGCAACAATTTTTGGAGTTCCACCGCGACAATGAAGAACACAGTGAAGGAAATGCCTTTGGAGGAAGGCCTACACGATTTCAAAATAATCGCCGCTTACACTCCGTCGAAACTGCGCATCGACAGTTTATCTTTCCAACTAAAACCGCAGTCAGAACCATCAATAGTAGAAAACGAGCAGGAGAGCCAGACTATCATCCTACAAAACACCAAAGATGGATTCTGTGTCTACGGAATCCATAAAGGTGACTTCATCTACGTCTATACGCCTCAATCGGAATTGGTCGAGCAAATCAAGTGCGTTTCCGACATACAATATTTCGGAGAAAGCTACAAGAAGGGGGTATATATCGTCAAAATAGTAACAGAAAACTCTTCCTCGACGCATAAAGTGATAAAAGAATAAATAGCATACAAAACAGGAGAACGGATAGGAGAAAAATCCTATCCGTTTTTTTATGTTTTTTTCAAAAAAAAAGAGGTTCAAGTTTTGTATTCAAAAAAAAAGAAATATCTTTGCAATGTAATGTTGTGAAACATGATTCTTTATAGATGTAAGGTTTATGGTTTTCTAAAAGCAAGTCAAATATAGGCTTGCTTTTGGTTTTTATTAAAGCCAATGGTCGGGAAGAAACTAAAATCAAAAAAAAAATCACGAAAACGCAGAAGAAAATCGAAGGGATATAACACATTGACGGAATCAAGATAGAATAATCACTTGCGCTTCAGCAACATTTCACTCACATCATCCAAAACATCCGAAGCGAACAACTTACACAGCAACCAATAAACGACACCTCCACACACCAACTGGATAATAGTTTTCGGCACAACTCCAATAGGCAAGCACCCACAATAATAGACAGCGGAAGCCATTACCATAGAGATAAGTAAATATGGACATATATCCTTAATTTGTTCCCGTATGGAATAGCGGACCACACGACGGACACAGAACAGATCCACCACATAGAAACAGATGTTAGCCGCGACGCCCCCCCACAGCATCAACTCCACAGAATCCGGGAAAAGGAACAAAAGATTTTGAACGACAGGCATGGACGGACCATACTTAATCAGAACAAGGGCCAAGACGAAGAAAAACAGGATAGAGACATTACGGACCGTCTCTAAAAGGAAATTCAATTTAGGGAAGCCCTTCACCACCATAACATTCAAATACATGGTATGCATCGAAGCGGCAAAACCAGCCAACGCCATGATTCGGAAATAGGGAACTATCGGCAACCACTTATCCGTCAGCACAATCTCCACCAAATTATCGAAACATGCGATAGCGCCAAACAAAATGGGAAAAACACAAAACGCCATCATACGCATCATCTTACGCAAATAATTCATTTGGCGAGGTTCATCGTCATTCAACTTCGACAAGACAGGCAAAGCCACGCCGGAAAAGGTCGAAGCCACTATTGAAACAGGCAAATAGTTAAATTTATAAGCCTCCGAATAATAGCCCAAACGCTCATCACCGAAATGTCTTCCAATATAAGGATTATATATATACCTGAAAAAAGTGTTCATCAAGCTAGCGGCTATCAAGGAAAAGCTAAAAGAGAAAAGCTCCCGGATAACTGAGAAATCAGGTTTCACCCTCGGTCTCCAATCACTAAAGAACCAAAGCATCCCCACCTTAATGAAGGTCTGCAAAACAAGTTGCCAAGCCAAAGCCCAATACCCATAACCTAGGAAAATCATCGCAATAGCGACGGCTCCCGAGACCGAGGCACTAATAAGACTAGCGAGAGACAATTTTTCAAAAGAGAGTGCCTTGGTCAAAATAATGGTCTGGACCACACCCAAAGAATTAAAGACAATGGACAAAAACAAGAAATGGGAAAGAGAGACCAACTCCGGCATATTGTAATAGTCGGCGATCTTACCAGAAAAGAGAAAAAGGGAGAAATAAAGAACGAGACTTAGGAACAAATTGAAACACAACACCGCCACATACTCGGCATCCGTGTTTTGCTTACGACGGACCATCGTGGACGTAAAGCCACTCTCAGTCATCAAATTCGACAAAGCCGTGAAAATCGACAATGCGCCAATCAATCCGAAATCCCTTGGAGACAACAGACGAAGCGTGACCAAGCCCACGACAAACGCCACGACCTGGAAACCCACCTTGTCAAACGCATTCCAAATAAGAGAGTGAGTCGTCTGTTTTTTCAAATCCTGTTCCATACAGAATGCAAAGATAGGTTTTATTCGCTATATTTGCGACATAAAACAAACGATATGATAAAAAGAGTCTGCGTATACTGCGCATCAAGTTCACAAGTCGACAAGCGATACAAGGAAGAAGCCCAAAAACTAGGCGAGATATTATCCCGCAACGGCATTGCCTGCAACTACGGAGGAGGTGCGGTAGGCCTAATGGGCGAACTTGCGCAAGCCATGAACAAAAACCACGGAGAAATCACTGGCATCATTCCCCATTTCATGGTTGAAAGAGGATGGGACAACCCCGATGTGACTGAGATCGAGACGAGCGACATGCACACAAGGAAAAAACGCTTGACACAAGATGTCGACGCCGCCATCGCACTCCCCGGCGGATGCGGGACGCTTGAAGAACTGTTGGAAATCATCACATGGAAACAACTAGGACTCTTCCTGAAACCTATCGTCATCGTGAACACCAACCACTTTTTCGACCCACTTCTTTCCATGCTTGACCATTGCGTGGACGAGAAGTTCATGTCCAGCGAGCTGAAAAGCACATGGACAACCGTCAACTCCGCGGACGAAGTGCTAGAAGCCATCGGAAACGTAAGGGTCTGGGGACATGAGGATTCTGAAAAATACGCAAGTTTATAACGCCATGGATATCGAAGAGAAATGGTTCCGACAACTGACCGAAAAAAGGTCCGCCTTAGCCCGGCAGCTAAAAGACCCCGCCGCATCCGGATTCTGGAATTCGGTTGTGGACAAATACTCCGACGAAGCCCATTTCTTATACGAACTGCTCCAAAACGCAGACGATGCCGAGGCGACAGAAGTGAAAATACTTCTCCATAAAGACAAGCTGGAATTCACGCATAACGGCAACATTTTCTTCTCCCTATCCGACCCGGAAAAAGAATTCGACAAAGAGAGTTTAGGGCACATCAACGCAATCACATCCATAGGCGCCAGCAACAAACAAGGAGGGAACTCTATCGGGAAATTCGGCATAGGATTCAAGTCAGTTTTCCGCTACACCAACCTTCCGCACATCGAAGATGACCATTTTTCGTTCGACATCCAAGACTACATCGTGCCCGTCATGACCCCTCGCGTCAAGAGAGAGAGGAAGGAGAAAGAGACCTACTTCCTTTTCCCTTTTAAGAATCCGGAGAGCGCCTATGCGGACATACTGATAAAAATAAGAACCTTACACAAACCACTTTTTTTCCTCACCCACCTAAAAAAAATCACATGGGTAGCAGAAGACGGCAAACAAGGATCCTACCAAACAACAAGCACTAAAAGCTCATTCCTAGGAAGAATCAGATACGACTTCGTCACGTTGAGAAAAGAAGAGGGAGGGAAGGAAGAGACCAACCGTTTCCATCGTTACATGGACGGATGCGCCATCGCCTTCGCCACCGACGAAAGAATGATTCCCCAAGCACTTCCATCAGAGGAACCCATCTTCTGTTTTTTCCCCACCAAGGAAAAAAGTCCACTTCCGTTCGCCATCCATGCCCCATTCCTACTGACAGACAACAGGGAAGGAGTAAAATTCCACGAGATATGGAACCAACAACAAATCGCGCAAATAGGAGAAATCGCCGCACAAGCATTACTTCATCTGGCGCAATCCGGATTACTGAGAGATAAGCTTTTCGACCTTATCCCAACCGAAAAAAAACTGTTCTTCAAAAAAGGGGATGACCTTCCGCTCGCCCCCATATACACGGCCATCCTACATGCTCTCCAGCAAGAGAAACTCTTCTATACAGACGATGGGCAATACACAGATGCGGCACACACGCGCGACACAGATGACGCAAAACTAAGGGATTTATTCTCGGGAGAAAAAGAGGCCCTTATCGAAGGCGGGAAAGACCCTAAAAAATGGTGCTTCAAGGATGTGCGAGAAAGAGACGACATACACAAAGCACAACTGATTAACTATTTACAAGAAAATAGACTAATATCTTCCATGCCAACCGCAGAAGATATTCTTCCGCATATCCAAGCCATAGACATCGAGACGAGCAATATCGATTGGTTAAAAAAACTTTATGAATACCTATCGAAAGGAACAACAAAGACACAAGGCTACCCTATATTCCTTTGCGCAGACGGCAAAGCGAAAGCCCTTTTCAACCAAGGAGACAATTCCACGCCACTCCTAGGAGCGAACACAGGCGACCCTGGGAAATCAATCCACCCGGAACTTTGGAACGACGAAAAATGCAGGCGCTCGCTAGCTCGTCTAGGCATAAAGGAGCCAGGTCTGTACGACGAGATAGAACAACGGATCCTTCCCCTCTACATCAAGGGGGAAACATCAACACTCAAGGAAGATGAAACCAATAGGCATCTAAGCCTATTCTGCGAATACTACCAGGCATGTCCCCCTCTAAGCGAAGAACGGGACCGATTCGTCAATCGCATGAAGGACATCGCTTTCCTACCCGTCACCGGGCAAAACGAAGAACACACATTCGCCACAGCCCGACAATGCGTCTTACGCACCACTTCCCTTCACGATTATCTAGCCGGGAATCCGGATATATACTTCTTTGATAATCAAACAATAATAAACTCCATCACGCCAGAAAGAAGAGCTTGTTTCTACGAATTCCTCTCTGACATCGGAGTCACGACCAAACTAGAGATCCGTACCATTCCGCGTACACCCCAAGAGGCAAAAAAGAAAGGATTGGAACTAAACCCCACAAGCCTCAGACAGTACGACAAGGGAGACCAAAAAATCTCAGACAAAGAAATCATCGGGTGGGACTATTTCATCCAACATCTCACACCACAGCGTTCCTCGGCATTTTTCAAACTACTCAGTGAGGAGGTGCAAAGAAGCACATCATTCCTTTTCGCTCAGACATTGGCAGGAGAATACAGTTACGTCGAGAAAGGCAAACAAGGAAGGACATTCCAAAAAATCTCCACAACCGCCCGCAAAGTCATCTTTGAGGGAAAGTGGATGTACAACGACCAAGGAGAGCTCCAAACACCGAAAGAAATCGGAGAAACCAACCACCTCTCCCAACAATACGACATCGCCACCAACGACATCTTCTTCTTCCTAGGCATCAAGATTTCGGAAGACATAAAAGGGCTAACGAAAGATCAGAAAGAATCGATAGACATAGTGAATAAATTCAAAGCGAAAGGGTTCACTATCAATGACATGAAAAAAATACTCGAAAAATTGGGAGAGAAGGGGGAAAATTATCCATTCTAGAACGGCACAAAAAGCGGGCAACCCAATAGTCCTCTCATATTTGGAGATAAAATGTTATGTTATTAGCCATAAAATGCCTATTTTTACAAAATAAAAGCAAGCGGAATGATTTGGGACATAGCCTACATAATTTTATTTGCGATATACGTGTACACGATACTCACCACCATCATCTTCATGTTGGTCGAGAACCGTAATCCCGTCAAGTCCATCGCATGGATATTAGTCCTGATATTCGTTCCCATATTCGGCTTCCTCTTCTACATCCTAGTAGGAAGGAAGTTCAGGAAAAGGCATGTGATTTCCAAGCGAAGCCTCCTCATCAACAAGAAAAACAACACGGCAGACCTTACCGAGCTGCCAAACATGAACCTCTCAGACCAGCAAAGGAGCATAGCGACCTTGGCATATAAGAACAGCGACGCACCGCTCCATGAGAACAATGACATAAAAATCTTCACCCAAGCGACGGAATTATACGATTCCATTTTGGAAGACCTAAAGAAAGCCCGTCATCACATCCACATGGAGTACTACATCTTCCTAGCGGACAAAATCGGGCAAAAAGTCATGGATGTTCTCAAGGAGAAAGCGAAAGAAGGCATTGTCGTACGCGTCATCATCGACGACGTGGGGAGTTGGAAGTTAAGGAAAAAAAAGATCAATGAATTACGGAATTCAGGCATAGAAGTACAAAGTTTCCTTGAAGTAGGGCTACCCTATATCAATAGCCGCGTGAATTACAGGAACCACCGTAAAATCATCGTAATCGACGGATTAGTAGGTTACACTGGAGGATTCAACATTGCGGACAGATACTTGGAGGGATTGAGTTGGGGTCCTTGGAGAGACACGCACATTCGGATGGAAGGAAGCGCAGTTTTAGGTTTACAGAAGAACTTCCTCATGGACTGGTTCTTCGTCAAAAGGGAACTAATAGAAGACATCGCCTATTACCCAGCCCAAGGGAAAAAAGGGGATTGTCTCGCACAAATCGTAATCAGCGGACCCGACATGGTATGGGAAAGCGTGATGCAAATATTCGCGAAAGCATTTATGGAGGCAAAAAGGCGCATCTACATCGAGACGCCGTATTTCCTTCCACCGGAAAGTCTGATCACAGCGTTACAGACCGCGGCTCTATGCGGCATAGACGTCCGCATCATCCTACCGATGAAGTCAGATGCGAAAATAACGCTTTACAGCACATTCTCCTACTTAGACCAGATGTTGAAGGCAGGCATCAAAGTTTACCTTTATCAGGCGGGCTTCATCCATAGTAAGATTGTGGTCACAGACGACATCGCCATCATAGGGAGCGCCAACATGGACTTCAGAAGCTTCGAACAGAATTTCGAATTGAACGCCATCATGTACGATGCGAAAATAGCGCAACAAATGGTAGACATATACGAGAACGACTTAAAATCATCCCTCGAAATAAAGAAAGAAGAATGGGCGACACGCCGCTTCGGTCAAAAGATAAAAGAGTCTTTGGCCAGGTTATTCAGCCCTCTACTATAAAAATCATCAAACAATCGCCCATACAGACATGAACGAATTTCTTGAGACAGAAGAAAAGATAGTATCCGTACTAAAGACAGTGTACGATCCAGAAATACCAGTCAACATTTACGATTTAGGCTTGATATACAACATCGAAGTCAAAGAAGACGGAGAAGTGGATATCGAGATGACGCTCACTGCGCCAAGTTGCCCGGCAGGAGAATTCCTCGTCGAAGACATCATAATGAAAGTTGAAGGGATCGAAGGAGTGAAGACCTGCAAAGTAAACATCGTGTTCGAGCCGGAATGGACCAAAGAACGCATGTCTGAAGAAGCGATGTTAGACCTGGGATATCTATAAAAAGACATGGAAACACCAAGGAAGAAAGTCTATTTCGCATCAGACGCCCATCTCGGTCTGAACGTCTACGAAGACAGATTCGTAGCCGAGAAAAGACTGGTACGATGGATGGACAGCATCATGCCCACCTGCAAAGCGCTATATCTCGTGGGAGACATGTTCGACTATTGGTTCGAATACAAGCATGTCATTCCGAAAGGATTTGTGCGCTTCATCGGGAAGATGGCCGAATTCATAGACAATGGCATCCCCGTGTATCTTTACATAGGCAACCATGACATCTGGATGTTCGATTATTTCCAGAAGGAAATCGGAGCCACAGTATTCACGAAGGACACCACCCTGACAATTGACGGAAAAAAATTCTACATCGCCCACGGAGACGGATTAGGCGATCCTAGCCTAACCTTCCGTTTCATGCGCGCCTTCTTCCGCAACAAATTCTGTCAAGCGCTCTACAAATGGATCCATCCGGATGTAACCATGCCATTCGGTCTCGCATGGTCTCGCTTCAACAGGAAAAAGAAAAGAGGCAACAAAGCGGAACAATACTTGGGAGAAGACAAGGAATTCCTCGTGAAATTCGCCAAAGAGCATGCGGAAAAGAACGACATCGACTACTACGTGTTCGGTCATAGGCACATCGTGCTGGACCTGACCATCAAGCAAGGCAGACGAGTGGTCATCCTTGGAGACTGGATCACCAACTTCACCTATGCGGAATGGGACGGAGAATCCTTCGAATTAAAGAAATACGAAGGATAAGCAAGCCATTCCCCGCTTATTAAACAAAATAATCCTAAAAAACGGGAAGAAAAGCGGGAGATGACCTCATACGCAAAGAAAACATGTGACGATTATTATTAAATTCGCAATAAAACAAAGGAAGAAGAAGCATGTCACAACCATTGGCAGAAAGGATGCGTCCGAAAACACTGGACGAATATGTGGGCCAAAAACATTTGGTCGGGGAGAATGGTGTGCTTAGGAAAATGATAGAATTAGGGCACATCCCATCCTTTATTCTTTGGGGGCCTCCCGGAGTTGGGAAAACGACACTGGCCCGCATTATTTCCAACCAATTGGAAAGGACCTTCTTCACCCTCAGCGCCATCAGTTCTGGCGTCAAAGACGTACGTGAAGTCATCGACAAAGCAAAAAGCTCCAGGTTTTTCAGCAACGAGCCCCCCATCCTCTTCATCGACGAAATCCACAGGTTCTCGAAGGCGCAGCAGGACTCGCTACTAGCGGCAGTGGAGCAAGGTGTAGTCACCCTCATCGGTGCCACCACGGAGAATCCATCGTTCGAAGTCATCACCCCTTTACTTTCTCGCTGTCAAGTCTATGTGCTTAAGCCACAAACCGACGAAGACCTCATCTCACTAGCGAAACATGTAGCGGAAAAAGACAGCGAACTAAAGAAGAAGAAGATATTCTTCGACGAGACGGATTCGCTTATCCGTTTCGCAGGAGGAGACGCCAGAAAGTTGCTCAACATCATCGAATTAGTGGTAAATGCGGAGCCTGGCAACGAAGAGATACATTTCACCAACGAGATAGTCACGGAAAGGCTCCAAGAGAACCCCAACGCATACGACAAAAACGGAGAGATGCACTATGACATCGTTTCCGCCTTCATAAAATCCATTCGAGGAAGCGACCCGGACGCCGCCATATATTGGCTCGCCAGAATGGTCGACGGAGGAGAAGACCCGAAGTTCATCGCAAGAAGGCTGGTCATATCCGCCGCAGAAGACATCGGGCTAGCCAACCCGAACGCCCTTCTTCTCGCAAACGCATGCTTCGACACCATCCACAAAATCGGATGGCCGGAAGGGCGAATCGTTTTAGCCGAGACAACCATCTATTTGGCGACAAGCGCAAAGAGCAATTCCGCCTACCTTTCCATCGACAAAGCGCTCGCTTTCGTCAGGCAAAACGGCAACCAACCCGTTCCTTTACACCTGCGCAACGCACCGACAAAACTCATGGAGAAATTGGATTACGGGAAAGACTACAAATATTCCCATGATTACAAAGGGCACTTCGTCGTCCAGGAATTCCTGCCAGAAAAGATATCAGGCACCCAATTCTGGACACCGCAAGACAATGCGGCGGAAAACAGACTTACAGACAACATGAAACGTCTTTGGGGCGACAAAAAAAATTATAACTTGTAAATTTTGGTATTATGAGACAATATATCATCACATTCCTAGCAGTCTGTTCCCTGCTCAATTGCCAAGCGGGAGAGACTACAAACAAGAACATGGAGATATCGAAACATTTAGACATCTTCAACGCTGTTTATAAAGAACTGGACTTGCTCTACGTCGACAGCATCAGACCAGAGAAGACCATCAGGACAGGCATTGACGAGATGCTATCCTCCCTAGACCCCTACACCAACTACATTCCGGCAGAGGACATGGATAAGCTGAAGTTGATGACCACAGGCGAATACGCTGGAGTGGGATGTATGATTTTCCAAAAGAAAGAAGGCATACTCATCACCGACGTCTATGAAGGAATGCCAGCACACAAGGCAGGCATCAAGGCAGGAGACCTAATTGTGGAAATCAACGGGAAACCTGTCACAGGAATGAACGTGTCCGATGCCAGCGAACAATTGAGAGGAGAATCGAAGACACAAGTTGAAGTGACCGTCAAGCATACAAATGACAAAAAATCAAAGATTATCATCACGAGGGAAAAAATCGTCATACCAGCCATTCCGTTCTACACAGAAATAGCGCCAGGTATCGGATACATATATGTCAACGGTTTTACGGAAAAATCAGCAGAAAAGTTCAAAAACGCATTTTTGGACTTAAAGACGAATAAAAAGATAAGCAAATTAATCATCGACTTAAGGGAGAATCCTGGAGGAATATTGGACGAAGCCGTGGACATCGTCAACCTCTTTGTGGAAAGGAAATCAACCGTCGTATTTACCAAAGGGAAAAACCCGAGCCTCAACAAGACCTACAAGGCACTCCGCGACCCCATCGACAAAGAGATGCCCATCGCAGTACTTGTCAACCGCAACTCCGCTTCCGCATCCGAAATCGTCGCAGGATCGCTCCAAGACATGGACAGGGCAGTCGTCATCGGAGAACGTTCTTTCGGGAAAGGATTAGTACAGACCACCCGTGATTTGCCCCATGGCGGGAATCTAAAGGTTACCATATCGAAATATTATATTCCAAGCGGGCGATGCATCCAAGCCATCGACTACTCGCAAAAGAACGGGAAAGAATATTCGCAAAGGATACCAGACAGCCTCACACACGAATTCAAGACCATCCACGGCAGAAGCGTCAGGGATGGAGGAGGCATCGCGCCAGACATTTTCTCGGCGGACACCACTTCGTCCACCGTCGAATATTACCTATATGAGAAGAATATCATATTCGACTACGTGACCGAATACCAGAAGAAACATCCCTCTATTCCAGACATCAAGGATTTCAAATATACAGAAAAGGAATTCGAAGAATTCAAGGAGTTCGTGAAGACGAAGGAAGTATCCTACAAACTTGTCTCCGAAGACATCATAAAATCGCTCAAGGAGAGTCTGAAAGAGGAGGGCTACGCACAATTCGTGGAAACGGAAATGAACGCATTGGAATCAAAATTAAAGCATGACATCTCGGTAGACCTCGAACTTTTCAAAAAAGAGATCATCAGAAACATAAGCATAGAAATCGCGAAACGCTATTATTTCCAGACAGGAATGATCATCGAGTCGCTCAAGTTCGATGAATGCAAAGACGAGGCCATCAAACTACTCAACGACACGGAACGATATAACAAAATATTGACCGTAGGGTCTGAAAAAGAGGAAGGAAAAAAGGAAGGAAAATGAAAGCGATGATATTCGCCGCAGGACTAGGGACGCGGCTAAAGCCCATAACAGACACAATTCCCAAAGCGTTGGTGCCAATAGGTGGGAAAACACTATTAGAGCACACAATCACAAAACTCGCCGAAGAAGGATTCGACGAACAAATCATCAATGTGCACCACCATGCGGAAAAGATTATCGAATTCCTGAAAGAAAAAAACAACTTCGGGATTAGGATCGAGATATCAGACGAACGTGAGATGTTGCTCGACACAGGAGGTGGAATCCGCAAAGCAGCCCATTTCTTCGAAGACGGAGCACCATTCCTCGTACACAATGTAGATATACTTTCGAATGCCAAATTGAAGGATCTATACGACGCGCACCTGCAGGACGGGAATGACGTCACCCTATTGGTAAAAGAGAGGGAAACTTCCCGATACCTCTATTTCGGGGAAGACAACCTATTGAAAGGTTGGATGAACCTTAAGACGAAAGAGACCAAATCACCCTTCTCAAATTTCGGCACAAACAAAGTCCGTCAATACGCCTACTCCGGCATACAGATAATCTCGCCAAAGATATTTCAATTAATGGAGAATTACCCTGCGAAATTTCCCATCATGGACTTCTACATCGCAAATGCGGGAGCCGCAAGAATCGGGCATTTACTAAACAATAGCCTAAGGATGATAGACGTAGGCAAATTAGATAGCCTAAAAGAAGCGGAAGAACATTTCAGCGAATTCAAAGGAGAATAACCAAACCAAAAGGCTCAACACATGTGTTATCCCAACGAACAACACATGTATTTTGATAATCAAAAAACAGCGAAGGCTGACGAATATCGCCAGCCTTCGCTGTTTTTATGATATCAGTTCAAAATCAATTAATTGGAACGATACGGAAGTTATCGACACACATCAAGATGAGCGGTTCGCCCTCTGGTTGACCGAATTGCAAGAAGCTCAAGTTAGTGGCTTTCTTCAAATCGAACTCGCCAGCGAAAGGTTCAACGTCGCTTTTGGTACCGTGCCAGAATTCAGTCAAAGGAATTGTGATGGTTGTCCAACTATCCGTATAGAATCCATCTTTGCAATCCTTGTAAGGCTCCCAGAAACAGATTGGAGAGACCTCACGACCATGTTTATCCGGAGAATCTATAGGACCGAAGAAAATCTCAGTCTTGATATTCTTGTAAGGAGTCTCTTTAGGCACATACACCTCGAACTTAAGAGCCAAAGAACTTAGGTCATAAGACTCGAAAGCTTTCGTAGCCACAGAAATCGGGCCTCTACCGCCCTCAAGCGGATTAGCCACATATTGGATATATTTGGTTTGGTCCATCATCCAAGGATGATCATATTTACCATACAACAAACCATAGTTGCCACTGCAAGGTTGAGGTAATTTCGCACCGTTTTCAAAAGGCGTAAGTTCTGTACCCATGCCTAAAGTACCGGTAATCAGCTCACCCGTCTCGTCGAATGGATTATAGCCACCCCACGTAGCGAGTCTGTAATCGAAATTGATGATGATATTACGGTTATCCCTGAAGAAGAACTTAGAAAGGATGAATTTATCTTCATACTTAATCTTCAACTGGCCATCCTCAGCACCTTCGGGGACTATGACAGAAATCTGATTATTGGAAGACTCGACAATTTTAGCCGGGAAATCAGCACCTGGGAACATAATCTCGCAATTCTTCAAATTACTACCATAGATGACGGCGGTCTGTCCATCCGGAACATATTCACACAACATTTTTTCCATTACCGGTTCATTCGAACCGAAGATGCTGCTTGATTGTTGAGAGGAACCGCTACCATTATCAACACCACCATTCGGCTGCTGAGCAGAGCCACCACCATTGCCGCAACTTGCCAAACCGGCAAGAGCAAGCGATAATAAAAACACATAATTCCTTTTCATGGTCATCTATTTTTTACATTATTCAATACTATATACAACAAGGGGGAGCATTAGAAACTCTTACCCTCTATACAAAATTAAGAAATTCCGCCAATTAAACAAATGAAAAAAACTAAATTATTCCACCATGTTTTGGGAAGCAGGAACATTTTTCTTCGCTTTAGATTTAGTGCCGGAAGAAATGTTATCGCGGTTATTAGAAGGAATAGAGACACCAAATTTCAGTCCTGCAGAGAAAAGATTCACCTTGTCAACGATATTAGAAGAGAAAAGGCCTTCAGTATCTACAAAATAATCATCCCATAGAGATGGCTCGTCGGATTTCTTATCATCCAAGATGCTAGTAACGCCATAGTTACAATAGAGTCCACCATGGAACATAAGTTTTTCCGAGATAGAGAAATTGAAACCAATCTCACCATAAACAGAAAAAGCCAAACGAGTATCGATGCCGCCATTCGCCACCGGATGAGCATTAAGGAATCCATGGTGAGGCAAATCCTCAATAATGACATTAGTCTGAGGATAGTAACCTCTTACAGAATAGAGTCCATCAGTGATTTCGAACCTAGAAACGATCGGCACGACTAGTTTCCCGCCAAGACCACAGACCATATTCGCCTTGTCTGAGAATGGCACCTTATAATAGAAACCCAAAGGGAATTCGAAAGTATAGAAAGACTCCTTTTCCTCCCAGCCAGTAAATGTCTGGATAAGGTCAAAAGCCTGTCCATTTTCTTCATCATAAGAAGCAGTAGTATTACGTCCATCCAAGTTAGACTTCGAATGATATTGTATAAAATCCACACCACTACCGATACCGAAATTTTTATTTTGGAAGAAAAAGACATAACGGGAACTAATCATAAAGCCACCCGACATGGATGCGTCAGAACTATACAAGCCGCTTTCCAAAGGAAGATTAAGGGACGGCTCGAAAAAAGCAGTGTTCAAGCCACCTCCGGCACTCAACGTCACCAATTCTCCTTGTCCATATACGCCCAAAGAGAAACACAATCCTATGAATAAAAGAAATCTTTTCATAACCAATTTTTCAAACAACTAATACTTTATGAGTTCTTTGGCATTTGAAACGAACTTACATGTAGCGCTCCGTTCATCTTCCAAGATAACGATGCAGACGTAACGACCTTCCGTAACCCAAACTTCAGTCTCCTTATGCACAATGTCGGTCCAATATTTCAGCACTCCCTCCATAGTATAGACGTACATCCTAGCCCCACGCAACTCTTCGTCGGAAAGTCCCTTCACATAGACCGTCACCTTCCCATAATTAGAGAATACAGGATAAGTGGAAATAGAGAACTTCGTATCAAGAGCTTCGAAATACTTACCACAGACATAGACCGTATCATTATCGTTTGTCACGGCATGCAATGAATAATAGCCATCCAATCCAGTCATTTCGAAATAATATTGTCCGGTCGCGTCTTCAATATCCCTGTCATTTCTCCTCCATTGGTAAGAGACGAACTCATTTTTCGAATTATCACAAACAATGACGTCATTCCACATCTTCGTGACGTAACGAGCGTCATACCCCACCCTAATAGGGACAGTTTCTATGCGGCTACTTTTCCCTTCACCAAACAACTGAGCATGGACATAATATGTGCCAGGAGCGACTCCTTCAGGGATCGTGAACGAAATAGAGCCGACCTCGTCCTGCTTCAAAGGGCCGGAAATGTTCCGGAATCCCTGGGCAATCCCCTCGGAATCAAAAGTAAACTTAAACGTATCAGGCACACCACCCAAAATCCTATAGTTCAAGAAATACTCATCCCCCGCACAGAATTTGCGTCCCAAATTTTTCTCACCATAGAAAACAGAAGTTCCTCCGGAAACGCTCACCCAACTGAGTTCGATATCACGGCCATCCACAAACAATGACAAATGGACAATACTATCACAACCATACTGTGATTTCAAGTTCACTTCATATTCGAAAACACCGATTTGGATAGCATCCACTGTAAATCCATTCTTTTCATAAACCGAACCAGCCGGAGTCGTATCGGTCAAGTAAATCTTTGACGGATGGGAAACGATCAAGTTCAACGTCACGATAGAATCACAACCGGAAGCCGATGTGAACGAATCGACATACGTACCGGAAGCAGTCAAAAGTTTCCCTTGCCAGTAGAAGTCACCGCAAGACACCTCATTGAACACCAGATTATATTGCTTACTGATGTCGAGTTTTACATCGATGATGGAATCACAACCGTTGGCACTAGGGAAGACAATTAACGTATCCGAATAGAACTCATATTCATTCCATACGACAGGCAACTCACTTTCACAAAGAGTCCTTCTAATCTTAGTCACCGATGAATGACGGATCGTTAGAGAGATACCGGAAACGCTATCACATCCATACATGGTCTGCAAAGTATCATAATAGACGCCACTTTCATGGAAAATCCGACCATGCCATTCAAACGAATCACAAGATTCCGCATATTCCATTGTGTCATAAACCGGCAAAATATTCAACCTAAAGATAAGGAACGAATCGCACCCCTCCGACGAGGTAAGAATAACCCTGGACGTGTCATTCGACAAGTAATAGCCATTCCATTCCACAGGGAGTTCATTCTCACAAACCGTAAAGAAGATGGTGTCATTGTTATATTTAGGATAATTAATTGTCAAATCTATCGAAACGATGCTGTCCTCACCCGTCTCAGTCCTAATGATATCATAGTAAACACCACTCTCCGTCAAAGTCCTACCCTGCCATTCGTAAGAAATACAAGAGCTAACCTTCTCAGGAGCATCCTCCGGAGGAGCCAAGACAGTGACACCAATCGTCACGATAGAGTCGCAACCCGCAGAAGAGACCAAGTTCTGGGTATATATGCCCGAAGTATCATATCTGACGCCATTCCAGTCATAGTAAGAAACCGCAGTATCCAACAAGAAGATCTCATAAGAAGGGAGAATCGTCAAGTGAAGGGTACGTATGGAATCACAACCAATCGAAGAAGTAGTCTTGAACTCATAATCGCCTGAGACATAATATTCTTTCTCGTTCCAAACATAAGGAGCGCAAGAAGTATCACTGAATTCAGACCTCATGATTGGCAACCGATTCAAATGGATCGCGACAATAGAATCACAACCCAAATAGTTTTGGATAATTAACGACGTATCGGACGAGACGCTGAAGCCATTCCACATAACGGAAGTACCGTTCTCACAAATATCGACAGTATCAAAACCATATGTCGGCTCCAAGATAGTCAAATACATGGTTAGGATGGAATCACAACCATACGAAGACTCCAAGACCTGAGTATAAACACCACTCTCAGTATAGACGGAATCGTTCAACGTATACGAGCCACAAGCCGTTCTGAAGATTGTGTCCTTCTTGATCGGCAAGATAGTTAAGTGGACAGTCAAGATGGAATCACAACCAGAAGGAGAGTTCACCTTAGTCTCCAATACCGTACTTTCCGTATAGACTGTACCATCAATAGTATAGGAAGCGCAAGCCGTATCATACGTGACGACGGTAGGAGAAGACAAGACGACCAAATTAATACGAATAATAGAGTCGCAGCCATTAAAGGCCGGGAGACGTTGCTCATAAATACCCGTCTCGGTATAAACGGAGTCATTCAATTTATAAGAAATACAAACCGTATCGAATATCTCGGTTACCGGGACAGGGAGAACCGTCAAATTCAATTGGACAATAGAATCGCAACCATTCTGGGAGACGAACCGTTGTTCAAAAATTCCACTGCTCTTATAGACGGAATCGTTCAACACATATGAGCCACAGACCGTTTCATTAATGATAGTGCGAGGAGACTCCAAAATAGTCAAATTCAACGTCACGACAGAATCACAGCCCGTGATGGCCTGCAAATATTGCACATAGCGTCCGCTCTTGGTATAGACGGAATCATTCAACGTATAAGAACCACAAGCCGTGTCGCTCAATTCAACCTCATAAGTAGGATAAATAACCAACTCGAGGATCAATGTTGAATCACGTCCGTCTGTTGTGATGAAATGCTGCTCGTAAGTGCCACTTTCGGTATATACGGAGTCATTCAAAGTATAGGAAGTACAAGAAGTATCTTGTAAAACACCATTAACAACGTTCAGGATCTTCAATGTCAATGTCAAAATTGAGTCACAGCCTGCGGACGAAGTCAAATTTTGGACATAAATGCCACTTCTCGTATAGACTGAATCGTTCAATACATAGTAGGAATAAGCTGTATCGACAATAGTACTATACGCCGTCGGGATAATCGTCAAATGGAGAATGGACGTAGAATCGGTTCCCTCCTCTGTTTGATAGGTCTTAGAATAAGTTCCGCTCTCCTTCAGCAAAGTGGATTCCCACCACATACCACTGCTACAAGCCGTTTCGCTCCACTCATACACGACACCTTCGACGATAGTCAAATCCAACCTAATAATCGAATCGCAACCACTAGCCGTCGGAATATGTTGGATGTAGAGACCACTCTCCGTATAAACGGAATCATTCAACGTATAGGAGCCGTGGGCAATTTCCTTAATCAAAGTATCACCGACAGGCTGAACCGTCAACACCAAAACCAACAATGAGTCACAACCATTGGCTGCGGTCAAATGCTGCTCATAGACGCCGGAAGTATCATAAGAAACGCCATTCAATTCATAAGATCCGCAAGTGGTCTCATAAAGCGTGTTCGTAACGCTCTCCAATATGGTCAAATGCAACTTAATGATAGAGTCACAATTTGATTCCGATGAGAATCTGAGCGTATACTCACCAGACTTGTTAAATTCGGCGTCTCCTATCGAATATGAACCACAAGCCGTATCATAGACATGAGTGACAACAACAGGATTTTCGATCACCTTCAAAGAAACCAATGAGTCACAACCCACAGCATTTTGGAAACGGATGACGGTGTCGCCTAAGATAGAACGTCCATTCCATCTGACAGGAAGAGATCCTTCACAGACGTAAAGCGTGTCTTCACCGTAAGAAGGCTGTAAAATAGTAAGATTCAACTTCACCACGGAATCGCAACCTGTCGACGAAACAAAGTGTTGCTCATAAAGACCGCTTTGGGTATATACGGAGTCGTTCAATGTATAAGAACCACAAGCCGTATCCGTAATAGTCAACGACGTCTCCTCGTTAATTACGAGGTGCAATGTCAAGATGGAGTCGCAACCCGTCACGTTTGAAGTGAGCACCTGCTCATAAACGCCACTCTTGGTATAGACAGAATCATTCAATCGGTAAGAGACGCAAGCAGTGTCGTATATTGTTTCCGTAGCGACAGGCAAAACCACCACCTTAATGTCGACCAAAGAGTCGCATCCTAAAACGTTTCTCAGTCTCAGAATGGAATCACCCGTTATTTGGTAGCCGTTCCAGTCATATGGCAACTCCTTCACACAGACAACAATAGAATCGCTACCTGATGATGGATTCAAGACCGTCAAGTTCAAATGGATGAGCGAGTCACATTCGCCTTCGCCATTCTTCACGACGAAAGTAGGTTCCGTCGTACTATTGGTATATTCGACGCCATCTCTCCAGACATAAGAATCACAGACAAACACAGTATCGAACCGTTCGTAGGAACGATCCACATCAACGGTCAAATAAGCCGCACCAACGACAGAAGGAACACCAGGTTGCTTAAAGGTAACGCCATGCCATGTGAACGGCATCATGCTAGGGCAAACCATCGTGTCTCGGACAACGGCAAAGGAATCCTCCCCGACAAACGTCTTACGCTCCACAGTGTACCACACAGAATCCAACAATGTGTTATTGCTTTTATCCGTAACCGTATAGTACACAAGAATGGAAGGAGACTCATAGACATTCATCGACAAATCCACGCCATTAAAATCAGAGAAGCTTTCGCCATCCAAACTATATTGGATCTTCAAATCGGACACATCGTCGCAATTATCGGACACATGGTCTGTAACATCGGTCAAAGGGACATTGAACAACACGTCGCCCACAACGGAATCAGCCACAGAGTGGATACGGTTTCCATAGGAAATGCCCAAGGAATCAACTTTTGGTTTGGTGACATCTAAGACATATACACGTTGGAAGAAATCCTCTGCACTAACCGTGTACGTTTTATCGTCATTTCCGATAATGCCGACACGCCAAGAGATGGAATCGCCATCGGAGAACTCGTAATAATCATCCGCCCCAGCGAATCTCTCCTCACCATGATTGATACGATAAGCACATACCGTATCCTTGGAATCGTAAGAGCATTTATCAGTGAATCCAGGCATGTAATCCCTTAATCGGATCTTCGCCTTACAATTCTCACCCGCATAAAGCACCATGGATTTTGGTCCATCGGACTCTATGAAGTGGGTCGAATTCATGATATAGACGGTTGTATCAGGGCAATAGCCACCAGGGACCGTCGTCACCAACATATATTGGTAATTATCATGGCCATTGAAATAAACGAATGTCCTGTTCACGCCATTCCAATCGTCCCCAGTCAAACGTTCACCCTGCTCATACCAAGCGTATTCGGTATGCTGACCCTTGACGGAATAACCGATACGAAGAGGATCTCCGATACAACCGGCATCAACGATGGTATCGGCAACCCCTTTATTATCCTTGGCGTAAATTGCCAAATGGACCATCACAACAGAGTCGCAAACACCCTGTCCGTTATTTACAGTGTAAGACAAATCATATACACCACTATTATATTCCATTCCACGCCAGTTATAGGAACTTGCGTCGCAAACGACCAAAGTATCATAACGGAAATATGAACTGTCTACACGGACAGACAACAAGGCCGCACCAATTTCCGCCTTCTCGCCTGGCGTATTAAACACATGACCATGCCAAACGACAGGGAATGAATTAGCGCAGACAAAAGAGTCTCTCACGATAGCATACATTTTGCCATCAGCTTCCGTAGCACGTTCAATCTCATAATCGACAGGACAAGCGGAAGACAAGTTACCAACTTCGTCCTCCACCTTCCAATACAATGTACGATAAGTTTGTTCAAACACATTCATATTGAACGTCGTTCCACTATATGGATTGAAGTTAACGCCATCATTACTATATAAGACCTCGAAATCAGAAGAGCAAGGACTCGAAGCCGCAGCCTTCACGTCTGAAGGAGAGACCGTGAAACGGACCTCACCGTTAATGGAATCTTGTACAGCGACAATACGTTTGCCAAGGGAAATCTGATCGCATGCCAAAATTGGCTCGTAATTATTCCGGACACGGATGACCTGTGGATTCACCGTCTCGTCCGTCAACGAAGTATCCGCCGTATTAACCAAAACCTTCCAATACAACTCTGTTCCATCCTCCACTTGGTAAAGTAGAGGCTCAAGCGAAAGATCTATCCATTCGCCATTCGCCACTTTATAATAAACAACCGTGTCTATTGCATTAGATACGTTATGGGTGTAGGTCGGCATCAATGTACCCAAATCCAGGACACGCAAATAACAACTATCGTTGGCTGCGCTATCAATAGGAGAAACCGGTTCATTGACCACCAGAGACTGATTGACCTTAATGATTAAATGTAAAGAAAATACGCTATCACAACCCGAAGCGTTCGGTTGGACGAAACGGTCCACATCCGTACTCTCCGTATAGGTCACGCCATTTCGCCATGTGTAAGGAACGGAAGAGACGATAGTTTCCTTTTTAAAGAACGAACTATCCACCTTTACGGTCAACAAAGCGGCGCCCACCTCGGCAGTCTCGCCATCCGCATTGAACAGATGTCCGTGCCAAGAATAAGGAAGGTCGCCCAAGCACACCAAGGTGTCACGGACTATCGCGT
>JAZLJL010000001.1:0-2030 GCA_045617845.1 Paludibacteraceae bacterium | reverse complement strand
AAATCATAGGTAGAGAATGGGAACAGAATGAATTACTGGAACGATATGCCAGTGGAAATGCCGAATTTGTCGCTGTTTATGGAAGGCGAAGAGTGGGTAAGACCTTTCTGATTCGTGAAACGCTAAAAGACAAACTGACCTTCTATCATACCGGATTGTCCATTTATGACGAGGACAAACCCGTAACCACGCGCGACCAACTGAAACACTTTTATCGTTCTCTGTTGGTTGCCAATGCGGATGTTGACCATTGTCCCAAAGACTGGTTTGAGGCGATGTATATGTTGGAAGACTTGCTTGAAAAATTAGATGATGGTAGCAGACAGGTGGTTTTTATAGACGAACTACCCTGGTTGGATACGGCTCGTTCGCAATTTGTGGTGGCCTTAGAAGCCTTTTGGAATGGCTGGGGTGCGGGGCGTGACAATCTGATGCTGGTAGTTTGTGGATCTACATCTTCTTGGATGCTGAACAACCTTATCAACAACAAAGGCGGACTTTACGGCCGGCTGACTTGGCACATTAAGCTCAGTCCTTTTACGCTCCACGAAACGGAACTGTTTTTTCAAGCCAAAGGAATAAATATGTCAAGGTACGATATCGTTCTGGCCTATATGGTTTTTGGCGGCATACCATACTATCTCAATTATTTCCAAAAGGGATTGAGTCTGGCTCAAAACATTGATTTACTACTATTTGACAAAAAAGCCAAACTTCAAAGCGAGTTTAACCGCTTATTCCACGCATTATACAAATATCCAGACAATTACATTAAAGTAGTTAAAAAACTGAGTGAAAAGCATTGCGGTTTTTCCAGAGATGAGATTGTAAAAGATCTCGGCATCTCGACAGGGGGCACACTTAGCCAAATACTGGTTGCTTTAGAGGAGAGTGACTTCATCATACGTTACCGTCCCTTTGACGCGCGTAAAAACGAAACCCTCTATAAACTTATTGATCCGTTTTGTCGCACCTATATCTATTTTAAAGAGAAGCAGCATATTACAGATGAAAAGTTCTGGCAGCACAACCTTTCGACGAATGTGATGAACAGCTGGAGCGGCATCGCTTTTGAAGAAATATGCCTTATGCATACGCCGCAAATCAAAAGAGCCATAGGCATAGAATCCATCCAAACGGAAGAGTCCGCTTACACCTTGCGTGGCGATGAAAAACACGACGGGATGCAGTGCGATTTGCTCATCAGGCGGGCCGATAGGATTATCAACCTCTGTGAAATGAAATTCTGCCAGGAGGAATTTGCTATTGACAAAACTTACGACCTAACATTACGCAACAGAATGGGTTCTCTTCGCGACAAGATAAAGAAAACGGAATCTGTACATCTAACTTTCATTACCACCTTTGGCGTTAAAAAAAACATATACAGCAGCCTCGTTCATAGCGAAGTAACCATAGATGATTTGTTTTTCGCGTCTCGCATTCTCAAAAACTAATCATAAACTCTGTTTTTCCTGCGCATTGTCAGTACCACATTCTTCCTCGCTTCTTATATCGTTTCGAGTAACATCATAAAAAGGTCATTCTCTAATACTAAAAAAGTGTATTTTTGCACCAAATTAAATCTTGGAATGGTGCACTATTCTATGTTTTATTATTGTTGGAATGGTGTATATTTAATTTTAGACTATTTGATTATAAACAGATTATGAAACGGAAAATATACAACCTATTATTGGAATGGAAAGATAAGCGAAGCCATAAAGTATTTGTTTCAAGATGGCCGTTATTCCTATGTTGAAACGGCCTTTTTCTGGTTAGAGGAATCAAGAGTCGTAAATTCCTGTTTTGCCGCATCAGAGCCGTCTGTTGGTCTGGAAATGAAGCTGATGGATTCGGCTAGAAAACTTTATATGGCAGATACCGGACTCTTGATCAGCCATGCTTTTTCGGAAGCCTCTATCAAGGCAGAAGAACTTTATCGAAAACTAATGCACGACAAATTGGAGATAAATAAAGGTATGTTGGTGGAAAATTTAGTGGCGCAGATGCTCAAATCAGCTGGACAT